>JBDTVS010000074.1:0-56852 GCA_040007095.1 Acidobacteriota bacterium
GTTGTCATTTTCCAACGAACTTCTGAGACACGACACTAGCGCGCGCGCTGCAACGCGAGGTATTCGGCGACGGCCGCGTTCTGCGCCGGCAGATCCTGGGCTGGCGTCAACCTACCCGCGAACTCGGCGTAGAGCCTCACCGTGTTCCAGGCGTGGCGCTCCGGATTGGTCCACGCCGCGAAACGGCCCAGCGGGAGATCGGCCGCGGCGCGGCCCGGACTCATGCCCATCGCATACCGCTTGCGCGTCTCGGTGACCAGGAGCTCGAGATAGATCCGCGTGTCCGCCAGTTCCTTCTTGGTACCGATCGGACCGTGTCCGGGAACGATCAGGTCGACGTCCATCCGGTTGATCCGATCGATGGCCTCGATCCATTTGGTGATCTGCGCGTTATGGCCGGCTGGCGTCACATAGTAGAACGCGATGTCGCCTGCGAACAGGATCTTTTGATCAGGCAGATAGACCATGAGATCGCCGAACGTGTGTGCCGGGTGGTTCGGAATCACTTCCACGACCGTTCCGCCATAGCGGTAGGTAGCGCCACCACTGAGCGTGGTCGTGGGCGGCGCCAGTGTCAATTCGCCGATCCCCGCCTGCCACTGCGGCCGATTGTCGTAGGGATGCTCTGGAATGCCGTCGTCGATTGTGGCCTGGCGTGTGTAGTCGCTGGACACGATCTCGACGGGCGCGAAGAAGCAGTTTCCGTTGGTGTGATCCCGATGATGGTGGCTATTCACGACGCGATTGAATCGCTTGCCTGTTGCGCTCTCGGCTGCGGTCTTGAATGCCTTTGCGTGAATCGGAGGCCCCAGCGTGTCGATCGCAAGGAGTCCATCGGGACCGACAATCACGCCTGCATTGCTCAAGCTGGCGTTGTCGACGCCTGGACCACTCGCCTGGATATAAGCGTAGACGCCGGAGGACAGACGCCGCAATTCAGTCGGCCACGATGGTATCTGGGTCCCGACAGCTTGCACTGTTGGCGGCTGCGGGCGACCCGCTGACGAAGTTCTTGCCGTAAGACACAGGGCTGTACCCGCCAGACCGAACAGGCTGATGAGTTCTCGTCTCGAATAGTGGTCCATACGCAGTCGGGGTATTCTAGCCGACTCGACCTCGTGGGGCGTAGCACCTATCGACTGTGCCGATGCATCGCGTTGTGGCCGCGTGCGCCCCACCGTTACCGACGACGACGGCGACGTCCTGTCGGCCGCCAATCGCGCTGCTGATCGGAGCCGGGTTGGGCAGGTCATTCAGACGAATGCGACATAATTCCTTTCCGTTCGGTCTCTCGTTTGTCCCGCCACGCGGATCCACGGAGGCGTCAGCGGCCGGGAAGGCGCGAAGATACCAATGTGCGACTCCGAATGCGACGGAGACCATCCCCGCGTATAAGTAATCCGAGCCGGCTGGAGGCGTGCGAATGACGCGCGTCGCTGGAGTTGGATTTGTCATCCAGGCGCCTGAAGAGCTGCCGCTACCGGTGGCGGATCGGCCATCACTCTGAGATTCGGTATCGATCCCGAAGCGCGGCGTCCGCCAGCGAGAACCACGTCGCATGCCTTGGCTCGAAGACCACGGGCATCGCACCACCGTCCCGGCTGCGGGTGACTCTCGCGCGCCAGTTTGCCGGCTGCCGGTCTAGTCGGGGGAGGACGGCACACGTTGCACCATGGCTTGCCCATATTGAGCACGCACGTTCCATGCAGAAGGCGTGGAGCGCGTGCCTACCGCAGCCTCGGCCGAGTCATGCAGGAGGCAACAGGCCAGGGCGGCATCATCGTTGCACTGTTACCGGAAGTGGACGACGAACACCATTTCTATCGTCTTGAGACGGTAACGACGGAGCGAGCAAAGGGAGAACCAAGCATGTCAAGTAGAAAACTGATCCCTATCATTTGTGCGAGCGCCATCATCAGCGGCTTCGCATCTCTCGCGACGGCCCAGCTGCCCGATAGGCGTACCATCTTCACGTTCAGCGGTCCAGTAGCGATTCCTGGCGCGACATTGCCGGCGGGCCGCTATGTCTTTCGCCTGGCGGAACCGGGCACGTCGGCCCGCGTCGTACAAGTGTTCAGTGCGGATGGCAAGAAGCCTTACGGCCTGTTCTTCTCGCATCCTGCCGAGCGCAACGAACCGGCACGGGATCCGGAAGTTCGCTTCTTGGAAACCGGGAAAGGTGCGCCTGCGGCGATTAAGACCTGGTGGTATCCGGGTGAGCGGACCGGTTTCGAGTTCGTGTATCCAAAGGATCAGGCACGGCGGCTCGCGCAGGGTTCGAAGCAGTCGATCCTGACGACGAAGGCGGCAAGCACCACCACTGATCAAAGTAATACGGCAAATCTCAGCAGGATATCGCCGACGGGTGAGGAGTCAAACGTGGCCGATGCGGCGGCGACGGCTCCAAGCGGAACAGCCCAGCAGGGAGCGGTCGCCGACGCCTCGCTCAACTTCGCAGCACCGGCTCCCGCCGAATCCCAAGCTCCCGTACAAACCGGCACGAACGCCCGTAACACCCGCACCGGGCTGCCGGGGACGGCGAGCAACACGCCCATGTTTGGATTGATCGGCCTGATCGCACTCGCGGCGGCGACGGCGTTGCGCTTCTGGCGCCGCGGCAACACTCCTGTGGCGCTGAGGTAATCCCCATTCACCGCGTACCGACGGGAACGCCGGGCTTCGCATTGCCGGCGTTCCTGTCATCAAGGGTCAGGAGCATACCGGATGCCGCGCCCTCTCACTTGTTCCCCGCTGATGGCGCTCGCCACGGTGATGATCGCTGTTCTACCCCTGCGGCCGGCGAATATACTCGCAGGACAGGTCGTACCCACGAGTGGCATTCAACCGCCGCCAGAGCCGGTGTTTACGACCAAGTCCGATCTGGTAGTCATCAACCTTTCAGTCAAGGATAGGAAGGGTGGCTATGTCTCAGATCTCAGTGTCGACGCCTTCGCCGTGTTTGAAAACAAACAGCCGCAGCCCATTTCATTTTTCGTCAGTCAAGATGCTCCGGTCACTGTGGGACTCCTTCTGGACAGCAGCGGCAGCATGTCGGCGAATCGCGAGCTGCTGATTTCAGCGGCCGCGTCTTTCGCCGCAACCAGTAATCCAGAAGACGAAATCTTTGCGCTGGCGTTCAATGACACGGTGACGCCGGTGCTGCCGAAGGGCGCGCCGTTCACCGCCGATCCCGATATCCTTCGACGCGCCGTGTCGGTTGCTACCGAGACTCATGGCCGAACCGCTTTATACGACGCGCTCGCGGCCGGACTGGATTACCTGGCGCGAGGAACACGTGAGCGCAAGGTCCTGATCGTCGTCAGCGACGGCGGCGACAACGCCAGCCGAACGACCGCCCAGGAGATCTGGAAACAGACCCAGGCCTCCAATGTGGTGGTGTACACGGTTGCCCTGCTCGATGATGTCGAGCGCGAGTCGAACCCCAAGGCCCTCAAACGCATTGCCGACGCCACCGGCGGCGAGGCGTTCAGGCCGCGCAGTATTCGTGACGTCGCCGACGTGTTACGTCATATCGCGGCCGACATCCGGCACGCATACACGATTGGCTATGTGCCAACCAATGCCGAGCACGATGGTACCTTTCGGAACCTGCGGGTCGTGGTCCGGGCACCGGACCGTCGCGCGATCACGGTGCGGACGCGAAGCGGCTATGTCGCCGGAACTTCCGCGTCAAGGAGCACACCGTGAAGATCATCGCCCGCATTCGACCGTGGCTCGCCTGGACGTTATTGGTTTTTGGATTCACTTGCATCACATGGTGCGGCTGGGTCATCGCGAAAGAGAGGTCGTTTCAAGTTGAACAGAGCCGGGTGCTCGAACATGAACTGTCGCGTTCCCCATCGCTTCAGCGGACAAGTGGCAAGGTGCCCAATTCGAGGATCGCGCCGAATCTCATCGGCAGGCTCGAAATAGCGCGAGTGAAGCTGTCGGCAATGGTGGTCGAAGGTGACGATGACGACACACTCGACATCGCGGTGGGTCACCTTCCCGACACGCCGTTTCCATGGCAAGCGGGAAATAGCGCCTTGGCCGGCCATCGCGATACCTTCTTCCGTCCCTTGAAAGACGTGCGCGTCGGCGATGAGATCGTATTGACGAGTCTTCGCGGAGAGTTGCACTACCGTGTCGAGCGGACGGTCATCGTCGACCCGCAGGACCTCTCGGTCTTGAAGGCATCGACCAGCCCAACGCTCACGCTGGTGACATGTTTCCCGTTCTTCTACGTGGGGCATGCCCCGCGCCGCTTCGTCGTTCAGGCCACCCGGTTGGGTTCAGAGCCCAGTCCAGTCGATTCGAAAGCGCCGGCAAAGCCGCGAGACCGCACCCAGATCTTGACCGATCGGTAAGGTCCATTTGGGCGCCCGCCTCGCCTCGAACAAGTTGCGACTCCCCTCCCCCATGAGCGCGCGTCGCGCCTCGGGCGGCCCGGTCCGAACCCGCAGGAGCGGCAGGGCGTGAGTGCTCTGATGACATCATTGCGCCGGCCGCTGTGGGTGAGTTCATTCATTCCAAGATCACGACCAGTGAGGTCGTCACGCTCAAGGCCACCGGGCATTTGTCCGAATCTGAGCGCACCGAAGAAACCACCGCAGCGGTGAAGGCGTTTCTCGAGCGGTTCCGATGAGCCATGGCGACGAAGGGTCCACGGACGATCAGACAGACGCGCTCGAGCGGAACGACAGCACGCTGTATGAAGAGGTTCCCTCGCTTTCAAGCACTGTGGCGATAGCCGATGGCGTCGCCTGGGCGAGTATCCTTCAGCTCGACAGCGGGCTTATTGTACGTCCTGTGAGACGAGCCGTCCGCCACGCCGGCGTCCTTCGCCACGGCGCCGAATTCGCCGAAGGGGTCGGCCTGTGGATACTGAGCCACGGCGCCAGTCTGTGGCCAGCTCTCGCGCTCGTCGCCGTCCTGGGGTTGTCATGGAGCACGCTACGCACGGTGCACATCCAGGCGGTGCGCGCCGCGCTTGGCGCGCTCGACTCACCGTGGGTGGCAGCCACCTGCGCGTTCACGGCGTTCAACGTGATGGTGATGGGGCTGTACGACGTCGTCGCGTTCCGTCAGACGCGCTCGCCAGCCCTCGAACGGTGGCGCTATGGAATGGCCGCCTTCGCCTGGAGCAATTTTCTCACGGTCGGACCGCTGGCCGGTCCGGCCATCCGTCTCTGGCTCTACAGCACGACGATCGATCGTGCGGCCGACATCCAAGGCGGCATCGTCGCCACCACGATGGCCTTCACCGCAGGGCTCGGAGGCTGGACCGTCGCGGTCACGATCGCGGCCCACACCCACTCAGGATTGGCGGTCACCGGCCTGATCGCGCTCGCCAGCACCTGGCTGATTGTGGGCACGGTCCGCTGGTGTCTGACCCGTTGGTCCACCATGTGGCGTCAGACGATGTCCGCCCGGACATGGGAGATGACGCTGGTCGGCTGGCTGGACTGGCTGCTGGCAGCCGCGGCCTTCCTCGCCGCGGTCAGAGCCGGACGGGGCCCGGTTCTCGTGCAGCCATCACTGTCAGTGTTTTTCTATGGACAGATCGTGGGGCTCGCGAGTCTCGCGCCGGGAGGCCTCGGCAGCGCCGACGCGTTCTGGATCGATCGGCTGCCGGCGGCGCCTCCGGTCAGCGCCGCCATCGTCGCGTTGTTCCGGCTGGTCTACTACATTCTGCCGTGGGCTGCCGCCTCGCTGACGCTGCTGTCCTGGGCCAACAGGCGCGCCGCGGGCCGGGTCGTCATGGCCCGCCGCCTGATCGGGTTGCTGATCGGTGCCGGTGGTGTGCTGATGATGCTCAGCAGCGCGACGCCGGCGCTGCACGCCCGGCTGCTGACGCTCGAGCGGTTCGTGCCGCTGCCGCTCGTCGAGTTCGGGCAGGTCGCCGCGGCGATGAGCGGCCTCCTGCTCTTGACGTTGGCCCTGAAGCTCGCTCGTGGATATCGCACCGCGTTCCGCGCCACGATGGTCCTCCTCGGCGCCGGCGCAATCTCCGCGCTGTTCAAGGGTATCGACTGGGAAGAGGCCCTCATTCTCGGCGGGCTTGCCGTTGCCGCGGCATCGAACGCCGCGATCTTCGACCGAGACAGCCGCGGCGACTGGATTGAGAGCACCGACATCGTCCTGGCCGCGGCGGCCGTCGGCGGGTTCTTCGTGGTGGGCATCCTGACTCAGCGTCTTGGGTTCGACGCGTTCGACCGCTGGATGCACCTCGGCTATCGTCTGGAAGCCAGCCGTTTCGCGCGAAGCACCATGGCTCTGGCGCTGGCGGTGTCTGCTGGCGCCGTCTATCTCGCGTTGCGGGCACCGTCTCGATTCGCGCGCCCGAGCCCCGCCGACATCAACAAGGCGCTGGAGCTCCACGCGATCATCGGCGGCAGTTCGACACCGTTGATGATGGCCAACGGGGACAAGTCGATCTTCATCGACGGCGAACGTGGGCTGTGTGCCTACCGCATCATTGGCCCGTATCTGGTCGTCTTCGCCGACCCGGTCGTCCGCGCCGGCGATCGCGGCGCCTTCCTCACCGCGCTGTTCGAGTTCGCCGCCGAAGCCGACCGCCGGCCGCTGTTCTACCAGCTCTCTGCCGAGTGGATTCCGGCCCTTCACGATCGCGGCTATCGGTTCTTCAAACTGGGCGAAGAAGCCCAACTGCCGCTCAGTCGCGTGACCGCCGATGGCACACCGATCAGGCTGTTCGGGCAGATCCTTCGACGCGCGACGCGCGACCGCGTCCGGTTCCGCGTGATGCCGCCGTATGAGGTGGCACGGCGGCTCGATGAGCTGCAGGCGATCTCGAACGATTGGCTCGCCAGCCGCTCGGTGGTCGAGCGGCAGTTCTCGATCGGCTTCTTCGATCGCGACTACATCGGCCGGTTTCCCTGCGCGGTCGTCGAAACGCTGGATGGAACAACCCTTCTGGCGTTCGCGAACCTGCTGCAGGGCCCGCGCCGGGTCGAGATGTCGGTCGACCTGATGCGGTATCGGCGCGACGGTCCGAAGGTGATGGATTTTCTGTTCGTGTCGTTGTTCCTGCACGCCAAGAAGCTGGGTTACCAGCGCTTCAATCTCGGCATGGCGCCGTTGGCCAGCGTCGGCGCGGTCAAGGGCGCGCATCCCCGCGAGCGTCTCGCGCGCCTCGTCTTCCAGCATGGCGAGCACTTCTACCGACTTCGCGGACTCCGGTTCTTCAAACAGAAGTTCGAGCCGGATTGGGAGCCGCGCTACGTCAGCTATCAGACCGCGTGGGAGTTTCCGATCGCGATCGCGTATGTCTCGGCGCTGATTGCCGGGGGCTGGACGCGGGTGTTCCGGTCTGGAGTCAAGGCGAGCTCTTCATCCACGCCAACCCCGCAAGGACGTGTTCCCGCAGAAGCGGCAGCCGATCCGTGAAACGATGATTGCTGGCGTCGACGAGAACCAGTCGCTTGGGCGCGCGCGCCGCCGCTTCGAGCATCAGGAAGTCGCTGCGGGTCACGTATTCGTCCTTCGTCGATTGGATCATCCAGAGGGGAACCGGCGACACCTCACTGATGAACATTGCGGGTTCGAATGACGGCTCCGCCGAATCCTGCTTCGTGATCCAGGCCACCGCGTCTTTCCACCGCCACGCCAGCTCGGCCGACGCGGGGAGTCCCATCGTCATCACGCCGCGAACCCATGAGTGATTGACGCGGGCGCCCGCCAGAATGGCCAGCGCGGCGCCTTCGGACACGCCGGCCACGACAATCGGCTCCCACAGCGTGTGACGATCCCGCATGAACTGGACGATCGAGGCGTAATCGGCCGTGACCTCCGCCGGAAGCACATGCCTGCCGCGCGAGGTGTATGACGCGAGGTACAGCCGGGCATTGATCCCGATCACCGCATACCCCTGTTCGGCCAGAAACCCGGCAAGGTCCACGGCGAGGCCGACCCAGCCGACATCGCCGCTGCCCATCAGAATCGTGCCCTTCACCGGCACTCCAGCGGATGGCCGATAGAACGTGAGCGTCTGGGTCTGCCCGCGGATCGACATCGACACCTTCTCGCTCGCGGCCGACACATCGTGGGCGACGAGCAACACCCAGAGGCACACAAGCACGCGGCCGGTCATCGTCGCAGCATCCATTCAAGCGATCGTTCCATCGTGGCGTAGACGAGCGTCAGGGCGCCGCCGAAGTTATGATCCTCCGCATCGATGGCGACCAGTTCCCGCACCGGCGTATCGGCGCCGAACAGGCGTCTGGCCTCATCGGCAGGCACGTAGCTATCGCGCGTGGACTGAATCACCATGACCGGAGTCGCGCCGAGCCGTGGAAGATAGCTGTAGGTCTGCAGCATCACGAGCTGCCGCGGTCGGCCGCGCCGCAGGCGATGGACATACTCCTCCTCGCCGGTGAGCCCGACCGCCAGAACGCCCGCGAGCGGCGACCTCAGCGCACCCGACCCTGCGGCAGCCACCGCGAGGCCGGCGCCGCGCGACTTACCGATCAGCACCGTAGGCGTCGACTCCGGCAAACCAAGAGACGCTTCAGAGCGGCGAATGATTGCGCTGTAGTCGTCGGCGACTTCGGCAGGCAACAGGGCATCGACGCCAAGATGACGGACGTACTCGCGCGCGCTGAACCCGACCGACGCGTATCCCCAGCTGCTGAGCCGGTCGTACAGTTCACGATCCTTGCCCCACCAGCCGGCATCGCCGGTCGCGTAGACGAGCAGGACCGAGGGCGCCGTCGGGGCCGCCGCCCTCGTCAAGTGAAGCGTGAGCGAATGGTCGTGCAGACGCACGGAGCTGTCGGTGGTGACCCCACGCGGCCGTGTCATGAGCGGCGCACATCCGGGGACCCCGAGCACAGTGAGCAACAGGAGTCCAGGGACGCGACGCATCACGACTCCAGAATAGCGCGGGACGGCCTGATGCGTGCGAGATCCACGCCGACCTTGATTCTTTATTGCCGCACACGCTACAACGGCGAGGAGCATGCCGAGGTGTTGCACCGATCGCGTCAAACCATTGGCGACGATTCTCTTCGTGGTTGTCCTGGCGGCGGTCTGCACACCCGTGGCCGCGGCAGCCTCCTCCGTGTACGGGCGGGTCGTCGATCCGAACGGCATGCCGCTGCCGGGCGTCACCATGACGCTGATACCGTCGACGGTTGGTGACAGCAGCCTGACGACACTCACCGACGAGGCGGGCGCCTACCGTGTCGAGGCGGCGCCGGGCCTTTACCGGATCACCGCCGAGCTGGCGGGTTTCGCGCCGGTGAGTCGAGGCGAGTTCGCGCTCGGTGACGCCCCGCTGTTGATCGAGCTGTCGTTGTCCCTGGCGGCCTTCGGAGAACGCGTCACCGTCATCGCCGCCCCGGCTGTCGCGATGCTGGCGGCTCCCGCGCCCGATGCGCCCGTCACGATCACCCGCCAGGTGCTCGTCAGCGCGATGCTGCCCAACAGCCAGTACGACGACGTGTTGCCGCTCATGCCGAACGTGATTCGCGGCGCCGACGGTTTGATCAGTGTCGCCGGCGCACGCGCGTCGCAAGGCACGCTGCTCGTCAACGGCGTCAACCAGACCGACCCCATCACGGGCGGTGCCGGCGTCATGCTGCCGATCGAGGCGGTCGACGCCGTCCAGGTGTACGCCGGCAACTTTCCGGCGGCGTTCGGACGCGCGACCGGGGGGGTCACCTCGGTGGTGACCCATGCGGGCGCCGACACCGTGCACGTCGCCGCCAATAGCTTTTTTCCTCGCCTGCTGTTCGCCGACGGCGGCATCCACGGGGTCGAGTTCTGGGAACCGAACGGCATCGTCAGCGGCCCGTTTGTCACGGGACGCGCGCACTACGAGCAGGCGCTCAGCTACCGTTACGATCGGAACCGGTTCGAGACGCTGTCGGGCCCTCAGGAAGATCGGTTCACGGCGCTCCTGTCGTGGACGCAGATCGACCTGCAAGTGTCGCCGGGGCACCACCTGACGGCGACGGTATCGGCCGATCCGCAGCACACCGACCGCGCCAACGTCACGGCCTTCACGCCAGCCGAGACGGTCCCGAGCCTCGAGCAGGGTGGCTGGAGCGCGACGTTCGCCGACCGCGCGGTGATCGGGGACGCATCGACGCTGGAGCTGCGCGGCTCGATGCTCCGCACGAAATTGCGGGTGACGCCGCATGGTGCGGCCGATTACATGCTCGGTCACGATGCGACGCATGGCAACTACTTCGACGACCTCTCCCTTGACGGGCAACGAACCGAGCTCGCAGCCGTCTACACGTCGACCGCCGTGCTCCACCACCTTCTCACGATCGGCGTCTCCGTCGGCCATGCCGCCCTCGACGGCACCGATGCCAGCCGTCCGGTGGATCTGTTGCGCAGCGATGACACACTCAGCCGCCGGATCACGTTTGGCCCTGCCACGACGGTGGTGGCCTCCACGGCGGAAATCGGCGGCTACGCGCAGGACACCTGGACGGCCGCGTCGTGGATGACCCTCAGCACGGGCGTGCGGTTCGACCGGGCGACCGCCGCCACCGCAGCGACGGTGCACCCGAGATTCGGCGTGACGATCACCCCTGCGCATCGACGCACGAGTGTGAGTGGCAGCATCGGACTCTTCGCCGACAAGCTCCAACTCGAGGCGCTGGCCTTCCCGTCGTTCCCTCTCCGATCCGTTCAGCAATTCGACCGCGCGGGGATGCCCGAGGGGCCGGCATCGGTCTTCGTCAACCGCGTGGATGGGCGGCTTCGCACGCCATCGGCGACCCGATGGGAAGTCGGGATCGACCAACGGTACGAGGCAGGATGGCTGGCTCACCTGAAATACCAGGAGCGACGCGGCCGCGATGAAGGCGTGGTCACCCCGGTGGGCGACGGCGCGCTGGTGCTCAGCAGCACGGGGGCATCCATCGCGCGGAGCCTCGAGATCACCGGCGGTTACCGCGCCCCCCGGGCGGGTCACCAGTGGTACGTCTCCTACGTGCGGTCGTCCACGCAGGGGGATCTGAACAACGTCGACGCCATCGCCGGGCCGTTCAAAGAATCATTCGTCCAGCCCGATGCGGTGGGACCGTTGCCCACGGACGTCCCGCACCGGCTGCTCGCATGGGCACTGATCGCGCTGCCGGCGCGGGTGACCGTGGCGCCGTTCCTGGAGCTCCGTCGTGGCTTTCCGTACTCGGCGATTGATGACGATTGGGTCTACAGCGGCGCGCGCGACAACTTTCGCCTGCCGTTGGCGGCGTCGTTCGACCTCTACGTCAACACGATTGTGCACCTTCCGCACCGGCTGCCCGACGCGCGCATCGGTCTCAAGATCTACAACCTCGCCGGACACGTGGCGCGGGACGTGCAGCGCGACATCGCCCGTCCAGACTTCGGGACCACTTACAACTCGCTCCCTCGGGATTTCTCATTCGTCTTCGAACTCCTCTGGGGTCACCGCTGAACGGCTCGGCGTTCCCGCACCTCGCACTGGAGATGATCGATGAGACCTGTGGTCTTGTAGCCGCCAGGAAGGCGCATTCCACAGAACTTCGCGTCCACAAGGCACTCAGCGTCGTGACTGATCGCGCAACTGTTCAGAACGGAACACGGACGCTTTCCTCCGACATGACCTCTTCTGTCGCGCATCACGAGGAGTCCTCAGGCGACCTCGATGTGCCGTAGACACCCGCCGAAACACCCTGTGGCCGCCGCACAATGCGGATGGCAAAGACAATGTCGTCGACAACGATCGGGCTGATCGCAGGCAAGAGAGTCCGCTGTCCTGATCGTGCCGACTGGGCGCATATCGCGCCGCATGTCGAGCACGTCGCATCCGTATCTTCATGTTTCGAAGTCAGCGATGACGCATATCCTGACTTGCGCCGGCTTCTCAGATATCGATGTCACATATTGCTATGGTCCGTCCGTCAAAGAAGGCACTGAGGACGAGGATGGTCCCGAGATCTCGATGCCACCCGCCCACCGGCAAACGGCGACGACTCGGGCGGCGCGGGCGAGCGATCGACATGTGGGGCGATTCAGATTCGGGCAAAATTGTACGCAAGGTTTGTCCTCTCCGAAGTGTGATACCCTCCGACGTCGTTGAACAGCTCCGACGACGAGGACACCGCGATGTACCGCGTCAGTCCTCAATCATGAGGAGCAGTACTCGATCTGATCAATGGACGACAAGCGGCGTGAGCTCGTGCGCCGAATGCTCGAGCGGCGCGGCATTGTCCTTAAGACGCAGGACCCGATTCCCGTCCGTCCGGATCGGCCGACCGTCTTGTCTCTGCCGCAGCAGCGGCTGTGGTTTCTCCATCAGCTGCATCCGGACACGTCCGCCTATAACCTGTCCGCCGCGCTGAGGCTGTCGGGGTCGCTCGATGGTCCCGCGCTCGAACGCGCGCTGGCGTCGGTCGTCGCCCGGCACGACGCCTTGCGCAGCGGATTTCCGAACCTCGACGGCGAAGCCGTCGCCATCGTCCACCCGCACGTCGACCTCGTCGTATCGCACGACGACTACGCGGATCTCGATCCACGGGATCGCGAGGCGCGGCTCGGTGGGGTGCTGACGGCGCAGGCGCACGCGCCGTTCGATCTGGCGCAGGTCCCACTCGTGCGCGCGGCGCTCGTCCGCCTGGCCACTGACGAGCACGTGCTCGCCATCACCGCGCACCACATCGTGTTCGACGGGTGGTCGATTGCGATTCTGATTCGCGAGCTCGCCGCATACTACGGCGCGGCGATCGGCGGCGCGGCCGCTGACCTCCCGCTGCTGCCGATCGGCTACGCGGACTTCGCCGCGTGGCAGCGCGAGCGTCGGGCGTCGGGCGCCTGGGAGGCCGATGTGGCGTACTGGACACGCCAACTGGCGGACCTGACGCCCACGATGCTGCCTTCCGATCGCGCGCGCTCCGGCCAGGCATCGCTGCGCGGGTCGGCCATCAAGTTCGCGCTGCCCGCCGGGCTCGTCGATCGCCTGAGCGACCTCGGTCGCGCGCACGACGCGACGCTGTTCATGACGCTGCTCGCTGCCTTCTTTGCATTGCTTGGACGCTACACGCGGCAATCCGACGTCGCCGTCGGCTCTCCCATCGCCGGCCGCGCGCGTGAGGAAGTGGAAGGGCTGATCGGTCTCGTCGCCAACACGCTCGTGCTGCGCGGCGATCTGTCGGGCAGCCCGTCCTTCCCCGAGTTGCTCCGCCGCGTGCGCACGATGACGCTCGACGCGTTCACGCACCAGGACGCGCCGTTCGAGGCGCTCGTCGACCGGCTGCGGCCCGACCGGCGCCTCAGCCAGCAGCCGTTGTTTCAGATCGCGTTCGCGCTGCAGCACCAGAGTATCGGCGCGCTGGCACTCGCGGGACTCGACGTCTCGGTCGTCGATATTCCCTTGGCGGGATCCAAGTTCGACCTGACGCTCGCGCTCACTGAAGAGCGCGCGGGCGTCTCGGGCGTGGCCGAGTTCAGTACCGATCTGTTCGACGCCTCGACGATCGAACGCCTCGTCGGCCACTATCGCACACTGCTCGATGAAGTTGTCGCCAACTCCGATCGACCGATCGCCCGGATTTCGATGCTGTCCCCATCCGAGCGAGCGAGCCTGCTCGGTCACCAGCGTGGTGGCGTGACGCGACCGGTCGTCACCGGCCTGTTGCACGAGACCTTCGAGCGTCAGGTCCGCGAGCGACCGCATGCCGTGGCCGTGCAGTACGGCGCCGACACGCTGACCTACGCGCAGCTGAACGCGCGCGCAAACCAACTGGCGCGGTACCTGCGACGGAAGGGCGTGGCCCCCGAGGATCGGGTGGCCCTGTGCCTTGATCGGTCGCTCAATCTCGTCGTCGCCATCCTGGCGGTGCTGAAGGCGGGCGGCGCCTACGTGCCGATCGACCCGGTCAACCCCGACGAGCGCATCAAGCTGATCCTGGAGGACTGCGGCGCGCGCCTGCTGGTGTCCGACCGGACGCTCGAGCATGACGCGGCCGACATCGCGTCCGCGGGCACCGACAATCTCGACATCGCTGGTCCGCCGGCCCGGCTCCTCTACATCATCTACACCTCCGGCTCGACCGGGCGCCCAAAGGGGACGCTGATTCAGCACGGCGACGTGCAACGGCTCTTCACGTCGACGGAGCACTGGTTCGCTTTCGGGCCGGACGATGTGTCGACGTTGTTCCACTCGTTCGGATTCGACAGCTCGGTCTGGGAAATGTGGGGCGCTCTCCGCTACGGCGGCCGCCTCGTCGTCGTGCCGTATCTGGTGAGCCGGTCGCCTGGGGATTTCTACGAGCTGCTGGCACGCGAGCGCGTCACCGTTCTCACTCAGACACCGTCGGCATTCCGGCAGCTGATCGATATCGAGGAGCGCAGAGCGGCACCCCTGCCGCTCGCGCTGCGATGGGTGGTCTGCGGCGGCGAGGCACTCGAGCTCGAGAGCCTGCGACCGTGGCTGGATCGTCACGGCGAGGATCCGCGGCTCGTCAACATGTACGGCATCACGGAAACGACGGTCGTTTCGACGTATCGCCGCATCACGCGCCAGGACCTCGAGGCGCGCGCCGGCTCCGTTATCGGTGAGCCGATTCCCGACGTTCGTGTGTACCTGCTCGATGAGTGTCTCGAGCCGGTGCCGATCGGCGTGACGGGCGAGTTGCTGGTCGGCGGGGCCGGCGTTGCGCGCGGCTACGTGAATCGGCCCGACCTCACCGCAGAGCGGTTCGTGCCCGATCCGTGTGGCAACGGTGAGCGGCTGTATCGGTCCGGCGATCTTGCCCGGCGGAAGCCGGATGGCGATCTCGAGTTCCTCGGCCGCCTCGATCATCAGGTCAAGATTCGCGGCTTCCGCATCGAGCTCGGCGAAATCGAGCACGCGCTCGCATCCCACGAGCACGTGCGCGACGCATTCGTCTTCCCCATTGACGAAGGGCAAGCGTCCAATCGCCGGCTCGCCGCCTATGTGACGCCGCGCACGGACCAGCGGCCGCGCGTGTCCGACCTGCGCACGCACCTGCAGTCGCGGCTGCCCGACTACATGGTGCCGTCAGCCTTCGTCGTGCTCGAGCAGCTGCCCCTGACGCCGAACGGCAAGATCGACCGCCGTGCGCTCCCGGCGCCGGCCGCCGAGCGCCAGGACGATGATGTCGCGTTCGAGGCGCCACGACCCGGCGCCGAGCGCATTCTCGCCGACGTCTGGGAAGAGGCACTCGGTGTGGCGCGCATCAGCCGTCATGACAACTTCTTCGCGCTGGGCGGCGATTCCATCCGCAGCATCACGGTGCTGGCGCGCGCACGCGACCGCGGCGTCGATGTGCCGCTGCTGGATCTGTTCAAGCACCAGACGATCGCCGCCATGCTCGACGCGACAGTCCCGGCGCGCGCGCAGGAGCCCGTGACGGCCGCGCCGCCGCTGGCCCTTCTCGACGAAGACGCTCGGGCCGCGCTCGCCGCCCGAGGCGGCACCATCGAGGATGCGTATCCGCTTACTCGCCTGCAACAGGGGATGCTGTTTCAGAGCGCGTTCACGAACGCCTCGACGATGTATCACAACGTCTTGAGCGTTCGGCTGCGGCTCCGGTTCGAGGACGCGCCGTTCCGAGCTACGGTGGGGCGCCTGATTGCGCGGCATCCCGCCCTGCGTACGTCGCTTCACCCGACCGGCTTCGCGCAGCCATTGCAGATCGTGCACCAGTCCATCGCGCCATTGATCACGATCGAGGATCTTCGCGCGCTGCCCGAGCCTCAGCAGTCGGCCGACATCGACGCGTTCCTGCACCGCGAGCGTCATCAGCGGTTCGACTGGACCAACCCGCCGCTGTTCAGGCTCAGCGTCCATCGTCGTCGCGACGATCAGATTCAGCTGACGCTCTCCGAGCACCACGCGATCCTCGACGGCTGGAGCAGCGCGACGATGCTCATGGAGCTGATGACGGACTATCTGGGCGCCGTCGGCGTCGTCGAGCCGGCGGCCCTGGAGCCGCCCCGCGCGCGTTTCGCCGATGGCGTCAGGCTCGAGCGCGAGGCGCTCGCGGACGACACGATGTTGCGGTTCTGGCGCGCGCGCCTCGAGGGGGCCGCGCCGGCTCCCCTTCCCGCCCTGGGTCGAGAGACGAACACTGGCGAGGCCGGCAGCCGCGTGCACGAGACGTTGCTCGACGCGGACATCGTCCGCGCACTCGACGGCCTCGCGCAGCGCCAGCGGGTGCCGTTCCGCTCGACACTGCTGGCCGCTCACGCGTTCGTCGTAAGCCTGCTGGGCTCGCACACCGACATGGTCACCGGGCTCGTGGTGCACACCCGCCCCGAGTCGCCCGACAGCGAGCGTGTGCTCGGGTTGTTCCTCAACACCGTCCCGCTCCGCGTCGACATCAGCGGCGCGAACTGGCGCGAGTTCCTGGCGCGGGTGTTCGACGCCGAGCGGGCGCTGCTGCCGTACCGCGCGTTCCCGATGGCGGAGATTCAGCGCGCGCTCGGCGGCGCGCCGCTGTTCCACACCGCGTTCAACTACACGCATTTTCATACCTACGATCGGCTCGCGCAGACGGACGGGCTCGAGGTGCTCGATGCGCATGGCTGGGGAGAGAACGAGTTCCCTCTCGCGGCGAGCTTCTCGAGGGACGCGACCACCGGCGCCGTCCGGCTGTCGCTCGCATGTGCCGCGCCGGTCGACCCCGACGTGCTCGAGCGGGTGTCCGGATGGTACGCGCGGACCATCGAGGCGATTGCCACGAGGCCGGACGAAGTCTGCGGGCGGTTCTCGCCACTCACCGAGAGCGAGCGGGCGCTGCTCGAGCGTCGGGCGCACACCACGCCAGTCGCGTCGCCGGGGCCGGCCGCGCACGAACGGATCGCGGCGTACGCGCAGTCGCAGCCGGACGCGGCTGCCGTCGTGCTGGACGGTGTGCTCGACGGCGGTCACCTCACCTACGCCGACCTGGATCGCCGGTCAACAGACCTGGCTGCCTCGCTGCGCGCGCGCGGCGTCGGGCCCGAAGTCTGCGTCGCGCTGCACGGACCCGCGTCGCCGGACCTCGTGGTCGCGATGCTGGCCGTTTGGAAGGCCGGCGGCGCCTTCGTCCCGCTCGACCCGGCGTATCCCGCCGACCGAATCGCTTTCATCCTGAACGACGTGGCGCCGGCCGCGGTCCTTGGTCCAAAATCCTGGTCGATCGAGACCCGCCCTCCGACCACTGGCGCGCGCGGTGACGCGAGGCTCGAGTCGGGGCCGGTGGATGCGCTCGACCGGCTCGCCTACGTCATCTATACCTCCGGCTCGACCGGCACGCCCAAAGGCGTGATGGTCACGCACCGCGGCGTGCGCAATCTGCTCGATGCCCAAGTCCCACGGTTCGGGCTGACGCCAGCGAGCCGCGTGCTGCAATTCGCGGCAGTCGGGTTCGATGCGGCGATTTCGGAGATCTTCACCACACTGGCCGCCGGCGCCCGGTTGGTGCTGGCGTCGCGTGACGATCTGCGCGTGCCAGCGCGCGTGCATCGTCTGCTACGCGAGCATGCCATCACCACGGTCACGCTGCCGCCGGCGCTGCTCGCGGCGCTGTCAGCCGATGACCTGCCCAGCCTGACGATCGTCGTCTCCGCCGGCGACGTGTGCCGCGAGGACGTCGTCCGCCGCTGGTCGAGCGGCCGTCGCCTGCTCAACGCCTACGGTCCGACGGAGACCACGGTCTGCGCCACGATGACCGGCGCGCTCGGGGAGTCCGACCACCCGCCGCCGATCGGCCGACCGCTCGAAAACCTCGACGTGTGGGTGCTCGATCCCTTCCTCGGCCTGACGCCTGTCGGTGTCGTGGGCGAGTTGTGCGTCGGCGGCGACAGCGTGGCGCGCGGCTACTTCGGACGTCCGGATCTCACCGCCGAGCGCTTCGTGCCGCATCCGTGGAGCGAGACGCCCGGCGCGCGCCTCTATCGGACCGGCGACCTCGTCCGCTGGCGCGACGATGGTCAGCTCGAGTTTCTCGGCCGGCGCGATCATCAGGTGAAGATTCGCGGCGTCCGTATCGAGCTCGGCGAAATAGAAGCGGCGCTTCGCACCTGTCCGGGCGTGGGCGAAGGCCTGGTCCTGATGCGGGCGGATGATCCCGATGACGTGCGGCTCGTTGCCTACGTCCAGCGCGAGCCGGATCGTGAGATCGATGTCGCCGCTGCGCGCGCCGCCCTCGCCAGGCGATTGCCCGAGCACATGATTCCGGCGCAGTTCGTGCTGCTCGACGAATTTCCGCGCCTGCCAGGTGGCAAACCCGATCGAGCCCGGCTGCCGCACCCGACCGAGGAGCGGCCCGACGTCCGGGCGGTGTTCGACGCGCCGAAGGGCGATCTCGAAGACACGATCGCTGCCCTGTGGCGAGACGTGCTGAAGGTCGACCGTGTCGGCGCGAACGACAACTTCTTCGACCTCGGCGGCCATTCGCTGCTTGTGGTGCAGCTCGCCGGAAGGCTGCAGGAGACGCTCGGATGCGAGCTCGCGCTCGTCGACCTGTTCGCCTATCCCACCGTACGTGCGCTCGCGCGTCACCTCGCCGGCGACGGCCCCGCCAGCGCAGGTGAGGCTCCCACCCCGTCCAAGGCGATCGACGAGCGACCAAGGGCGATTGCCATATCGTCAGACGTCGCCATTGTCGGCATGGCGGGCCGGTTTCCCGGGGCGCGCACTATCGACGAGCTCTGGCGCAATCTCGCGTCCGGCGTGGAATCGATTTCGCGCTTCTCCGACGAGGAGGCGATCGCGAACGGCGCCGACCCAGCGCTCGTGCGGGATCCGCGCTACGTCAAGGCCGGCGGCGTGCTCGACGATGTCGAGCTGTTCGACGCGTCGTTCTTCGGCTACACGCCACGCGAGGCGGAGGTGATGGACCCGCAGCAGCGCGTCTTCCTTGAGTGCGCCTGGGAGGCGCTCGAGGAGGCCGGGTACGACTCAGAGCGTGATCGCCGGCGCATCGGCGTGTACGCCGGCATGAGCGCGAATACCTACTTGCTCTCGAACCTGATCTCCAGGCCGCGGACGTTGGAGGCGATCGGGGTCGCCCAGGCCGCCATCGCGAACCTGCACGATCACCTTGCCACACGCGTGTCGTACAAGCTCGATCTGCGCGGACCGAGCTTCACCGTTCAGACTGCCTGCTCGACGTCTCTCGTCGCGGTGCACGTCGCGTGCCGGGCACTCGTGAACGGCGAGTGCGACATGGCGCTCGCGGGCGGCGTGTCGATTGGCGTGCCTCAGAAGGGCGGCTACCTGTATGTCGACGGCGGGACGCAGTCGCCGGACGGCCATTGCCGGGCGTTCGACGCGGATGCGAAGGGCATCGTGGGCGGCAGCGGCGCCGGCGCCATCGTACTCAAGCGGCTGGCGGATGCCGTGGCAGACGGCGACCGCGTGCTCGCGGTCGTCAAGGGCACGGCCATCAACAACGACGGCGCTTCAAAAGTTGGCTACACCGCCCCGAGCGTCGAGGGCCAGTCGGACGTTATCTCGAGCGCACTGCAGACAGCGGGTGTCGACCCCGCGACCATCAGCTACATCGAGGCGCACGGCACGGCAACGGCGATCGGCGACCCCATCGAGGTCACGGCGCTCGCGCGCGTCTTTCCGCGGTCGCTCGGCGTCTCGATCGGAATCGGATCGGTCAAGACCAATGTCGGTCACCTCGACGCCGCCGCGGGCATTGCCGGCCTGATCAAGACCGTCTTGGCCCTGAGGCACCGGCAGCTCCCTCCGAGCCTGCACTTCACGCGGCCGAATCCCCACATCGACTTCACCGCCACGCCCTTCTTCGTCGTCGATCGGCTGCGCGCCTGGACGGCATCGTCATCCGTGCCGCGCCGCGCGGGCGTGAGCAGTTTCGGCATCGGCGGAACCAACGCGCATGTCGTTCTCGAAGAAGCGGCGCCGGTCGCCACGATCGCGGAGCCGGACAGGCCCCAGCTGTACACGCTGTCCGCCCGCACCCCGGCAGCGCTCGAGCAGGCGCAGTCGCGCCTCGCCGCGCATCTCGAGGCCCATCCGGATCTGCCGCACAGCGACATCGCCTGGACGCTGCAGGTCGGCCGGCGCGCGTTTCCGGTGCGCCTGACGGTGGTCGCGCGATCACCCCACGATGCCATCGACCGGATTCGCGCGGTCTCGGCGCCAACCGTCGAGACCGCGATCGATCGCCCACCGCCCTGCGCGTTCCTGTTTCCCGGCCAGGGGTCGCAGTACCCGCGCATGGCGCATTCGCTGGCTGTGCGGTACCCAACCTTCCGTGACGCGCTCGCCCGATGCGCCGCGGCGATGACCTCGCTCGACGTGGACCTGCTCGACCTCCTGGACGACGAGGGCGACCGCGCCGCCCTTCGCCTGCAGCAGACACAGTACGCGCAGCCGGCACTGTTTGCCGTCGAGTACGCGCTGTCTTCGCTGCTGATGGGGGTCGGGATTAGACCGGCGACGCTCCTCGGTCACAGTCTCGGCGAGTACGTCGCCGCCTGCCTCGCAGGCGTCTTCACGGTCGAGGACGCCGCGGCGCTCGTCGCCGAGCGCGGGCGGCTGATGAGCGACGCGCCCCGCGGCGCCATGCTGGCAGTGATGCTTCCGGAAGCCGAGGCGCGCGCCTGGGTGACTGCGGACATTTCGCTCGCCGCCGTGAACGGCCCCCAGGCCTGTGTGCTTGCCGGCAGCATCGATGAGATCGACCGGCTCGATCGACAGTTCGACGCTCTCCGAATCGTGCGATCGCGGCTGCGAACCTCGCACGCCTTCCACTCACACCTGATGGACGGGGTCGTGGATCGTTTCGCGGAGGCCGTCGCGGCTCGTCCGCGATCCGCACCGGCCATCCCGTTCGTATCCAACGTGACCGGGCGCTGGATCGATCCGGGCGATGCTGTCGATCCGCGGTACTGGGCGAGGCAACTCCGCGAGACGGTCCGCTTCGGCGACGGCGTGAAGGCGTTGACCTCCACCGCCTCGCGCGCGATCGAGGTCGGTCCCGGATCGGCGCTCACCGCCCTGGCGCAGCAGACGACGAGAGAGATTCGCACGTTGGTGACACTGCCGACGGCGGAGGCGACTGTCGCCGCGGACGAGTTCTTCCTCACCGCGATCGGACGCCTGTGGACGGAGGGAGCAGTGATCGACTGGCCGCGGCTGCACGAAGGCGGTCGCCGGCATCGGGTGGCCCTGCCCACCTACCCGTTCGAGCGGAAGCGACACTGGATCGAGCGATCAGAGGACTACCCGGCCGCGCGCCAGACCTCATCGATGGCCGGCGCAGAGGGGCCGCGCTCAGCCCGCCGTTCCCGCAGGACCTGCGCGCGCAGGTCCCCGGCGGCGCGTCGCAAGGCGTTGACGGGCGTACCGGCGACCACCGACGTCGAACATCTTGTCCTCGGCCTCTGGCGCGAGCTGCTCGGCCACGACGACCTGCTACCGGACGATGACTTCTTCGCGCGCGGCGGACACTCGCTCCTTGCCACACAGGTCGCGAGCCGCCTGCGCGAGCGGCTGCAGCTCGACGTCCCGGTCAGGTGGCTCTTCGAAGCCCCAACCGTCGCCGGTCTCGCTGCGCGCCTGCAGGCGGGGCTGGCCAACGCAGAGGAGAACGACGCCAAGGCCGGCGCCCTGGCGGCCGACGTGGCGGCCCGCACGATCCCCCGCGTCTCCCGCGACGAGCCGTTGCCCCTGTCCTTTGCCCAGGAGCGGCTCTGGTTCCTCGATCAACTCATGGGGCCTGGTCCCGCGTACAACCTGGCGGGAGCGCTGATCCTCACCGGGACGCTCGATGTCACGGCGCTGGCCGCCGCGCTGACGGCCCTGGTGGCGCGGCATGAGCCATTACGAACGCGCCTGGTTGCCGAGGCAGGCGTGCCGACACAGGTCGTCGCCCCTCCGGGCCCGGTGACGCTGCCGGTCCACGATCTGCGGGAGGAGCCCGACGTGCCCGCCGAGGTGGCGCGGCGCGCCCGGGCGGAGGCGGCTACGCCCTTCGATCTGGCCCGGGACCTGCCGCTGCGCGCACAGTTGCTGCGCGAGGCCGACGACCGCTGGACGCTGCTGCTGACGGCGCACCACACGGCCGCCGATGGCTGGTCGCTGGCGATCGTGGTGCGCGAGCTGAGCGCCCTCTATGCGGCGGGGCTGGCGGGCGAGACCGTCGCGCTGCCCGCGCTGGCGGTGCAGTACGCGGACTATGCAGTGTGGCAGCGTGGGTGGCTCGGGGGCGAGCGCCTGGAGCGACTCCTCGCCTACTGGCGAGGCCGGCTCGCCGGGGCCCCTGAGACGCTCGCGCTGCCGACCGACCGGCCGCGGCCGCCGCAGCCCACCCAACAGGCGGCGACGGTCGCCTTCGGCATCGACGCGGTAATGACCGCCGAGCTGCACGCGCTGAGCCGCGACGCCGGCGCGACGCTGTTCATGACGCTGCTGACGGCGTGGGCGACACTGATGAGCCGCTGGAGCGGCCAGCCCGAGGTCGTCATCGGGTCGCCGGTCGCCAATCGCACGACACCGATCGTCGAGCCGTTGATCGGCTGCTTCGTCAACACCCTGGCGCTGTGTGTTGACATGACGGGCCGACCGTCGTTCCTGACCCTCCTCGCGCGGGTTCGGCAGACGTGCCTGGAGGCCTACGCCCACCAGGACCTGCCGTTCGAGATGCTGATCGAAGCGCTGGCGCTGCCGCGCACCCGCGCTCAGGCGCCGCTGGTCCAGGTGCTCTTCGTGCTGCAGAACATGCCGCGCGCCACACTGGAGTTGCCCGGCGTCACCTTCACGGTCGCGCCCCAGGAGAGCCTGGGGACGAAGTTCGATCTCACGCTGGCCATCATCGAGGCCGACGACGCGCTCGCTGCGGTAATCGAGTACGCCACCGAGCTGTTCGACCGGGCGACCATCGAGCGGCTGGCCGGTCAGTTCGTGGAAGCGCTTCGCACGGCGGTGGCCGCGCCCGACGTTCCGCTCGCCGAGCGGGACCTGCTGACGGCAGGAGAGCGCCAGCAACTGCTCGTCGACTGGAACGCGACGGCGGCGCCTGTGCCCGACGCTTGTGTGCATGAGCTGATCGCGGCGCAGGCGGCACGCACCCCCGAGGCGCCGGCGGTGATCTTCGAGGACGAGGTCTTCAGCTACGCGACGCTCGACGCGCGCGCCAACCAGCTGGCGCATGCGCTAATCGCCGCGGGCGTGGGGCCCGACGTGCGCGTCGCCGTGGCGCTCGAGCGCTCGCCCACGCTCATCGTCGCGCTGCTGGCCACGCTGAAGGCGGGGGGCGCCTACGTGCCGCTCGACCCGGCGTATCCCCGCGCCCGCCTGGCGTTCATGCTCGCCGATGCGGGTGCCGAGCTCCTGCTCACCGAGCAGTCCGTGCAGGTCCGCCTGCCGGAGTCGTCCGTGCCGACCTGGTGTCTGGACACGGAGGCAGCCCCCCTGGCGACCGAGCCGGCGCACGACCCGGCGCGGCCCGTGGATCCGGCGCAGCTGGCGTACGTGATCTACACGTCGGGCTCCACCGGCACACCCAAAGGCGTCGCAATGCCCCATGCTGCGCTGACGAACTTGATCGGCTGGCAATTGGCGACGACATGGCCCGGGGCGCGCACGCTGCAATTCGCGAGTGTGGGCTTCGACGTCTCGTTCCAGGAGATTGCCGCGACCCTGGCCTCAGGCGGCTGCCTGGTGCTGATTGATGAGGAGGCTCGCCGTGACGGCCTCGCTCTGATGCGGTGGCTCGACGCGCACGCGGTCGAGCAGCTGTTCCTGCCCTATGCCGCGCTTGCGGCCCTGAGTGAAACGGCGCCGCATAGCGACGCGTCGCTCGGGGCGTTGCGGGTAGTGTTCACCGCCGGCGAACAACTGAAAATCACGCCGGCTATCGCCCAGCTGTTCCAGGCATGCGGCGCCCGCCTGTTCAACCAGTACGGCCCCACGGAGACGCACGTCGTCACCACCTTCGAGCTGGGCGCGGATGCCACCGCGTGGCCGGAGTTGCCCTCGATCGGGCGACCGATCGCGAACACGCGGCTCTACGTGCTCGACGCGCACGGGCAGCCGACGGCAGTGGGCGTGCCTGGGGAGTTGTATCTCGGCGGCATGGGGCTGGCACGCGGGTATCTCGGACGGCCGGAGCTGAGCGCCGAGCGCTTCGTGCCGGATCCGTTCAGCGGGGTGCCGGGGGCACGTCTCTACGCCACTGGCGACCGCGTGCGCTATCGGCCAGACGGGCTGCTGGAGTTTCTGGGCCGGCGCGATTCCCAGGTGAAGGTGCGCGGGGTGCGTGTGGAACTGGGGGAGATCGAAGCGGCGCTGCTGACGCATCCGGGGGTGGGTGAGGCAGTGGTGCTGGCGCGCACCGAGACCGGGGAGGCGCGGCTCGTGGCGTATCTGGGGCTCGCCCCCGCGGCGGAGGGCCTGGCGGCGCCGACGGCGGCGGACCTGCGGGCGCACCTTGCGACGACCCTTCCCGACGCGCTCGTGCCGGCGGCGTATGTGGTGCTGCCGGCGCTGCCGCGGACGCCCAACCGCAAGGTGGATCGCAACGCGCTGCCAGCGCCGGAAACGGTATGTGCTACGGAGGCGGTGGCGCCGCGCGACGCGCTCGAGGAGATCGTTGCCGGCATGTGGGCGACGGTCCTCCAGCAGCCGATGGTCGGGGTCGACGACGACTTCTTCACGCTCGGGGGGCACTCGCTGTTAGCCATGCAGGTGACCGCGCGGTTGCACGACGCGCTGGGCGTCCCCGTGCCGGTGCGCTGGCTGTTCGAAGCGCCCACGGTGGCCACCCTCGCCGCGCGCCTCCGCCCGGTCGTGGCCGGCGAGGACCTGGTCGGCCCGACGGCTCGCGCCCGCGAGACGGCGGCTCGCACCATTCCCCGCGTCTCCCGCGACCAGCCGTTGCCCCTCTCCTTTGCGCAGCAGCGCCTGTGGTTCCTCGATCAGCTCGAAGGGCCAAGTCCGACCTACAACATTCCGGCAGCACTCGATCTCACAGGTTCCCTGGATGTCGAGGCCCTCACCCGCGCTCTCTCCGAGATCGTTCGTCGCCATGAGGCCTTGCGCACCTGTTTGGTCGCAGCGGACGACGCACCGAGGCAGGTGATCGCACCGGCTGACTCACTGCGCCTGCCACTTATCGATCTGCGAGAGGCCGGCGACCCGGCGACCGAAGGGATCCGCCTCGTTCGCGAGGAGGCCCTGACGCCGTTTGACCTGGCTCGCGATCTGCCGTTGCGCATCCGGTTGCTCCAGCGCGGCGAGGCCGCCTGGACGCTGCTCCTGACCGTGCACCACAGCGCTGCCGATGGCTGGTCGATCGGGATCCTCATCCGCGAACTGCGTGCTCTCTATCCCGCCTTTCGCGAGGACCGGCCCTCGCCGCTGCCGAATCCGGTCGTGCAGTATGCGGACTTCGCCGCCTGGCAGCGAGGCTGGCTCTCGGGCGACCGGCTCGCGCAACAGCTCGATTACTGGCGTGCTCAACTCGCAGGCGTTCCGGACTGTCTCAATCTCCCGACCGATCGACCGCGCCCGCCCCGGCAAAGCCATCGAGGCGCGGCGGTGGTCTTTCGCGTCGACGCTGAGCTCACCGCCGGCCTGCACGAGCTCAGCCGCCGTGCGGGGGCCACCATGTTCATGACGCTGCTCGCGGCCTGGGCCTGTGTGCTCGGGCGGTACAGCGGCGAAGAGGATATCGTCATCGGCTCGCCGGTCGCCAATCGGACGCAGAGCGCGCTAGAGCCGTTGATCGGCCTCTTCGTGAATACGCTGGCCCTGCGCGCCGATCTGGGTGGCAACCCCTCGTTCGCGGATCTGCTGGCGCGTCTGCGGCACACCTGCCTCGAGGCCTACGCCCATCAGGAGGTGCCGTTCGAGGCGTTGGTCGACGCGCTGGACGTGACCCGCCATCTCGCGCATGCGCCGCTCTTCCAGGTCATGTTCATGCTGCAGAACACGGCCGCGGAAGCGCTGGTGCTCCCCGATGTCGACGTCACCCTCGTGACCAGCGAGAGCGTGGTGGCGAAGTTCGATCTGACCCTGTCGATCACGGAAGTGGAGCGCACGCTCCACGCCGAGCTCGAATACGTCACTGATCTCTTCGACCACGAGACGATCGAGCGCCTGTCCGGGCACTTCGTCGAATGCCTGCGCTCGGTGATCGCCACTCCTGAACAACCGATCCACGAACTGAACCTGCTGCGCACCGAGGAGCGGCATCAACTGCTCGTCGACTGGAACGCCACCGCCAGCCCGCTGCCTGACGGCGCGGTGCACGAGCTCATCGAGGCGCAGGCGGCGCGGACTCCCGACGCGCCGGCGGTGGTCTTCGAAGACGAGGTGTTGAGTTACGCGACGCTCAACGCCCGCGCCGATCGGCTCGCGCATGCGCTGATCGCCGTCGGCGTGAGCCCTGACGTGCGGGTGGCCGTCGCACTGGAGCGCTCACCCGCGCTCATCGTCGCGCTGCTGGCCACGTGGAAGGCCGGCGGCGCGTATGTGCCGCTCGACCCGGCGTACCCCGCGGCCCGGCTCGCCTTCATGCTGGCGGATGCGGGTGCTCAGGTGCTCCTCACCGAACTCCGCGTGCTGGACCGACTGCCGCCCACGTCGGTCCGCACGCTGTGCGTAGACGTCGGGGACATCGTCCCGGACCGGCTATTGGCCCCACTCCGGCCACGCGCGGTCTGGCCCGACAGCCTGGCCTACGTGCTCTACACGTCGGGGTCGAGCGGGGGCCCCAAAGGCGTGCAGATCTCGCACGGCGCGCTGGGCGCCTTTCTCGAGGCGATGCGGCGCGCGCCCGGGCTGGCCGCGTCCGATCGGCTGCTCGCGGTGACGACCCTCTCGTTCGACATCGCGGCGTTGGAACTGTGGCTGCCGCTCATCACGGGGGCGACCGTCATCCTGACGTCGAGCGCCGCGGTGCGCGACGGCCGGCGCCTGGCCGCGGTGATCGCCAACGCGCGACCGACGGTGATGCAGGGCACGCCGGCGCTGTGGCGCCTGCTGCTCGAAGGCGGCTGGCGCAACGCGGAGCGGCTGCGCGTGCTGGTGGGGGGCGAAGCGTTGCCGGCGGATCTGGCGCGCACGCTCGTGGCGCTGGCCCCGGAGGTGTGGAACCTGTACGGCCCGACCGAGACCGCCGTCTGGTCGACGGTCCACCGCGTGACGGAGGTCGGCCTGAGCGTGCCCATCGGACGGCCGATTGGGAACACGCGGGTGTATGTGCTCGACGGGGCGGGGCAGCCAACGCCGGTGGGCGTGCCGGGCGAGTTGTATATCGGCGGCCGCGGGGTAGCGCGGGGGTATCTCGGGCAGCCGGCGCTGACCGCCGAGCGGTTCGTGCCGGATCCCTTCAGCGGGACGCCGGGGGCGCGCCTGTATGCGACGGGCGACCGGGTGCGCTATCGCCCGGACGGGGCGCTCGAATTTCTCGGCCGGCGCGATCACCAGGTCAAGATCCACGGCGTGCGCATCGAGTTGGGCGAAATCGAGGCGGTGATTGACACGCATCCCGCAGTCAACCGCTCGATCGTCCTGAGTCGTGAGGATCAGCCGGGGCGCCAGCGGCTCGTCGCGTATCTCGAGTGTCCCTCGGCGCCGCTCGACGCCGGTGCGCTCAGGACGTTCCTCCAGGCGACCCTGCCCGCCCACATGGTGCCGCCGGTCGTCGTGTCGCTCGAGCGCTTTCCCCTCCTCCCCAACGGCAAGATCGATCGTGCCGCGCTGCCTGCGCCGCCCTCCGCGCCTGATGCCGATGCGTTCGTCGCGCCGAGAACTCCTGTGGAGACGGCGCTGGCGTCGCACTGGGCGGCCGTGCTCAACCTGCCGCGCGTCGGCGTCCGCGACAACTTCTTCTCGCTCGGCGGCGACTCGATTCTGAGCCTCCAGGTTATCTCGCGCGCCCGCCGCGACGGCCTGTCGATTGAGCCGGCCGATATGTTCCTTCATCAAACGGTCGAGACGCTTGCGGACGCGGTTCGCGAACGCGATTCACACGGCCACGAATCCATGGCCGCCGCGTCCGGCGCTGCGGCGGCGATGGCATCGGTCGCCGATCCCTGTGTCGATGCCGGATCGAGCGAGCGGCCGAACGGCGCAGTTCCGTTGACGCCGATTCAGCAGTGGTTCTTCGAGCTCGGCATCCCGTCCGCACGGCACTGGAATCAGGCGCTGCTGGTGGAGGTTCCGGCCGGTGTCGATCGGGACGCGCTCGATCGCGCGATCGCGGCCGTCCTGTCGCATCACGACGCGTTCAGGCTCCGCTTTCTCGCGGTCGATGGCGGATGGCAGCAGGTCTATGCGCCGGATGCCGGGAACGTCCGGCTCGAAGTCCTGGACCTCACGGACTTGACGGGATCGGCCCGTGCCGCGCGACTCGAGGCGCACGCCGCCGCGGTCCAGCGTTCCCTGAACCTCGAGGACGGGCCGCTCGCGCGCGTGGTCCACTACGACTTCGGCGTCGGGGACCCTGGCCGGCTGCTCCTCGTCGCTCACCATCTGATCGTCGACGGGGTGTCGTGGCGCGTGCTGCTCGACGATCTACCGGTGGCCTACGAGCAGGCGCGCAGCGGACTCGACCTCTGCCTCCCGCCGGCCAGCGCATCGTTCCAGGCGTGGTCGCGGCAGCTGGAATCGCTCGCCCGCACCGGCGCCATCGAGCGCACCCTCGCGTTCTGGACGAGCACGTTGGCCGCCCCTTCCGCGGCGCTCCCCATGCCGCGGGCGGACACGCCGAACCTCGAGCGCCATGCCGCGACGTTCGACGTGTTCCTCGACGCCGGAGACACGGTCGATCTGCTGCGCACCGTCCCGCGTGTGTCCCACACGGAGACGGCGAACGTGCTGCTCGCCGCGGCTGCACGCGCGCTGACGCGATGGGCGGGATCGCCTCGCATCCGGGTCGCGGTCGAGCGCGGCCGCGACAGCGCGGACCTCGATGTCTCGCGTACGATCGGCTGGTTCACGACGATCTTCCCGGTGAGCCTTGATTTCAGCCGCGCCGCGACCCCGGCCGACGCGGTCATCGAGGTGAAGGATCGACTGCACGCCCTCCCGGATCGCGGCGCCTCGTTCGATCTCCTGCGCTATCTCTCGCCGGACGCCGACGTTCGTCGCACCCTGGCCGGTTCGATCGCCGAGGTCGGTTTCAGCTATTTCGGGCAACTCGATCGGGCGACCGAGGAGGGGGGCCTGGTCGTGCGTCCCGCCTACGAATCGATCGGCCCGGAGCGCGACCCCGACGGCCCGCGTCCGCACGCGGTCGACGTTGTCGCCCGCATCGAAGGCGGGCGCTTGCGCCTGACGTGGATCTACCCGACCGGACGCGTCACGCGCGACGAGATGGCGGATGTGGCCGACGACGCGGTCGGCGAACTGCGAGCCTTCATCGCGTACTGCCGCGATTCACGCTCCGGCGGCGATGCGCCGTTGCAATCTGCGCACGAGGGCGGCGACCCGCTCTTTACTGGCGGTCTGGCAGTGGAGGGCGGCCTCGATTCCGTCGGACTTCACTGCACCGCCGACAACATCCAAGACAGCTACGAGCTATCCCCCATGCAGCAGGGGATGCTCTTCCACACACTGCGGTCGCCAGGCCTCGGAGTGTACGTCCAGCAGTTGGTGTGGACGACCCGAGGCCGGCTTGACACAGCGCGATTCGTCCGCGCGTGGCAGCAGGTCGTCGATCGTCATCCCGCGATGCGGACCGAATTCGTCTGGGAAGGGCTCGACCAGCCGATGCAGACGGTTCGCCAGCGCGTCACGCTACCGCTGCGCGAGTACGACTGGCAGGCGCGGACCGAAGAGGAGCAGGCGGCGGCGACCGCCACGCTCCTCGAACAAGATCGCCTCGAGGGGTTCGCGCTCGATCGCGCGCCGCTGATGCGCCTGACGCTGGTGCGCCTCGCGGCCGACCGCGTGCTGTCCGTCTGGTCGCATCACCACCTGCTGCTCGACGCGTGGAGCGTGGCGACCGTGCTCTCCGAGGTCACCGCGTCGCACGACGCGCTCGTGACCGGGGCGGCATCCCGGCTCCCGCCCCCGCGGCCGTACGGGGACTACATCCGCTGGCTGCGATCGCGCGACGTGCAGCAGTCGGAGGCGCTCTGGCGCCGCGAGCTGGACGGCGTCGCGGCGGGGACGCCGCTGCCGCTCGCCCGGGCGGCGAACGGCGCCGGACGCGGTCAACCCTTCGACGCGGCCGTGCACCTCACCGAGACCGAGACGGCGATGGTCGGCGCCTTCGCCCGTGAGCAGGCGGTCACGCTCAGCACGGTGGTGCTCGGTGCCTGGGCGATGCTGATCGGGGCCTGCGCCGCGAGAGACGATGTGGTGTTCGGATCGAGCGCGTCGGGTCGCCCCGCCGATCTCGACGGCGCGGATCGCATGGTCGGGCTCTTCATTAATTCCCTGCCGGTGCGCGTCACGCTCGAGCCAGGCCAGCCCGTCGGCGCCTGGCTTCGCGCGCTGCAGCAGCGCCAGGCGCTCCTCCGTGAGCACGAGGCAACGCCGCTCACCACCATCCGCCAGTGGCTCGGCCACACTCCTTCCACGTCGCTTTTCGACAGCCTGGTTGTCTTCGCCAACTATCCGGTCGACGCGGCGCTGGCGCCAGGCAGCAACTTGATGGTGGAAGAAGGCATGACCATGCTCGAGCGGTCGAGCGTGCCGCTGACCGTGTTCGCCGTCCCGGGAAGCCGGCTCCTCTTGAAGCTGCTCGGCGACAGTGACCGTTACGACGCGGCGACACTGGGCGGGCTCGCCCGCCGGCTGCGGACGATCGTCGTCAACCTGGCGACTGACGGCGCTTCGCTCCTCGGTCGGGTGGCGCTGCTCGATCGCGATGAAGAGCACCGTGTGCTCGTGGAATGGGGGGCGGCGTCTCGCGACGTGCCGGCCGTTGCGGCGCATCGCTTGTTCGAGGAGCACGCGGCACGATCTCCCGAAGCGACAGCCGTGGTGCTCGGTGACCGCACGCTGTCCTATCGCGAGCTGAACGAGCGCGCGAATCAGCTCGCCCGCCACCTCCGGCGCCTCGGCGTTCGCGACGAATGCCCGGTGGCGCTGTCAGTCGATCGCACGTTCGAGATGATCGTCGCCGCGCTCGCGATCCTGAAGGCCGGCGGAACCTATGTACCGATTGACCCGGGCTTCCCGGCCGCGCGCATCGCGCTCATGCTCGCCACCGCGGCCGTGCGCCTCGTCGTTGCCGACGCGCGATCGCTCGCGTCGCTGCCGGTGGAGGGACGGCGGATCGTCGATCTCGACCGTGCGCGCGACGAGGTCGCGCGCGAGTCCACGGCCGATCTCGACGCAGCCATTCCGCCGGATGCCCTCGCGTACTTGGTGTTCACGTCCGGGTCGACCGGGACGCCCAGGGGCGCCGAGCTGTCGCACCGCGCGCTGGTCAACCTGTTGCTCGTCATGCGCGATGAACCGGGACTCGGCCCGGCCGATCGCATGCTGGCTGTGGCGACCATGTCGTTCGATCTGGCGGTGCTGGAGCTGCTGCTGCCGCTGTCGAGCGGCGCCGCAATCGTCGTCGCGAGTCGCGCGACGGCCGCCGACGGGCGGCGGCTACAGGAGCTCCTGACGTCGGCGCGCGTCACCGTGATGCAGGGGACGCCGAGCACGTGGCGCCTGCTCCTGTCGTCGGGATGGACCGGCGACGGGCGGCTGAAGATCCTCACGGGAGGCGAGCCGCTCGTAGCCCGCGTCGCCAGTGAACTGGTCGACCGCGGCGGATCGGTCTGGAACCTGTACGGCCCGACCGAAACGACGATCTACTCGACATGCCGGCGCGTCAACGCAGCCGACACGCGCGACCCCATCGAGCTTCTCGGGCGGCCGATGCCGAACCAGCCGCACTACCTCCTGGATCGCTGGCTGCGCCCGGTGCCGCCAGGCGTGATCGGCGAAATCCACATCGGCGGCTTCGGCGTCGGCCGCGGCTACGCGGGGCGGCCGGATCTCACCGCCGAGCGCTTCGTGCCCGATCCGTGGGGCGGTGCCGGCGGGCGCATGTATCGGTCCGGCGATCTCGGGCGCTCTCGTGACAACGGCGATCTCGAGTTCGTTGGACGGGCCGACTTCCAGGTGAAGATCCGCGGGTATCGCGTCGAACTCGGCGAGATCGAGGCCGCGCTCGCCGATGTCGACGGCATCGCCGAGGGCCTCGTCGTTCTGCTGGCCGACGACGCGCGGCTGGTCGCGTACGTTCGGCGCGAGATCGGTCGCGAAATCGATGTCGTCGCCGCGCGCGCCGCGCTCGCCCGCCGTCTGCCCGAGTACATGGTGCCGGCGCAGTTCGTGGTGCTCGACGAGTTCCCGCGCCTGCCGAACGGCAAGCCCGATCGCGCGCACCTGCCACGCCCAGGCCACGAGAGGCCGCACGTCCGGGCGGCGTTCGAGGCGCCCGAGGGCGACCTCGAAGACGCCATCGCAGCGCTGTGGCGCGACGTGCTGAAGCTCGACCGCGTCGGCGTCAACGACAACTTCTTCGAGATCGGCGGCCATTCGCTGCTCGCCGTCCGGGTGTTCGGCAAGCTGCGGGAGACACTGGGCCACGACCTCGCGCTCGTCGACCTGTTCGCGTACCCCACCGTCCGCGCCCTGGCGCGACACCTGTCGGTCGACGAGATCACGACCGTCGCGGCGAGCAACTTTGTGAACGACTTTGCCACCGACGCCCCGGCGGCGACTGACGCCTTGCCCTCAGACATCGCCGTCGTCGGAATGGCCGGGCGGTTTCCCGGCGCCTTCACCGTCGACCAGTTCTGGCGCAACCTCGAAGCGGGCGTCGAGTCGATTTCGCGCTTTTCAGACGAGGAGGTCATCGCGAGTGGCGCCAACCCCTCGCTCCTGCGCGATCCGCAGTACGTCAAGGCCGGCGGCGTCCTCGACGATGTCGAGCTGTTCGACGCGCCGTTTTTTGGATGCTCGCCGCGCGAGGCGGAGGTCATGGACCCGCAGCAGCGGCTGTTCCTGGAATGCGCCTGGGAGGCGCTCGAGGACGCGGGCTACGACTCGGAGCGATACCGTCGGCCCATTGGTGTCTTCGCCGGAACGGGCGTGAACACGTACCTGCTCACGAACCTGCTCTCCAATGGGCGTGCGGTGGCGGCCATCGGTGAGGGGCAGGCGGCCATCGCCAACGTCGGCGACTACCTGGCGACGCGCGTATCGTACAAGCTCGATCTCACCGGCCCGAGCTTCACCGTTCAGACTGCCTGCTCGACGTCGCTCGTCGCCGTGCACCTCGCGTGCCGGGCGCTGATCAACGGCGAGTGCGACATGGCGCTCGCAGGCGGCGTGTCGGTCGCCGTACCGCAGCAGCGCGGTTACCTGTATGTCGAGGGCGGGACGCGTTCGCCGGATGGCCATTGCCGCGCGTTCGACGCGGATGCGCAGGGCATGGTGGCCGGCAGCGGCGTCGGCACTGTCGTCCTCAAGCGGCTGGCGGATGCCGTGGCAGACGGCGACCGCGTCCTGGCCGTCGTCAAGGGCACGGCCATCAACAACGACGGGGCGTCGAAGGTCGGCTACACGGCGCCGAGCGTCGACGGTCAGGCGCGCGCGATCCGGGGGGCACTCCGTGCGGCGGGCGTCGATCCGGCGACCATCGGCTACGTCGAAGCGCACGGCACGGCAACCGCGATCGGCGATCCGATCGAGGTCGAGGCGCTCGCGCGAGTGTTTGGACGTTCGCCTGGAGGCTCGATCGGCCTCGGATCGGTGAAGACCAACGTCGGCCACCTTGACGCGGCCGCCGGCGTGGCCGGCCTCATCAAGACCGTTCAGGCACTCTTCCATCGGCGGATTCCGCCGAGCCTCCACTTCGAACGCCCCAATCCGCGCATCGATTTCTCCGCCACACCGTTCTTCGTCGTCGATCGGCTGCGCGACTGGACGTCAGCATCCACCCCGCGCCGGGCAGGCGTAAGCAGCTTCGGCATCGGCGGTACCAACGCGCACGTCGTGCTCGAAGAAGCGCCGCCCGCCGCAGCCGTCGCAGCGGTGGACGAGCCGCAGCTGTACGTGCTGTCGGCACGAACGCCCGCAGCGCTCGACGAGGCGCGGTCGCGCCTCGCCGCACATCTCGACGCCCATCCGGATCTGCCGCATAGCGACATCGCCTGGACACTGCAGGTCGGCCGGCGCGCGTTTCCGGTGCGTACGGCGGTCGTCGCGCGCTCGCGCCGGGACGCGATCGACCGGATCCGCGCCGCTCCAGGACCGACGGTCGAGAGGACACAGGGAAAGCCGCGATACGCGTTCATGTTCCCAGGCCAGGGATCGCAGTATCCGCGCATGGCGCACACTCTGGCTGCGCGGTACCCGACGTTCCGCGACGCGCTGTCCCGATGCGCCCTGGCGATGGCGCCCTCGCTCGACGTCGACCTGTTCGACCTTCTGAACGACGACGGCGACCGCGCCGCTGATCGTTTGCAGCAGACCCAGTACGCACAGCCGGCGCTGTTTGCCGTCGAGTACGCGCTGGCCTCGCTGCTTATGGAAGTCGGGATCAGGCCGGCGGCGTTGCTGGGCCACAGCCTCGGGGAGTTAGTCGCGGCGTGCCTCGCCGGCGTCTTCACGATCGAGGATACGGCGTCGCTCGTGGTCGAACGCGGACGACTGATGAGCGCGGCGCCGCCGGGAGTCATGCTCGCCGTGCGGTTGCCCGAGGCAGAAGCGCGGACCCTGGTGAACGCAGACGTTTCTCTCGCCGCGATCAATGGACCGAGTGGCTGCGTACTCGCAGGCGCCGTTGACGCAATCGACCGGCTCGAGCGGCAACTCGAGGCAAGCGGGGTCGCGTGTTCGCTGCTCCGAACGTCGCACGCCTTCCACTCCCATCTCATGGACGGTATCGTCGATCGATTCAAAGATGCCGTGGCGGCGCGTCCGCGCTCCGCGCCGACGCTGCCATTGGTCTCGAATGTCACGGGACGGTGGCTCGATCCCGCCGACGCCGTCGATCCGGAGTACTGGGCGCGACAGCTGCGCGAGACGGTGCGCTTCGCCGACGGCGTGCAGACGCTGTCGTCCGCCGCCACGTGCTTCATCGAAGTAGGCCCGGGATCGACACTCGCGGCGCTGGCCCGGCAGACCGCCGAGGATGTCCCCGCCATCACGACGCTTCCGGTGGCGGAGGCCGCCGACTCGGCCGACGAGGTTCTGCTGGCCGCGCTCGCGCGCCTGTGGACGGAAGGCCGCACACTCGACTGGCCGAAGCTGCACCCGCGCCATCAGCGACATCGCGTCGCGCTCCCGACCTATCCGTTCGAGCGGAAGCGCCACTGGATCGAGCCGGCCGAGGACGGCCCGGCGCGCCTGGTCCGACGCAGTGCGCCCGCGGTGCAGCTCTACGTGCCGTCGTGGCGGCGCTCAGCCGGCGCTCCCACGCCGGCTGTGTTTCCGACCCGGCGTCACTGGCTGGTGCTGGCCGACAGCGGCGGGCTGGGCGAGGCTGTCGCGCGGCGCCTCGAAGCCCTGGATCAGATCGTGACGGTGGTTCACCACGAGTCGATGCCGGACGACGTGCGTCCTGACGTCATCGTGGACTGCATCGCGGACTTCCGCTCGCTCGTCGCGCTCGGACGGCAGCTCGAGGCCCGCGCGGTCACTGCTCCCGTCCGGCTCGAGATCGTCTCGTCGAACCTCCACGACGTCCTTGGCACCGAGCCGATCGACCCTGCCTCGGCATTGCTGATCGGACCCCTGCTGGTGATTCCTCAGGAGAACCCGAACGTCCGGACCCGCAACATCGACGTGGCGCGCCAGCTGAACGATGACGTCGAGCCTGTCGCCGACGCCATCGTCGCCGAGCTGGCGACGGAGATCGCGGATCAGATCGTCGCGTTGCGCTTGAACCACCGCTGGACGCGTCGCTACGACCCGGCGCCGGACGCACCCGACGAGGCAGGCGTTGAGGGCGACGGCGGCGGCGCCTTCATCGTCTTCGGCGGTCTCGGCCAGATCGGCCTCGTCGCCGCGCGGGCCCTCGTCGACGCCGGATGGACGCGGCTGGTCCTGGTCGGCCGACGCGCGCAGGAACGCGAGGCCGACGTGATCGAGCTCGAACGCGCTGGCGCCGACGTCGTCGTGATGAGCGGGGACATCGAGGATCCCACGTCAATCCGGTCGGTGTTCGCGCGCACCCGAGAGCGTTTCGGACGCGTCGGCGGCGTGGTGCACGCAGCCGGTCTGCGCGGCCCCGCTCTGGTCTGTCCGCTGGCGGAGATGGACGAGGCGCACATCGACGCCCAGTTTGGTGCGAAAGTCCGCGGTCTGGCCGCGCTCGCCGAGGTGGTCGACGAGGAACGGCCGGCGCTCGTGCTGGTCACGGCCTCGCTCTCGTCGACGCTCGGGGGACTGGGCTTCGGCGCGTACGCGGCCGCCAACGCGTTCATGGACGCGTTCGCAACGAGCCGCGCGCGCGGCGGCTCAACACGATGGGTCGCTGTCGACTGGGATGGCTGGCGGGTCGACGCAGCCCGCCCGGAGGAGTCAGAAGTCATCGACGCCGCACGCGGGCGTCAGGCGTTCCGCTCGTTGCTCCAACGTAACCTGGGCCCGCAAGTTCTCGCGGTCGCGTCCGCCCTCGAGGCGCGGCTGGTCCGCTGGACCAACCCCGGCATGTCGGCCGGGCCGCCCGAGCGGGAGCAACCGACGCCGGGGGGGACGAGCAACGTCGAACAGGTCGTCATCGACCTGTGGCAGGAACTCCTCGGGCACGGGGACATCGACGCCGACGATAACTTCTTCCATCGCGGCGGGGACTCGCTGCTCGCCACCCAGCTCGCCAGTCGGCTGCGTCGCAGGCTGGCAGTCGACGTGCCGCTCCGGTTAATCTTCGAGCGGCCGACCGTGCGCGCGATAGCGGCGGCGCTGGGCGCGAGCGCGCCACGGCCTGCCGCCGACGCCATCGCCATCGTGCCGCGCGCCCCGCTGCCCGAGTCGCCGCTGTCGTCGCAGCAGAAGCGTCTCTGGTTCCTCGCCAGGCTCGATCCGTCCAACCCGTCGTACACGATTCCCGGCGCGGTGCACGTGAGCGGACCGCTCGACCTCGATCTTCTGCGGCGGGCTTTCGACGGCCTGGTCTTACGCCACGAAGCGCTGCGCACCGTGTTCGTCGAGCGCGGCGGCGTGCCGGCGGCGGTCGTCGCCGATGCCAGGCCGACGTCGATCGAGGTCGAAGAGGTCGGCGGCACCGCGGCGTCGGTCCGGCATCGGGCCACTGCGATCATCGAGACGCCCTTTGATCTCGAACACGGGCCGCTCCTCCGGGTTGGGGTGCTGCGCAGGTCGCCGACCGACCACCTCGTCGTCCTCGCGGTACACCACATCGTGACAGACGCCTGGTCGATGGCGATCCTCGTTCGCGAGTTCGTCGAGCTGTACGGCGCCGCCGCGGACGGACGCCGACCATCGCTCGCCGACGTGACGCTGCACTACGCCGACTACGCCGCGTGGCAGGCGGCGTGGCGGCAGAGCGCCGATGCCGCGCGACAGCTGGACTTCTGGAACCGTACGCTGGCCGCGCTGCCAGCGCTCGACCTGCCGACCGACCGCCCGCGCGGCGCCGCCCTCACTTATCGCGGGGCGGCGATTCGGCGAACGCTCCCGGCCCCCGTTGCCGTCGCGCTGCGCCGCCTCGGCCAGGAGTCGGGGACGACGGCCTTCATGACGCTCGTCGCCGCGTTCGCTGCGTTCCTGCATCGCTACACCGGACAGGACGATCTCGCCATCGGCACTCCGTCGGCCGGGCGCACCCGTGCCGAGCTCGAGGGCCTCGTGGGCCTCTTCGTCAACGCGCTCGTGCTCCGCGCCGACGTCGGCGGCACGCCGTCGTTCCGAACGCTCCTCGCGCGCGTCAAACGCTCGTGCCTCGACGCGTGGGCGAACCAGGACATGCCGTTCGAGGAGGTCGTGGAAACGGTGCAGCCTCGCCGGACGCCGAACCAGAACCCGCTGTTCCAGGTCATGTTCGTGCTCCAGAACGCGCCGCGGGCGCGACTGGAGATTCCCGGGCTGACCTTTGAGCCGGTCGAGCTCGAAACGACGAGCGCGAAGTTCGATCTGACCGTGTACGTCGTCGAAGACGAGCACAACGTGTCGATCACGCTCGAGTACAACCGCGACCTGTTCGACGGGGCCACCGCGGAGCGGATGCTCAGGCATTACAGCCAGCTGCTCGTCGCGGCCCTCACCGAGCCCGATCGCCCGCTTGCAGCGCTGCCCATGCTGTCCGGCGAAGAGAGCGCGCGCGTGGTTGTCGAGTGGAATCGCACTCAAGCGGCCTACCCGCGCGATCGCACCGTGCACGAGCTGTTCCGCGAGGAGGCCGCGCGCAGGCCTCACGCGATCGCCGCGCAGTTCGGCGCCGACACGATGACCTACGGCGAGCTCGACGTGAGGTCGAATCAGCTCGCGCACCGCCTGCTCGGCATTGGCTGCAGCCGCGCGGTCGTCGGACTGGCCGTCGAACGCTCGTTCGAGATGCTCGTGTCGGTCGTCGGCATCCTGAAGGCGGGCGCGGCCTATCTGCCGCTCGATCGCTCGCACCCGCGCGAGCATCTCGCGCACCTGCTGTCCGACGCGGGCGCTCGCGCGATCGTGACAGACGAGGCGTACGCGGCCTCCCTCGCGTCCCTTCTACCGGTCCTCGCGATCGACCGCTCGTGGCGCGCTATCGCGAGCGAGCCGCCAACGCCGCCACACGTGGTCGTCTGGCCCGACGACCTGGCCTACGTGTCGTTCACGTCGGGATCCACCGGCGTACCCAAAGGAGTGGCGGTGCCGCATCGGGCAGTCGTCCGGCTCGTGCGCGGCACGACCTACGTGTCGCTCACGCCGGACGAGGTCGTCCTGCAGTTTGCACCGCTCGCTTTCGACGCGTCGACATTTGAAATCTGGGGGGCGCTCTTGAACGGCGCGAGGCTGGCGATCGTCCCCCCCGGCACACCCTCGCTCGCCGATCTGGCGCGCGGTCTGATGGAGGCGGGCGTGACGACGGCGTGGCTGACGGCGGGCCTGTTTCACCAGATGGTGGACCGCGAGATCGACGCGCTGGCCGGGCTGCGACAGCTCATCGCCGGCGGCGACGTGCTGTCGGTGGGGCACGTGCGCGCGCTCGTCGCCGGCGCGCCTCGGCTCCGGCTCGTCAACGGCTTCGGCCCGACCGAGACCACGACGTTCGCCTGCTGTCACCTGATCGCGGGAGACCAGGCGATCGAACGGTCGGTGCCGATCGGACGGCCCGTTGCGAACACGTCCGCGTATGTGCTCGACGAGCGGCTCGCGCCGCTTCCCCCGGGCGTGCCGGGCGAGCTGTTCCTCGGTGGTGACGGCGTCGCCCGCGGCTACGTCGGCCGTTCCGATCTCACCGCCGAGCGCTTCCTGCCCGATCCGTTTGCGGCAGACGGCACCCGGATGTACCGGACCGGCGATCTGGCGCGCTGGCGCGACGATGGGGTGATCGAGTTCATCGGGCGGCGCGATCGCCAGGTGAAGATTCGCGGATTCCGCGTCGAGCCTGGCGAGATCGAAGCCGTGCTCGCCTGCCATCAGAGCGTCCGCCAGGCGGCAGTGGTCGTGCGGACCGCCACGGACGGCGATCGCCGCTTGATCGCATATGTCACCGGAAGGGACGACGCGGGCGGCGACGGCGCGGCGTTGAAAGCGTTTCTCCAGGCCAGGCTGCCCGACTACATGGTCCCGTTCACTGTCGTGCTGCTCGACGCGATGCCGCTCACCGCCAATGGCAAGATCGATCGCGCGGCGCTTCCCGACCCAGCGCGCGACCGGGCGGACGGCGAGTTTCTGCCGCCGCGCACGCCGGAGGAAGCGATCGTCGCGAGCATCTGGTCCGAGGTGCTGAGCCTGCCGGCGGTAGGCGTCTCGAACGACTTCTTCGAGCTAGGCGGCCATTCGCTCCGGGCGACGCAGGTGGTCGCCCGGCTTCGCGACGAGATCGGCGTCGAGGTACCGCTTGGCAGGTTGTTCACGGCGCGGACCGTCGAATCGCTCGCGGCCGAAGTCGAGCGCGTGCGCTCCGCCGGAGCCGGCGCGATGGCGGCGCGCGCGATACAGCCAATCCCCCGAGCCACGGTGCGCTCCAGTCGATCGATGCTCTAGTCCCCTGGAAACGTGATGCGTCACATAATTCCCGGCCGGGGCATCCCGCCTCGCTTCGTGACGACTACCTCAAATATGTCCAATATTCTCGGTCTTCGCGCCTTGCGATCCGGGCGCCGTCAGCTCCGAACGAAGATCCGTAATGAGCAACGCCGGTCGATTTACGTTTGGATAACGTTTGCAGGCGGGGGCGTCGCGACGGTTCTCCCTGTCAGGAAGTTCCTGCGCGAACTCAGATCTCATCCCGGTGACTTCAATTCGAAGCGGGTCGTCTTTGGGACAAAGCCAAGCCCGCGAAACATCTCGTGCGCGCCGTCGTTGAACGACCAGGATGCGGCTTCGATTTGGGGGATCCCTTCCGTCTTTGCCCAGGACACGGCGCTGAGAATGAGCGCGCGCGATGCCTCGTCTGCGCCGACTTGGATCCACGGCCACCTGATCGATCTCGCACCAACGCCGTGCTCGGACGAAGGGATTCTCCGGCGCTTCGTGCAGGATCGCCAAGAGGTAGCCGACTGGCAAATCGTCTTCCTCGGCGATCCAGATGCGGGTTGTCGATTTCTCAAGAAGCGACCGATACCAGGTGGCCAGTTCTGTGGGCTGGGTGGGGCTGAAATGGTCCGGTCTTCTTCCCAGATGGAGCGCTTGGACGAAATCATTCAGGGCGGCCAGCAGCGCTTCGTCCCCGATCGCAGCCGGTCGGATGTTCGTGCTCATTTCGAAGGCGTTATCGGCCAACTGTACGCGGTTCGACACAATCGATCCTCTACCTATCCCGACTTGTCAGGTCGCGACCGACCGTTCTCCGGCAGCACCCGTAAGACAGATTCGTGTCTCATCTTCTCTGCCCACGCTCGCGGTGTCGCCCACGCCTCGGAGTTGGCCTCGACGGCATCAGCACCCCGATCGATGAACAGCTTGACCAACTCCAGTCGGCCCCAGCGGCATGCCCATCCGAGCGGCGTGCTCTTCAGCAGATCGTCGCGACGATCGCGGCGCGCGCCAGCATCGAGCACGATCGTTGCGAGGGCCACACGTTCCTCCGCCGTCGAGGTCTCGCGCGGCCAGTCGGCACAAATGTCGTGGAGGATCGTGCGCCCGTACGGCCCAAGCGCGTTCGCCCCGGCGCGCGTGACCATCAGCTGGAAGCACTTCAAGTACCGATCGCGATCGTCCTCGACGTGCGTGCCGAGCGGGCGCATCAAGTTCCAGTGCCAGCGCTCGTCGCCCGGCGGCCAGTCGAGATGCTCCAGCGCGAGCAGGACGATGTCCGGTCGTCCGCCGCCCGCACCGCTGTCGAGTAAACGTGCCGCGACGGTCCCCCCATCGGGCACGGTCCGCGGCTGCAGTCGTCCGGCCGGCTCATCGACGAGCATCTGCTGCGCCCGATCGATCAGCCCGAAGTGTCCCGCCACGAGGGCGTCGGCGAATCCGCCGTAGCGTTCGAGCACCGCAATGACGTCCCACTTCCGGCGCTGGTACGCCTCGAACATCGGCGTGGACGCGGCGTAAATCGACGGATTGGGATCCGCGCCGCGCTTCAGCAAGATTTCGGCGAGCTCCGGCTGTCCGGCGATCGCGCACGTCCGCAACGGTTCCCCCCACGAGTAGACGATGTCGTCGAGCGCGTCCAAACGACGACGTTCGTCCGGGTCGAAGCCCAGATCGAGCAGCAGCGTCAGCATGTCCGCTCGGCCGCAGATCACGGCCCGTGCCATCAGGCCATAGGGTCCTGGCGGATCGCTCAGCGCACCCGCCGCGTGACGAGCTCGCAGCCAGTGCGCGTCGCCGTGCGTGAGCGCGGCGCCAGCGGTCATCGTCGCGCCGTGCGACTTGAGTAGCTCCGTCATCGCTGCGGCCTTGGCGGGCGTGAAGTTCTTTCGATAGCGGCCGACCAGCTCCAAGGGCGTCCAGTAGCAGGGCTCGTACGCGTTCAGGTCGGCGCCGTGATCGATCAACCATCGCGCGACGTCGAGGAAGAGCATCAGCGAGGCCTGGTGCAGCATCGTCCAGCCGTCGCCCTTGTGCGCGCGTATCAACCGCGGATCCTCGTCAAGGCAGGAAAGGACCGTCGCTTCGTCGTTTCCTTCCGTCATCGCAGGAATCAAGCGTGCCATCACCGGAGAGCTCAAGTCGACGTTCGGGACGTCGGCCGCCCGATTCGGACGGCGCGGGGCGTCCTCCACGCTCCGGCGTTCCAGGGCTTCGTTGATGATCGTGACGATCTCGTCGTCGCCGCGCTCGGTCGCGATCGTGAGTGCGCCGGTCGCGTCGCGATGCGGCCAGATCCCTTTGAACGGATCGGCGCGGTGCTCCATCAGTACGCGCACCATCTCAGGGTTGCGGTCGAGCACCGCGTAGTGGAGCGCCCGGTGCTCGTTGTGCTCCGACATGTCCAGGTGTACGAGCTCGGGGCGCGCGGCGAGCATGGCGCGAACCTTCGCGATGTCCCCCGCGCGGACCGCGTCCACCAGGCCCGCAACCGTTACGCCGTCGACATACGCCTTCAGCTTGGGCCAGTTGTCGAAGCCGTATGCGCGTGCGATCACGAACTGCGCGTCTTGGAGCGCGAAGGTCGTCGGATCGGCGCCGTGATAGTGGCGAGACGCTTCCGCGACGGCGGCGCGCTCGCCGGCGCGGAACGCCTTGAGGAGTGCCGTCGCCTGCCGTTTCAGTTGATCGAGCGCGGGGTGCTCGCGAAGCGCACGAGTGGGAAGCGAACGGGACGGCATGATGAGCGGTGGACGCACTCCTTCCCGCGGACACGGGAGCGCCCTGATGCGCTGCGGGCAGGATAATCCACGTGAAACAGACAGGCAAACCTGCTGCGGGGCGGCGGCCAGCTGGGCCAGATCCAGTTCCTCCTCGGCCACGTGTATATAAGACGACCGAGCGCTATCTCGCGTGCAAGCAGAAGCTCCGGCACGCCGTGAACGACCGCCTCGGCATCGAGCCTGATGCCCGGCTGACTCGATCGCTGGCCGGGCGACTCCTGGATCCCCCGGCGCGACCACTCAGAATCTGGCCTGCAGCGGGGCCGCTCCGGCTGGGGCAATAATCTAGTGCGTGAACGCGATGTAACCGAACAGGACGCTCAGCGCAACGAGCATCGCACCGGCCGGCCGGAATATCCAGGCGCGTTCGAGCGAGATCCGCTGTTCGATTTGGTTCAGGTGGATTTGCGGGAGCACCATGATCCGCAGCCCTTTGATGACCTGGCCCCAGCCGACAATCGTCACGACCATCGGCAGGCCTTGCCACACGTTGTGGAACGAGACGATGATCGCGCCAAGGAGGAGATTGATGAAGCCGTCGGCAAACGCGCCGGCTTTGCCCTGACTCTTCAGCAGCAGGAACAACTCTGCCCAGGCGCGGGGCTGCACGATGTGCGAGAGTCCGAGCGCAAAATACGTCAACGCCGCAAAGACCTCGAGGGCATGTCGCGGCTCACGTGGGCCGTCCATTCTGCTCTGCGGGCCCGAAGATCCGCTTCCTGATGTGGCGACCGACTCCCAACCACATCATGGTCGACCTGGAATTCGACAGCATGAGCGAGGCGGACCCCTTCCGCGCCACCATGCCACAACTTTGGAGTGGCCCGGGCAAGGTCGTCATGCACACCCGCGGGGCGCGCATCGCCGATCTCATCGAAGTCAAGGTCATCTGAACGCGCATACGTATCCTGCGTTTCGTTCTCACTGACGTGCAGCTAAATCCGGCCGGCGCAGACGGCCAAAGAGAGGGTCCGAATGGAGACACGCATCGATCACATCGCCGGCGGCATCCACCGCATTTCCACCTGGGTGCCGGCATTCGGCATCACCTTCAACCAGTTCCTCATCGCCGACGAACGGCCGGCGCTGATTCATACGGGGGAGTACGGCTTCTACGACAACGTCCGGAAAGCGGTGGCGCAGGTGATTGATCCCGCGACCCTCGCCTACATAGCGCTGCTGCACTGGGAGGGGGACGAGAACGGCGGGATGGACCGCTTGATGCAGCAGGCGCCCGGAGCCGAGCTCGTCGGCTCGGCACTGTCCATTCAGCTCAACGCGCGTGGATTCGGCGTCACCGACCGGGTGCGCGGGTTCGAGGACGGACAGACGCTGTCGCTCGGGCGCCACACGCTGAGGTTTCTCGAAACGCCGCACGTGCATCATTGGGATTCGATGATGGTCGTCGAAGAATCGACCAAGAGTCTCTTCCCGGCCGACCTGTTCCTCCAGCCTGGCGATCAGCCGCCGGTGGTCACCGAAAACTTGTCGGACCCGATGTGCGAAGTCTACCGGCAAGTCGGGATCTTCGCGCACGAGGCACCCGTCCGGCGCGTCGTGGATCGCGTCGCCGCGCTCGATCTGGACTGGGTCCACGCGATGCACGGAGGAACGCTGACACGACAAGCGCTCCCGTCGTACATCGCCGCGCTGCGCCGCCAGGAATTCGCGTATCGCGGCCTGCTCCTGGGGCGTCAGGTCGAGACCGTCACGACAACGTCGCAGACGACGGCCATCGTGTAAATACGGCCACTCCGCACGTATGGTGCGGCGATGGCGCAGAGTCAAACAGTTCACTTCGACAAGGAGCGCAGGCATGAGTACGGCAATCGAGCAGACTCAGATGTCGCCAACGAGCGGCCTCCATTGGCCGCCGGGTGAGGGACAGGGAATTTGGTTTCAGGGGAATCGAATGACGATCAAGGCCACGGTCGACCTGCACTCAAATCGTTGAAATGGGTCGAGAGCGCCGGCACTAGTGTTCAAATCGTGTACCGGTGTATTTGATTCGTTGAATGACGGCTCGACATCGTCGAAGAGTGGAACACAAGCGGGGGGCGGCCAACCGGCGTGACGCGCCGCCGAAGGACGGTACAATCGCATCCAGCAGCACGCAATGGCTGCTTGAGGAAAATGGATGAAGTCGATTCGGACGTGGCTGGGTCTTGATGCCCCGCAGACGCAGGAGCTCGCGCCACTGCGCGAAACCCTCGAGGCACTGGATCATCTCGATCCGGCGCGCGCGCGACACCTCGCCGCCTTTGCGTACCTGCTTGGGCGTGTCGCCAATGCCGACCAGTACGTGTCGCCGGAAGAAACCGCCGCCATGGAGGCCCTCGTGCGGAGGCACGGACAGCTGCCGCGGGACCAGGCGATGGTCGTCGTGCAGCTGGCAAAGACCAGCAATCGTCTGTTCGGAGGAACCGCCAATTTCCTCGTCGCGAGGGAATTCTCGCAGCCGGCGACTTACGAGCAGAAGCTTGCGCTGATGGAGTGTCTGTTCGCGCTCGCGGCGACAGACGAAGCCATCTCAACGGCCGAAGAAGGCGAGATTCACCGAATCGCCACAGAGCTGTGCATCGATCGTTCGGATCTCATCGCGCTGCGGGTGGCGCACCAACGGCATCTTCCTGGTCTGTCCCGCGGGTAGACAGGAGCGCCAGCACTCGCGTAGGGCCTGGCGCACCAACCCAGCGCCGTTGGGAAGGTCACGCCCCGCAGAATCCACGACACATCGCACCTCGCGTCGCTCAGCGAAGGTGTGTTCGAGCCGTGCAGGGCCGGTTGAACAACCGGCCTACCTGCCGGCGGGAAATTGGAGCAGCTCCGTCAGTTCGGACGGACTCGCCAGGCCTTCGAAGCGCTCGATCCTGCGGAGAATCTCCTCCACCTGGTCTTCGGGCATGCTCGCGTGGCCCACCAGCCGGCGAAACTTCTCCCGCACCGCCGGCCACTGAACGACGCGCGCCGAGCCACTCGGGAGCTGCACGTGCTTCGTGAAGGCCTCTGCAGACTTCGTCACGATGGAGACCCGCCCTCCGTCGAGGTGGACAAAGCGAGGGTTGGTGAGCGGCCGCGGGTTGGGGTCGACCTCGACGAGATCCTGCAACCTGGCGATGCGGGGATCCGCCATCTTCACGGCGTCCATGTGTTCCCAGGTGAAGCCCCCCGACTTCGCGTCCGCCACGGCTGCCGCAACGAAGTACACGATGCTGTGGGCGGCATCGCTCAGGTTCCTGGGTTGGCGGGTGTCGATCCAGTCCTTCATCTGCACACCCGTGAGTTGCCCGCCCGAGATGATGATACTGGCCACGGCATCGAGCTCGATGTCGTTCTCGAGCACTGCCGCGGTGGCCGCCTCTGCGAAGACGTGGAACGGATGCGCTCCGGGGATCAGCTTGATCGCCATGTAGTCGACAAAGTTCCAGCGCTCGCCGAGGTCCTTCGTGCTGTCGGAGATCTCCTGACCTCCGAATGCCGAGAAGTAGCCGCGGGGGGCTTCGATGACGTCGGGCCGCCCGGTGACACCCAGCTGCGCCAACCGCGCGAGCCGGGTACCTTCGAACGCAGCCTGGTGTGCATGGTAGGGTCGGTGGTCCGATGCGTGGTCGGCTCCGATCGCCATGCCACCCGCGTCCGACGTGGCGAGCGCCATCGCATGCGCCATCTGCTCCTCGGTGAGACCCAGCACGAGACCCGCCGCGACGACGGCGCTCTGAACGGTGGTGACTCGGCTGTGGAAGCCCTGGTCCATCCGTCCTGGCGTGAGGACGAGATCGAGACGGCTGCCGACCTCGTAGCCGAGGACGATCGCCTTGAGAACCTGGTTGGCGGCCACCGACACCGTGTTGCGAGCCTGATACTCCCACGTGGCGAGGGCAGCCGCCGTGGAGGGTCCGCCGAAGTGCCCGATGAGAAGAAGGCACGTGTCGTCCATCCCCGGTGCGTCGCTGCTGGCGTTGTTCACGCCGGCCGCAGCTGCCGCGGGCACCTTGGTCCCGTTGAACCACAGCGTGGCGTCGGGAGTGCCGCCGCTTTCCAGCGCGAGCGTGCGAAACGCCTCGACACAGCTAATTCGGTAGCCGCGCGCGGCGCTCGCCAGCGTACTCGCGACGACCATCTTGGCCAGCTCGAGATGCCGTGAAGGGAGATCTCCCTTCGCGGCCCTCGTGACGAATCGCGCAAACTGCTGAGCCACGGTTGGGCCCATGGTGATGTGTGTTCCCATTGGCAGCGATGATGAATCCTCGAGGTCCGGACCTTCTCATTGGCCGAACCGCTCAATCCGGTGCACCAGCTCAGGACCCTCGTCGCCCTTGTGCGCGAGCTGAGCGATCGCGCGTGAATGGCTCCAAATACCGCGCGATTCGACGCCACTCCGCGCTGATTCGGCGAGTGCCTCGCATCCGCCCTACACGCGCGTCAGTCGCCGTACTTCCTCGCAGTCTGCCGGCGAAGGTAGTCCAAACCCCCGGCCGTACCCGAAGAGCTCGGCGACGGTCTTGGCTCCGAAACGGTCGTCGAGCAACTCCAGTTGATCGGCGGTAATGAGCGCCGGGTGTGGCACCCCGCACGCACGACTCAGCGCGACCACGTCCTTCCGCAGAGCGATGATGTAATTGGCCAGCCGCGCCGCCTTACTGGTTGGATCCAGTCCACGCACGAGCCACGGGTGTTGCGTCGCGACGCCAGTCGGGCAGTGGTTCGTGTGACACCGCTGTGCCTGGATGCAGCCAATCGCCATCATCGCTTCGCGGCCGACATTGATGGTGTCGCAGCCCAGTGCGAACCCGAAGACTGCCGCCTCGGGGAAACCCAATTTGCCCGATCCGACGAAGATGACCCGCTGATCAAGACCGCGCGCTGTGAAGATCTTCAGCACGCGGCTGAAACCCACTTTGAATGGCAAGGCGACATGATCCGTGAACACCAGCGGACCGGCGCCCGTGCCGCCTTCGCCGCCGTCGATCGTGATGAAGTCAACGCCGCGTTTACCGCCCACCATCAAGCGCGCCAGATCCTCCCAGAACGCCGAATCGCCGACGGCCGATTTGATCCCGACCGGAAGGCCGGTTTCACCGGCGATCAGCTCGACGAAATCGAGCATTTCGTCGGCATTCCGAAATGCGCTGTGCGCGGCCGGGCTGATGCAATCCCGGTCCATCGGAATGCCACGGATCTCGGCGATCTCACGATTGATTTTCGCTTTCGGCAGCAGTCCTCCGACACCAGGCTTTGCGCCCTGACTGAGCTTGATCTCGATCGCGCGAATTTGCGGTGCACGTGCGATCGTGTCCTTCAATCTCGCCATACTGAAGCGACCGTCAGGTTCGCGACAACCGAAGTACCCGGTCCCGACCTGCCACACCAGATCGCCGCCCTTCAAGTGGTGCGACGACACGCCGCCTTCTCCCGTGCTTTGAAGGCAGCCGGCAATCTGACTGCCGCGATTGAGTGCCTCCACGGCTGGCCCGCTCAGCGAACCGAAGCTCATTCCCGAAACGTTGACAATCGATGCAGGCCGGAACGCACGCACCCGCCCTCGGGCCTGCCCCATCGTTTTCGCGCATGGAGTCAGGAACTGCGGATCGAACTCCGCATCACCCGGATGATAGGCCGGCAGCGGAAACGTGTTGTGCTTGATGATCAAATAGTGTGGTTGCAGCTCCATCTCGTTGTCGGAGCCAAACCCGAAGTAGTTGTTTTCGCGTTTCGCCGACGCGTAGATCCATCGCCGCTGGTCGCGGCTGAACGGGCGCTCCTCGTCGTTATCTGTGACGATGTATTGACGGAGCTCTGGACCGACGGCTTCGAGCCAGTAGCGCACATGCCCGATGATCGGAAACGTTCTGAGGATTGCATGTTGACGCTGGGTCAAATCGTAAATCGCGACAACTAGGAAAGCGACGGTCACGACAACAATCGAGATCATGGCGGGTCCTATTGCTTCGGAGCCACATAGGTCTTGCGGGCACGCGGCTTCACGTCGGTCTTCACCGTCCTGACATCGATGCGGTGCACCTTGCCATTGCGAACCGGCGGAGCGAAGCCGAGCAGGTACTGGCTGTGCAGTTCGTCGGCCACGCGTCCGAACGCGGCCACGAGATCCTGCCCGAATCGGATCTCGATGTAGCCGCCGCCGGTCTCGTCCGCGACGCGTCCAAGACCCGGGTCCGGCAGATCCGCCACGAGCAGCGCCTGCAGGTCTCCCGGACCAAGGCCCGGAGGCACGGCCCGGCTCCGCCGGCTCCGCATCGCGACGGCATAGATCATCACATCCTCGCGACGCGCGCGATCGATGATCTCGCTTTGGCTGATCGGACGGCGGCGGAAGCTCGGAGGCTCCGCGTCCTTGCCGTCGCTCAGCACCAGGATCACGGTTCGCTGGTCCCGCGCCGGCCCAAACGCGTCGAGCGCTTCGTCGATGGCGCGCCACAGCGGCGTCGGTGCGTCCGGCGCGATCTCTGTCGGCAGGGCGGCCTTGAGCTCCCGCACGTCTCGCGTAAACGAGGGGCTGAGTGTCACCTCGTGCCCGAACGTCCCGACTCTCGCGACATCGTCCGGCCGGAGCCTTCCGAAGAGCTCAGACGCCGCGGCGCGCAGCAGCGGCAGGTTGCCTTCCATGCTTCCGGACACGTCGAGCATCACGACCAGCCGCACCGGCTGAGGCGAGTTGTCGAACACCGTGATCGGCTGCACCTTGCCTTCGTCTCGGACCTCGAAGTCGCTCTGGGTCAGCGTGGGGACGAGCCGTCCCTCGCGGTCGGTGACCGTCACGAACACGCGGACGGCATCGCTCGTCCCGCGGAACAGGGCCTGCTGAGCAGCGACGGCGGCAAGCGCGGTACCGAGAACGCACGCGGCAACGATCGCACGCACAAAACATCGCATCATAGCCCTCAATGCGAGTGTAGCCTGAGGGAGTGTCAGCGGCCGAGCGTCCGGCTCTCGGCGGGCGGAACATGGGCCATTAGCTGATTCTGCTCAAGCTCACGTATGACGGACGGTTCTAAAGAAAAGGCCCTGTCTCGGAGGCTGATCGGAGAAAATACGCCCGATCGAGTTTCTGGCGGACGACACGCCAGCCGCGGGCGGCGGTCCAGCGGCCGGAAGCGCACGTCGAGTCCGATTTCTGCGGGGACTGTTCGAGGAGAGGATATGACAGATGGATCAGCGCTCTCTCGCCGCGCGTTCATCGGGTCGGTCACCGCTGTCGGTGTCGGCGCTCTGGCGCCGGCGGCGGGGGTGGCGCAGCGCGCCGCCGGCTCGGCGGCGGGCCGCGGGCTGATTGATTTCCACCATCACTTCGACCCTCCCCCGGCCGTCACCGGCCGGCAGGGCGGCGGCAATCAGCGGTGGACCGCCGCGGGCACCGTGGAGGAAATGGAGAAGGCGGCCGTGGGCGTCGGCATGGCCAACCTCACCGCCTCGGGAACGGGGCTACTTCCCGCGCGGCATCGAGGCCGAGTTCCGCACGCTGTACTTCGAAGGCGCCCCGGCGTTCTCGCCGGTGAACCTCGAGGCGCTGATGAAGCTCGTACCGGCATCGCACATCCTGTTCGGCACCGACTACAATCGGTTCCCGATGACGCATAGCGCAAAGCTGCTGGCGGGCCTCACCCTGCGCAACGACGTCCGTCGCGGCATCGAGCGCAACAACGCGATCACGCTGTTCCCCCGTTTGGCCTGAGATTGATTCGAACGTATTGAAGGGAGTCCATCATGCGCATTGTCCTCGTGTTCGCGGCGGGCATTCTAGTGGGAACGGCGATCCAGACGACGGTCGCACAGACGCCGCGTCCGAATCTGCGGCTGAATCACGTCGGCATCAGCGTGAAAGACCTGCCGGAGGCTGTGAAGTTCTACCAAGAGAAACTGGGCTTCAACGAAGTCGTCCGCAATCCCAACGGGATGTCGGCTTACATCCAGGTGAGCCGCGACACCTTCCTCGAGTTGCAGGCCAGCCCCGATCGGCCAATCGGCCAGGTCACGCACTTCGGTATGGAGACAAACGACATCAAGACCACAGTCGGCCAGCTCCGGCAGCGCGGCCTCATGGTGAGCGAACCGGGAGCCCCGAGCGCGTTCACCGGGGGCATCCTCGCGAACGTCACCGATCCGGTCTACGGCCGCATCGAGTTGAGCGAGCAGCCGGCAGGTGGAAAGCTGCGGGCAGCCACCGAAGCCTGGAAGAATTGAACACCACGTCACCACACGACGATCGCATGATGACGTGTGCCTTGGACGGCCACGTCCGCGTGGCGAGCAACACGGGACCGGAGTGACGATGCTGCCCACAGAGCGGTGCGCCTATTCGGCGATCAGGGACCGAACGCCTCTCGCGCTGCCGGGTGGCGCGCGGCTCGTCGTCTGGGTCATCGTCAACATCGAGGAATGGAATTCGCGCGAGGCGATGCCGCGCACGGTGCTCACGCCGCCCGCCGGCGGATCGCCGATGCCGGACATCCCGAACTGGGCATGGCACGAGTACGGCAACCGCGTCGGATTCTGGCGGATGCTCGAGGTCTTGGACCGCGCCCGGATTCGCGCGGCGGTGGCGATCAACGGCGGCGCGGTTCAGGCGTACGAGCCGATCGCGCGCACGGCGATCGAGCGCGGCTGGGAGTTCATGGGCCACGGCTTCGGGCAGAAGAACATGCAGAGAGTGCCTGACGAGCGCGAGGACATCGCGAAGACGACCGCCGCGATTACGGCGTTCACCGGACGCCGGCCCCGCGGGTGGCTCGGCCCCGGGCTGACCGAAACGTGGGACACGCCCGACATCCTGGTCGAAGAGGGCTACGAGTACGTGTGCGATTGGGTGTTGGACGACCAGCCCATCCTGCTGCACACGCGCACGCGGCCGATCGTCAGCGTACCCTATACGCAGGAGTGCAACGACGTCGCGATGATGCTGATCCAGCATCACAAGGCGTCCGAGTACCGCGACCGCGCGATCGATCAGTTCGAGCAGTTGTGGGCGGACGCGCACGACTCGGCGCGGGTGATGGCGCTGGTCGTGCACCCGTACATCATGGGCGCTCCGCACCGGCTCCGCTACTTCAAGGAAGCGTTGGATCACATCACGGTTCGGCCCGGCGTCCTGTTCTGGACCGGTGAGCAGATCCTCGACTGGTATCTCGGTACCCCGGTTGTCAGCCGATAGACGCCCCGGGATTGAGTCTCCGATGAAGCCATCCAGCTGTGACAGCGGGCACCTGGGGATCGCATCCTGACCGACTCGCCCGTGCTCCTGGCCGTAACGATGTGGCAGACCTGGCCGCTGATTGTTCCATCGATCGATCACGAATTGACGCCGGCCCCCGTGGAGCCTTGCATCAGGCTTGTCTGGCCGGCAGTGCTGGGACGAATGGCCACTCGTTTCGCGTTCGGGCGCGCCACAATGGCGAACCGCGACCACGTCTACCAACTTGTCCGCGTCAACATCTGCAACATCGGCAACGAGCCCCTCGCGCTGCACGCCTTCGCCCTGAACAGCACGGCGGGCGAGACACTGCCGTGCGAGCTAGTGCCGAGCGTGACCCTCCGGCCGGGCGCTCGTCATCCAATTTGTGCCGAAGTGCCCTCCGAGTCGGTCGCAGCGGCGATTGAGCTCGACGTGGAACGGGCCGATGGCTCGAGGCGCTGGGTGAGAGCGCAGACGCTGAGCGCATTCTAGCGACAGCGCTCGCAATCTCGGCCGGATTCGTCGACAGATCGCGACGGTTGGGAGTTTCAGCTCAGCCGTGGAGGCCTTGGGCGTCGTTCGGCATCAGGCGCGCCAGCCCTGCGAAGACACTCCGAAGAGTCTCGAGACCAGGCACGACCACGGCGCCTGGCCCGATTCCAAAACACGCCTTCCGTTCGGCGATCATGTCCACGTACCAGAAGAACCGGCGCGCGGTCCTTGGGACCAGCCCCGGTACTCCCGCCTCCTTCAGGCCCGCTTCGAAATCGGCGCTCCACTGGGCTTCAACCTTCTCCCGCTGTTTCACGGGCTGATCTCGCCCATGAAGCAGCAGGACGACCGGCGACGACGGTCCCGAAGCCCCGCTTTGAAGCCCCCCAGTGGGGCTTCGGCAGCGCCCATCAAAGTCGGTCGATGGCGCGAGCTGCGTAGCACGAAGGTTCCACGGGGGAACGGTGCGCGCGCGCGGGAAAGAGGCTAGTCTGTCTTGATGACTCCACGAGAAGCGGCCCGGCTCCTCCTCCGGGCGCGACAAGCGCTGCTGCTCGCCGCGTTTGTCCTGTCCGGGGTTTGGGCCTGGCGACACCAGGGCCTTTTCTGGCTGTTCGCGGATACGCAGATACGCTTGACCGGCGGTTACGACGCGTCCTTCGCACTCCTGTTCACATTTTTGACGTTGTTCGTCGTCAGCATGGCGTTGGGGTCCGTGCTGACGGCGCTGATGCGGCGCCGCTTCTCGAAAGAGGACTGGCAGACGCTGCTGAACGACACGATGATGCTGTGGGACGCCTCCTGGTGGAAAGGGCGCTGAGCGCCTGCCAAGCGCCGGCGCGGCCGGTCGTCGTCGACGGCGTGCGTCGTCGTTCGTGAACTCGCGCCGGTGCCGCCGAAACACTTGGTCGTGACCCCTCTCCGCTGAACTCGTACCAATGTTGGTCGCCCTCGTGCCGCGGCACGAACAGGAGCCGTCCTTCGAGCACCTTGCGGAGAATCTGGCGAGCGATGGGGACGTTCTGGGCCAGCAGGCCTTTCCACTCCGAGCGCTGCTGAAGGGCCTGCCAGCGGATGGAGTCAACGTTTAAGGTTGGCGAACGCGACGATCCGGGCATCCACGCGAGCTCGACACGCCACTCGTGCACTGCGCGAGCTATTGACGCCTCCGTTACCGCCAGAACGTCATCACCGGCGTGGTCATGGTTATCGTCGGAGTCGTCTGGTTGGTCGTGCTCGCGACACGCTAGTGTCCTGCGTTCGATGATTTAGTACACGACTTCCGGCGCGCGGCGCCCGCATGGCAAGGCGCGACGACCGAGGATACCGGGAGTATCTGAGGGAGGAGCAACGCCGCCAGGCGGGATGCCCCGCCCGGAAGACGTCCTAAAGCGTCGGACGCAGGACACTAGTGCCGGAACGAGGTGCGAGCGTCGAGCCAGAGTCGGCTCTCGCTCAGAATCGATAATTCAGATCGACGCCCCAGCGTCGCGGCATGGCCTTGAACACGAAATTGTTGGTGTAGCCCGGATTCGGGAAGAACATCGGTCCGGGCGACCACTCCGCGTTGTATTTTTTGTCTGTGAGATTCTTGGCCCAGAGGGTCGCCGACCAGGACTTGCCGTCGATACCGAGCCGCATGTCCAGCAACGTGACAGGATCGCGCACCGTGAAGTTGTCGGGATAGAACCACGTCGGACCGGTGACCTCGACATCCGAGCGCACGAACGCGCTCAACTCGCTGCGCAGGGGATGGCGGTACTGCACACCCACGTTGGCGGTGTACTTCGAAACCAAGGGCGCCTGTTTGCCGACGTCACTCGCGGCGCGCCTGGACGTCTTGATGTCGCTGTCGGTGAAGCCGAGCCCGACATAGCCGTCGAATCCTTCGAGGATGCGTCCCCGCACTTCGAACTCCGCGCCCTGGTAGTCGACGCGATCGAGATTCCCCAGATTCTGTGTGCTCGTGTTCGGATCGAACACGAAGAAATAGGATCCTTTCGCCCGCGTGTGGTAGACGCTGAGGTTGGCGCCGACGCGCCGGTCGAGGAATTCGGCCTTGGCGCCCGCTTCGTAGGTATCCGCCGTCTCGGCGTCGAACAAGTCGCTCACACCGGCAATGCCCGCTGCACCGACACCCGTTTGATTGAAGCCGCCGCTGCGGAAGCCGCGGCTGTAACCGATGTACAGCGTGGAATCGGGTGTCGGCTTGTGTCGCAACGTGACTTTCGGCTGCAAATCGTCCCAGGTGTCCGTGCGAACCTGCCCCGGGAATGCAATACCCACGAGCGGCGCGGGTATGAATTCCGCAGGTGTCTTGGTGGTGTTCTGGCGGTGGTCACTGTCGTAACGCAACGCCGTCGACAACTCCAGTTTGTCCGTGAGATCGACGTCGACGTTGCCGAACATTGCCCAGGCGAAGTTGTCCTGCGCGTCGGCAAGGTAGGTGACCTGCGGATTGAAGAGCGGCAAGGGATTCCACCGCACCTCGGGCACCACGCCGGTGCCCAGGTCGAGGACATTGCCCGTGGAAATGAAACGATCGGTCGAGATCGCATACGCACCCACGATCCAGCGCACGCGCTTCTTCGCAGGCGATGCGAAGTGCAGCTCCTCGCTCACCGCATTGACGTTCAGAAACTGATGCTGCGCCTGATCCTGGCCGAAGAAACGGAACAGCACCGATTCCTGAATCGGCAGGAAATTGAATTGATCGCCGGTCAAGAGCTCGTTGAACCGGTCGTAGGCGGTGATGGACGTCAGCGTGCCCAGAGGCCTCACGTAGTCGAGCTTGATCGACGTGCCGAACATATTGCGTTCGTTCACACCAGCGTTGTTCACGCGCACCGGCAGGCTCGTGTCGTTCACGCTCTCCGTGACATTGAAGTAAAGCGCCTGGCTTCGAACGCGCGAGGCATACACACGCACATCCGCGCTCAGCTCTTTCGACGGCTCCCACACCAATCGCAGGCGCCCGGACACATCTCGAAACGGATCGGCGTTCTCGTTCAGAAAGACATTGGGGATATAGCCCTTGGTATCGAAAAAGGAGGCCGTCGCTCTGTATTTGAGCGTGTTTGAGATCGGGCCGCTCGTGCTGCCGCGAACCTTGATGCCGGGCCCGGAGTCGGATCCCACCGTCACATTGCCTTCGAAAACATCGCTCGGCTTTTTCGTGTTGATGATGATCGCACCGCCGATTGCATTGCGTCCGTAGAGCGCGCCTTGCGGCCCTTTCAGCACCTGGATGCTGTCGATGTCGAAGAGCTCCTGGTTGAACTGCGAGGCGTTCGCCATTTGCACGCCGTCGATGAGCACGGCCACCGAGGGCTCGCTGTTGCGCGCCTGCGAAATGCCCCGCACAGTCACGAACGAGGTGCCTTGGTTCTGGGTCTGCACGAGGCTCATGTTCGGCGTGAGCGCAATGAAATCCTGCGGTCGATCGATGCCGGCGGCCTTGATATCGGCCGCGGTAAAGGCATTGATCGCGACCGGTACGTCGAGCGACGACTCGTCTCGACGCCGGGCCGTGACCGTGACCGTTTCCGTCACGCCGCCGACCGTCAGCTCCACGTCGACCGTGATGACGCCGGAACCGCTGACGATGAGGTCCTCGCGCTTCAGCGGGGCGAACCCGGTCAACGAGAACGTGACCGTGTAGCTACCGGGCGCGAGCGACTCGATGCGATAGCGCCCGCTGCCGTCGGTGACCGCGGTACGGACCTTTTCGATGAGCGCAGGGCTCGCAGCTTCAACGGTCACGCCCGGCAGCACCGCGCCAAACGTGTCCTTGACCTCGCCCGCGAGAGTGGCTTGCGCCGCTGCCACGCGAGGGACGACCGCGACGAGTCCGAACAACAGGAAACATCTGGCAATCGTACGCATGGTGACCTCTTGGCGGTTGGTGGCCTCTTTGTCGTACCAAGCCAGCGACGGGACATATCAGCGGCAGTCACGACTACTGTCAAGGGTTACTGAACAGGTTTTCGACAACGTGAGAGGATAGTCGGTATTGGCGCGGGAGGATAGTTCGAGCAGCAGCGACCGAGGGCATTCGCGGTGTGCTCTTGGGCACCTGAAGGCTCCCCTGCGGGCGACGAAAGGCTGGCGCCCCACGCTCTCCGGCGAACCTGTGCGAGATTGTGTCATCTGGCCGGCGGCGCGCCGGACCGGTAGATGACGTACACAGAAAGCCCCCGGCCTGCGCCGGGGGCTCTTGCTCGTACAGCAGGGTGCCGCTTAGCAGCCCGTGGTGAAAGTCGCCGAGTAGGTTGACGTTGAGTCCGCCTCGATC
>JBDTVS010000075.1:0-58730 GCA_040007095.1 Acidobacteriota bacterium
AGGTGATGGGCCGCAATATCTTCGAGGTCGCGGTGGCGGAGCCGCTGTCCTCACCATTGGTCGCGATGCTGGACGTGCAATATCGCATGCATCCTCTGATCGGCGAACTGGTCTCCGATCTGTTCTATGCCGGCCGGCTGAGACACGGCGGCGATCCGGCGATTCACGAACGTATCGCGGCCCGCGAGCCCCACGGCGGGGCACCGCTGGTCGTGCTGGATACCGCCGGTCGCACGAGGTGCCAGCCAGGCGCCGGGGGGCAATCTCGGCTCAACGTCACCACGGTCGATCTGTGCGTCGACCTCGCCATTCGCGCAATGCGGGCGGGCGCAGAGTCGGTGGCCATCATCACGCCGTATGTCGAGCAAGCCCGCGCCATCAGGGCGCGACTCAAAGAACTGGCCGGCGATCGAGGAGATGTGCGACAGATCGAGTGCAGCACCGTGCACCGGTTCCAGGGACAGGAGCGGGATGTCGTCATCCTGGACACCGTCGACGCAGAGCCGATGAAGCCGGGCGTGCTCCTGAGCGAGCGCGGCGCCCATTCGGCGGCTCAAAATCTCATCAATGTGGCGATCTCGCGGGCGCGAGGGAAGCTCATCGTCGTCGCCGACGTGCGGTATTTCGAACAACGCGCGGCAGGCAGCGTGGTGACGAAAATGATCGTACGTGCCCTTGCGGTTGGTCGCCGCGAGATCCTACGGAAGTAGAATCCGGTCAGCCGCATATGCGTCGTTGCCAACGTCCTGAGGGCCCAATATGAAGAACGCCATTCGCCTGATCGTCGCGTGCCTCGTTGTCGTGACGATGCTCACGCAGGCCCGCGCCGTCGAGGGTGCCGACATCAAAGTGTTCTGCTCGAACGGACTCAGGGAGGTCGTAGTTGCTCTTGTGCCGAAGTTCGAGCAGATGACCGGTCACAAGGTCGTGCTGTTGTTCGAGCCGTCGACCCGGCTCAAGACACGGATCGACGCCGGTGAGCCCTTCGATGTCGCCGTGCTGACCACCGCGTTGGTGGATGAAGAGGTGAAGGCGGGCAAGCTCGGCTCCGACTCGCGGACGCTGATTGCGCGCTCGGGACTGGGGCTCTCGATCCGGGCCGGCTCGAAGAAGCCTGAGATTGGAACGGTGGACGCCTTCAAGCGCACGCTGCTTGGCGCGAAGTCGATTGGCATCGCGACGCAGGGCGCCAGCGCCGCGCCTTTCGAGGCGCTGGTCGCGAGGCTCGGCGTCACAGCCCAACTGACGCCGAAGTACACCTTACGTGACACCGCGGCACAGGTCGGTGAAGACGTGGCGACCGGACGGGTGGAGATCGGCGTCGCGCCGGTCAGCGAAATTCTGCCGGTGAAGGGCGTCGATCTCATCGGCGCATTTCCCGCCGAGATTCAGAGTTGGGTTGAGATGACCGCAAGCGTTGCTGTCGGTGCCAGGGAGAAGGGGGGCGCGAGGGATCTCATCGCGTTCCTGACATCGCGGGCCAACGTCGCGGTCATCACGTCGAAAGGGATGGAGCCTGCCACCGCGAAGGCGCCCGGTGCCAGGCCATAGAGGCTGAACGAAAACGACGAGGAGCGTGCGCCGCAATCTGGTCGGGATGGCAGCGATGACCACGAGGCGAGCAGATGGATGAATTGGACGATTTTGAGCTTGAAGACCCGCCGGAGTTTGAGCTCGGAAACCCGCCGGATGAGCCGCCGCCGCCAGCACAGCCGACGCGTCCGATCGGCTTGTGGATCATCGTTGGCCTGTTTGTCGCCGCGGCCGGCGCCGCCATCTATGTCGCGTTAGGAATGCGGCCGCGTCCGACGCCGGCAGCGACATCGGCACCCACGGCCGCCGCAAAGGAAGCTCCGCGGGCACTCGGCGGGGAGGCCGAGCCAATCACGATCCCGCCACTCGATGCGAGTGACGCCCTGGTCAGAACGCTCGTTCGGGCACTATCCGAGAGCCCAGCGGTTGCAGCCTGGCTCACTACGGACGGCCTCATCAGGAACTTCACCGTCGTTGTCACGAACATCGCCGACGGTGCCACGCCCGCAAAGCAATTGAAAGCGCTGCGCCCGTCGTCAGGCTTTCGGGTCGTCGAGCGGAGCGGGAATCTTTACCTGGACCCGCGAACCTACGATCGATACACGGTGATCGCGGATGCGATCGCGTCTATCGATCCGGCTGGGGCCGCCAGGCTCTATGCGACCCTCAAGCCACGCATCGAGGAGGCGCATCGGGAGCTGGGCTCTCCCGACCAGTCGTTCGACCGAACGGTTGAACGCGCAATCGTTGCGCTCCTTGACACGCCGATCCTTGACGGACCAGTCCGGCTCGTGCCGAAAGGAATCGGCTACGCGTTTGCCGATGAACGCGTTGAACACTTGACGGGTGCCCAGAGACTCCTATTACGCACCGGTCCGCGCAACACTCGCATCATCAAGGGAAGGCTTCGGGACATTGGCATAGCCCTCGGGATAGCGCCGGGACAGCTGCCTGTCCGCTGACTCGGCGGATAACTCGGCGGATAACTGTCTTCGCCAGAATCATGCCGGCTGCGTCTACTTCGCTGTGCTGAAGACCACTCGCCCGCCAACCATTGTCAGCGTCGGCCTGATGTGTTTGATCTCGGCTACGGGCACGGTCATGTAATCGCGGTCGAGCACCACGAGGTCGGCCTGTTTGCCGATGTCGAGCGAACCGAGCGCGTTCTCCTGAAAAAAGAGATACGCGTTCGAGCGCGTATGCGCGATCAGCGCTTCCTCGCGAGTCAGTGTCTCGTCGAGCACGCGGTTGCCGCCCACGTCGAGACCGCTGACGACCCAGCCGAGCGTCACGAACGGACTGTAGTGCGAGACAATCGTCGCATCCGTGCCGAGGCCGAACACGATGCCGCTGTCGGCGATTTTTCTGAGCGGCATGTGAGCGCCGGCCTGCATCGCGGCGCCGTGAACGCCGAGCGTCATGCCCAGCGCTTTCGCGCGCGCGATGTTGTTTGGCGAGATGTCGTACACGTGGCCCATCGTCCAGCGCAGGCGATCGATGCGCTGGGTCTTGTTCACCTGCTCCAGCGTGTCGAGCAGATCGGTCACAGCGTTGTTGTTGATCACGTGCTGGTGGACGTGCCAGCCGGCCCGCGCGGCCGCGGTCGCGAGCTTGCCGTACTCGCTCATGATCTCGGCGGGCCAGGGGTCCTTCCTCGGCGCCAGATCGAAGAACGGCCCGTAGAGCACCTCGCCGAGACCGAAGATACCGAACTGGCCGTCGAACTGGTTCGGGCGGCTGCGCTCGATCAGCGCAGCGGCCCTGGTCGCCGCCGCCGGGTCTGTCGCATTGAACGGCAACGTCTCCCAGAGTCGAAGCGGCAACGGCCCTTTCGCCGCACGCGCGTTCAAGAAATCCGATTGGCCCAGGCTGTAGACGCCCGTGAGTCCGGTCGAATTGAGCACGCGCATGAAATCCGTGAGGTTCTGCTCGCGCTGTGCGGGTGAGGTCGGCGGCATCGCGTCGTACAGCGTATAGGGCGGCTGGAACGACACAAGGCCGGTCGCGTTACGGCGCGCGCCATCGGCCGGGTTCAGCCCGACGGCTTTGAGCGCCAGGCTGTTGGCGTAGACGACGCTATAGCCCTCCTGCACGAAGAGCGGATTCTTCGGCGCCACGCCGTCGAGCTCCGCGAGCGTGAACCCGCCGGGCGCGTCGGCGAACTGCCGTGGCGTCCAGCCGCCCTGGACCATGATCCACCCGCCGGCCGGCATGCTGGCGGCCTTGGCAGCGAGGATCGCGAGCGCTTCGCGGCGCGAACCGACGGCTTCGAAGCGGGCCTGTTCGTGCCAGGTGTCGACACCGCGCGTGAAGTGAAAGTGGTTGTCGATGAGGCCCGGGATGACGGTCGCGCCGGCGACGTCGATGACCTTCGTGTTGGGGCCCGCATAGCGCGCCACCTCCGCGCTCGTGCCGCGCGCGACGATCCGACCGTCGTTGATCGCCAGCGCTTCGACAACGCGAAAGTCCGCGTCGACGGTCAGGATCTTGCCGTTCGTGACGACGGTGTCGACGTTCTGCTGCGCGAGTGACGTGATGGTCGTGAGTGCGGCGAGGATGCCGATGGAAACCACCAGGCGCTCGAGCTTCGCGCCCAGGCCGTTCAGCCGCCTGCGGATTACCGCGCCAGTTCCAGGCCCTGCAACGTCTCGGTCCAGGACCGTCAAGGGTTCCGCTGCCCTGCTGGTCCGGCCGTGACCGTGACGACCACGACGGCTCGTTGCGAAAGTTGTCCATCGTTGGCAGTCGCGATCAGTGTGTAGATGCCTGGCGCGGCGAAGCGCGCCTTCGTCGTCGCCGCCCCGTTGGCGACGGGGATTCCACCCGCTGGCTCGAACGTCGCTTTCGCCGGTCCACCGTACTGAAACCACGACACTGTCAGACCGCGCGGACGGGCACCGGTGACGGAGTTCGTCTGCCGTACAATCGTCCCGCCTCTTGTCACCGCCGTCGCCGTCGATCGGGGCGGCGTCCGCGGCTTCGGCAGCCCATCGTCGGTAACGGTTGCGGTCAATGTCAGCGGGGTCGCCACGGGCACCTGCGAAACCGGCGCCACGGCAATGGTCGGCGGCTGGTTCGGATCCTCGTCGCCGAACGGCACGGCGTTGCCGCCGCTCATGATGATGTGCTCGTTGATCTCCTGGACGGGGAGCAGATCCCCGTAAGCCTTTTCCGTGCGGCCGTTCGCGGTCAGCGTCCACGTCAGCACGTTCTGTCCCCAGTCCTTCGGCACGCGGACCCTGAAGATCCGCGCTTGCCGGCGCGGAAGAAAGTAGGTCGGCTGTCCGCGGTCGGAACTGCCAGGTTCGATCATATTGCCGGGTCCGATCGGAATCGTCAGTTCTTCCTTGTAATTTCGATTGAAGTATCCGAATACCAGGTCGAAGGTACCGTCGGGGTTTCGAATCCAGCCCTCGTACACCGGCACGACGGCCTGACCGGAGTCGAATTTCGTTTGGGAGACCTGCGTCGGCAGCTGTGGCGCCTGGCCGCGCGCGTGCACGACGCCAAGCAACACGCAAACGCCGACCGCACACATGCGCGAACGAAGAGACGTCGTCATCTCAGGGACCGGACTTCGTCTTTCGTGACGCGACGCGCCGTTGGAAGTCGGCTTCGTCGAGATAGGTCAGGCTGACCCAGGCGAAAGCCATCTCGTCGATCGTTCGCTGTCCGCTGCCGACCCAGTTCTTGGGATTCGGGTTGTACTTGTTGGCGGCCGTGTTGTCGTGCCACGAGGTGATGTGAATGATCGTGCCTGCCGGCAGCAACGGCGCGGCCTCGTCGGTGTAGGGATAGGTGATGTGCCATCCGAACTGATAGTTGCTCACGCAACTGAGCGTCTCCGTGCGAGCGGGGCCCGGACGAGCCGAATCGGCGCGCACGTCCGGATAAATGGCCTCCATGCACTGAGCCTTGCCGCGGTTGTGCATGTGAGGCTGGAACGCCGCGATCAGAGCCGGCTTCGGGAGCCGGAAGTAGCCATCGCTACGCGTGACCTCGCCAGCTGGAAGGTCGAGGTCGGCCACATCGCCCATGTGCTGAGTGAAGGCGATGTACTTCGGCACCACGCCCTTGGGCATCAGCTTCAACCCGACCGACGCTTGCACGTCGGTAGCCTGGCCGTATGGATGCAGGTGCAGGTTGAAATTGATCTTCGATCCGGCTTTGATCAGGCGGCCCGAGTCGCGCGGGAAGACGTCGCCGTTTTTCCCCAGCGCGTACTCATTGAAGAACAAGCCGATCGGATCGTCGTCATCTTCGATCAGGTTCGTCGTGATGTGGTGCGCAACCCGGAACGCCTCGGCGTCGGGCTTGGTTTCCACGGCCATGACGTACATGTCTTCCTTGAACCCTGGATCGACCAGAACATCGATGAACTCATCTGGTCCGTTGGCTGGCAGCTTGAACGGTTTCGGCATCCGGATGATGATGTCCGGCTTCCCGATGTGCCACTGGTCGAGGTCGCTGAACTGGCGCGGCGGCGGCATGTCCGCCGGATCCCCCATCGGAGCGCCCGCGTCGACCCACGTGGTGATCGTACCGATCTCGGCGTCGCTCAGAGACGGATCTCCTTTGAATTCGGTGATCCCGACATGGCGGTCGATGTACCACGGCGGCATCTCGCGACTGGCGACTTTCACTTTGATCGAGCGCGCCCACGGCCGCGCCTGTTCGTAGGTCAACAGCGACATGGGTGCGATGGCGCCCGGACGATGGCAGTTCTGACACGAGCGCTGCAGGATGGGTGCGACGTCCTTGGTAAACGTCACCGGGCGCGAGCGCGTGGCGTTGGGAGGATCCTGGAGCGCTGCGGCGGAAAGTGAGAGCGATGCCGCCCACCCAGCGAGCGAGATCGCCACGGCAATGCGCCTGCCGTATCGACCGAGGAGACGTCTGCGAGTCATCCTGACCTCCCAGATATCTTCTAAAGCCGCAGTCCTCACGATAAGGAAGGGTTCGGCCGGGCTCTAGAAGGTGTCTTAGCTGCGACCGCCGCGTCGAAACGACCGGGCCGGGGACATTCTCAGACCATTCGTCGCCGTTGTCAACGAGCTACTGTCTCGAGCTACTGTCTCGAGCCTCTGCCTGCCAAGAGTCGATCTGCCGAGCCTGCTAAGGCGACATCCTGCGACTGGTCGAGGAACGTCTTCCGCTGCGTGCGGGATCGCGCCCGGAGCAGGCTTGTCTTCAACTTCTCCGCCCAGACCCGCACGTGCGGTTCCTTGAGAATGTCGGTGTGATTGACGAGAGGAATTTCGTGAACCTCGACACCTTCGCAAGCCAGTCCATCCCAATGCGAAGGAGCGTTGTCGCGTGTTGCTTGCACAAACAGCGTCACCGCGCCCGAAAGCGGCCGCAGCGTGTACGCGCAGCGCGCCCTGCGGTACACGCGAAGGATGTAGAAGCTCCGTAGCGACGCGGGGATGGCCACACCGAGCCTGACACAGAGCGCGCAGACCGCGCTCCGCAGCAGCACTCTCGCGGGGAACGTCATCTTCGCCGTCCATCGCACCGTCAGGTTCCGAGCTTTCGTCCATAGGTACGCGACCTGCTGCCTCCGCTCGAGAGTCCTCATCTGCTCGAAGTGGCGACCGAACTCTTCGCGGATTCGGGCAGCAGTGCCCGATTGCGCGATGACCGGCATTTCTTGTGGCGACGATGACTTGGAGGTCTTCAGGAGGCCGGGTTCAAGCGCAACCAACAATGCCACTTCCTGCCCCTGCTCGTTCAGCTGCCGGGCGATTTCGAATCCTATCAACCCTCCAAAGCAGTAACCCCCGAGGAAATACGGTCCATCCGGCTGCACCGTCTGCATTTCCTGGAGATAGTGGGAGGCCATGGCTTCGACAGTCGTGTACCGCGCGGGGCTGCCGTCTTCGCTCTGGTGGGCAAGTCCGTACAGCGGTTGGTCAGAGTCCAGGTATCGGGGCAAGAAGACATCGCTCACTTCGCCATGAATCCAGAAGAACGGCGGCTTGGCACCGTGCGGCTGAATCGCCACGAGAGAGGACAAGGACACGGATAAGCGATCGTCGGCGAGGGCAATCGCCAACTCTTCGATGGTGGGCGCCTGATGCAGTATCGCCAGCGGCAACTTCCTGCCGAAACTCTTGGACAGGTGGCTCAGCAGATGCAACGCCGATAGCGAATGGCCTCCCAGATCAAAAAAATTGTCGGTGACGCCGATGGCGCCGCCGGGAAGCACGGCCTGCCACATGCCGACCAGTTGTTTCTCGAGGTCGTTTCGCGCGGCGACAAAGGGACGATCCAGTTCCGGCCTCGCGTTGTCGGGGGCGGGAAGAGCCCCGCGGTCGATCTTGCCGGACGACAGTCGTGGCAGCGACGCCATCACGACGAAGGCCGACGGAATCATGTACTCGGGTATCTTGCCGCCCAGAAACGCTCGCAGGACGGTACTCGTCGGCGCCTGTCCATCCCGCGGAATGACATAGGCCACCAGTCGCCGCGTGTGGGACTCATCGTCCTTGGCCACGACGATGGCTTCCTTCAGCGCCGGATGCTGATTGAGCGCCGCGACGATCTCTCCTGGCTCGATTCGCATGCCTCGAATCTTCACCTGATCATCGGCCCGGCCAAGAAACTGCATGTCGCCGCTCGGCAGGAAACGCGCCAGATCACCGGTTTTGTACATCCGACACGCCGCGTCCTGTCCGAAGGGATCCGGCACGAACTTCTCGGTCGTGGAGGCGGGAAGGTTCAGATACCCACGACCGACCGTCGGGCCGCCGACACAGATCTCACCAATCACGCCGATGGGGACCACACAATGACGATCGTCCAACACGTCGATTCGCACGCCCGCGATCGGCGCGCCGATTCCGACCATCTGGTCGCCGGGTCGATCAAGCGAGGCAATCGGCAACGTCGCCACAATGCCGGTCGTTTCGGTCTGGCCGTACATGTTGATCATCTGCGACAGATGACCGAGGCCGACCCGCCATTTTCCTGGAAGATCCGGTGGCAACGGTTCGCTCGCCGACAGCACCAGCCGCAGCTCGTTGTCGAGAAGGCGCGCCCTGGTCCGGCTGTCGATCTCCGTCAGTGCATCGATACAGGCGCGCCAATACGAAGGCACGATGTCGAGAATCGTGACGCGCTGAGCTCTGATCGTTTCGAACAGCGACAACGGCTCGCGCACTTCCTCGGCCGACGCAATCACCACGGCCGCACCGCAAGTCAACGGCGCGAGCAACTGCCGGACGGACGATGAGAATGCAATGGTCGCCGTGTGCAGGTAGGTATCCTGTGCGTTGACCGCGAGGGAGCCGTGCAGCGCACCGAGGTAGTGACTCACGTTGCCATGGCTCAGCATCACGCCTTTCGGCTGACCGGTCGAGCCCGACGTGTACATGACATAGGCGAGATCCGCTGGACCGCTGAGGTTTTCTGGATCCGACGCATCGAAGCACGCCATCGCACTCCAGTCATCGTCCAGCAAGACAGTGGTCACGTCATGGCCCGCGATCCCTGCCGCCAGTGATGTCTCTGTGATGAGGAACTTCACCCCGGCGTCTTCGAGCACTCGTTGCTTCCTGCGGGTGGGATGCGTCGGATCCGTCGGAACCCATGCTCCGCCTGCCTTCAGGATGCCCAGAATCCCGACGGGCATGTTCAGGTTGCGCCCGACACACATCGCAACGAGCGTCCCAACCCCCACCCCGAGTGCCCGCAGACGGTGCGCGAGCTGGTTGGCACGCGCGTTCAGTTCGCCGTAGGTGAGCGACTGAGTGCCGGAGACGACGGCCAGTTCACGAGGAATGCGCGCTGCGTGCTTCTCGAACAGTTGATGGATGCAATCGCCCTCGATGTCGGCCGGCACCGCTCGCCGCGTCTCCTCGCTTCGGGCCCGCCTGACTGCGGCTGCACAATCCGCTGTCGTGCCGCTCCACCCCGTGCCGCTCCACCCGGCGGGAATGGCATCACCGCTCGGCCACATGGCGTATTGTCCGGCGGCATTCACCACGACGGCGTACGCGGCGTCGTCTCGTGTCGGTTCGTCTTGAGGACGACCTGCGGCCTCGGAGGGCGATTCTCCAGCACCGCCGCGAATCAGGGTAAACGCGCGTGGCGGCTGCTCGGTCTGAATCCTGACCAGGCTCCGTTTGCCGGTCGCGGGATCGTTGTCGATCCGCTGCACGTGCTGCACGTCGAAGCCGGTGCGTCCAGCGTGTTTCCCGTCGAGCAACTGCTGAAATTCACGACGGACGGCCGCGTCCATTTCGACAGGCGCGGTGTAGTGCACCCGCACGTAATCGGGCTGAAAGGACAAACATTGATAATCCTCCACGCCGGGCACAGGCATCCGGCTGGCGATGGCGCTGTCAGCCATGCGCCAGGCTGTCTGGTCGTAGACAAAGATGCCGAGCTGTCCCGACGAGCCCGAACTGTGAATCACAACACAGTTGCCGGTCAGCCGCTGCTTCGGATCGGGACTGTCATGGATCCATCTCTCGAGCGCGTGTCGCTGGAGTCGAGGGTCCGTGACGACCAGATCGAAATTCTCCATCAGCACTTGTTTGGAGACAAAAGGCAAGTCCCGCACGGAAATCTCGCCGAGATCTCTCTCGGACATTCCGTGTTGTTCGTAATAATCTCGATAAAATCTAGACAACTTCCAGACATGACGGAGCAGCTTGCGCAGGCCTTGTTCTTGATATCGGGAAGGTGTCTTCAAGGTGTCCATACGAGTTCACATCACGATCTGCACCGGAAGTCCCGGTTGACGGGGCCACATGTTCGCGGAAGGTCAGAGATTCGAGGGAGTGCTTTCGTCAGCGCAGTGCTCTGCGATGAAGACCGTGTCGACAGCCCTGCCTATGCATCCAGGGAAGCAGCGCTGCAATACAGGTACCCGTGCGTAAGGAACTTGCTTGTTCTCGAATGTTTCTGAGGATTTTGCGTTTCCTGGCGACGTTGCTCTTCCCGCAAAGACTCCCGCAATTCCCGGTCGTTGCGCCTTGCCGACGCGACGCTTCGTCCTCTCGGTGCGACACCAGACGTCCACCGTGCGCTGCTGACTGTCCAACAGTGATGGACCGTGTCGCCCGGTGATGATCCGGGAGGCTCGAATTGGCGGTTTGTGGAAGAAGCGGGGAGGGGAGAAACGCTGACGCCGTGAACGGCCGGAGGAGGGTGTGAACGGGCAGGCGTTTCGATGTCGCCTGCCTCGCTCACATCGAACGAATGCCGCTCAACCCACCGTGGCGTCGAGCGTGATGGTCATCGTGCCGCGGTACGCGTTCGAGACCGGGCAGCGGCCTTCGGCTTCTGCCGCCACCCCGGCGAACTGCGACGGTTCAAGGCCGGTCAGGCCGTAGGCCACGACGGTCAAGTGGGACGAGACGATCTTTATCCCGGCCTCTCCCTTGTCCGCGGTGACCTTCGCGGTGACGACGGTGCGCTCGGCAGCCGCACTCTTGCGGCCGAGGGTGCCGTTCAAGGCCATCGCGAAGCAGACCGCATGCGCCGCGGCCATGAGCTCCTCGGGGCTGGTCTTGCCTCCGGCATCGCCGATACGCGATGGAAACGTGACCGGGAGTGTGAATGCGCCGCTGCCGGCCTTGGCCTCTCCCTTTCCTTCCATCACCGATCCGTGCCAGTCAACTTCGACGTGTCGCTCAAATGTCGCCACTGCAATCCTCCAATCGGGACGGTCGGAGACCGCACCCTGTTAACGTTTTCGGCTGCTCGTACCGAGCTGAACGCCCGTGCCGACCAGCCCGAGCACGACCCACGCAATCAGCACCCAGACCTGGCCGGTCATCGCGGTGGTTGGATACAGAATCCAGGCGTCGGACACGGCCTCCGCCGCGCGCCGATCCCCCATCAGCGTCAGCGCGCCGATGATAATCGTCCACGCGCCGCCGAACGCCGTACTGACGACGATGACGTAACGCTGCAGGACGAGCGCCGTCAGCGTGCCGAGCGCCGCGAACAATAGCACGAGAACCCACGGCGGATCGACGGGTGAGAATCGCGCCCACGCGGTCAACGCGATGAACACGCCGAGGCCGGCGCCGACGAGCGCAATGCCGACGAAATACGCAAAAAACAACAGCCCCGCACCGAGGACCCCGCCGACGAGCGCGGCCATCAGCAGCCCGGCCGAGTTGCCGCTGCTCAAGATCGAGCTTGCCAGCATCGCGCCGGCAATGAACCCGTAAATCGCCAGCACGATGCGAAACCATCGGTACCCGGCAAGACAGGCGACGGCGCCGCCCAGGACGAGCCCGATTGCGGCTGGTAGGCCGAACGAGACTGGCAACATCCGTCAGGTCAGACCTCGCGGCGTCCTTCCATCGCCTTGTGCATCGTCACTTCGTCGGCATACTCGAGGTCGCTGCCGACCGGCACCCCCATGGCGATGCGCGTCACCTTCACGCCGAGCGGCTTGAGCAGGCGCGCCAGGTAGATCGCGGTGGCTTCCCCTTCCACGTTCGGATTCGTCGCGAGGATGATTTCCTCGACGCCGGCTGCGACCCGCGCCAGGAGCCCCTTGATCTTCAGGTCGTCTGGACCAATACCCTGCAGCGGCGACAGCGCACCCATCAGCACGTGATAGGTCCCTTTGAACTCGCGCGTCTTCTCGATCGCCGCCACATTCGGCGCTTCTTCGACGACGCAGATGATCCGGTGATCGCGGCCCGGATTGCTGCAGTACGTGCACAGTTCGGCGTCGGCGATATTGTTGCAAGTCGAACAGAACGTGACGCGCTCTTTCACCTCGCGGACGGCGTCCACCAGCCGGTCGGTCAGGTCGCGCGGTGTTTTGAGGATGTGAAACGCGAGACGCTGCGCGCCTTTCGGACCAATGCCGGGCAGGCGCTGCAGTTCCTCGATCAGACGGACGAGCGAATCGGGCAGAGACATCAGGAAACTTGAAAGTTAGAAGCTGGAACTTGAAGCACGTTGCGAAATTAGATAATGAACCACAAAGGGCACAAAGATCACCAAGGAGACCGGGAGATTCCTGGTGTTCTTCGTGTCTTTATGGTTTCCGGAGTTCAATTCTGCAACGCGTTTCTCAGAGTTTCTGAGAAGTTCAGAAGTTGGCGGGCGCAGCCAGCGTGCACGCCTATAACTTCATGCCGGGCGGCAGCATACCGCCCATCTGCTGGGCCATCGCGTCGTCGGCTTTTCGCTGCGCGTCGTTGATGGCAGCCATGATCAGATCCTGCAGCATCTCGACGTCTTCCTTCGAGACGACTTCCGGGTCGATCTTCAGCGACTGCAGCTGTTTCGAGCCGTTGACCACGACGGTCACCATGCCGCCGCCGGCGTTACCCTCGACTCGCAACTCCGACATTTGCTTCTGCAGGCGCTCCTGCATCTGCTGGGCCTGCTTCATCATCTGTTGAATGTTCACATCTCCTCCACGTCCCGGATCTCCGCCGGAAACACTTCGAGGAGAGCCTGGACACCAGCGTCCGCGAGCGCCTGCTCGCGCAGTTCGATCTTTTTCGCGCCCGTAGCGTCGATCGGCAGCGCCCCGATCGAAGATGCCGCGGACGTCTCGGGCATCACGGCGGTCACCGCGATTCTGCGGCCGGAAATCTTCTGGGCCGCCGCTTCCAGCCAGACGCGGTTCTGCTCGCAGTTGTCGCGCAGCGCTCGCTGCGACGACGAAAACGAGAACGTCACCCGATCCGCCGCGACCTCAATCTTCTGGGCCTGGACCACGACCGCGTTGTAGAACACGTGCTTCGACTTGCGAATCTCGGCGAGAAACGCGTCTTTGAAGTCGGCGCGGCTCTCGACCGGCGCCGGAGAAACGGGCGAAGGCGTAAGCGCCACGGGTCGGGCCGGCGGCGGCGCCGGCCTGGAAGGCGGCGCGTCAACAGTCTGGGCGCGTGGGACAACGCTTGCAGACGACTCGTTGCCGGAGGAGAAGCGTGTGGCGGGCGGAGCGAGCGGCGCGGGCTTCGATGCCGCCGGCGATAGGCTCGCGGACGCCGATCGCTGGGGGCCCGTCTTTTCCGGCTGATGGCGCCCCGCGCTGCCGGCACCCGCGATCAGCTCTTCGATCGGCATCAGCTTGCGAAGGTGCATCCACCGCAGCAGCGCCATCTCGAGGTGATAGCGCGGCTGCGCCGCCGCCCGGATGTCGAACTCCGCGCGGGTGAGCAGATCAAAGGCCCGCAAGAGATCTTCACGAGAGAATCTGGCGGCAAGCGCGAGCACCGTCTCGCGCTCCGCTTCACCGGCAATCTCGGGGTCGCTCGCGCGCGATGGGTCAACGTTCAGGATCAGGAGATCGCGGACCACCCTCGACAGCTCACGGCAGACCAGGCGGAGGTCGTATCCCAGGTCCACGGCCCGGGCAGCCAGCGCAAAGGAGGCCGGTGCATCTTCGTCCGCCACCGCCCTGACCGTATCGAGCAGCAGGTCGCGGCCGACCAGGCCGAGTACCGTCGAGACATCTTCGGTCGCGATGGTCTTGCCCGTGAACGCCAGGACCTGATCGAGCTTGCTCTGGCCGTCGCGCATGCTGCCGTCGGCGTCGCGCGCGATCAACTGCAGGGCGTCGTCGCCCACCGAGATCTGCTCGGCGTCGACGATCCGCCTGAGCTGGTCGGCGATCGCCTGCGTGCTGATCGTGCGGAACTCGTAGACCTGGGATCGCGAGCGCACCGTCTCGGGAATCTTCTCGACTTCGGTCGTCGCCATCATGAAGACGACGTGCGGCGGCGGCTCCTCGATCGACTTCAGCAGCGAGTTGAAGGAGGCCGGCGACAGCTGATGCACTTCATCGATGATGAAGATCTTGTAGCGATTGCGCACCGGCCTGATCGCCAGGCCGGAAATGATCACCTCGCGAATGTTGTCGATGCCGGTGTGCGTCGCCGCATCGATTTCCAGGACGTCGATGTCCCGGCCTTCGGCAATCTCCACGCACGCCTCGCATGTGCCGCACGGGTCCGGCGTCGGGCCGTTCGTGCAGCTCAGCGCCCGCGCCAGAATCCGCGCCGTCGTCGTCTTGCCGACGCCCCGAGGACCGCCGAACACGAACGCCTGCGCGATCCGGCCGCTGGTCAACGCGTTGCGCAGCGTCCGCGTCACCGCCAACTGTCCGACGACATCGTCGAACCGCTGCGGCCGCCACTTACGGGCAATGACCTGGTAGGACATTTGGGAGGTTACGAACTCAGAGCCCGGCCGTCATCACATTCGACCACTGCACGCCGCGATCGCCGACAATTCCCCGCTTTCCCTACTCGATGCGCACAGGGGAGTCGGCGGCAAGACCTCATGGTTCACACGCTCAGAGACGCGACCCAACAGGCAGAAGGGACTCGACAGGCTTGTGGGCTGAACCGCGATCCGGAGTGACTGCGGCACATGTGAGGATCTGCTTAGCGCTGCTGCCTTCCGGCCCTGACGCGGTTCGCAGGCTGACATTGCACAGGTTCCGGACCGCGGTGCAGCCCGCAAGAAATCGAGTGTACTACACGGCCACGCGAGTCGCGAGCAGCAGATATTTCGCCAGCACTTCCCCGACGATGACCGCGAAAAAGTCCACGTAGAGGATGCCCGTCGCGGACTGCGTCGAGCGGATCTTCGCGGTTTCCCAAGTGAGATACGACAGTAGCGCCGGTCCTCCCAGACCGAACAGCACGCGTTGCCAGAAGAAGATGCCGCCGACCGAGAAGATGTAATGCCGGAAGCTGGGGCCCGCCCCCGGCTGCCACGTCTCGATCGCCACGATGACGGCCGCCAACACCACTGCCACCCGCACCACCAACGACGCAATGTGCACCTTGACGATCGACTGCAGGTGCGAAACCTGCATCGACGGAAGGATGAGGTACCAGTGCCCGAGGATCATCGCCGTCGACGCGCCGCCGAGCAGCGCCGCCGAACTCAGAAAGCTCGCGATGGTCAGCACGGCGGACCCCGGCGTGCCCGTGGTCGTGATCGCCTGGGCAATCAAGGCGACCAGACCGCCGCCGCACGCCACCGTGACAAGGGCTGGACGGATCGACGCCAGCCCTCGGCCGACGCTCGCCCAGTAGATCACGGTTGCCGCTTCGGCCACGGCGAGCGCCACGAGACCGGTGACGGCAGCCGCGGACGGCGACAAGTCGGACGGCCGCAGCGCAAACGCCACGGCAATGAAGATCGCCGCCATCCCCGCATTGAATCGAAAGAACTTGACGCCCGCCTCGCGGGATACGAGCGCAAGCGTGAAGATGATCCCCAGGCCGAGATGGGTCAGGAAGAGAAAAAGGACCACGTTGGGCTAGTTGGGCGGGTGGGGACAGGTTGCGCGTCGGCAGGTGCCCATCAGAGCCACCTGCCCGACCCGCCTGACCTGCCGTTATCGCAGGCGCTTGTTGATCTCGTCCCAGTTCACGACGTTCCACCACGCACTGATGTAGTCGGGACGCCTGTTCTGGTACCTCAGATAGTACGCGTGCTCCCACACGTCGATGCCGAACACCGCCTTCTTGCCTTCCATCAGCGGGCTGTCCTGGTTCGGGGTGCTCTCGATCGCGAGCTTGCCGCCTTGATCGACCACCCACGCCCATCCGCTGCCGAAGCGGCCAACCCCGGCCTTGGCAAACTGCTCTTTGAACGTGTCGAAGCTGCCGAACGATGACGTAATCGCATCCGCGATCGCGCCGGTCGGGCTGCCGCCGGCGTTAGGTGCCATGATCTGCCAGAACATCGAGTGGTTGGCGTGGCCGCCGCCGTTGTTTCGCACGGCCGCGCGAATGTCTTCGGGCACGGTGCTGATGCCGCCAATCAGCTCTTCGACGCTCTTCGACTGCAGGTCGGGATGCTTCTCGAGGGCCGCGTTCAGGTTGTTGATGTAGGCCTGGTGATGCTTCCCGTGATGAATCTCCATCGTCTGTTTGTCGATGTGGGGTTCGAGCGCATCAGAGGCGTAGGGAAGCGGCGGAAGCGTGTAAGCCATGGAAGTCTCCTTGTCGCCCTTCGACGGTTCACGACCCCGATCAGAGGCCGAAAGGACGCGTCAGGGCGCACACGACAGTTTATTGAATAGAGAGCATTCGGTCGAGCGCGACCTTCGTCCAGTGCTTCTGTTCGTCGGGGACGACGATGCGGTTGCGGACCTCGCCCGCGACCAGTCCCTCGAGGGTCCACAGCAGGTGATTCGGCGACACCCGGAACATCGTCGAGCACAAGCAGCCGAACGAGTCGAGCGAGAGGACGGTGCGACTCGGCTGGACCTCGCGAGCCAGCCGATTCACGAGATGGATTTCGGTGCCGACGGCCCACACAGAGCCCGCTGGGCTCGCGGTGACCTGCTTGATGATGTACTCGGTCGATCCTGAGTCGTCGGCGGCCAGAACGACATCGAGCGGCACCTCGGGGTGCACGATCACGCGTACGCCGGGATGGTCGCGCCGGATGTTCTCGATCTGCCGCACGGTGAAACGGGTGTGCACCGAACAGTGACCCTTCCACAGAATCATGCGCGCCTGCCGCGCGGCGTCCGGCTCGAGGGCGCCCCACATCTCGTGCGGATCCCACACCACCATCTGGTCGAGTGGCACGCCCATCTTGTGGGCCGTGTTGCGGCCGAGATGCTGATCCGGCAGGAAAAGAATCCGCTTGCCGCGCTGCCACGCCCAACGCAGCGTCGCCGCGGCATTCGACGAGGTGCAGACCACGCCGCCGTGCTCGCCGCAGAACGCTTTCACCGCCGCGGTCGAGTTGATGTAGGTGACCGGAATGACTTCCGTGACGCCCATCTGGACGAGATCGCTCCAGCACATCTCGAGCTGCTCGATGTCGGCCATGTCGGCCATCGAACAACCAGCCGCCAGGTCGGGCAGGATGACCTGTTGATGGTCGGCACTGAGCACATCGGCGCTCTCCGCCATGAAGTGCACGCCGCAGAAGACGATGAAGTCGGCGTCGGGGTGCCGGCTGACCTGTCCGGCGAGTTTGAACGAGTCGCCTGTGTAATCGGCGAACTTGATCACTTCGTCGCGCTGATAGTGGTGCCCCAGGATGACGAGGCGCGGACCAAGCGTGGCCCTGGCGGCCACGATTCGCGCATCCATCTCCTCGTCCGACAATCCGAGGTAGGCCTCCGGCAGCGGCTGGCGCTCGGAGATATGCTCCTTCTCGTAGGCGGTGAGGACGGGCAACATCGTGCTCATGTTGTGCTCTGGCCTTCGACCCAGCGGCCATCTCCCATCATAGCACCGGGGTGACGGGGCGCTGTGCGATCCAAGACAGCCGGACTGAACCGCCTTCAGGCGTGCGCGACGACGTTGTAGAGCGTATCGCGCTCGATCGGCTCACGCCCGGCCGCCACGATCAGCCGCTCGATTTCGCGCGGGGTCATCGACTCCGGCGTCAGCGCGCCCGCCATGTGGTAAATCTTTTCTTCCTGCACGGTCCCGTCGAGATCGTCCGCGCCGAACCACAGCGCCGTCTGTGCGAGCTCGATCCCCGTCGCGATCCAGAACGCCTTCACATGCGGGATGTTGTCGAGCATCAGCCTGGCCACCGCGTGCACGCGAAGCGTATCGGTGGCCGTCGGCGCGGGCAGCTTTCGCATCTGGTTGTTGTCGGGGTGGAACGCCAGCGGGATGAACGCCTGGAACCCTCCGGTCTCGTCCTGGAGCGCCCGCGCGCGCAGCATGTGGTCGACGCGCTCTTCCATGGTCTCGATGTGTCCGTACAGCATCGTCACGTTCGAGCGCATGCCCAGCCCATGCGCCAGGCGATGAATGTCCAGATAGCGATCGGTGCCGCACTTGTCGTGACAAATCTTCTTGCGCACGCGCTCCGCGAAGATCTCCGCGCCGCCGCCAGGCAGCGAATCCAGTCCGGCCGCCATCAGCTCCCGCAAGACCTGCTCGTCTGTCTTACCGTAGAGATCGGCGAAAAATGCGATTTCGACGGCGGTAAAACACTTCAGGTGGATGCTCGGACGAATCCGTTTGAACCCGCTCAGCAGCTCCGTGTAGTACTCGAACGGCAGATCCGGGTGCAGCCCGTTGACCACGTGGACTTCAGTGAGCGCCTGGTTCGCGCGCTGGCGAAGCTTGCCCCAGGCATCATCGAGCGACATCGTGTACGAGTCCGGGTCGCCCGGCTTCAGCCGCGCGAACGAACAGAACAGACAACTGGCGACGCAAACGTTGGTCGCCTCGATGCGGATGTTGAAGTTGTAGTAGGTGCGGCCGGCGTGCCGTCGTTCGCGCTCCCGGTTCGCGAGCCAGCCGACCGACAGGAGATCGGCGCACTCGAACAGGCGCCGGCCGTCGTCGAGGGTCAGGCGCTCGCTGGCGTCGAGCTTGTCGGCGATATCGAGGAGGCCGGCGTCGGCGACACGACGGAGCATTGAATCAACTGGCCATAGGGACATTCAGACAGCCGGTGATGATTGGTCGATGGAACAGCGGAGACGACCAATGACGAATCACCGGACGGCGAGACGACCCAAATGAAGCGGGTTCAGGAGACGCCGAGGATCTGGATCCGCAACGAGCGGGCGCGCGGACCGTCGAGTTCCGCCATCAGGATCCGCTGCCACTGCCCGAGCACGACTTCGCCGCCGCTGATTTGCAAGGTCAGATTGTGGCCGAGCAGCAACGCGCGCAAGTGCGAATCGGCGTTCATCCGATCGCAATCGGAATGCTCCGGATCGTTGTGCATCCATTCAGCGTCGCGGGCCACCATCTGCTCCAGGAAACGACGGATGTCGGCCAGTAGCGCCGTCTGAAACTCGTTGATGAATAGCGCGCAGGTCGTATGCATCGACCACAGGCTGACCAGACCTTCGCGGATGTTGAAGCGCCGGGCGAACTCCATCACTCGATTGGTGAGATCGACGAGCTCGATACGTTGATCGGTGGAGATGATGAATGTCTCGCCATGAATCGTAAGGCCGCCGGCCTTCACGGAAGCCACCTCTTCCACGGGCTTCTCACGAACGGTGACGGTCGAACTCTTACTCATGCAGTCTGCCCTCGCTGTGGCCTCGCCGGGCAGTCGACCCGCGCGGCACGCTTTGGTCCGGCGTATACGGCACGCCTTTTCGGACGGGAACCACGCAATGTTACGCGCAAATGCGCGCCGGAGGCAACACAGCAGCCGGCGGTTGGATGCCTGCAGCAAATTTTCAGCCGGAATCCGGATGTTATACTCCTTTCGGGCGCGGTCGTCTCGTACCTCGACACGGTCTGCGCTCACCCCGGCGGCCACGCGAAGTGGGTGCGATGCCCACACGGTCTCGCCACTGTAAGCGGGGAGCAATGCGTCGCGCAGGCCTGGGACTGGTGTTTCTCCGTCCACGGCCCGTCACTGGGTGGTAACCCGGGAAGACGGCGGCGCGCTGCCACGATCCGCGAGTCAGGAAACCTGGCCATTCGGGGGCGTCCTTTTTCGGCGCGAAAGACGCCGGGAGGAGCCTCGCCATGCTTCGAGCGATCGATGTCTCGTTTTCCTATCGGGGCGTCGCCGGGCGTTTCACACACGATCAGCAGCAGGTCCTCGACGGCGTATCGCTAGCGGTCGGCCGCGGCGAGCTTGTCGGCATTCTCGGCCCCAACGGCTCCGGCAAGACCACGCTGCTGAGGATCCTGGGCGGCATGCTCCGGCCGCGGACCGGCACGGTCACGCTCGACGACAGGCCGATGCCCGAGTGGTCTCGTCGCGAAATTGCGCGGCGCGTCGCGGCCGTGCCGCAGGAGACGCACGCGCCCTTCGACTTCACGGTCCTGGATATCGTGTTGATGGGCCGTTTCCCGCACCTCGGCGCCTTCGCGCTCGAAGGGCCGGAGGACCTCGCCATCGCCAGGCACGCGCTTGCCGCGACCGGCACCGCCGGGTTCGAAGGGCGGGCCTTCAGCACCCTGAGCGGCGGCGAACGGCAACGCGTCGTGATTGCCAGCGCGCTGGCCCAAAGCCCGCAACTGCTCCTGCTCGACGAACCGACCGCGTCGCTCGACATCGGCCACCAGATCGAAGTGCAGACGCTGCTGAGCCGCCTGAACCGCGACGACGGCATGACCATGGTGCTGTCCACCCACGACCTGAACCTGGCCGCGGCGCTGTGCCGGCGGCTGGTGCTGTTGCGAGGCGGGCGCGTCCTCGCGGCCGGACCGACCGACGAGGTTCTGACATCGCACACGGTCCGGGCGTTGTACGACGTCGACGCGGCCGTCGAGCGGCACGCGCGGTCGGGCCGCTTGAACGTCGTGCCGTTGGGACGCGCCTGATGCAGCCGCCACCTCTGCTGCGTTGGTGGCCCTGAGATGCGCTCCATCCGCACGCGCTTCCTGCTGACGGCCGCATCGTTCGGGGCCGTCCTTGCCGCGACGCTGCTCGTCGCGCCGACCGTGGGGTCGACCCACGTCTCGCTCGCACGGGCGTTCGACGGCACGATTCCGTTCGCCGACAACCTCGACGCGCAGATTTTCTTCATCGCGCGGCTGCCGCGAGTGGTCGCGGCGGCGGTCGTAGGCGCCGCGCTCGCGGCGGCGGGCGTCGTGTTCCAGGCACTCTTGCGCAACCCGTTGGCGACGCCAGACACGCTCGGCATCTCGAGCGGGGCCGCCTTGGGCGCGATGCTTGCGATCACCTTCCATTTCGACCTGGCGATCGGCGGCCTGCCGGCCGTGCCGCTGGCCAGCTTCGCCGGCTCGCTGTGCGCGCTGGGCGTGGTGTACGCGCTGGCGGCTGGGCGCCGTCACGGACTGTCGACAACGGTGCTGCTTCTGGCCGGGGTCACGATGACAGGCTTTCTGTCCGCACTGATCATGTTCACGCAGTACCTCGCGGACTTCACGGATACGTTCCGGACCGTTCGCTGGCTGATGGGCATGCTCGATATCGGCGGCTACGCGCCCATCATCGCCGTGCTTCCAATGCTGGTCCTGGCGGGCGCCCTGCTGGCGACGCTGCCCCGCGCGCTCGATCTCATGAGCCTCGGCACCGAGGCGGCGGCGGCCAGGGGCGTCAACGTCGTCCGCGCGGAACGAGCGGCGATGATCGGCGCATCGCTGGCGACGGGGGCCGCGGTATCGATTGGCGGACCGGTGTCATTTGTCGGCCTGGTCGTCCCGCACATCGTGCGAAAGCTGGTCGGCTCCGACCACCGACTCGTGCTGCCGGGCTCGGTGCTCTTCGGCGCGGCCTTTCTGATTCTGTGCGACCTCGCCGCGCGCACGCTCTTCGCGCCGGTGGAGATTCCCGTGGGCGTCATCACGGCGCTCACCGGTGGACCGTTTTTCCTGTGGCTGCTCGTGAGGTCGTCGCGATGACGAAATCCCTCCGGTGTGGCCTGTCCACGCTGAACAATGACCAGAGCGCGGAGCGCGGCGCCCGGATGGCAAGGCGCGACGGCCGAGAATACCGGGAGCATTTGAGGGAGGAGCAACGCAGCCAGGCGGGATGCCCCGCCCGCGAACTGGTCCTTGATCGGCGCGGACCGGCCACTAGTCCTGGCGTGGCCTGGTCGTTGACAGTGACGCTGGCACTCGCGATCAGTGCCTTCGGATCGATTGCCACCGCGGCGGCGCCTCAGCGAATCATCTCGATCATTCCGTCGGTGACGGAAATGATCTTCGCGATGGGCGCTGGGGCAAGAGTCGTCGGCGTCACGAGCTTCGACCGGCACCCGCCCGAAGTGTCGCGCATCGCCCGGGTGGGGGCGCTGCTCGATCCCGACGTGGAGCGCATCCTCAGCCTGAAGCCCGATCTGGTCGTGGTCTACAACACGCAGACTGAGTTGAAGCAACGGCTCGATCGAGCGGGCATTCCGTACTACTCGTACGAACACCGCGCCCTGGCGGACATCATCACGACGATCCGGGCGGTCGGCACCCGAATCGGCGCCGGCCCCCGCGGCGAGCAACTTGCCGCCGACGTCGAGCGCGGGATCGATGCGGTCCGCACCTCGGTCGCACGACTGGCCCGCCCCAGCACGCTGCTGGTGTTCGACCGCAACCCCTCGTCGCTCAGCGATATCTACGCCTCGGGCGGCTTCGGATTCATGCACGACATGCTCGAGGCAGCCGGCGGCGCCGACGTGTTCGGCGATATCAAGCAGCAGTCGGTGCAGGTGAGCACGGAGCTGATTCTGGCGCGGCGGCCGGACGTGATCATCGAACTACGATATGGCGAGGGCGACGCCAAGCGGACCTCCGAGATTGCTCGCCAGATGCGGGCCTGGAGCGCGCTCGGGTCGGTTCCCGCCGTACGCAACGGCCGCGTGCACGCGCTCGTCGGCGACGAATTCGTCACGCCGGGCCCGCGCGTCGTCGAGGCGATTCGAGCGCTCGCCCGGACCATCCATCCCGAGCTTCGATGACAGATGCCCAAGTTTCCCGAGCGCATCGTCTGCCTGACCGAAGAGACCACCGAGACGCTGTACCTCCTCGGTCAGGGCCATCGGATCGTGGGCGTCTCAGGCTACACGGTCCGTCCGCCCGAGGCTCGCTCGAAGCCCAAGGTGTCCGCATTCATCAACGCACGATTCGACAAAATCGAGTCGCTCCAGCCGGACCTGGTGCTCGCCTTTTCCGATTTGCAGGCGGATCTCTGCGCGGAGCTGATCCGCCGGGGTCTGACAGTCGTCGCGTTCAATCAGCGCTCCGTCGGCGAGATTCTGCAGATGATCCGGATGCTCGGCGGCCTGGTCGGCTGCCAGACCGACTCCGAACGCCTGGCCGGCGCGCTCGAGTCCGACCTCGACGGGATTCGCGCCTCGGCCGCAAGATTCCCCTCACGGCTGCGTGTGTTCTTCGAAGAATGGGACGACCCGCTGATCTCCGGCATCCGCTGGGTGGAAGAACTCGTCGAGATCGCCGGCGGCGCTCCGATCTTCCCCGAGCTTGCCGCCGCCGGACTCGGCCGCGACCGCATCGTCGCGGGGGCGGAGGTGGCACGGCGAAATCCGGAGGTCATCATCGCGTCATGGTGCGGCAAGAGAGTAAAGAAGGCGGCGATCCGCGGCCGGCCCGGTTGGGAGAGTGTGGCCGCGGTGAGAGACGGTCACATCTTTGAAGTGAAGTCGACCTACATTTTGCAGCCTGGGCCCGCGTGCTTGACCGAGGGTGTCCGCCAGCTTCATGCGCTGTTCGCAGCCGTGCATGGCGTCGGCGTCGACAGCGCACTTGCGCCGCTCGAACGCTGTGACAACGGCGCCCTCACGAGCAAGAACTAGTCGGGTGTATTCGTCGTTTCTGAAGCGTAACCACGAACGCACAGAGTCACGAGGGCGTCAAGAGAGAGATTCTTTTTCGTGTTTTCGTGTTTTCGTAGTTGCATTTTGAGTCGACGAACCAGCAGAACAGGCCCTGGCGGGCTCAGTGGCCGGCGATACGGGTGGGATGCGATTCGCGAGGCGATCGGCGATGGTCGTCAAGGCTGCCCCACTCGCCCGACTGGATGAAGCTGGCCCAGTAGAACGGGTGCTGGCGCCCCTGGCGCTTGAGCATGGCCAGCTTCGCTTGTCGCAACGCGTCTCCGCGACCGAGTCCGGCTCGCAGCCCCGTGTAGTACGCCACCATCGTCTCGCGCGCGAGGGAGTCGCTCACGGGCCAGAGACTCATCACCACCGTTTCGGCGCCGGCCAGAACGAATGCACGCCGCAGCCCGTACACGCCTTCCCCATCGCGGACCTCGCCAACACCGGTGTCGCATGCCGAAAGCGTCACCAGTTTCGTGCCCCACAGGTTCAAGCCGGAGGCTTCGAGCGCGGTGAGAATGCCGTCCTCGTGCGAACTGCGGGCGGCATTGGCGCCGGCCAACGCCAGACCCGAGCGGAGCAGCGGATTCTCCGCGCTGCCGCGCTCGCCGTCCTGCAGGAAGAATCCGTGTGAGGCGATGTGCAGAATGCGCGGCGCCTCGGCGCGCTGCAGCGTCGCCTTCGTCGCACGTGCGCCGGTGAGCAGCGCGGCCTCGGGAAAGAGCCCCTTGATGGCGCGCGCCTCCTCAGCGGACGCGGCAAGGGGCGCGAAGTACATCGACGACGCGGCGCGGTCCGGCGTGAGGATGCGGCGCGGCGCACGGGTCGACGCCACCTGCAGGACCGGGCCGTTCGGCGGCGCTACCGGGGGCTCGCCGAACAACGGATCCGCAAGGATCAGCGGGCGTCGGCCGTTTGGCCGCCGCACCTGCATCCGCAGGAGATCGCGGCCGCTGGTCAGATACGTGATGGCGTATCGCTCGATCAGATACTGCCCCTGGTCGTCGACCAGCGCCTCGAACGGCACGAGGTTGAGCTCACCATCGGCGGAGATGAGCAGACGCTTCGCGTCGCCCAGCCAGGCGCGCAGCGGCCGCATCACCAGGTCGTCCACGGCGCGCGCGTGCGCGGGCGAATCCTTGCGCCGCGGATCGCGCACTGCCTGCCGCAGCGCGTCGATCGACTCGTCGATCCCCCCGACGGGGCCGAGATCGAAACCGCGCGGTGCGGCGTGTTTGCGCAGGACGTAGACCGCATAGCGGGGCGAGCCATACGCCTCGACGTTCCGCTCGGCTTTCGGATCGAACGGGCGAAAGATGGCGAACTCGAGCAGCGCGGCATCGGCGGGCATCGCCGCCTGTACCGCTTCGACCGTGACCGACTGGTTCTGGGCGCGAAACTCGACGATGTGCTCGCTCAGTTCGGCTTCGATTCGCTCCTTTTGTGATTCGAGATCCTTGATGGCGTGGTCGCGCGCCTCACCCTGCGATCGGTCTGGCGGACTCAACGCGAGCTTCGCCAGTCGCGCGGTGCTGTTCCGCAGCTGATCGAGGAGTGCCTGGTCTCTCACTCCGGCGACCCGCCCTCGGACCGCCGCGAGCGTGTCGGTCATCGCGTCGAGCACCCGGCCCTTGCGCTGCAGCAGGACCAGCATCGCCAGCGCACCGGCATCGGGATCGCCGGGCGCCTGCTTGAGATGCAGTGAAATCGTTCGATCGGTTCGCTCCGACACATTTCCGACAAAGGCCAGCTTCTGCCGCTCGGAGCCCACGGCAAGATTCAGCGTCAGCTGCTTTTCGACGATGGCGTCGGATCGGCGCTGGTAGACGAGCGCATTCGCCATGTCGCCCTGGGCTGCGTAGGTCTTGGCGATGTTGCCCACCGACAGCAGTGTGACCTGCTGGTAGGGACCCGCCGCATTCTCCCAGATACGCAGCGCTCGAAGGTGTGTCGTCAACGACCCCGCATAATCGCCTGTCGCGCGGTAGATGTTGGCGAGATTGGTCAGGATGTGCGCGACGTCCGGGTGGTCCGGACCGACGACCCGTTCTCTGATCGCCAGCGCGCGCGTGTTGTAGGCCTTCGCCGTCGAATAGTCCTTGCGCTCCCGTGCGACGATGCCGAGGTTCTGAAGCGCGGTCGCAAGCGAGTAGTTGTCCGGACCGAGCAGCCTCTCGGTCAGGACGAGCGATCGCTTGAAGAACTGCTCGGCTTGCGCGTAGTCCTGCTTATGGCGAAAGACCTCGCCCAGGTTGTTCAGCAGCCCGGCGTATTGCACGCTGTCGGTGTCTTCGATCCGTTCGCTAATCGCCAGCGCGCGTCGAACGATCTGCTCTTCCTGCGCCAGATCTCCCGCGCTCTCGCGCAGGTCGCCAAGTCTGACCAGACAGCTGACGTACCAGGGATTCTCGGCCCCCAGCGTCCGCTCGACCACGTCGAGCGCCTGGCGGAGGAGGACTTCGGCCTTGCGGCGCTCTCCTTCGTGCCCGTAGAGCTCGGCGAGTTGCGATCGAGCCAGCGCCGTCGTCGGGTGCTCGGCGCTCAGCGTCCGGTCCATGATCGCGATCGCTCGCTCGTACAGTGAGGCGGCTTTCACACGGTCGGGCAGCCGGCGGTACACCCCGGCAAGCTGGAAAACGACAGCGGCGACCTGGGTGTCGTCCTGTTCCGGCAGGCTTTCGGTCGTCGTCAGCGCCTGCTCGAGCGCGAGCCGCGCTTCGTCGAACCTGCCCTTCGTCTCGAATCGTGCGGCCGTCGTTCGTAGCCTCCGCGATTCCTGCCTGGCCCGATCGGAGTCGGTGGCCGCACGCCGCTCGGCGATGCGGATCACGTAGGAGCCAGGCGCCGTCGTGCCGGCCGCCGCCCTGACCGCGATGGTGAAGACGCCGTCCTTGTCGGCGACCACGTCGACGTGCTCCTGTCCGCGACTCCGGATTTCATCCTGGAACTCGGCGATCGCGACGCCATCCACGCCGATCGTCTGCACCACCAGATCGATCCCTCGCTGCTCGACCACCACGTGTATGCGCTCTCCGGCGGTCAGCGCCACGTCGTATCGATGCTCCTCCGCGCGAGCCAGGCGCCGCGCGAGCGTCTGGTCCACATCGAGCACGGTCGCGCGCGGCGCCGCGGCCGGCCGTGACGCCGGACGCGACGTGAAGGCCAGGCCAAAGGTTGCGAGCGCGACACCGACCCAAGCAAATTTCCCCGTCATACGATTCGTTCCCAAAGGCGGATTCGTTTGATTGACCTACCCGCCGCTTGTCGGGCGATGACATCCATCGCGGCTCGACGCCGGACGCCGGCGCATCGCCAGACACGCCCGCCCGCCAGGTCGACGCCTCGAATAACGATTCGTGTAAGCGATTGAAGGTCAGTTGCGTAAGCACGTAATTCGCGACCCGTGCGGAAGGGCCCACCCACGAGGCAGAGGTCACATTTTGCTAGGAAAATCTGCGCCAGCGAAACCATCGCGTGGCTGAATTGCAATACTGAGTCCATTCGGCAAGACATCCTTGCCTTCATCGCGGCCGCCATCTCAATCGTCGCCGTCGGCACCGAGGGTCCTGATTTCATGCTCCAGCGTCGGCCTGCTACGTCGGCATGCAGCGTCGGTCGACGTTATCGCACTCGTGTCGCGCGACCCTCTCCTGGATCCGTCGGCGCAGCGCTCGCGGCTCGCGCTTCCACAGCTGGAGATGGAATCGGGTAGGACTCGTGAGGGTCGAGCAAGCGCGCCGATCACGCCGCGCCACCGCGAGAGCCTGGTCGGACGTTGTCGTGGCTGATGGCTGGACTCGCGGAACCTGCCCGCTGCGGCGGTCCCGCGATCGCTTACAGAAACAGCACGTCGCTGGTGGCGGGAATCAGACCGGTCGCTCTGGCCCTGTCGAAAAGGGTCTCGACGGCTCGCTTCCCTTCCGAGCCGAGATCGACCGAGTATTCGTTGACGTAGAGATCGATGTGGCGATACATCACGTCTTCGCTCATCTCCTGGGCGTGCTCGCGGACGAAAGGCAAGCTGGCCTCCCGATGGGCGAACGCATATTCCACGCTGCGCCGCAGCACGCGATTCACGGCATGCTTCACATCGTCGGGAAGCGAGCGGTCGACGACGATGCCGCCGAGGGGTATGGGGGCGCCGGTCTCGCGCTCCCAGAACTCGCCCAGGTCGACAATCTTCTGCAAGCCCTTGGCGCCGTAGGTAAACCGGTTCTCGTGAATGATGAGCCCAGCATCGTACTGGCCGTCGAGCAGCGCCGCTTCGATCGCCGAAAACACCAGCTCCGTCTTGTCGCGGGCGGCGGGAAACGCCAGGCCGAGGAGAAAGTTGGCGGTCGTATATTTTCCGGGAATGGCGATCCTGAGCCCGCCGGCGGCGACCTCCGCTTCAGAGATCGCGCGGCGGGAAATCAGCAGCGGCCCGCAGTTCCTGCCCAACGCGCTGCCGGCATCGAGCAGGACGTAGTTGTGCGTGCAGTGGGCGTACGCGTGATAGCTCAGTTTCGTCACCGCGGCCTCTCCCGCGAACGCCGACTTGTTGAGCGCTTCCACATCCGCCATCCGGACCGAAAACTCCAGTCCTTCCAGGTCGATTCGATGATGGACCATCGCATCGAACATGAAGCAATCGTTCGGACAGGGAGAAAAGCCGAGGGACAGTCTCATGCGTGATCCAGAATGCTCCGCGCCGCCCGCCCAAGCGCATCGATGGCCGATGTAATCTTCCAGGCGCCTCGGTTCCGTCGTTCGACGAAGTTCGATACGGCTCGCACTTGCGCGAAGTCGAGCCCGTGAATCAGGCAGGCGTACATGAACGCCGCGCCTTCCATGCTTTCCACCTGAGGATCAAAGCGCTCCGCCGCCGCGGCAATCGACCGCTCGGCGCCGTGGACGGTATTCACCGTAATGCCGGCCACTGCCGGAAGACCGTGCAGCGCCTCATTGGCCGGCGGACGGGGATTGAGCAGCTGGCCGGCGACGAAAGGAAATTCATCGCGCCCGAGAAGGTTGAGCTCCTGGATCGTGAGGAAGGCGTCGCCATCCTCAGCCCCCAGCTCCGCGATCCGATCGCGCACGACGTGCACGACGCGCTCGGGCGCGAGCGCGCGATCGAAGCTGCCGCACAAGCCGAAGTTCAGCCCCAGGTCGTACTGTCTCTCGGCCAGCACGCGAGAGCACCACGCCGCCGTGGCGACCATTCCGACGCCTGTCGTAAGTGCGTCGATCTCGTGGCCGCCGTAGACATACGTCTTCATCCGAGGGATGTCAGACGAACGACAACCCAGGGCAGGGACGATCGGTGCGATTTCCCATTCGGTCGCGGCAACAATCAGAATGCGCATGCGGGGAAGACGCCGGGGCCAGGGCCGCCTAGACGTCGTCGTCCGGATCGGACACCACGTAGGGCTTGGCGCGCCGGACCACGATGGTCAAGCCGAAGCCGACCAGGATCGTCGCGGCCACCACACCCACGTACAGACCGCTGCCCGCGAGCGGAGTCGGGACGGTCGGCAGGTCCCCGATCGGCGCATCCTCGACGATGGCCAGCGCCTGGGACACCGTCAGGGCCTCTTCACCCGCGAGTCGAGGCACGATGCGCCACGTGAGGGTAATGATGCCGAGTGCCATCAGCCCGAGAACCAGCAGCGGATGACGTGAATTCCTGCGGGTAATCAGGCTCAAGGAGGCGAGGAGCGTGGACAGCGCGCCGAGGCCGGCGACCCAGAGCCCGGGTGCGTCGGGCGCGCCGGCGCGGCTCACACCGCTGACCACCACCCACGGGAGAAAGGCGCTCACGATCAACGCGATGCCGGCGGTGAACGGCACGAAGTACCCGCGCATTCCCGGGCGGAAGACGCCACCGATGCTCACCGCGTGTCCTTCCATTCCTCGTGCCACGCCATCTGAATCGCCTCGAGCTTCGGCTCATTCGAGCCTTTCGGATCGTCATCGAAGCCATCGAGCTCGAGAATGTGGTGACGAAGGTCGGTAAAGCGGACGGTGAGCGGATCGAGGTCGGGGAATTTCTCGGTCAGCGCGATTCCGATGTCTTCCGTGTCGCTCCATTTCACGGCGCAACCTCCTGGGCTTTGCGCTCCTTGCGATCCGATTTTCCAAGCTGGATGCCGCCGCCCTCCTGCACGTAGTTCCGGGTGTACATCGGCAACTCGCAGACGACGTCACCGGAGACCACCGCCTGGCAGCCGAGACGCGACCGAGCGGTCAGCCCCCACGCGGTATCGAGCCGGTCGGCCTCATCGTCCTGCATCTCGCTCAGGTTGTCCGCGCCAGCATTGATGATCACGTGGCAGGTCGTGCAGGCGCAACTGCCACCGCAGGCGTGCTCGAGCGGAACACCGAAATGCTTCGCGATATCCAGAAACGATTCCGGCTTCCCGTGATGTGAGTACGGCACTTCCCCGTGCTCGAAGTCGACGACGGTGGTGTCGCCGTCGATGATGAAGGTGACCTTGGGCATAAATCCTCGAGCAAGCGCGGGCCTGCAATGTCAGAGCTGATCGATGTTCTTCCCCGACAGCGCTGCGTGAATGGAATGGTTCATCGTCACCTCGGCCAGGTGCCGGGTCGCGTCGTTGAGGGCGTGCGTCTTCTCCTGGATGACCTCGCGGTCGGCGTGGCTGAGGACCGCCTTCAGATCGGCGAGGGCATCCAGAATGCGCGCGTGTTCGCTCGGGGTCAGCTCGGCCCTGGCCAGCTCGGCGAACTCCGGCGCGCGAAGCGCTTTCTCCGTGGCGAGCACGACCGTTTCTGCCTCGTTTTTCGCTTCGATCAGCAGCCGGGCGGCGAAATCGGCTTCGGCATGCTCGAACGAGTCGAGCAGCATCTGCTCGACCTGGTCGTCGGTCAAACCGTACGACGGTTTCACTTCGATCGCCTGTTCGACGTTGGTCCGCAGCTCCTTCGCCGTGACGCTCAGAATGCCATTGGCGTCGATCTGGAACTGCACCTGGACGCGCGGCAGGCCGGCGGGCATCGGCGGAATGCCGCGAAGCCGGAACTGGGCCAGCGATCGGTTGTCCGCGACCAGTTCGCGCTCACCCTGGAGCACGTGGATATCGACCGCCGTCTGGTTGTCGACGGCCGTCGTGAACATCTCGCTGCCGGTCGCCGGGATGGTCGAGTTGCGCAGGATGATCTTCGACACCACCCCCCCCATCGTCTCGATGCCGAGAGACAACGGGGTGACGTCGAGCAGCAGCATTTCGCGATTGCCGGTCACCAGGATGTCGGCCTGCATCGCCGCGCCGAGCGCGACGACCTCGTCCGGGTTGAGATCGCTGTGCGGCTCCCTGCCGAACAGATCCGCGACCAGCCGTCGGACCAGTGGGATGCGCGTCGACCCGCCGACGAGGACGACCGCGTCGATCTGCGACAACTGGAGCTCGGCGTCAGCCAGGGCCTGGCGGCACGGATCGAGTGTCCGGTCGACGACCGGGCGAATCATCGCCTCGAATTCCGCGCGCGTGATTCGCGCCCCGAGCAGCTCGGTCTCGTCTCGATCCGACAGGTCCCATTTGGCCTGGATGACGGCTCGACGAATCATCTGGACCTGTTCGGCCGTGCGGCTGAAGCCCGACACGGTGTACGAGGGACGCGGGGATTCGAGATCCGCGAGCACCCGGTCGACCAGCAGCCGATCGATGTCGTCGCCGCCAAGATGGGTGTCGCCGTTGGTCGACAGCACCTGGAACACGCCGTCTTCGACGCGCAGGATCGAGATGTCGAACGTCCCGCCGCCAAAGTCATAGACGGCGATGATGCCGGTGTGGCGTTTATCGAGTCCATAGGCGAGAGACGCCGCCGTCGGCTCGTTGATGATCCGTAACACCTCGAGGCCGGCGATTCGTCCGGCGTCGCGCGTCGCGGTTCGCTGGGCGTCGTTGAAGTAGGCGGGTACCGTGATGACGGCCCGATCGACCTCGGGATCGAACTCGCCATCAGCCGCGAAGAACTCTTCGGCGCGCCGTTTGAGCTCGCGCAGGATGAACGCGGAGACTTCCGGCGGCGTGAACTCCGGTCCGCCGAGACCAACCCGTACGACGCCCGAGGGATCCGCGGTGATCGAGAACGGGAACAGCCGCGCGTCGTCCCCGACATCGTCCACGCCCTTACCCATGAAGCGCTTGACGGAATAGACGGTGCGCGCGGCGTCGGTCGTCAGGCGCCGCTGCGCTTCTCGGCCGACGAAGATGGTTCCGTCTGCCGCGGCCGAGACGATGGAGGGGACCAGGCCGTCGCCGCCACGATCGCGAATGATGACCGGAACGCCGTCCTTGACGTAGGCGACGAGGCTGTTGGTGGTCCCGAGATCGATCCCTACGACTTTGCTCATGATCGCAGAATGAGATCACGCGTGACGCTCGGCAGGACCGCCGCCGGATCGGCTGCGCGGTCCCGGCGATCGTCGCGTGTCATGTACTCAACTCCCGTTCGATACCCGCCAGGAGGTTGTTGATGTAATTGCGCTCGAGCACGCGGTCGCGAAGCGCGGTCAGTACCTCGCGTCGCTCGGCTTCCGGCGCGGCGCGATCGAGCAGCGCGTCCCAGCGCGCGGACAGCGACGCCAGGTCCTCCTCGTGTTCGACGCGCTTCTCTTCGATCGGCGCGCGCGCCCGATCCAGCCGCGCACGCCACTCGTCGGCCGGTGCGCCGGCCGCCCGGCGCCCGCGCACTTCGTCGAGCTCCTCGTTGAGGGCAAACACTTCTTCGAGCAGGGCCGCCGGCACCTGCGAGGACGCTTCCTGCGGCCCGCGCGCCGCCAGGCCTTCCAGCTGCAGAAGGTATTCGACGCGGGTCACCGGCTGCTTGAGCGCCCGGTACGCATCGTTCAGGTACGAGCTCCGTTCCAGGCTGGCGCGCCGTTCGGCGGGAGCCGCATTGTAGAAATAGTCGGGATGAAACTGCCGGCTGAGATCCCGGAATCGATGCTCGAGGTCCGACCGATCGATGCCGAGCTTTCGGGGCAGCCCGAAAAACCGGAAGTAATCGCCGTGGCGTCCCAGCGACAGGATTTTCGTGCACTGCGGACAGAAGTGCACGTCGATCGGTGCTCCCCCGCCGCAGCTCTTGCAGTCCTGAAGCGTCGGAGTCGACTTCATACTTCTAGGCGCCGAACGAGCTCCCGCAACCGCAGGACGTTTTGGCGTTGGGATTGTTGAACACGAACCCCTTGCTGATCAGGTTGGTGTCGTAGTCGAGAACCGTGCCGTTCAGAAAAAGCAGGCTCTTGCGATCGACATAAAGCTTCGCGCCCTCCGGGCCTTCGAACACTTCGTCGCCCGTACGCTCCTGCCGCTCCCACGCGAACGTGTAGCTCAGACCTGAACAACCGCCGCCCTTGACACCGACGCGCAGTCCACCGTCTCTGACACCCTGCTTGGCCATCAGCGTCCGGATCTTGCGCGCCGCCGTTTCCGTGATCTCAATCATCAGGCCGTCGGCTGCGCGTGCGTGTCGACGTTCTTCGCAGCCGTCCCTTGCTTCTTCTTGTAGTCCGTGATCGCCGCCTTGATGGCGTCTTCCGCGAGCACGGAGCAGTGGATCTTGACCGGCGGAAGACTCAGCTCTGTTACGATGTCGGTGTTCTTGATCGCCAGTGCCTCGTCGACCGTCTTGCCCTTCAGCCATTCGGTGGCCAGACTCGAGCTCGCGATCGCCGAGCCGCACCCGAACGTCTTGAATTTCGCATCGTCGATGACGCCCGTGGTGGGATTCACCTTGACCTGCAGCTTCATCACGTCGCCGCATTCCGGCGCACCGACCAGACCGGTGCCGACGTTGGGATCTTCCTTCGGCAAGGAGCCAACGTTGCGGGGGTTCTCGTAGTGGTCGATCACTTTGTTCGAATAAGCCATTGCGTCTCCTCAAAGTCCGGCTTCAGCCGGACGCTGCGTGCGTGCTAGTTGACCTGCCACTGCATGGTCGACAGGTCCACACCTTCTTTTGCCAGTTCGTAGAGCGGCGACATCTCCCGCAGCCGGGTGACGACATGCGCCAGCTTGTCGGCGACGTAATCGACTTCCTCTTCCGTCGTCCAGCGACCGAGCCCGAAGCGGATCGATGAGTGCGCGAGATCGTCGCCGGCACCGAGCGCCTTCAATACATAGGACGGCTCGAGACTGGCGGAGGTGCACGCGGACCCCGACGAGACGGCCACGTCGTTGATGCCCATCAACAGCGATTCGCCTTCGACGTAGGCGAAGCTGATGTTCAGGTTGTGCGGCAGCCGATGTTCCATCGTGCCGTTGATGTAAATCTCGTCCAGGCTCTTGTGGAGTCGATCATTCAGGCGGTCGCGCAGCTTCAGCAGCCGCTCGGTGTCGCTCGCCATCTCCTGGTGACAGAGCTCGGCGGCCTTGCCAAAGCCGACGATCCCCGGCACATTGAGCGTACCGGACCGCATCCCGCGCTCGTGTCCGCCGCCGTCGATCAGCGGGGACAGCAGCACGCGGGGATTCCGGCGCCGGACATACAGGGCGCCGACACCCTTCGGCCCGTACATCTTGTGCGCCGTGATCGAGGCCAGATCCACCTTGAGTTCGTTGACATTGAACGGCACCTTCCCGACCATCTGCACGGCGTCGGTGTGGAACAGCACGCCCTTCTCTTTGGCGATCGCGCCAATCGCCGCGAGCGGCTGGATCACGCCGATCTCGTTGTTGGCGGCCATGATCGTGATGAGGATGGTCTTGTCGGTAATCGCGTTGCGCAACTCGTCCAGGTTGATCAGACCGTCTTTCTGCACCGGCAGATAGGTCACCCGGTAGCCGTTCTTCTCGAGGTGCTTGCAGGTGTCGATCACCGCCTTGTGCTCGGTGACCGCCGTGATGATGTGATTGCCCTTTTCCCGGTACATCTCGGCGACGCCCTTGATCGCGAGGTTGTCGGACTCGGTCGCGCCGCTCGTGAACACGATTTCCTTCGCGTTCGCGCCGATCAGATCCGCGATTTGCTTGCGCGCCGTGTCGACGGCTTCCTCGGCGGCCCAGCCAAACGGATGGTTCCGACTCGCGGCGTTGCCGAAATGTTCGGTGAAGTAGGGCAGCATCGCGCTCACCACCCGCGGATCCACGGGCGTCGTCGCGTGATAGTCGAGATAAATCGGGAGTTTGATGGCCATGGTTTTTCTCTTCGGCGGACACGCGGTGGGGCGTCCGCTCTACCCACGCCGGCCCTTCGGGCCCGGCCCTGTCACAAATTCGTATGTAGCACGGCCGACTTTGGTGGCACCTGCCCCGGCGGGTCCGACGCCAACTCGGCAATCGTGCATTCGCCAAGCGCCCTCAAGATCCGCTCTCGAACACGCCAGAGCGGATCACGCACGTTACACTTCGAAAACTGCTCGCACTGGCCGTCGTCGGTGGGCGAGCAGGCGGTCACCGTCACCGGGCCGTCGATCGCTTGAATCACGTCGGCGACCGTAATCTGCCTCGGCGGCCGGGCCAGTTGATAGCCGCCGCGCGTCCCCTGGTGCGACGCGAGCAAGGCCCGCCGTACCAGCCGCTGCAGCACCTTCGCCATCAACTCAATCGGGATGTCGTACTGCTCGGCAATCTCCCGAGCACTCGACGACCCACGATCGCCGCGCAGGGCCAGATGTTTCATGGCCATCAGCGCGTAATCCGCCTTTTTTGAAAGCCTCAACATATCGGTGCGATCGAAATCCGACCGCCTTGGTCCGAGTTTAGCACAGGACACCCGAAACGGGGCGGATTCGGTCCAAACCAGCTTCACCTGCCGCCAGCGTCAGTACTTGGGCTGCGAAGGATCCACCTTGTCGATCCAATCGAGAATCCCGCCCTTCAGGTTCAAGACGTGCTTGAAACCGACCGAACGCAGGAAGTCGGCCGCCTTCGCGCTACGAGCCCCGCTCTTGCACTGCACGACGATCTCGTCGTCGGCATTGAGTTCGCGATAACGCGACGGGACATCGCCCAGCGGGATCAACTGCGACCCCGCAATCCGATTGATCTGGTACTCGTTCGGTTCCCGGACGTCGACGATCGTCACGGCGTCGCCGCGGTCCAGTCGTTGCTTCAGCTCGACGGCAGAAATTTCAGTCGCGTTGTTCACAGTGGCCGGCTCCTCTGCGACAGGAAAAACCCCGCAGAACTGGTCGTAGTCAATGAGCGTGGTGACGGTCGGATGCGTCCCGCACACCGGGCAATCCGGATCCTTCTGCAGCTTCAGCTCGCGAAATCGCATGCGCAGCGCGTCGTAGATGAGGAAGCGCCCGATTAGCGGCTCGCCGATTCCGGCGATCAACTTGATCGCCTCGGTGGCCTGAATGACGCCGATAATGCCCGGCAGCACGCCCAGCACGCCACCCTCCGCGCAACTCGGTACCAGACCGGGAGGCGGCGGCTCGGGGTACAAGCACCGGTAGCAGGGGCCGTTCTTCGTCGCGAACACCGACGCCTGACCTTCGAACCGGAAAATGCTGCCGTAGGCGTTCGGCTTGCCGAGAATGACGCAGGCGTCGTTGGTCAGGTAGCGCGTCGGAAAATTGTCGGTGCCGTCGAGAATCACGTCGTACGGCTCGAACAGTTCAAACGCATTCTCCGACGTCAGCGCGGTTTCGTACGTCTTCACCTCCACGTGCGGGTTGATCGCGTTCAGGCGATCCTTCGCGGACGCCAGCTTCGTGCGACCGACGTCCGGAGTGCCGTGGATAATCTGGCGCTGCAAATTGCTGAAATCGACGACGTCGAAGTCGACAATGCCGATGGTGCCGACACCGGCGGCGGCCAGATACATGGCGGCGGGCGAGCCGAGCCCGCCCGCACCGATGCACAACACGCTGCCGGCCTTGAGCCGTCGCTGACCGTCGACGCCGACCTCCGGCATGATCAGATGCCGGCTGTACCGCTTGACTTCGTCGTTGGTGAGCTGAGGAAGCTCACGATCGGTCTGAAGGCCGGTGCTCGGCGCCTCGGCATCGGTGGTCGCCGGCGCCCCGCCCGCCACCGACGGAATGATGCTGAGCGTATCGCCCGGCTTCACGGCTGTCTGCTCCTTCTGCAAGTACCTGATGTCCTCGTCGTTGACGTAGACATTGACGAAGCTGCGCAGCTTCCCCTGCTCGTTGTAGAGATGCGGCTTCAGCCCTGCGTGCTTCGTCGTCAGGTCCACGAGCAGCTCGCCGACCGTCGCGCCTTCGGCGTCGACGGCGTCTTTCTTATCGGTGTACGGCCGAAGCGGAGTCGGAATCAGAATTTTGGTCGCCATGCAGATCGCCCTTCTCGAATGTGGTCCGGTCGTCTTTCAGATACCAGACGGTCATGTCTGTCGCGGCACCGGCAGCCACCGCCACGATGACGTAGGCGAACGTCGGCCACGCGTGATCCAGATCGTATTGCGACGGCCGCGCCGGATGGTCGGGATGCGAATGATAGAACCCCAGCAAATCGGCGCCCAGCTCGCCGGCCCGCTGTTCGGCCAGCCGGTAGTCGGACGGTCGTACCAGAAACCTGCGCCTCGGCCCCTCTTCGGTCGTATTCGGCAGCGCGACGACCGCGCTCACCACGCCGTCTCGCCCGACCATCGCGCCGCAACACTCATGCGGAAATGTCTCTTCCCCGTGACGACGGATCGCCGTGGCCACCTCGGGACCCAGCTGCAGCGCGTGATTCAAATCGGCTCCCTCAGGCATCAGCGTCCCAGAACTTCTCGGTGAGGTATTTCGCCGCGCCGTCGGGAAATACCGACACCACGACGCCGCGCTCGAGCCGCTGTGCCACCTGCAGCATCACCGCCAGTGCCGCACCGGACGAGATTCCGACCAGCAGCCCTTCCTCGCGCGCAAGACGACGCACCATTTCGTAGGCGCGCTCGCTATCGACCCGCAAATCCTCGTCGGCGATCGACGGATCGTAAATGGCCGGCACCATGGCCGATTCCATGTGCTTCAGCCCTTCCAACCCGTGAAACGGTCCACTCGGTTGAAATGAAATCAGCCGGATGGACGGGTTGAACTGCCGCAGCCGGCGGCCAGTACCGACGAACGTCCCGCTGGTGCCGAGGCCGGCCACGAAGTGCGTCAATCGCCCGCTGGTCTGTTCGATAATCTCCGGACCGGTGGTGTCGTAGTGCGCGCGCCAGTTGCCCTCGTTGCTGTACTGGTCCGGATAGAAGTACTTCCCCGGCTCGGCGGCGTGCAGCCGGCGCGCTTCGCGAATCGCGCCATCGGTACCCTCGAGCGGATCGGTGAGGATGAGCTCGGCGCCGAGCGCCCGCAGAATCATCTTCCGCTCCGGGCTGGCGTTATCGGGCAGACACAGCTTGACCTGGTATCCACGCGAGGCACCGACCATCGCGTACGCAATGCCGGTGTTGCCCGACGTCGCGTCGATGATGACGCGACCAGGCGTCAGCGCGCCCGACGCCTCGCCGTCGAGGATCATGCGCGCCGCGGCGCGATCCTTGACCGAGCCGCCGGGGTTCTGCCATTCGGCTTTGGCCCAGAGCTCCACGCCAGGAGTCGCGAGCTCGAAACGCTGGAGACGAACGAGCGGAGTCCGGCCCACCAGGTCCAGAACCGACGCTCCAACCCGATCGGTAGTCCTTGATGCGATAGACACAGCCATGGGAAATATACGACCGAACTAGTCCGGATTATATCAACGCAGGGTATGCTGTCAAAACCATGTCGCGCCTCGTGCGCGTCGGCGGCTGGCTGTTCCGTCGGCGCACCTCGATTCCGATCCCCCTCGTGCTCGCCCTGATCCTCATCCCGGGCGCCAACCCGTCTGGGGATTCGAGATTATTGACGATTGGATTCATCATCGTCGGCATTGGCGAACTGTTGCGCTTGTGGGCGGTGCGCCACATCGGCGTCATTTCGCGCACACGCAGCGACCGCCTGGGGCCGCTCGTCTCCACCGGTCCGTTCGCTTTCGTCCGCAATCCCCTGTACCTGGGAAACATCGCGCTCTGGGTCGGCTTCGCCGTCAGCGCGCACCTCGTTTGGCTCGTGCCGATCTTCATCGTCGTGCTCTCGCTCGAATATCACGCAATCGTGAGGTGGGAAGAAGAGCTCCTCGGATCGCGGCGCCAGGACGAGTACCGCGAGTATGCGGCTCGCGTTCCTCGTTGGATCCCATCTGTCGGCGGCCGCCGTCCAGCGGCAGTCGACAATCCGTCGTCGCTAAACTCCTGGCCAGATACGTTTTTCAGCGAGCGCGGCACGCTCATCACGATTGCCGTCGGCTTCACCCTGATCTGGTTGAAAAATCACGCGTAGTCACGAGCCTCAAGGTAGTCGTCCTTCGACGTGAGAGCGCGCGTCGGCGTCCAGCCGCCCTGAGAGCGTTGGCTCGTGCACCGACCTGCCTGCCCGCTCGCGGCGCCGAGCGTCCATCCATGGAGACACGAGACAAGGTTTATGAACGCAGAAGGAACGTCTAGGACAGCTATCGCTCCACTACCGTTTGGACGCGGTGGGAACTGGCTCGTTCTTGAGTGTCTGCCAGAGATACCACGACGCCACGGATCGGTACGGCCGCCACGCCTCACCGATCTTCGACACCCGCTTGGCGTCCGGCTTCTTGCGCAACCTGTAGAGCCGGTGCACCGCGTTGACGATGCCGAGATCGTCGACGGGCAGCACATCGGGGCGGTGAAGACGGAACATGAGGAACATCTGCGCCGTCCAGCGCCCGAAGCCCTTCACTCGAGTCAGTCGCTCGATCACCGCCTCATCCGACAACGCCTCGAGCTCATCGAGGATCAGCCGCCCATCCCCGATGTGCGCGCACAGATCTCGGAGGTAGCCGACCTTCTGACCGCTCAACCCGGCGGACCGCAGCGCCGCGTCCTCGAGGCTCGCGATCCCGGGTCCGGTGAGGACGGCTCCTTCCGGGAACAGCGCCAGGAAACGGCCGAAGATGGTCGCCGCGGCTTTCGTGGACAACTGCTGGCTGATAATTGAACCGACCAGGGCGTTGAGGTGATCGTGGCGCTGACGTGATGCGAGCCCGCATGGTCCGATCTGTTTGATGGCTTGTCCAAGCACCGGATCGCGGCGCATCAGCAGGCGGCGCGCGCGCTCATACTCAGCCGGCGTCACAGGTGGACTCCGCCGCGCAGCCGGATCACGCGCATGTCATGAGACCGATTCGCCCAACCGCCAACCGGGCATCGACCCGATCGCCGTGATTCTCCACTGCGTGCGCTCGCAGAACGCGACGGCGGGCCTGGCCATCCGGAGTCGCGAATTCGTGGATCATTTCATGGAGGCGGTCAACGCGACGTGCGCCCGCACCTCGATCAGCCCCGGCTCCACGGCTGTCTGCGCCGAGGCGCCCTCTGCCCGCATCATCATGCGCGGTACGACGACATCCGGTCGCGAATCCTCAATCCGGAGGATGCGATCGATGGATCGCCCGGCGCCGGACGCGGCCGCATCGGCGCGTCGACGTGCGTCAGCGACCGCGAGGCGCAGGGCTTCTCGTTCGATCGCGGCTCGATCCTTCAGATCGAACCGGATCCCACTGAGCGAGGTCGCGCCCCCCTGCACGACGGCGTCGGCCGTTTCGCCCGCCCGGGCGACGTCCTCGATTTTCACTTCGAGCGTGTTGCGGGCGACGAAGCCGCGCGGCGTGCGACGGCCGTTGTTGCTGTCGAATTCCTGTTCCAGCCACAGGCCGAGCGTGCGCACCGCGTCCTTCGGGATGCCGGCGGCCGCGATCTGCTGCTGCACGCCGGCCGAAGCCTCGGCATTCTGACGTTGGGCGTCACGCGGAGTGCGCGCGCGCGATTCGATCGACAGGGTGAGATACGCCACGTCCGGCGCACGGCTGATCGAAGCCTCACCGCCCACCACGACTGTCGGCACGGCGTTATTCACGACGGCCGTCGATTCCTGGGCCGATGCCACGCCGGCCAGCGCGACTGTCGCGAGCAGGGCCGCGCCCAGACTGCGCCGACGCCCCGACTGCCGGAGTGAAACCTCGAGGCGCCGCGCCACGTTCTCGTCAAGCATTACTGCCGGGAGTATAGCAGCCCGTAGTGAAAGTCTGGCGTTGCACCGAGACCGGCGAGGCGCCCGTCCGGCCAGGCGCAACGACGCAGATTACCGGGAGTATTTGAGTGAGGAGTAACGCAGCCGGCGGGGATGCATCGCCGGTCGAATGCAGCCAGACTTTCAGCACGGGCTGATCGCCAGCCTGGACGGCGCTCTGGCGCAGGAACCGGAGTACAGTTCTCTGTCGATGACACAGCCACTTGAAGGATTCACCGTTCTCGATCTCACCCGCGTGCTCTCCGGGCCCTATTGCACGATGCTCCTCGCCGACATGGGCGCACGGGTCATCAAAATCGAGCAACCCGGCAAAGGCGACGACACCCGTGCGTGGGGCCCACCGTTTCTCGAGGGCGAGAGCGCGTACTTCCTCAGCATCAACAGAAACAAAGAAAGCGTCACGCTCGATTTCAAGAAGCCGGGGGGCCGGGCGGTGCTCGATCGGCTGATCGCGCAATGCGATGTGCTGGTCGAAAACTTCAGGCCGGGCACATTGGACAAGGTGGGGCTCGACTATGCCTCGCTCGCCGCAACCCACCCGAGCCTGATTGTGTGCTCAATCTCGGGATTTGGTCAGACGGGCCCGCGGCGACCCGAGGCCGGGTACGACGCCGTCATCCAGGCCGAAGGCGGATTGATGAGCATCACCGGCGCCGCCGACGGCCCGCCCTATCGGCTCGGCGTCGCCATCGGCGACATCGTCACCGGCATGTTCGCCGCGCAGGGCGTACTGCTCGCGCTGCTCGCACGGCAGCGCACCGGAAAGGGTCAGCTCGTCGACGTCGCGATGCTGGACTCCGTCGCCGCACTGCTGACCTATCAGGCCGGGATCCATTTCGCCACCGGCAGCTCTCCTCGACGAATCGGCAATCGCCACCCCACGATCGTCCCCTACGAACTGTTCACCGCGTCGGACGGCGATTTCGTGCTGGCAATCGGAAACGACGACCAGTGGCGGCGGTTCTGCGAGGTCGCCGGTCTGGGCGACGACGAGCGCTTTCGGACCAACCGCCAGCGCGTGATGCAATACGATGAGTTGAGGCCCATTCTCGGCAGCGTGCTGGCGCGCGACTCGCGCCGATCGTGGATCGATCGGCTCCAAGCCGTCGGAGTTCCCTGCGGATCCGTGCGGGATCTCGGCGAGGTCTTCGCCGACCCCCAACTTGCGGCGCGCGACATGGTGACGAGCGTCGAGCATGCCACCATCGGCTCGCTGCGACTGCTCGGCGTGCCCGTCAAGCTGTCCGACACTCCAGGAATGGTGAGGACGGCGCCGCCGAGCCTCGGGCAGCACACCCAGGCTGTACTGCGGGCAGAGCTCGGCATGACGGATGGCGACATCGACGCGCTGCGCGCAGAAGGGGCGATTTGATGGAAGTCTCAGATGTCCGCAAACGCGTCAAGGAAGTGATCGAACGCTCGACCCGGGCGATGGCGGAACGACGGACCCTCGTCGACGAGGCGACCCGCGACTACCAGATCTTCCTCGATCGGATCGCCACGCCGCTCTTGCGCCAGATCGGCAACGTCCTTCGTGCGGAAGGCCATCCCTTCACGGTGTCGACGCCGGGCAGCAGCGTGCGCCTCGTGTCGGACCGCTCCGGAAGCGACTACATCGACCTCTCACTTGATACGACCGGCCGTCAACCGCAGGTCATCATCCACTCGATCCGGAGCCGCGGACGCCGCGTGACGGAGTCGGAAACCGCAATTGGCAACGGTGGCCCGGTGGGCGACCTCACCGAAGACGATGTCCTGGCAGCGGTGCTGAAGGAACTGGAGCCTCTGGTCGAACGCTAATTACTCCGCTTCGCAATTACGGTGACGTATTCGGGCGGCGAGGCACCCGGATCGCCAGGCGCGAGGAGGAAGAATGCCGGGAGCATTTGACCGACGAGCAACGCCGCGAGGCGGGATGCATCGGCGGCCACAATGTGCACCTTATTTTGCCGCAGGCCCTAAGGCAACGATAAGGAAAAAGTTTTCATGGCGCCCGCGTTTTGCGCGAAGGGCGAGGGCGGCGGGTCATCGCGTACACTCGACTCGATCGTCCCATGGCGCCAACTACCGGCCATCGCACGCACAAGACGCCTCCCCGGCAAGACTGGAAGGCGGAGTACGCCGAGCTCCTGGCGCGCGATCGGCGCACAGCGCTCGGATTGGTCGACCTCGAGCGGCTGGGCATGGCCGCGTATCTCGCCGGTGACGCAGCCAACAGCATCGACATCCACACCCGGGCACACAGCTGTGCGCTCGAGCGGGGCGACACCCGGCACGCGGCGCGGTCCGCGTTCTGGATCGCATTTGCGCTCATCGGTGCGCGCGAGCCGACTCGTGCCGCAGGCTGGGTGGCACGTGCCCGGCGTCTGCTCGAAGAGGATCGGCACGATTGCGTCGAGTGCGGTTACGTGATGCTGCCGCGGGCGCTCGAGCAGGCCGCCAGTGGCGACCTCGCCGGCGCGGAGGCGACGTTCGCGGCGGCCGAGCATATGGGTGAGCGTTTCGCCGATCCCGATCTCACCAGCCTCGCGCGTCAAGGCCGCGGCCGGGCGATCGTCGGGCTCGGTCGCGTGGCGGAAGGGGTCGCGCTGTTCGACGAAGTCATGGTGGCAGTGACCGCGGGCGAGGTCACGCCGATCGTGTCTGGAGTGGTCTATTGCAGCATGATCTCCGCCTGCTTCGAGCTGCTCGACATCCGGCGCGCGCAGGAGTGGACCGAGGCGTTGAACGGTTGGTGCGAGACGCAACCGGGTCTGGTGCCGTACCGCGGCGAGTGCCTCGCGCACCGCGCCGAGATTCTCCGCCTGCGCGGCCGCTGGGCTGAGGCCATCGACGAAGCCCGGGGTGCGTACGACGCGCTCGCGGCCGCGAAGGGCGCCGAACGGGGCATGGCGGCGTATTCGCTCGCGGAGCTGCACCGCCTGCGCGGTGAAATCCCGGACGCGGAGGATGCCTATCGCCTGGCGAGCGAGCATGGACGGGCGTCGCACCCGGGGCTGGCGCTGCTGCGCCTTGCGCAGCGGCAAGGTGAGGCGGCGCGCGCAGTGATCGATCGCGTATTGGCCGAGCCGACCCGCGGACGGCACCGCGTCGACGTGCTCGTGGCCGCGGTCGAGATTCTCCTGGCGCTCGGCGACGCGTCTGCCGCCCGGCGCGCGGCTGACGAGTTGAAGGCGATTGCCGGCGCGCGGAGTTCGGAATGGCTTTGCGCGATGGCCGCCTCGGCGGACGGCGCCGTGCATCTCGTCGAGGGCCGGGCGCGTCAGGCTCTGGCGCCGTTGCGGGAAGCGTTGAGGATTTGGCGGGACCTCGACGCGCCGTACGAGGCCGCACGCGTCAGAGTGCTGGTCGGGCGAGCATGCCGCGTGCTCGGCGACGTTGATGCTGCACGGATGGAATGGGACACCGCGCTGCGAGTCTTCCGCCAACTTGGCGCCGCGCCCGCGCTCCTCGAGGTCGAGGCGCTGAACCACGAGCTGCCGGCGACGACCCTGCCGGCGCCTGGCGGTCTCACCTCGCGGGAGATGGAGGTGATTCGGCTCATCGCCTGCGGAAAAACCAACCGCGCGATCGCCGGAGAGCTCGACATCAGCGAGAAGACTGTCGCGCGGCACGTGAGCAATATCTTCATCAAGCTCGATCTCTCGACACGAGCTGCCGCGACGGCCTACGCCTTTACCCACCGGCTGATGCCGTAACTTCGCCGTATGGCTCGCCACCGAGTACGCCGCGGCCTACATAGAAATACCCAGTCCGACCCTCTCTGGTCCATGCACAGTTCAGTCGATGCGGAACCCGCACGACGTCGATATCATCCGGCGTACTCGATCCATTCCGGATCACGCGTCATTGGCGAGGTGGAGCATGAACAGCAATCAGAGGACCGAGCGGGTTCAGGTGGTCGTGATCGGCGGCGGCCAGGCGGGCCTGTCGGTTGGTTATTGCCTGGCGCGGCGTGGGCTATCTTTTGTGATCCTCGAGGCGAATCATCGGGTCGGCGACTCCTGGCGCAAACGCTGGGACTCGCTGCACCTGTTCACTCCCGCCAAGTACGACGGCCTCATCGGGTTGCCTTTCCCGGCGCCGTCCTTCAGTTTTCCGACGAAGGATCAGATGGCGGACTACCTCGAGGCCTACGCGAAGCATTTCGACCTGCCCGTCCGCACCGACACCAGGGTCGAGCGCCTGTGGCGGGACGGCAACCGCTACATCGTCGAAACAGGAGACCGGCGTCTGGAGGCCGATCACGTCGTCGTCGCGATGGCCACCTATCAGGCCGCCCGGGTGCCGGATTTCGCGCGGACGCTCGACCGCAGCATCGTGCAGTTGCATTCAAGCGAGTACAGGAATCCGGCCCAACTCCAGGCCGGCGATGTGTTGATCGTGGGCGCAGGCAATTCCGGAGCGGACATTGCGATGGATGTCTCGCGGTCGCACCGCACGTTCCTGTCCGGGCGGCATCCCGGGCACGTGCCATTTCACATCGAGAGCCGCCTCGCGCGGATGATTCTGCCCCTCCTCTTTCGTGTCGTCTTTCATCGAATCCTCACCGTGGACACGCCAATGGGACGACGGGCCCGGCCGTCGATCATTTCCAAAGGCGGCGCGCTGATTCGGGTGAAGCCGGCCGACCTCGCCGCCGCGGGCATTGAACGGACGCCGCGCGTCACCGGCGTTCGCGACGGCAAGCCGCTGCTCGCCGACGGCCGAGCGCTCGACATCACGAACGTGATCTGGTGCACCGGCTTTCATCCCGGACTGTCGTGGATAGATCTGCCGACGCCCATCCAGGGCGCAGACGGCGAACCGGTGCACGACCGCGGCATTGTCGCCGGCGAGCCGGGGTTCTATTTCGTCGGCCTCCACTTTCTCTACGCGTTCTCGTCCACGATGATTCACGGCGTCGCGCGGGACGCCGAACGAATCGCCAATACCATCGCGGCGCGCGTGCGGGCGGGCACGACGGCGCAGTCGAGCGCGGCCGACTCTTCGGCGGCTTAAGGATATTTCGGAAGCCGGGACGTCCCATGCTTCCACTCTTGCGCCGGGAGCGCGGACCCCTGGCGGTTCGGCATGACCACCTTGGGAAGACTCTGAAGGTCCATGACATCGGACTCTTGAATCACCCCGTTCTTGAAGAGGAGGAAAGCGGTCAGTGCATAGACCTCATCGGGCTTGAGCGTGCCCTCTTTGCCGAGGGGCATGCCGCGGTTGATGTAGTCCCAAATCACTGTCGCGAACGGCGAGTGGAGCGCCATCACGTTGTTGTCGTTCACACACGGCGCGAGACACGGCATCGAGCTCTTGGTCGTGCCGTCGCTTTTTATCAACGTCGGCGCCTGGGCTCCGGATCCCGTTCGACCGTGGCAGCCTGCGCACCCTTTCTGGACGTAGAGCTGCGCACCTTCCTTGGCGCTGCCGCGGCCGGGCGGCAGTTCCTTTCCATCCGGACTGATCGAGATATCCCAGTCACGGACTTCATCTGCGGTAGGGGTCCGTCCCACACCGAAAGTGGGCGATTGTGCCGACCCGATCTGGCACAGCCCCAGGATCATCACAGCGAGGAGGAACTTACGTGAGCCCATTGCTCACCTTCCCGTCGCTCGCAACCTTCCAGGGTTGCACGGTATTGTCGGCACCCGGGACGCGGAAGCCTTCGAGCGGCTTGTTCCAGTACTTGGCAGCCTCGGCTCGCGTCGGTTGCACGGTGCCCAGTTCGTCCGTGCAGCGCGACATGACCACGCATTCCTTCCCGTCCCACTTCCAGGCGAAGCCGAACCGCGTGTGCGCCATTCGGTACGACGGCGACCGTAGCTCGGCGTCGTGCCAACTCCGTCCACCGTCGGTCGTGATCTCGACCTTGCGAATCGCCCCCGCACCGGACCACGCCAGGCCGCTGATCTCGTAGAAGCCGGGGCCGGACATCTGATGTCCGCCGGACGGGAAGGTAATCACTGATTTCGGACCAATCTGGTGCGTCAACGCCGCGACTTTCGGATCCGGATTGATGTGCCCGTAGTCGTCGTAGGTCATGTAGTAGCGGTCCACGACCTTGATGCGTCTGAGGTATTTGATCTGATAGATCCCTTCAAAGCCCGGTACCATCAGCCGCAGCGGGAAACCTTGCTGAGGACGCAGGGCCTCGCCATTCTGGCCGTAGCACACCAGGCAGTCGTCCATCGCCTTCGCGAGCGGAATGCTCGAGGAGCCCTTCACTTCCTCGGCCCCTTCCGCCACGATCCAGGACGCGCCGTTCTGGACGCCCGCCTCCTTGAGCAGAAGCGACAGGGGCACGCCGGTCCATTCGGCGCAACTGGTCAGCCCGTGTGTGTCCTGGACGGTCTTGTGCCTGGCCTGGGCCCGGTTCCCCAGGCACTCGATGAAGTGAATACGGGAGACCGACGGGAGGCGCTTCAACTCGTCCATCGTGAACACCAGCGGCCGATCCACCATGCCGTGGATCATGAACCGATGCTCGCTCGGGTTGATCTCCGGAACGAAGGAGCCGCGATGGGTCGCCACGTAGAAGAGTGACGATGGCGTGATGATGCCGACCGAGTCCTGCAGCGGCGTCAGCACGTGGAAGGTCAGCCCGAACATGTCGGGGGACATGCGTTCGGCCACCGGGACGCGTACCGAGGTCACGAAACGGGAGCGCTCGCCATAGGCGATCAGCTCTTTCGCGAGTTCCTTCGGGTCTTTCGAGTGGCCGTCAGCCTCCGGTGCATGAGAGTCCGGCGTCTGACCGGATGCGGACGACGCTGTTCCCAGCGCCAGGCCGGCCAGCGCGGCGCCCTTCTTCAGGAACCGCCGGCGGTCGCGTGGTGTCGAATCCATGGGTGTCTCCTTGCAGATTCTTCGCGTCTCAAGGCGTCAGCCGAAACAGCCAATCGTCACGCCAGTCTTCTCTGGTGTCAACAACTTCGTCCGTAAAGAAAGTGTGCGCCCCGACGGCGATCTCCTGGTCATTTCGCGAGTGTGGAAGGCGTCCAACCGCTATCGACGACAACGGCGTCGCCGTCAGCTTCCACCAGCGTCAGAAGGAGTGAAGCAATGAGCGCCATGGCGCGGAAATCCAGCCGTGCGGGTCGAACGCGCGACCGAATCAGTGTCCTTCCAACGGGTGCCGACGGCTCATTCGAAGAGCGTCCACACCGGACGCCACCGCGGATCTCAGGCGCGTGACGCGGTGCCGGACTCGTAGACTCTGACGAGCTCGACCAGCTTGTAGCCGCGCGTCTGATACGGCGGTACGATTCGCTCGGTTCTCAGGTACTGCAGCATGCCCTCGTCCGAGTAGTCCGGCGCACCGATGTCGGGGATCGTCGTGAGCGCGGATTCGAGCTCGGCGAGCGTCATCGTCTTTTCCATGACGGTCCGGGAGCCGGGAAGAAACCCGAAGCGCCTGGTCGGTTCCTGCCGGGCGGCCGTCGCAAACACCACGAAGATCTCGTTGCTGATGAAGTTGTAGTCGGCGCCGCTCTGGCTGGCGGGCGCGTCTTCGACCCGCAGGCCCGCAATTGAAGACACCGCGCTCAGCTGGTCGATCATGACCTGCGTGAACGTGCCCTCGCCCGACCACTTCGAAGTGTCAATCTGCATTTCAATCTTTGAATCCCAAATGGATCGACATCAGCCCGCCGAGTACCGGCTCGTGCTGCACGCGGGAAAACCCGCGTGCCGCCATCAGTCGCGACACTCCGTCAGCGCCGGGATACGTTCGCAGGGACGCGGGAATATACCGGTAGGTGTCGGGATCGCGATGCAGGATCCAGCCGAGCGCGCCGCCCACCACCGTCAGGTAGATCAGATACACCCATCGAATCGCCGCGTTGGTCGGACGGTTGAAGTCGAGCGACACCAGGCGGCCGCCCGTCTTCAGCACGCGGGACGCTTCCTCAATCGCCCCGGCGAGGTCTGGCACGTTGCGCAGGCCGTAGCCGACGGTCACCGCGTCGAAGGATGCCCCTGGAAACGGCAGCGCGATCATGTCGCCGACCACGAAACGAACGGACCCACGGCGGTGGTTTTTTGCCTGGGCCAGTTCGATCATCCGCTGCGTGACATCGAGTCCGACGACCGCGGCGCCGCACGCGGCGAGTGAGTACGCGATGTCCCCGGTCCCCGTCGCCAGATCGAGGACCCGGAGATCGCGCCGCGGCTGGGCGAGTTCCGTCAGGCGGCGCTTCCATCGGCGGTCCTGGCCGTACGATAGCGCCACGGTGATGAAATCGTAGCGATCGGCAATCGTCGCAAACAGCGCCCGCACGTATCGGCGCTTGCCGTCAGGAGTCGCGATTTCGTCGGACAGAGGCACAAGGGTCTCATGTTGGATAATATCGCCCCATGCTCCCGTCGAGCACTGTCGAGAACTACCTGAAGGCGATTTATCAGGGACAATCGTCCCTGTCGGGCGAAAACCGTCTCGTGCCAATGGGGCAGGTCGCCTCCGCGCTGAGCGTAGCGCCTGGGACGGCGACGACAATGGTGAAGGCCCTGGCCGAGTCCGGCCTCGCCGTATACGAACCCTACAGCGGGGTGCGCCTGAGCCCTGCGGGAGAGAAGCTGGCAGGCCTCGTGCTGCGCCGGCATCGCCTGGTCGAGCTGTTTCTCGTGCAGGTGATGGGCATGAGCTGGGCGGAAGTCCACGACGAAGCCGAGCAGCTCGAGCACGTCGTGTCCGAACGCCTGATCGAACGCATCGACGAGATGCTCGGCCATCCGACCCGCGATCCCCATGGCGATCCGATTCCCAACCCGGATGGAGCAATCGCGAGCCCGGAGCTCGACACCCTGCTCACCTGCCCGGTCGGCACGCGCCTGCGGGTGACTCGCATCGCTGACCAGGATCCGGCGTTTTTGCGCTTCATCGAGAGCAACGACCTCAAGCCGGGCCAATCGGTCGAAGTCGAAACTCGTGACGCAGCGGCCGATTCGGTCCGTTTGCGGAAGGACAACCAGACGCTCACGATCGGCACACGCGCCGCGTCCAAGCTTCTCGTCGAGTCCGATCGTACGTGACGGCCGTCTCCGAGGCGGCCGATGCGGCCAGTCGACAAGGAGCCTGGGGGATGACCACTCGAACCGGGCTCGCGTTCGCACTCCTGCTGTTCGTCGGCGGTTCAGCAATCGCGGCGGATGCGGCGCAGGATGTCATCGAGCCCGATCGCCCGGATTTGACCACGGGATCTCATCTGGTCGCCCCGGGCATCGTCCAGTTCGAAGTCGGATTTCTTTACACGCGGCCCTTCGAAGGCCGGCGGGTCTCCGGTTCGCCGATCACTCTGCGCATCGGCCTCCGCGATTGGCTGGAGGCGCGGGCTGGCTTCGACGGACTGCTCGTTGCGGCCGACGCCGGCGGCCGCACAACCGGGATCGGAAACGTCCAGTTGGGGGCCAAGATCCGCATCTGGCCCGACTCGCAAGGCCAGGGTCGCCTCTCTGTCAATCCACAACTGACGCTGGGCACAGCCAGCCCCGAAAAGGGATTCGGCTCCGGCCAATCGGATTTCGCAATTGCCGCGCTCTTCGGATTCGACCTCGGTCCGCGAGGGCACCTCGACCTGAACTACGGGGTTGGCGCGATCGGCAGCGGCGAAGGCGACGCGCGCTTCGTGCAGCACCTGGTATCGGCGTCGGCCAGCGTGTCGGTCGGCGAGCGTTGGAACCCCTATTTCGAAATGTTCAGAATCTCGCGAGAGAGTCCTGACGGTGCCCCGAACGTCTCGATCAACACCGGCGTGCTGTACGTGCTCAAGCCGCGGCTCGCCCTGGACGGCGGCATGGCTTTCGGGGTGAGCGACGACGCGCCCGCATTTGCGGCGTTTGGAGGCTTTTCAATCGCCTTGGGTGGCTCATCCAGCACAGCGCAGCAGACCAAGCCACTGCGAACGGCACGGACAACGTCCCTGACGAGGCCCGCGGCCGGGCGGCGTGGATACGCGCCGGGTCACCGTTTCCCAGTCGAGTGACTGACCGTGAGAATCAGCATTGACAGGTTGCTGAAAAAAACCGGCAACGTGAACTCTGCGGTCTCGACGAGCTCTGCGTTCAAACGTCGTGTTTCTTCAAGAAGGGCTGTCGAGAGGCCGTCGGTGACAAGTACCTGCGGAGATCGCGCGCGCTGTCGACGACCCATGTCCCGGGCTGGAGCTGATCGGTTGGAAATCCCTCCCAGCCAAAGCCGTATCGCGCGAGGCACACTCTCGTCGAAGCCGCGTTCGCCGTCCGCCAGTCGACCACGGAATCGCCCACGAGGACGGTGCGGTCTGCAGACGCGTTGGCCGACGCCATGAGATGACGCAGGCCCGCTGGATCCGGCTTGCGGGGAAATGGACCGTCGCCGCCAACCACCTGATCCGCGCGAAAGTATCGCGAGAGGCCCAGGCCTTCGAGGACGCCGCGGGCCGCCTCGATCGGTTTGTTCGTCAGCACGGCGAGGGCCGCGCGCGGCTCGATCTCGGCCAGCAGCTCCGGAATGCCGTCGTAGGGCCGCGTGTGCCTCAGGAGCCGGCTGTTGTAGATGGCCAGGAACCGGTCGAGTGCGTCGGCCGGCTGCGCGAATCCAGCCGCCGCGAAGGCACGCGCCACCAGAACGGGCGCGCCGTCACCGACCATTCGTCCGATGTCGTCTTCCGGCAGCGGCGCCGCTCCGCACGCCACGAGCGTCGCATTGGCTGACTCGGCGATGTCGCGCCTGGAATCCACGAGCGTGCCGTCGAGGTCAAAGACGATCAGCTGAAACATCGCTCTCGGCTCGGTATTCCGCAAAGGACGTCGGCGTTTCCCAGACGCCGACCCGGACGACGGGAAACCCCTGGCTCGCGACGTGGTCGAAGATCAGGCGGGCGATGCGCTCGGCGGTCGGATTGCTGTCGAGGACGTAAACCGGCTCACCAAGCTGCTGCAGCGCGGCAACGAGCGGATCGTCATGACGGAGCAACATCCGGTGGTCCAACGCCTCGTCGATCCATCCCTTGACTGCCTGTTTGATGTCGCCAAAGTCGCGCACCATGTTGCGGGGGTCCAGGGTCTCGCTGCGGATCTCGATGTCGACCACGGCATTATGCCCGTGCGGGTGCCGGCACTTGCCGTCGTAGTCCAGAAGACGGTGCCCGTAGCAGAAATCGATTCGTTTCGTCACAGAATACATGGGTGATGGGGGGAGGAGTATTACAGTAAGCGTAATGGAGTAATCGGGGAATGGGGTAATGGAGTGATGGGTGACGGGGTGATGGGGTCGGAGGTCGGCATGAAACGCTCACGGACCGGTCGGTTTCTGGTCGCCGTAATCGCGGCGTCGTTCGGCGCTGCCTCGCTCGCCGCCTTCACCGCGCCGACGGTGAAGTTCAGCGACACGAAGCTGGCCAATGGCTTGCGCGTGATCATCTCGGAAAATCACGCGGCGCCGGTATTCTCCGTCGCCCTGGTGTACGACGTCGGCTCGCGCGACGAGCGCCTGGGCAGGACCGGGTTTGCCCATCTGTTCGAACACATGATGTTCAAGGGCTCCGACAACGTCGGACCCGGCGAGCACTTCTATACGATCTTCAGCAACGGCGGCACGATGAACGGGACGACCAACAAGGAGCGGACGCTCTACTTCGAGACCATGCCGGCGAACCAGCTCGACGCGGCGTTGTTCCTCGAAGCCGACCGGATGCGCTCGCTGGCCATCGCGAAGGACAATCTCGACAACCAGCGCAACGCGGTCCAGGAAGAGCGCCGGCTCCGGGTCGACAACCAGCCGTACGGGCGCGCCGATGAAGAGATCGAGGCGCTCGCGTTCGATAACGTCGCCTACAAACATTCGGTGATTGGCTCGATGGCGGATTTGAACGCTGCCTCCGTCGACGATGTCACGGCGTTTTTCAAGATGTACTACGCTCCCAACAACGCCATCCTCGCCATCGTCGGCGATCTGAACACGGGCGCGACGCTCGCGCGGGTGCGCAATTACTTCGAGTCGATTCCGTCGCAGCCTGCCCCGCCGCCGGTCGACATCGCGCAGCCGCCGCAGGAGCGCGAACGGCGCCTCACGATCGAGGATCCGCTGGCGCGCCTGCCGCGGGTCGACATCGGCTATCGGATCCCGTCCACCCTCTCCCCCGACGACGACACCATCGATGTCCTGACCGAAATCCTCGCCGGCGGCCGCAGCGGGCGATTCTTCGAGCACATCGTCCGCCAGCAGCAACGGGCGGTGTCGGTGGTCGCCTTCGCTCCCAACAGCCGCGGCCCACGATTGTTCGGGATCGAAGCCACGCCAACCCCCGGGACGTCCGTCGAGGCGCTCGAGCAGGCGATCTATTCAGAGATAGACGGTGTGAAAGCCGGGCCGATTGCCGAGCCGGAGATCGAGAAGGCCCGCAACATGACACGCCGACAATTCATGGGCAGCGTCGCGACGTCGCTGTCGCTGGCACGGAGCCTGGCCGAGTACGCCCTGTTTTTCGGTGAACCGGGTCGCATCAACACGCGGTGGGACCGCCTCGCGAGGTTCAGCGCCGCCGATGTTCAGCGTGTCGCGAAGCAGTACCTCACGCCGGAGAACCGGACGGTCGTCATCTCGATTCCGAAACCGCCGGCGGGCGCGCCGGATGGCGGTGCGCGATGAAGTCCCAGCTGTTGGTCGCGCTTGGTGTCGTTGTCGCGGTCAGTATCGCCGGCTCCGAGGGGATCAGATCAGGGAATCAAGCCGCGGGCTTCCGACCGGCGGCAACGGCCCTGGGGTTGGGGTTGAGTCAGCGTCTCTCCGCGCAGGAGCCTCCACCGACGCAGGGGCTCGTCCGCAAGGGCAAGGTGCCTGTTTCGAATGAGATTCTGAAAATCAACTTCCCCCGTCCGGCAGAAACCACGCTGTCGAACGGGCTGCGCCTGCTGGTGCTCGAAGATCACCGTCTGCCGCAGGTGTCCTTCCAGCTGTTGATACCGGGCGCGGGGGGATACGACGACCCCGCGGATCAACCGGGTCTCGCCTCGTTCACGGCCGCGTTGATGCGCGAGGGCACGGGCACGCGGACGTCGAGCCAGATCGCCCAGCAGCTCGAGATCATGGCGGCGACGCTCAACCTCGGCGCCGGCAGCTCGCCGGAAGCGACGATTGCCGGCTCGTGCCTCACCGACCAGGCCGCGGCGTTGCTCGACCTGGCGGCCGACGTCATCCTCCACCCGTCGTTCCCGGAAGAGGAGATCGCGCGGTACAAGCAGCGCACCCGCGCTTCGTTGACCCAGCAGCGCGGCAATCCGGGTTTTCTCGCTGCGGAGATGTTCTCGAAGGCGGTGTACGGTTCGCATCCGGCCGCCCGCCTCTCGCCAACGCTCGCCGCGGTCGACCGCCTGAAACGGGAGGACCTGGTGCAGTTCCATCGCACGCACTACCTGCCGGATCGCGCCGTGCTTGCCGTCGCCGGCGATGTCTCGATGCTGCAGGCACGCTTCGTCACCGAATCAAAGCTCGGCAGCTGGGCAAAGCCCTCGGTGTCGACGACCGCGCCGGTCCCGGAGCCTGCCCCCGTGGACAGCGCGAAGATCTACTTCATCGCACGGCCGAGCTCGGTTCAGACGAACTTGATCGTCGGCACGCCGGCGATTGAGCGGACCAGCCCCGACTACGACGTTCTGTCGGTCATGAACAAGATCGTGGGCGGCGGGCCGACGGGCCGGCTGTTCCTGCACTTGCGCGAGGAGAAGGGTTACACCTATGGCGCGTCGAGCGCACTCGACGCGCGGCAGCACCGGGGCGACTGGTCCGCGTCCACCAATGTCAGGAGCGAAGTCACCGAGCCGGCGCTCCGCGACCTGCTCGAAGAAATCCGTCAGATTCGCGAGACCCCGGTCACCGACGAGGAACTCGCCGATGCCAAGCGGTCGATGGTGGCGTCCTTCGCGCTGTCGCTGGAATCCCCGGCGCAGCTGCTCAACCTCTCTCTGACGCAGTGGCGCTACAAGCTGCCCGGCAACTATTGGGACCGGTACGCGGAGCGCGTGATGGCCGTCACCAAAGACCAGGTTCAGGCTGCCGCACGCAAGTATCTGGCCCAGGACCGGCTGCAGGTCGTGGTGGTGGGCGATCCGACACGCGCGCTTGATCCACTCAAGAAGCTCGGTCCGGTCGAGACCTACGACGAAAGCGGCCAGCGGACCGCGTTTTGAAACGTAGAGCTCAAACTCAAAACTTGAAACTTAGAACTTAAAAGGACGTGACTGGTCCGGTTAAAGGCGCGCAGCCAGCGCAGTCCTTCTTAGTTTTCAGTTTTCAGTTTTAAGTTTCGAGTACACCAGCTGCCCGCCGATATACGTCTGCACGACTGACAGCTGGGAATCGAGGACGACCAAATCGGCGACGGCGTTGACCGCCAGGACGCCGAAACCCACCAGACCCAGCTCGCGCGCCGCCGTGGTCGAGCAGACGGTGACCGCGTCCACGAGCGACAGACCGACGCGACCGACGAGGAACTGGAAGACGCGATCCATTGTCGCGACGCTTCCGGCCAGCGTCTCGTCGGGAAGAAACGCCCCGGAGGATCGGGCCTGAATCGGTTGTCCCCCCAGCATGGCCCGGGCGCCAACCGGCAAGCCCGAGGCGGCGGTACCGTCGGTGATCGCGAGAATGCGGGACGGGCGCTTCGCGGCAATCGCCGTGCGAATCGCCGCGGGGTGGAGGTGGTAGCCGTCGCAGATCAGCTCGGCCGCGATGTCGTCGGTCTGCAACACGGCGCCGACCAGCCCCGGCGCGCGGTGCTCGAACGGCGCCATCCGATTGAAGAGGTGCGTCGCATGACGCGCGCCGGCGGCGATCGCCTCGAGCGCGCGATCGAAGGTCGCCGCCGAATGGCCGAGCGCGGCCCGGATGCCACGAGCCGCCAGCCATGCCGTCAGTTCGAGACCGCCATCAAGCTCCGGCGCAAGCGTGACGATGGCGATGTCTGGAGCGGCGCGTTCGATTTCACGCAGGATGTCGGCGCCGGTGAAATCGATCGACGAACGTGATGGGTCCGTTTCGCGGACCGCTGAAGCCGCCGGATCGGCTGACGCCGCCATGGCGGCGCGGGGGGTTCTCAAACACGCCCCGGGCTGGGCCCCCCGATATTCCGGATTGATGAAATTACTCTCGAGGTGCGCCGGCAGAACCCTCGCCCCGCGACCGTTTCCCGCCTGGCGCATCCCCCGGACTTGCGTCAGGACATCCCGCAGCGCGGGCGGCGGGCAGGCGACCGTCGTGGGGCAGAACGCCGTGACACCATAGCGTGGCAGTTGCTCGGACATTCTGCCGATCGCGCCCGGACTGTCGAGCACGTCGACGCCGCCGACGCCATGAACGTGCACGTCGATGAATCCCGGCACGATATAGTGGTGCAGCAGGGTGCCGCCAGGCTTCGCGGCGATCTCGACAATACGCCCGTCGTGGATCACGACAGTGCCAGGCGAGACAATCCGGTCGGGCAGGACCAGGTCGGCGCCAGACAGCACGATCATGATGGACGAGGGACCCCGGATGGCAGACGGAAGATCTCAGCGATCCTCGGCTCGCCAGTCGCTATGCACGTGCAGTTTCTGACCGAGGAGAGGCAGAGGCACAATCTGCGTATCGCCGTCTTCGCTGGCCGAACGGAAAAACGCGCGGTTGACGCGGCCGAGGAGCGCGGACAGCAACCCTTCGTCGGGAGCGTGAATCACGAGCACGCCGCCCCCCTGGTCGGGAGGGAACCGGCGGTCGTCGAGGTAATCGCGGTCCAGCGTGACCAGCGTGCGCCGAAGCTGCCAGGCGAGTCGATAGTGCGTCACATCGGACGCGCGACGCAACTCGTCCTCCTCGAGGACGAACAACACGTCCCAGCCAAGATGCCGGCGCATGTAGCTGACCAGGCCCGCGGGCACGTTGGCGTCGGCGTAAATCCGCGGTCGCGGCGAGAGGCGTTCGGCGTGCGCAGCCAGCTCCGATGAAAGCGTCCCCACCTTCACTCTCTCACTTGTACTATTGCGCTGTCTGAAATAGCTTAACATCTGCGTGAGATGACTAGCGAGTGGCAGTGGGTGTGGTACGCGGTCTCGTCGGTCGCAGCGATCGCGGCCGTGTTCGTGTGGATCGTGTGGCTCAAGGGGCGGCCCTTTGCGGCGGGCGACGTCTTCCGGGCCAGCCGTTTGAGCGCGGGCAATCATCTATTCCCGACCCAGGTCTTGATCTCGCCGACCAGCGTCGTCCAGTTCACGCCGCGTTGGATCGGCAAGGAGGAAGAGTCGATTCACATGGCGCATCTGGCGTCGGTGAAAATCGACACCAAGCTGCTGCTGTCCGACGTGCTGATCGAAACGACGGGCGGCCAGAACCCGATCCGGTGTCACGGGCACCACAAGCGCGACGCCACCAAGATGAAGGCGCTGATCGAGCAGTATCAAAACGACTACTACCGACCTGCGGACAAGCGGTAGACGGTAGAAGAGACAAGGCTCACGTGGACGATCTGACCTTCACCGCGCGACGGGCGAGCGCGTCGCCGCGGCGACCAACCGAGGCCGCCGATCTCGAGAGTCGATTCCGGTCGCTCGTGCAATCTCCGCTGCGCGCAGGGCTGCTCCGCTATCTGAACTCACGGCCCGAGGAAAGCTTCGACATCGAGTCCTTGATGCAGACGTTCGGACGCTTGAAGCTCGACGTCGACAACTGCATCCGCGATCTGGTGAACTTCGGCGTCGTCAGCGTCGTTGCTGGAGCACCGCCACGTTACACCGCAAGACGTCCCGATCTCGAAGCGGCCGCCGAGCAGCTGGACATGTTCCTGGAGCGCCGCGCCAACGTCACCACCGAAGACCAGTCGCCGTCGGTGCAGCGCTTCCGCGAAATGATCGGCCGCGACGAAAAGATGCTGGTCGTGTTCGAATGGATTCGCACCGCCGCCAAGTCGGACATCTCGGTGCTGATCCTGGGGCCGACCGGTTCGGGCAAGGAAGTGGTGGCTCGCATGATTCATGAACTGAGCCGCCGGAACGCCGCCAAGTTCCAGGCCGTGAATTGCGCAGCGCTGCCCGACACGCTGTTCGAGTCCGAGATCTTCGGTTACGAAAAAGGGGCGTTTACCGGCGCACACGACCGCAAGCCGGGGCGGCTCGAACTGGCCGATGAAGGCACGCTGTTTCTCGACGAAATCGCCGACATGTCGCTCATCGCGCAGGCCAAGCTGCTGCGCGTCCTCGAGGAGCACCGCTTCGAGCGCCTTGGCGGAAACAAGTCGATCAACGTCGACTTCAGGCTGATCTCCGCCACCAACCGGCCCCTCGAGCAGTTCGTGCGTGATGCCCGCTTCCGTGAAGACCTGTACTACCGGGTCAACGCCTTCGCGATCCGCCTGCCGTCGCTTCGCGAGCGGCAGGTCGATATTCCGGTGCTCGGGCAGCGATTCCTTGCCCGCTACTGTGCCGCGCAAGGTCTGCCACTCGACAGCAAGGCGTTCTCCCGGGAAGCGATCGAGGCCCTGGTGGCGTATCCATGGCCCGGCAACATTCGTGAGCTCGAAAGCACGGTCTCCCGCGCGGCGCTGTCCGCGCCGGGGCGCACGATCCGGGCCACCGACGTCGAGTTCCTGCATACGACCGCGCCCGCGCGCGATCAGCGCGGCGAACACCTGCCGTCGCTGGCCGATGCCGAGCGGGCACATGTGTCGCGGGTCCTCGAGGCCGTCAAGTGGAACAAGAAAGAGGCGGCGCGCGTGCTCGATATCAGCCGGGGAACGCTCTATCGCAAGATCGGGGAGTACGCGCTGGCGCCGGATGTGCGAAAGATTGGCAAGGTCGCCGCCGACGACGATATGAGCGACTGAGAAGCTCCAACCTGCTGATGTGAGTAGTCTGCCGCCCGCCTCTCGCCTCTATGTCAGCAGCATCCTCGCTGCCGCGGCGGCTCTAGCCTGGATTCCCACGGAGGGATCTTGGGCTAACGAATCTGCCGGGATCCCG
>JBDTVS010000076.1:0-133593 GCA_040007095.1 Acidobacteriota bacterium
GAAGGCTGGAAGGAATTCCTGGCGCTGCTCAGCAAGTACCGCAAGCGCCGCCCGGTCAATGGCATCGTGCTCACGATCAGTGCGCAGGACTTGATGACGCAGGGCGACGGGGGGCGGGAGGCGCACGTCGAGGCGGCGCGCCGGCGGTTGACCGAGCTCACTCGCGAGTTGCGCATTCAGCCGCCGGTCTATCTGATGGTGACCAAGTGCGACATGGTCGCCGGCTTCGCCGATTACTTCGACGATCTGACCCACGACGGCCGGACGCAGGTCTGGGGCGTGACGTTCCCGTACGAGCAGACGGTCAGCGGCCACGCGCCGAGTCTGTTTCCGGCGGAGTTCGACGAACTGATGGTGCGGTTGAATAGTCGGGTGTTGGCGCGGGTTGCCGAGCAGCGCGGGCCGCGCCGCCGCGCCGCCGCCTTTGCCTTCCCGCAGCAGATGGCTGCGCTGCGCGAAGCGCTCACCCAATTCGTCGGCGACGCGTTTTCGTCGACGCGCTTCGACCGGCCGATTTTGTTGCGAGGCGTGTATTTCACGAGCGGCACGCAGGACGGCACCCAGATCGATCGTCTGCTGGGCGCCGTTGGCCGCCGGTTCGGGGTCGCGCCGGAAGCCGTCGCGCCTCAGGCCGGGCGGGGCAAGTCGTACTTCGTCGAACAGCTGCTCAAAGACGTGGTGATTGGCGAGTCGGGGCTGGCGGGTGTGAACCGACGTCTGGAGCTGAAGAAAGCCGCGTGGCAACTGGGCGCCTACGCTGCCATCGTCACCGTGGTTGTGGTCGGCTTCATTGCCTTGTCCGTCAGTTACGCCAACAACCAGACGTACGTCGCCCAGGTCGCCAGCGACGTCGCGTTGTTGCAGCGCGTGCCGCCCCTGACTCCAGGAGCGTCGATCGAGGCCTTCCTGCCGCGGTTGAATGCCGGACGCGCCGTTGCTGATTCTGCGAACAGATATCGGGACGACATCCCCTGGGGGATGCGCTGGGGACTCTATCAAGGCGCCTCTGTCGGGGTTTCCGCGCGCGATGCCTACCTGCGGGAGTTGGATAGCATCGTGTTGCCGAGATTCGCAGCGCGCCTCAAACAGCATGTCATAGAGTACGGATCGGACCCGCAACGGCTGTACGTCTACCTGAAGGCGTACCTCATGCTCGGCGACCCCCGCCACCTTGATAAGAAGAGTCTGCAGCGGCTGGCGGATCTCGAGTGGAAAATGCCAGGGACCGCCGCCGGCACGTCATTGGCCACGCACTTCCGGAGCCTGCTGGATGACAGCGAGACGCTGCGCCCGATCGCCCTCGATCAATTAGTCGTCCGGCAGGCGCGCAGCGCCATTGGACCGGCATCGATCCCGAAGATCATTTACGGCGAGCTGCAGCGCCTGTACGACGGCGAACGTGAGGGCGCGCTGCACCTGGACGTGATCTCCCTGGGCATCGAGAAGGTGCTCAAGCGCAAGAGCCAGCGCAAGCTCTCGGAGCCGGTTCCGGCGCTGTACACGCTGAAAGTCTTCAGGGAGAGCACGGGAACGGGCATGGTCCCTCTCGTCAAGAAATTCGCCGAAGAGGAATGGGTCTGGGGCGCGGGCGGCGTGCCCGGCGCGAGCTCGATCAAGCTTCCCGGACAGGTCACCGATCTCTACGAGAAAGACTACATCCAGGTCTGGGACGCCCTGTTGGCGGATCTCGAAATTCAGTCGTTTGCCACCGATCAGCAATATGCGGAGGCGCTCGAGATCCTCGGCGCCCCGACGACCTCACCGTTGCGCGGCATTCTGAAAACGGTCGTCGAGAATACGTCCTTCACGCCGCCAGCCTCGGCCGCCGCGCCGACCTCGCTGGTCGAGAGGATGGAGCAACGGGCGAAGGACCTCGCGAACGCGGCCCAGGAAAAAGTCACCGGCCTGTCGAGCGTACCGCCCGGTACGGCCGTCACGCTGCACTTCCAGCCGATCCACCAGATCATGGCCGGAGCACCGCCTCCCATCGACGCCGTCCTGGAGCAGATTCGCCAGCTTCGCGAGCAGCTCCTCAAGCTGGGGCCACAGGCTGGCGGGGCGAGTCCGTTGAAGGCGATTGCGGATCCCGCATTTCGCGATCGGCGTCGCGCCCTCGAAGCGAGCGCGGAAAGCCTGCCGCATCCGGTCAACACGCTGGTCGCCCAGATTGCTCAACACGTGGGGGAGGGCGTTCAGTCCGCCGCGACCGGTGAGCTCGAGAAGCGGTATGACGTTGAGGTCGTGGCGCAGTGTCGTGCGCGGGTCGCGGAGCACTATCCGTTTGGCGCCGGGACCGACATGCCGCTGAGTGACTTTGGCGAAGTCTTCGGGTACGGCGGTCTGTACGACCGCTTTTTTACCGAGCTCGACCCGCTGGTGGATAAGCTGCAGCGGCCGTGGGCGTGGCGGCTCGCGTCCGTGGACCCGTCAACCAGCATGCTGACCCAATTCCAGCGAGTGGAACGGATTCGACAGATGTTCTTCAGTCCCGGCGCGAAGACGCCGGAGCTTCGGTTCGACGTGAGCCTTTCGAATCTCACTCCCCCCGCGACCCGATTCTATTTCTATGTCGACGGCCAGGACCTGGACGTGAGGCCGGGCGCAGAGAGGAAGAAGGCGTTCACGTGGCCGGGGCCGAAGCCCGGTTTGGCTTACGCCACTTTCGAGGACGATGCCGCTCCCCCCGATCGCGCATTTGGATCCGACAGTCCGTGGGCGTGGTTTCGGGTGATTGACGCCGTGATGCCGGCGCAAGCCCAGCCTGAAGGGAATCTGGTCTCCGTGCTGCAGTTTCAGAGGAACAGCTACCGGGCCCAGGTCACCATCGACGCGTCAAACGCCAGCAGCAACCCGTTCACGGCACGTGACTGGCAGAAGTTCAGGTGCGAGCCCTGAGCGCCCGATTTCCCACCATCGATTTCTCTCAGGCGGATCCGTGGAAATAGGGCTGTTCGGAAAGCTGCCGAGCCATGGCGATTTTCTGCGCCGCCGCGTGTCGGATGCATTCGTCGACGCGTGGGACACGTGGCTGCGGGAAGGCCTGGCGGCGAGCCGCGAGGCCCTGGGTGAGCGTTGGCTGGATGTCTATCTGACCAGCCCGGCGTGGCGTTTCCTGTGCGCCGCCGCGACCTGCGGCCCCGCACCGGTCATCGGCTTGATGGTGCCCAGCGTCGATCGTGTCGGGCGGTATTTCCCGTTGACGCTCGTCGCGACTCTGCCGCCCGGCGTCAATCCTCTTGCGGCCACCAGGGCTTCTGCGGCGTTTTTCGATCGAGCGGAGCGTCTGATGATCGACACGCTGGCGATGGAGGAGGTCGATTTCGAGCGGTTCGATGCGGAGATCGTCAAGCTGGGTGCGGCCCTCGACGCGATTACGGTGCCGCTGCCGGTGGTGCTCGATCCCGGCGCCGAGGCGGTGTTGAGTAACGGTGAGCAGCTGTGGCAGATCCCGCTCGGCTCCACCACGAATCTCGCGTCGGCTTTCGAGCAGCTGTTGTCGCAGCGCCTGTCGTCGGTGTATGAGCCGCTCGCGGTGTGGTGGACCGAAGGGTCATCGGCCGTCGAGCCGAGTTGCCTGATTTCGAGGGGCTTGCCGCATCCGAGCACCTTCGTGGCGCTGCTGGACGGCGCCTGGGCACAGTATCGGTGGCGTCCGGTGCCCGGGCACGTGGATACGCACGCCACATTTTCGCTTCGGAACGAACAGCCCACGCCGATCAGTTTCCGATCGGCTGCCGCGAGCGACGTGGGCCTGGTGCGAGAGATCAACGAGGACGCATTCGTCGAGCGATCCGAGATTGGCATGTGGGCCGTGGCCGACGGCCTGGGCGGCCATCGCGATGGCGAGGTCGCCAGTCGGATGGTGTGCGACACGCTCGCGGAGCTGGAGCCGGCACCCACCTTCGACGAAACGGTCGAGGCCGCCCGGCAACGCCTGCAATGGGTCAACGATTACCTGCTGCGCGTGAGCGCAGGCGGCGGAACGCTGGCCGATCGAAGCGCCAGCACGGTGGTGGTGTTGCTGGTACGTGGCTCGAGCTGCGCCATTCTCTGGGCGGGCGACAGTCGGGTCTATCGGTGGCGATCGGGCAGGCTGGAGCGCTTGACCCGCGATCACAGTGTGGACGATTCGGATGGACCGGATGGCCGAGAGACATCCACGGCGATCACGAGAGCGGTTGGGGTCCAGTCGAACCTGGCGCTCGACCTGCGTGGCGATGACGTGTGCAGCGGCGATCGATTTCTGCTCTGCTCGGACGGGTTGACACGGGCGCTCACGGAGCCCCAGATCGAGGCATGGCTGGATCACGACGACATCGGCGCCGCGGTTCAGGGGCTGATCGCGACCACCCTGGCGGCAGGAGCCCCCGACAATGTCACCGTGCTGATCGTCGAGGCGGCCGCGGATGGCGACGCCACGGCGGAGACGGACGCGGTCGAATAAAAATTCCAGAAGTGCCTGTTTCATCGGGGTTTGAGCTGGTATTTTTGGGCTTTGAAGTTTTGGCTGGAAGTCGATAGAATCCGTCTCGTTTCGTGGCAACCACCAGAAGACCCCGTTCAATTTGTGGGTCTTTGACGTTACTTCTATTGATACACGTCGTGAATGCCCACGTGGTTGGACAGATTCATGTCATGAGGGGGGAAGCCGGGCCGGACGGAACGGTTCTATGAGCGCTCGTTGGCAGCCTCAGGATCTGTTGTCGCCGATTACACCGGAGCGGCCGTGTGGCGAGAATCTGGAAGACACGCCAGATTTGGCAGCGTTCGATGTGTTCCGGCTGTTTGGACAGGCCAAGGCGCTCGACGCTTTACCCGAAAAGCGCGAGAAGTGGATTGAAAACTGGATACCCAAGCCGCCGGAATCGCCCGTCTGGCTTGAGATTCGAGACGCCGCGCTCACGGCGCTTGCAAAGAGCAAGGATCTGCGCGTGCTGGCGAATCTGGGGACGGCACTCTTGAGGACTGATGGAGTGGCGGCATTTTCCGAGACGCTCACCATTGCGTCGACATGGCTGGAGACGCACTGGACCCCAACCTATCCGCTCGTCGATGAGGATGTCATCCGACGGCGAAGCGCACTGAACTGCTTTGCCGATCCATGGGCCGTTGTGGACGCCCTTCGGCGAGTGCCGCTTGTCAGCAGTCGTCAGCACGGCACGTTCAGCCTTCAGGACATCGACGCCACGACGCGTCAGGAAGTGCCGGGCGGCAAAGACGCACCGGACGAGAACCGCGTCAACGCGGCGTTTGCGTCGATGCCGCGTGCCGAGCTCACGCGGCTGCGCGAGAGCGTGCTGAGTGCGGTGGCTGCGCTACAGCGCATCGAGGTCAAAACGCGCGAAGCCGGGGGCGCCGAAGCGACACCCACTTTCGACTCGTTGACCGTCGCGCTGGCAAGAATGAATCATGCGTTAGGGGCGCGGCTGGCCCTGCATCCGGACACTGCGGGGGTGGCGGCAGCGGTTGTGGCTGGCGCGGCAGATACTCCGGGCGTTGATGCCGGATCGGCGAGCGGCGTCGTCAAGTCGCGGCAGGATGCCGTTCGAGCGTTGGAGGCGGTGGCGGATTTCTTCCGGCGCACGGAGCCTTCGAGCCCAATCCCGATGTTCCTGGAGCGAGCGAAGCGACTTGTCGCCAAAGATTTTCTGGAAGTGCTGGCCGACATTGCCCCGGACGCGGTGGCGCAGGCGCGGGCGGCAGGCGGGTTGAAGGATTGAAGGACTGGAATAGCCGGTAGTGTCGAGGTCGTTCCTGGAGGAGGTTTCGTGGCCAAGTCGAGCAGTCAGAAATTCATCGCCCGTAATCGTGCGCCGCGCGTGCAAATCGAGTATGACGTGGAGCTCTATGGGGCGGAAAAGAAGATTCAGCTGCCCTTTGTCATGGGCGTGCTGGCGGATCTGTCGGGCAAGGTCAAGTCGGACGAGCCGCTGCCGCCGGTGTCTGATCGGAAGTTTCTCGAGATCGACGTCGACAATTTCGACAGCCGGATGAAAGCCTTGAAACCGCGCGCCGCGTTTGCCGTGCCGAACACGTTGACCGGCGAGGGCAATATCAACGTGGAGCTGACCTTCGAGAACATGGACGACTTTTCGCCCGCGGCTGTCGCGCGCAAGGTGGATGCGCTCAACAAGCTCCTGGAGGCCAGAGAACAGCTCGCGAACTTGATCACGTATATGGACGGCAAGACCGGAGCCGAAGAGCTCGTGAGCAAGCTGTTGCGGGATCCGGCGCTCCTCCAGACGTTGGCAACCACCAAGAATCCGCAGGACGAACCTTCGGAATGAGCCACATGAACCGTCGATCAGAGAACAGCCATGGCTGACCCCAAGTCCCAGCAAGACGCGCAGGCGGAGGTCGGAACCGTCGGATTGACGGAATTCGATTCTCTGTTGAGGAAAGAATTCAAGCCAAAAACCGCCGCCGTGAAGGAAGGCGTCGAGCGGGCGGTTCGGACGCTGGCAGAACAGGCGCTCTCGCAGACCACGCTGATCGGCGACGACGTCATCAAGTCGATCGAGGCGATTATCGGCCAGCTGGATCAGAAGTTGACCGAGCAGGTCAATCTCATCCTGCACCATCCCGAGTTCCAGAAGCTCGAAGGGGCGTGGCGCGGGCTGCACTATCTGGTGAACAACACCGAAACCGACGAGATGCTCAAGATCCGCTTCATGAACATCAGCAAGCTGGATCTCGGCAAGACGTTGAAAAGCTACAAGGGGACGGCGTGGGATCAGAGCCCGCTGTTCAAGAAAATCTACGAGGCGGAATACGGTCAGTTCGGCGGCGAGCCCTTCGGCTGCCTGGTGGGGGACTACTACTTCGATCAGACGCCCCCCGACACGGAGTTGCTGGGCGAGATGTCCAAGGTCGCGGCTGCCGCGCACACGCCGTTCATCGCCGGCGCCTCGCCGACGGTGATGCAGATGGAAACCTGGCAGGAGCTGGCCAATCCGCGCGACCTGACCAAGATTTTCACCACGCCGGACTATGCCAGCTGGCGGTCGCTGCGTGAATCGGAGGACGCCCGCTATATCGGTCTGGCCATGCCGCGCTACCTGTCGCGCCTCCCATACGGCGCCAAGACCAGTCCGGTCGAAGAATTCGACTTCGAGGAGGACACGGGCGCGGCCGACCACAGCCGCTACACCTGGGCGAATGCCGCCTATGCGATGGCGGTGAACATCAACCGCTCGTTCAAGCTGTACGGCTGGTGCTCGCGCATCCGCGGCATCGAATCCGGCGGCTCGGTCGAGGGCCTGCCGACGCATACCTTCCCGACCGACGATGGCGGCGTGGACATGAAGTGTCCAACCGAAATTGCCATCAGCGACCGGCGCGAGGCGGAGCTGGCCAAGAACGGATTCATGCCGCTTGTGCATCGCAAGAATTCAGATTTCGCCGCGTTCATCGGCGCGCAGTCGCTGCAGAAGCCGTTTGAATACGACGATCCAGACGCGACCGCCAACGCCAATCTGTCCGCGCGGCTGCCGTATATGTTCGCGTGCTGCCGGTTCGCCCACTACTTGAAGTGCATCGTGCGCGACAAGATCGGGTCCTTCAAGGAACGGGAGGACATGGAAATCTGGCTGAAGCGATGGATCATGAACTACGTGGACGGCGATCCGGCCCATTCCTCGGAAACGACGAAGGCGTCGAAACCGCTGGCGGCCGCCGAAGTGCAAGTCAAGGAAGTTGAAGGAAACCCGGGTTACTACTCGGCGACGTTCTTTCTGCGCCCGCACTATCAGCTCGAAGGGTTGACCGTATCGCTCCGGCTGGTCTCCAAGTTGCCGTCCGCCAAGGCTGGCTGATTCTCCACGACGTCCGTTCACCGCAAGGTTCGCCAGGACAGGAGCTCGTTATGGCAGCAGACATTTTCGCAAAGATCGGCGACATCAAGGGCGAGTCCCTTGACGACAAACACAAAGACCAGATCGAGGTGTTGTCGTACTCATGGGGTGTGCAGAATTCTGGCTCGATGGCGTCTGGCAGCGGCGGCGGAGAGGGTAAAGCGAGCTTCCAGGATCTGTCGTTTACTCACAGTGTCGACAAGGCGTCGCCCGTGCTCATGCAAGCGTGCGCCACCGGCGTCCACATCAAGGAAGCCACGATCACCCATCGGAAGTCGGGCAAGGGCCAGCAGGAGTATCTCATCGTCAAGATGAACGACGTGATCGTGACCGCCGTATCCCACGGCGGGACCGGCGCGGGCGTGGGCCAGAGTTCCGAGAATGTGAGCCTGGCATTTGCCAAGGTGGATCTCGAGTACAAACCGCAAAAGGCCGACGGCTCGCTCGATGCCGGCATTCATTTCAAGTACGACATCAAGGGCAACAAGGAAGGGTAGCCCGGTCGCGATCGGGCCCACGCGTCCAATCGGGCATCAGGACGCTAGAGAAGGCTGACGAATGTGACTCCTCCAGCGAGCAACGGCGTTGGCGACATGTTTCTGATGGTCAAAGGCGCCAAGCATGGCCTGATCAAAGGAGAATCGCAGGACGCTCAGCACAAGGGCGAGATCGATGTGTTGAGCTGGTCCTGGGGGATGCAGGGAAAACCGACGCTCGGGGGTGGCACGGCGACAGGCAAGGCCACCATCAACGATCTGAGGATCGTGAAGAGAGTCGACAGCGCCTCGACCGCCTTGATGAGTGCGTTGCGCACCAACGAGCCGATCCAGAAAGCCGTGCTGACGCTGCGGAAAGCGGGCAAGAGCCAGGTCGAGTACCTCAAGGTCACGATTGAGCAGGGGCGCGTGACCTCGCTGACGATCGACGGCGGCGATTCCAGCGGCAGCCCGGACGTCGTCGAAAGAGTCGGCTTTTCGTTCAACAAGATCGAGGTCGAGTACGTGCCTCAAGGCAACGATGGGCAACCGCAGGGCGGCATGACCTTCGCGGACCAATGGAGTGAGAGCTCCTAGTCGGGCCCGTCCCTTGAGGCTCTCGGTCGGGATGTCACACCACCATGCACCTCGCCGATGTCGCCGAACGGAGTCTGAAGAGCGGCGACCCTGTCGCCGCTCTGGCCCAATTGCAGGAGCAGGTCCGGGCCAACCCCGCCGATCCAAAGCTGCGCATTTTTCTCTTTCAGTTGCTCTGCGTGCTCGGCCAGTGGGACCGGGCGCTGAACCAGTTGACGGTCGCGTCCGAGCTCGAGCCCGAGGCGCTGGCCATGCGCCAGATCTACGGCGACGCCGTTCGCTGCGAAGCCACCCGGATCGAGGTGTTCGCGGGAAAGCGATCGCCCATGATCTTCGGTCAGCCGGAACACTGGCTGGCGCTGCTCATCGAATCGCTGCTGGTGGCCGGGCGGGGCGAGCACGAACAATCGCAACAGCTGCGATCGCTGGCCTTTGACGAGGCCCCGACATCCTCGGGCCACATCGACGGACGGCCGTTCTCCTGGATCGCCGACGCCGATTCCCGTTTGGGCCCGGTGCTCGAAGCCGTCATCAACGCCCGGTACTACTGGGTGCCTTTCTCCCGTTTGATCAAAATCCAGATCGAGCCGCCCGAGGATCTGCGCGACATGGTCTGGATGCCCGCGCACCTGCAGTTCGAGAATGGCGGGGAGGCGGTGGCGCTCATCCCCACCAGGTATCCCGGCTCCGAGTCGGCCTCCGACGGCCTGATCGCCCTCGCCCGCAAGACGGTGTGGGAAGAGATGGCCCCGGACGCACACCGCGGTCTCGGTCAACGCATCATCGCGACCGATACCGACGATGTCCCGCTCATGGAGGTCCGCACGATCTCGATCGCCGGCAGCGGGGAGGACGCGTCGGATTCCGCCCACGATCATGGCTGATCAACTGCTCCCGCAGGATCGCTTGCAGCCCATGTTGTTGGACCGTCTGACCGACGAGGAGCCCGACAAGAAGATGGAGCCCCGCGAGGCTCGCGTGCTGTCGAAACGGCGGATGCGGGAGTCGGTGGTGCGGGATCTCGCCTGGTTGTTCAACGCCACGCAGCTCGAAGCCGTCGACGCGATGGCCGGCGCACCCCTGATGCGCCGGTCGGTGTTGAATTTCGGATTGCCCGCGATGTCCGGGAAGGCCGCTTCTTCGCTCGATGTGACCGACCTGGCCCGGGCCATCCGCGACGCCATCCTGAATTTCGAGCCGCGCATCCTGCCGTCCACCCTGGAGATCAAGACGCTGCTCGAGGCCGGCGATCTCGAGCATCACAACGTCATCGGCGTCGAGATCCACGGCCAGATCTGGTTGCAGCCGGTGCCGCTCGAGTTTCTGATTCGGACCGATTTCGATCTCGAAACCGGCAAGGTGCTGATCACCGATCTCATCTCGTCTCAGCGGGTCGCGTAATGGACCCTCGCCTGGTCCAACTCTACGAAGACGAGCTCGGCCATCTGCGCGAGCACGGCGCCGAGTTCGCGGCACTGTTCCCGAAGATTGCGGCCAGACTCGGCATGCGCGGGAATCAGATCCCCGACGATCCCTATGTCGAGCGGCTGCTCGAGGGCGTGGCGTTTCTGGCGGCGCGGGTGCAGCTCAAGTTGGACGCCGAGTTTCCTCGCTTCACGCAGGCGCTGCTCGAGATCGTCTATCCGCACTACCTGGCGCCAACGCCGTCGATGCTGGTCGCTCAGCTCACTCCCGATCCGAACGATCCCAATCTGGCCAGCGGCCCCACCGTGCCGCGCGGCAGCACGATGTCGGGTGCATCAGCCGCCGACGATGCTGCCGCGTGTGAGTTTCGCACGGCGCAGGACGTCACGCTGTGGCCGCTGCAGGTCGTGTCGGCGAGTTATTTTTCGTTCGCGCCGGATCTCCCGCTCAATCAGCTGCCGGTCGCGCCGCAGCGTATCAAGGGCGGCGTCCGGATTCGGCTGAAGGCGACCGCCGGGCTGAAGTTCTCGCAGCTGGCCATCGACAGGCTGTGTTTCTATCTGACCGGACGCGACGACGTGGCGAACAAGCTGTACGAGCTGTGTTTGGCGGCCGGCCTGGGTGCGCTGATCCTGCCGTTGAAGAGCGTGAAGCCGTGGCACCAGTTTCTTCCCGCTGCGTCGATCCAGCCGGTGGGCTTCACCGACGCCGAGGCGCTGCTGCCGGTGACCTTGCGCTCGTTTCAAGGCTACCGGCTCTTGCAGGAGTACTTCTCGTTTCCGCAGCGCTTTCGTTTTTTCGAGCTGACCGGCCTTTCGCGGGCCATCAAACGGGTGGACTCGGACCACGTCGAGCTGGTGATTCTCCTGGGCCGCGGAGACCAGACGCTCGACGGCGTCCTCGATGGGTCGAACCTGGCGCTGTTCTGCACGCCGGCCGTCAACTTGTTTCACAAGCGCGTCGATCGCATTCACGTGAACGACAACGCGTACGAGTATCACGTTGTGCCGGACCGCACGCGGCCCCTCGATTTCGAAGTGTACGAAGTGACCAGTGTCGTTGGCCACGGCATCGGCACGGACAGCGAACAGCAGTTCCTGCCGTTCTATTCGGCGTACAGCGGCGACGGTGAACATGAGCAGTCCGCCTACTTTACGACCCGCCGTGAGCCGCGGCTGGTCTCCGCCAGTGCGAAGCGCCGAGGATCCCGTTCGAGCTACATTGGCACGGAGGTCTTTCTCTCGCTCGTCGACGCCGCGCAGGCTCCTTTCAGCGGCGACCTCCGTCAGCTCTCCATCCAGGCATGGTGCACCAATCGGGATCTCGTGCTGCAGATGCCCGTAGGGATCGGCACGAGCGATTTGTCGCTCGACGTTGCCGCTCCGCTGGCAGGCATCCGCGTCGTCAGCGGTCCCACGCGGCCGTATTCGCCGCTTGCCGATGGCGCCGTGTCCTGGCGCGCGGTCAGTCATCTGTCGCTCAACTATCTGTCGCTCGTGCAATCGACACCGGAGAAAGGGGCCGCCGCGCTGCGCGACCTTCTGGAGCTGTATGCCGCGGACTCCGACGTGAGCGCCAGACGGCAGATCGAAGGGATCCGCTCGGTGCGGGTCGGTCCCGTCGTGCGGCGGCTGCGTGGACCGGGTCCGCTCGCGTTCGGCCGTGGCCTCGAGATCGTTCTACAGGTTGACGAGCTGGCGTTCGAGGGCGCCAGCGCATTTCTGCTCGGCACGGTGCTCGCTCGATACTTCGCGCGTCACGTGTCGATCAACTCGTTCACGGAAACCGTGTTGCGGTCCGACAAGCGTGGGGAAATCAATCGATGGGAGCAACAGTCGGGCGCGAGAGCGACGCTCTAACCTTCTTCGCGGAGCTGGCAGCGGCGCCCCACCGGCACGATTTTTATCAGACGCTGCGCCGGTTGGAATGCCTGTACGCGGAGAAACCGCGTTGGGGGCAGGCGCGGCGTCCCGCCGATGAATCGGTGCGCCTGGGGCAGGATCCGGACCTGTCGTTCGCACCCGCCCCGCTCGCATCGTTCGAGCTGCGCCCGGGCGAGACGCCGCGACTTCAGGTGAAGTTATTCGGCCTGTTCGGCCCGAACGGGCCGCTGCCGATTCACCTCACGGAATATGCGCGTGAGCGCCTGAAGCATGCGGGCGATCCGACCCTCAGCCGCTTTCTCGACATTTTCCATCACCGGTTCCTCGCGTTGTTCTATCGGGCGTGGGCTCAGGCCCAGCCGCACGTCAACCGGGATCGTCCGAAAGAGGATCGCTTTACGGTCTACGTAGGGGCGTTGCTGGGCATGGCGTCGCCGCCGTTTCGGGATCGCGACAGGCTGCCGGACCTGGCCAAGTTCTTTCACGTCGGCACCCTCATCCGCCAGGTGCGGAACGTGGAAGGGCTGACCCACATTCTCCAGCACTATTTCCGCGTGCCCGTGCGGATCGAGGAGTTCGTCGGCCACTGGATGACGCTCGGCGTGAGCGAGCGGACCCGCCTGTCGGAGGGCGCGGCACTGGGCTCCGGCGCCGTGCTCGGCAGCTCCGTGTGGGACCGCCAGCACAAGTTCCGAATTCATCTCGGGCCGCTGACGCTGTCGCAGTACGAGAGTTTCCTGCCGGGTGGCGCGCTGCTCAGGAAGCTGGTCGACTGGGTCAGGCTGTATCTCTGCTTCGAGCTCGAGTGGGACGTTCGCCTGCTGTTGCAGCGGACCGAGGTCCCGTCGGTGATGCTCGGCGGCCACCAGCGACTGGGTTGGACGAGCTGGCTCGGCGATCGGCCGCGAGACACGCCTGCCGATGATTTGCTTCTGGATGCAGAGGCGTTGGTCGCCACCGGAGCACCCGTCGCATGAGTGAGATCAGTCGCTCGGCGTTGTTCGGCAAGCTCAATAGTCTTGCGTACAAGGCGATCGAGGGCGCTACCGTCTTCTGCAAGCTCCGCGGCAACCCGTACGTGGAGCTGGTGCACTGGATTCAGCAGATTCTGCACACCCCAGACTCCGATCTGCATCGCATCGTCAGGCACTTCGAGATCGATTCGTCTCGTCTGGCGAAGGACGTCACAGATGCCCTCGACCGGCTGCCGCGCGGCGCGAGCTCCATCTCGGATCTCTCTGCGCACGTCGAGAATGCGGTTGAGCGTGGCTGGGTGTACGCGACGCTGATGTTCGGGGAGCCGCGCGTTCGTACGGGCCACCTCGTGGTCGGGATCCTGAAGACGGCGTCGCTGCGCAATGCCTTGATGGCGATATCACGTCAGTTCGAGCACGTGAAGCCGGACACGCTGACCGAGGATTTTGCGCGGATCGTGAACGGCTCGCCCGAGGACCAGCTGGGCGCTACCGACGGCTCGTCGCTCACGGCGCCAGGCGAAGCCACCGACGCCATGGCGCCGGCGCAGATGGGCAAGCAGGAGGCGCTCAAACGGTTTGCGACGGATCTGACCGAGCGTGCGCGCAAGGGCGAGATCGATCCGGTCAGCGGTCGGGACGAGGAGATCAGGCAGATCATCGATATCCTGATGCGCCGCCGCCAGAACAATCCCATTCTGACGGGCGAGGCCGGGGTCGGAAAAACCGCGGTGGTCGAGGGCTTCGCCCTGCGGCTGGCGCGAGGCGACGTGCCTCCGCCGTTGCAGAATGTGTCGTTGCATACCCTCGACATCGGACTGCTGCAGGCCGGTGCGAGCATGAAAGGCGAGTTCGAAAACCGCTTGCGGCAGGTCATCGACGAGGTGCAGGCGTCGCCCAAACCGATCATCCTGTTCGTGGACGAGGCGCACACCCTCATTGGCGCGGGAGGCGCGGCGGGTACCGGCGACGCGGCGAACCTGCTCAAGCCGGCCCTGGCGCGCGGCACGTTGCGCACGATTGCGGCGACGACGTGGGGTGAATACAAGAAGTACATCGAAAAGGACCCCGCGCTCACCCGGCGATTCCAGGTGGTGAAGGTCGAGGAGCCGACCGAGGACAAGGCGATTCTGATGGTCCGCGGCGTCGCGTCCATCCTCGAGAAGCATCACCGGGTTCAGGTGCTCGACGAGGCGCTCGAAGCCGCCGTACGGCTGTCGCATCGCTACATACCCGCACGGCAATTGCCGGACAAGGCGATCAGTCTGCTCGATACCGCGTGCGCGCGCGTGGCCATCAGCCAGCACGGTGTGCCGCCGCAGCTCGAGGATTGCCGGCGGACGATCGACGCCTTGCAGACGGAGATGGAGATTATCGGTCGGGAGGAGACCGTCGGCATCAACGCGGACCGGCGGCGAAAGTCGGCGGAAGAGAAGCTCGTGTCGAGCGAGCAGCTGCGCACGCTGTTGGAGGAGCGCTGGAAGGCCGAGCGCGATCTGGTGGAGCGGGTCCTGGCGATTCGCGCGAGGCTCCGGCAGCGAAGCGAGCCGGTGGAGGGCACGGGGAGCAGGCTGGAGCAGGCCGCTGAGGCGCAGAAGGCCGCCGCCGACCCACCAGCTCCGGAACAGGTGTCTCCGGAAGAACGGCAGCGGCTGCTCGGCGAGCTGGCCGAGCTCCAGGCCAAGCTGTCGGACGTGCAAGGCGACTCGCCGCTCATCCTGCCAAGCGTCGACGAGCAGGCAGTCGGATCCGTCGTGCAGGACTGGACCGGCGTACCGGTCGGCCGCATGGTGAAGAACGAGATCGGGACGCTGCTGAATCTGGCCGACACGCTCAATCAGCGGGTGATCGGCCAGCGGCACGCCCTCGAGATGATCGCGCGCCGCATTCATACCTCGCGCGCGAAGCTCGACAATCCAAACAAGCCGATTGGCGTCTTCATGCTCTGCGGACCGTCAGGCATCGGCAAGACTGAAACCGCGTTGACGTTGGCCGAGGCGTTGTACGGCGGCGAGCAGAACGTCATCACGATCAACATGAGCGAGTTCCAGGAGAAGCACACCGTCTCGACCCTCAAAGGATCGCCGCCCGGCTATGTGGGGTACGGCGAGGGCGGCATCCTGACCGAAGCCGTGCGCCGGCGTCCGTACAGTGTGGTCCTGCTGGACGAGATCGAGAAGGCGCACTCCGATGTCCACGAGTTGTTTTTTCAAGTGTTCGACAAGGGTTGGATGGAAGACGCCGAAGGACGGCACATCGATTTCAAGAACACGATCATCCTGCTGACGTCGAACGTCGGCACCGATCTCATCGTGAGCATGTGCCGGGACCCGGAGCTGATGCCCCAGCCAGAGGGCGTGGCCAAAGCCCTGCGAGAGCCGCTCTTGAAGAAGTTTCCCGCGGCACTCCTCGGGCGGCTGGTCGTGATTCCTTACTATCCGCTGGGCGACGCGATGCTGGCCCAGATCGTTCGCCTGCAGCTTGGCCGCATTGCACGGCGAGTGACCGAGCACCACAAGATTCCGTTCCGATATGACGAGGATGCCGTTAAGTTGATTGTGAGCCGGTGTACGGAGGTCGAAAGCGGCGGACGGATGATCGACGCAATCCTAACGAATACGGTATTACCGGCCATCAGCCACGAATTCCTGACGAGGACGATGGCGGGGTCGACCCTGAACGGCGTGCGTCTGGCGGCCGTCGGCGGCGATTTTGAATACCAATTCGATTAGGGTCCTAAGCCTCGATGTGTTCGGTGTGCCCGGTCTGTTACCATTCGGGCGGTTGGGATGATCAGCGAGGACACGCGGAACCTGCTCGATGAGCGTTTGGAGCCGTCAGAAGCGCCGACGCGTGAACTGACGCTCGAAGAGGCGGTGTCGATTGCCGTGCTGCTGCAGAAGAACGAGCAGTTCGCTGAGGCCGAGATCGTCTATCGCCGAATCCTGGAAGTGGCCCCGGATCACGACCGCGCCCTGCACTATGCCGGGGTGCTCGCGCATCAACTCGGACGAGGCGACGAGGCCGTGGCGCTCATCGAGAAGAGCCTTGCGCTCGCGCCCGGACAGGCCGACTGTTACAGCAATCTTGGCATCGTTCTGCAGGCGCAGGACAGGCTCGACGAGGCCATCACGGCCTATCGGCGTGCCATCGCGATCGATCCGAATCACGCCAATGCGTACAGCAATCTGGGCGTCCTGTTGCGGGCGGCAGACCAGCCCGTGGACGCCGAGGCCGCGTATCGGACGGCGATTCGACTGGAGCCCGATCATATCGATGCCTACACCAATCTCGGCATCCTCCTGAACGGGTTGAGGCGGCAGGAGGAGGCGGTCGCGTGCTTCTGCAAGGTGATTCTGCTCAGGCCGAAGCACCGGGAGGCCCGGCGGCTGCTGGCGCTGGCGCACTGCACCCTGGGCGAAGTCGACGAAGCCGTGAAGATCTTCGAGGAATGGATCGCGGAGGAACCAGAGGATCCCATTGCGCGGCACATGCTGGCCGCCTGCACCGGTCGCGACGTCCCGGGCCGGGCGTCTGACGGGTTCGTTGAGGGCACGTTCGACAGTTTCGCCGCAAGCTTCGACTCGAAGCTCGCGAAGCTGTCGTACCGCGCGCCTGCGCTGGTGGCGGCGATGCTCGAGGACTCGAGCCCCGAGCCGTCAAAGAGTTTGGATGTCCTCGACGCCGGCTGTGGAACGGGGCTGTGCGGCCCGCTGGTCGTGTCGTACGCTCGCCGGCTGACCGGCATCGATCTCTCGGCGGGCATGCTCGCTCAGGCCAAAGAGAAGAGGGTCTACGACGGGTTGTTCAAAGTCGAATTGACCGAGTACCTGCGCGACAACCGGGAGGCGTTCGATGTGATTGTGTCGGCCGACACGCTGGTCTACTTCGGCGGGCTGGACGACGTCCTGATGGCCGCGGCGGGAGCGTTGCGACCGAACGGACTGTTGATTTTCACGCTCGAGCACGCACTGAACGCCGAGGCGATGCTGGACTATCGTCTCGAGCTGCACGGCCGATATACTCACTCCCGCGGGTATGTCGAACGGCTGCTCGCCGGCGCAGGGCTGGAGTCCGAGATTGCGCAGGCCGAGTTGCGGATGGAATCGGGCACGCCGGTGGCGGGGCTGGTGATCAGGGCCAGGAAGCCGGCCGGCGCAGGATTGAGCCATGCCTAGAGTGATGGAAATCGCCACGCCTCTCGGCGAAGACGTGCTGCTGTTTCACGGCATGCACGCGCGGGAGGAATTGGGCCGGCTGAGCGAGTTCCAGCTCGATCTGCTGAGCCTGAAGGCTGATATCAATCTCGACCAGATTCTGGGCAAGAACGTGACCGTGAAGATCGCGCTGCCCGACGACAGCACACGCTACTTCAACGGGTTCGTCACTCGCTTCTCGGCAGGCGGGACGTACGGTCGCTATCACCGCTATGTCGCGGTGGTCCGCTCCTGGCTCTGGTTTCTGACGCGGACGACCGACTGCCGCATCTTTCAGGACCTGACCGTGCCGGACATCGTCAAGAAGGTGTTTGGCGATCACACGACGGCCGATTTCAAGTTCGAGCTGACGGGCACCTACCGGAAGTGGACGTACTGCGTGCAGTACCGGGAGACCGACTACAACTTCGTCAGCCGTCTGATGGAAGAGGAAGGCATCTATTACTACGTGAGACACACGGATGGCCACAATACCGTGGTCCTCACCGATTCCACGAGCAAGCACACGCCGGTTCCCGGCTACGACACGATCTCGTTCATCGCTCCCGAGCAGGTGATACGGCCGGAGCTCGAGCGCATCACCAGCTGGGACTTTTCCCGCGAGATTCAGCCAGGCGTCTACGTGCACGACGACTACGATCTGGAGCGGCCGAGCGTCGAGTTGAAGACGCGGAGGGTCCTGACTCGAGGCTACGCGCCGAGCGACTACGAAATCTACGATTATCCAGGTCACTATCTGCAGAAGGCGGACGGCGAACAGTATGCCGGCGTGCGCATCGACGAGCTCGGCAGCCAGTTCGAGACCGCGCAGGCGGTGAGCAACGCCAAGGGGATTGCGGTCGGATCGTTGTTTACGCTCGACGACTACCCGCGCGAGGATCAGAACCGCGAGCACCTGATCGTGGCGGCGAGCTACGACCTGGAATTCAGCGACTATGAAGCGATGCCGGAGGGCGGCGCCACCAGCTATCGGTGCAGCTTCACCGCCATGTCCAGTCAGCAGCAGTTCCGGCCGAGGCGGGCGACGCCCAAGCCGTTCGTGCAGGGGCCGCAGACCGCGATGGTCGTGGGGCCGGCCGGCGACGAAATCTACACCGACAAGTACGGCCGCGTGAAGGTGCAGTTCCACTGGGATCGCTACGGGAAGAAGGACCAGAGCAGCTCGTGCTGGATCCGCGTGTCGCAGCCGTGGGCGGGCAAGGGGTGGGGCGCCGTCTCGACGCCGCGCATCGGCCAGGAAGTAATCGTCGACTTTCTGGAAGGCGATCCCGATCAGCCGATCATCACCGGGCGCGTCTACAACGCCGAGAGCCAGCCGCCCTTTGGGTTTCCCGCGGGAGCGGTGCTCAGCGGGATCAAGTCGAACACCCACAAGGGATCCGGGAATAACGAACTGTCGATGGACGACACCGCCGGCAAGGAGCGCGTCTTCATCCATGGGCAATTCAACATGGACACCGTCGTCGAGAACAATCAGACCTCGACGATTCACAAGAATCGGACCGACAAGGTCGACATCGACGACTCGGAGACCGTCGGCGGCAGCCAGACGCAACACGTCGTCAAGAATCAGACGATCAATATTGACGTGAATCGACAGGAGACCGTCGGCGGGACGGAGACGATCACGATCACGGGGCACCGGAAGGAAACCGTCAACGGCGGCGAGGACGTCACGATCAGCGGCGCGCGGTCGCACACGGTCAACGGCGTGCAGACGACCACCATCTCGCTCGCGGAAGCGCACACGGTCGGCGCGGCGCGAGCGCACACGGTCGGCGCGGCAGAGGCGATTACCGTCGGGGGCGCTCAGGTCGTGAGTGTCGGGGCGGCTCAGATGATAAATGTTGGTGGGGTGCAGAGTGTCAACGTGGGCGCCGCGCAATCGACCAAAGTCGCCGCCGCTCGGTCGGTCACGGTGGGCGGGGCGCAGACGACCAAGGTCGGCGCCAATGCGTCCACGACCATAGGCGGCGATCAGGAAGTCAAGGTGGCGGGCGGCCGCGCAGCGAGCGTCGGCAAGGACGACGCCATTTCGGCCGGACAGAAATTTGTCGTGGGTGCCGGCGACATGATCACGCTCGAGACTGGCGACGCCAGCATCATCATGAAGAAGGATGGAACGATCGTGATCAAGGGCAAGGACATCACGTTGGAGGGAAGCGGGAAGATTACCGTCAAGGCTTCGGGCGACATCATCATGAAGGGCGCGAAGATCCTGCAGAATTAGAGGGCGCTGGCGACGGAGCTGATTATGAACGGAACGAAGGCAATCGACGATCCGGAGGTGGTGGTTGACGAGGAGGTATCGGCTGCGGAATTGCTGCGGCCGCTCCTTGGCGACGTGACGACGCCACGAATCTCAGCGAGCGCCGACATTGTGATCGGCGAGCTGGTGGGGATCCGAGACGGTGGCCAGACGCCACTGGTGGTGTTGCCGGGTCAACAGGGGCGTGCCGCCCTCGAGGCTCGGTCGACGATCGACGTGCATGCCGCTCACATCGGTCGAAAAGTCGTGGTCATCCTCGACGGATCTGATCTCGGGAGACCAATCATTCTCGGCGTCCTGCGCTCACCCGGACCTTCGTTGGCTGACCCGGCTGGACAAGTCACCGTGGATTCCGACGGTGAGCGGATGATCGTGAGCGCAAAGCGCCAGCTCGTCCTTCGCTGCGGCAAAGCCAGCATCACGCTGACCTCCGCCGGGAAAGTGATGATCGAGGGGACGTTCGTTTCGAGCCGGTCCTCTGGCGTGAATCGGGTCAAAGGCGGGTCAGTGCAAGTCAACTGACAGCGCAGCCAGCCGGCACCTATATGTGGGCGCTCGACAATCTGACTCCGTTCGAAGCCGAGCGGACATGGGTACGTGACAAGGAAGGCGTGCACCATTGGATCGTCGTCGTGAAAGCGACCTACGATGTGCAGATCGACGGCAGCCTGGGTCTGGCGGCGAATCAACTGAAGGCTCTTCATGCCCCCAAGTACAGCGGCGCCGACGGAGCGTCGAGCCTGCGTTACGACGCCGACCTCGTCGCGATCAAGCCGGCGACGGACGTGTACCTCAACGCGATCGCCTACTCGCCGAACGGTCGACCGAGCACACGAGTGAAGGTAGGGATGCAGGTCGGCGGCTTGCGGAAGGAGTTGACCGTCGTCGGTCATCGGACCTGGTCGAGAACGCTGGCCGGGGTCGCGCCGTCTTTGCCAGAGCCGTTCGAATCGATGCCGATCACCTATGAGCGCGCGTTTGGCGGCTACGACCACGAAGATGAGGATCCGCGTCACCATCGGCTCGACTTTCGAAATCCGGTGGGGACGGGGGTCGCGGCCAACGACGCTCGGCTGGTGGGAAAACCCGCGCCAAATGTCGAGGACCCGTGGCAGAAGATGGGCAAGGGATGGCCCCCAGGATTCGGCGCGATCGCAAGCTATTGGTCGCCGCGAAAGGAGCTCGCCGGGACGTACGACGACGACTGGATGACAAACCGGCGGCCTTTGCTTCCCGTGGATTACGACCCGAGCTGCCTGCTCTGCTCGCCACCAGACCAGCAGGTTGCGGGCTATCTGACGGGCGGAGAGACAGTCGAACTCATCAATCTGACGCCGAATGGCCACCTGCGGTTCACGCTGCCGACGGTCGCCTTGTCGTTCCAGTCGTTCTTTTCCTGGACCAGGAAGGATCATGCAGCGACGCTAGTGAGCGTGATCATCGAGTCTGAAGGACCGCGACTGATCGTCGTGTGGCAGACGAGCCTGCGGTGCGGCAACGATGCCGAGTACCTCGACCGGACCGTCATCCGGCGGCATGGAGAATTGTGACGAACGTGCATCTCTTGGCCGTCGGCGCTCGCACGCCGATGGGCCAGACCGCGGAGGCCAGTGTCGCCGCAGCGCGCGCCGGTCTCAGTCAGCTGGTCGATCACCCGTTCCTCGTTGACAAGGTCGCGGAGCCAATTCGGGTGGCGCGAGACGCGAGCCTGGAGGCGGCGCTGATGGGTCCGGAGAGACTGATACGGATGGGCACGACAGCGCTCGGCGAGGTGTGCGCGCAACTGGCACGGATGCGGTCGCTCGCGACGAAGATCCCGTTGTATCTGGCTCTGCCGGAGGAGCGTCCGGGCTGGACCGTCGAGGATACGCAGGCCGTGGCGCGCGGCCTATCGGCGCGACGTTTCGGCCTGCAGTTCGATCGCGTGGAGGTTGTCGCGAAAGGACATGCGGCTGGACTGATGGCGCTGAGCGCCGCGTGCGAGCGCATCGAATCGGGCACGGTGGAACTCTGCGTGATCGTCGGTCTCGACAGTTATCTGAGGTTGGAGACTCTGGCCTGGCTGGAACATGGTCGGCAGCTGGCCACGTCCTATCACCGCGGTGCGTTCTTTCCAGGCGAAGCCGCTGCGGCGTGCGCCGTGGCCTCCGAGTCGCTGATGCGGCGGCTTGGAATCCCGTCGCTGGCCTTGGTCCGCGGCGTGGGAGTCACCCTCGAGCCACGTCGAATCAAGACAGACACCGTCGTGCTCGGAGAGGGTCTGACGGCCTGTGTGAAAACCGCGATCAAGTCACTCAGACTGCCGGGTGAAATGGTGCAGGGGATCATCTGCGACATCAACGGAGAGCGCTACCGATCGGAAGAGTGGGGGTTGACGCTGCTACGCCTGCCCGCTGCGCTCGCCGATCCGACAAGCTACGATGCGCCGGCCTCTAACTGGGGCGATGTCGGCGCTGCGTCGGGTCCGCTGTTCATCACGATAGCGGCGATAGCGGGTAAACGAGGCTGGGCGAAGGGCTCTATCTACTTGGTGTGGAACAGTTCCGAAGCGGGCCATCGAGCGGCGGCGGTCTTGCAGCTCGCGGCACCGCAACACGCGAGCCTGTCATGAGCGTTGGCATCAATCCTCCCAAGACCGCAGTGACCAAGGGAAGTAGTGGCACCGCGACCGCCACGCTTCCCAACATCTGCAAGATGCCAGGGCCCCCGGCCCCATTCGTGCCAGCGCCGCTACCCAATATCGGGAAGTCGGGTGACAAGCCCGACGGCTATACCACGACGGTCGAGATCGAGAGCAATCCCGTCGCGATCAAGGGTGCCAGTTTTTGCAGCATGGGTGACGCCCCCAGCAAGGGTACAGGTGGGGGCATGGTGTCTGCTAACACCCACGGCCCGTGCAAGTTCATCGGACCAGGATCGATGGACGTCAAGTTCGAGGGTGGCAACGTTCAATTACTCAGCGACCCGATGACGAACAATGGCGGTGGCAGTGGTAGTCCCGCCAACTCTGGAACAGCCATGGGCTTGCTGCAGGCAGCCAAGGCCAAGAATCCGGTTGGCAAGGACATTTGCGGCGCCGGTAAGCACACCGAGGAAGTGCACTATCCTACGGTGCCCGAAGAAGAGGAGGACCCCAAGAAGCGCCTCGCGGCGATGAAAGCACAGGCGACGACCGACGGAGACCGGTTCGAGTGCCGGGCTGCCGAGCACAATATCAACGATGGATCCATCACGCACGGCAGACAGTTATCGCGCCGCACCACACCCCAAGAGGAACAGGCGGGCGCCCATGCCGATGATCAAAAAATCTGGTTGGTGTGCACGGTGTGCGGTTACAGACGGGAGTCTGATCAGTCGCCCGCTCCCAATCACAACGTCGAGGCGAAGTCGACCACTGATGCGCTCAAGGCTGCCAAACAAAAAACCAATAACGCCGCCCGCGTCCAAGCGGGTAGCAAGGTCACATATAAGAGCCCGGTCATCCGGAACTATCAGCAGTACAAAAGTCTGATCGACGCCGGATTCAAGGTCATCCAGTTCGCTTGACGCCAGTATTGACATGTCCACGCCAACGTTCGTAAGGTTCTCGCGCCTCGGTCGGTCGATCGACGGAACGTTGACCAGATTGAGTCGCCGCGTATTAGACCGGTGGAACGTCCACATTGAGAGCGTGGGACAGCTACGAGCATCGGACAGTGAGATGGATGGTGGGCTCGAACTGGTCGACGACAAGCTTTATCCAGTCGAGAACGAAGCCGCAGCCTTGACCATGAGCCGACGGTGGCACGCGAGCGGGTTCATTTATACCGCGCGCTCGGTACCGTGCCATGTGTATCTGTACTTCTTTGACGAGGTTGGAGATGAGTGTTCCTGTACCATGGCGTTCGATGACAGTCTTCTCTATTTTCGATCCGAAGATTTCAACGAAGGTCAATGGCTCACTGGATTTCTCTCGGATATGGCGGCTGGCCTCGGTGCCGACGTGTGTGGCTACGGTGCCGACAACGCGTATGCGGTCAAACACCAAGCGCTGGATCCTCAGGAGGTCCTGGAGAGGCTGAGGCATGGCGATCTGTTGCAGATCCGCAATCCGATCTTCCATGCGTTCTCACCGCGGATCATTTCGCGCGAGGAGATCGCGACGGTGTTCGATAACGGACCGCGCCATCTCAACCTACGGTGTTCGGTGACACTCTCCGGCTACTCGATTCTTCACGCCCTGCCTTAAGAATCCGAGGTATCAAACACGCGTGTGGTGTGGCCGCCTTGTCTCCGCTGACTGACAGCTATTCAGTACCTGGGTCGTACGATGTCGTCCCCTATCAGGGGCGTATCGTGCGCAACGCCTCGCCTGACCATCTGGCGATGGCGGCACTTTGGTCCGCGGGACTGCGGGTCTGCTCGAGGCGTGTCCGGGTCGTCGAGTTGGGTTGCGGGGATGGTCGGAACCTGCTCGCTCTGGCTTTCTATGATCCAGGTTCTGGTTTCGTCGGCATCGATCGGTCCGAGGTCGAACTCGACCGTGCTCGCCGAGGCGCCCAGCGCGTGGGACTGGCCAATGTCGACTTCGTGCTAGAGGACCTCCGCCGGATCGATCCGGCACGATACGCACCGTGCGACTTCGTGATTGCACACGGACTTTATTCGTGGGTACCGGACGATGCCCGTGACGCGATCATGACGTTTTGCCGCGACAGCCTGACGCCCATGGGACTCGCCTACGTGTCCTACAACGCTCAACCTGGTTGGGCCACGCGGCGAATTGTGCGCGAGATCCTGCTGGGCACGCACGCCGTCCGCGAAGCCACCCTGGAAGACAAGGCCGGCGTGGCAAGCGCGGCCGCGGGTCGTCTGCTGGAGCAGTTGCCATCGGGTGGCTACGCGTGGTCGGTCTTGTTAGCCGAAGAGCTTCAGCGAGTTCGGGATGGCGAGTCATCCTACGTACTGCACGAATACCTCGCCGAGACGAACGACGGGTTCTGGCTTCGCGATTTCGTCGATCATGCGCAGAGGCACGGGCTCGACTATGTGGCGGACGCCCAGTTCTGCCGCATGGAGGGACACGTGCCATTTGGGCTCAGCGCCGCCACGACTCCGGAGCGTGCGGGCCAGGTCGAGCGCGAGCAGATTGTGGACCTGCTGGGGCATCGTTACTTCCACTCGTCGATCCTGTGCCGCGCGGGTGCTCGAGACCGGGTCGTACCCACGACACCCGATCTCTGCGCCGGCTACCTCGCGACAGCACTGCGCGCAGTGGCAGATCCGTTCGTGCTCACGGACGGCGCTGCCGAGCGCTTCGCCGGGATCGGTGGCGTCGAGATTGTGCTGGATGCCGCGATCACCAAAGCGGCCGTTGTCACGCTTGCCGTGCAATGGCCGAGAGGTCAGCAACTCGAGGCGCTGTACCACGAGGCGGCGCTCCTGCTGTCGAAGCACCAATGTCCGATTGGCGCTGACGCGCGGCACCGGCTGACAAATGAGTTGACGCGGCTGTTCGAGATTGGACAGATCGATCTGCGTATGGCAGAGCCGCCGCCTACGAGTGTCCTTGACGAGTACCCTGAAGCTCATGCCTTGGCTCGATATGAAGCCGAGCATCGCACTGCCGTAACAACCCCATATCACACGGAACTTGCGCTGGAGCCGGACCTCCTGGCGCTCGTGAGAAGTCTGGACGGATCGCGCTCGCGGACGACTCTCAAGCGGGCATTCGGTGCGGCAAGCGTCGACCGGGCGCTCCCGTTGCTGAGTCGATGGGGACTGCTCGCCTGCCGGCGTCAGCCGTCTAGCGCCAGCGTTCGAAGACCCGGAGGGCCGGTGTCGCATGATCGATCGACATGACGAATCAATGACAGGACACAGGTGTGGATGTGATCGACGAGATCTTGAGTCAGCATGCAGAGGAGGCCAGCAATCTCTGGTCGCTGCATCAGCATGCCGTCCGGGCGGGCCGTTGCGCGCTGAAGGACCTCAGACGCCTGGATGATCGGATCGAGGCGCACGTGGATGGCCTTCGAATCGCAGGCGAAGCCGGCTGGAAGATGTGCCAGCGTCAATTGACCGACGACGACTCTGGTGGTGCGTTTACCGCGACGGTACTCGCGCTCGAGGCCAGGGATCCCGAGCGGATCAGCGCGCTCTTGGCAGTGGGCGAAGCCTCGGCCTCACTCTGCACAGGGATCGTGTCGGCGTTCGGGTGGGTGCCTCGTGATGTGCTGCAAGGCACGGTCAAGGGGCTCCTCGAATCCGCATCGATGTTTCGACGCTGCATTGGCCTGGCATCATGTGCCGCCCATCGTGTCGATCCCGGGCCGTATCTAGACGCGGCGCTGCGCGACGGCGGCACCTCCAGAATGGCGGCATTGCGGGCCGCAGGTGAGCTGGGGCGCGTAGAGCTCGTGCCGGGCACCCCCAAGGCAGAGAGTGATCAGCAATGCCATGCATGGGGGACCTGGTCGTCGGTGCTGCTCGGCAATCGGGGAGCGGCCATCGAGGTGTTAAAACAAACGGGGATGGTTTCCGGTCCACATCGAGCCAGAGCGTTTCGTCTGGCGCTGCAGGCGATGGATCTGACGATGGCGCACTCTGTACTTCAGGACGTGGCCACCGACCCACAACATGGGCGGTGGCTCATCGAGGGCAGCGGGATTGCGGGCGATCCGGCGTACGTCCCTTGGTTGATTGACAATATGCGGGTCACCGAGACGGCGCGACTGGCAGGAGAGGCGTTTACACTGATAACCGGCGTCGATCTCGTCCACCATAGTCTCGAAGGCGAACCACCTTTGTCATTTGACTCGGGCCCCAACGGCGATCCTGAAGACCCGAACGTCGACATGGATCCAGACAGCGGACTGCCTTGGCCTGACCCCGAAAAGGTTCAACAGTGGTGGACCTCGAGTGCGGATCGCTTCCATCTCGGAACGCGTCACTTCATGGGCGCACCGGTGACGCGCGCGCATTGCTTAGACGTGCTCAAAAACGGCTACCAACGCCAACGGATCCTTGCTGCACACTATTTGTGCTTGCTCGAGCCCGGTACGCCGCTGTTCAATACGAGCGCGCCGGCCTGGCGGCAGCAGCGGCTGTTGGCGAAGATGACGTGAGACGCCCGTGGCCGCGAAATACATCCTCGCCGTGCTCGCCGTGACGTTTCTGGCCGCGGCCATCATGCGGATGTCTCGCGGGGGCGGGGTCTCTCACCCGCAGACAAGGACCTGGCTGCTGGTTGGGGTCCTCTTCAGCGCCGTGAGTGTGTGGCTGTTCTTTCAGGGTTGATCAGGCGCGAGTTCTCGCATCCCGGCCATCCACACTCGGACTGCTGCCTCCCGCCGGGTGGCGGCCGCCGTATTACCGTCGCGTTACAGGATCAGCCGCACGGCGTCGTGGAAACGCCGCAGGTCGAGCACGTCCTGACGAAGGACGCGGACGACTATCGCCGGGTCCAGCCTGGCGTAGTCGTGAACCAGAATGTTCCGGAAGCCGACCATCCTCGCGAGCGCGTCGCCAAGCTCGTGCGGTAGAAGCTGTGCCTCGGCGAGGATCTCGAAGGACTGGGCTCCAGTCTCCGGAATGCGAAGCCGCCGGTCGGCAACGATGTGATCGGCAACGTCCATGCACGTCTCAATCGCCAGGTGCAGGGTGCGTTCGATGATCCGCTGCGTCTTCCAGTCCTGCCGGTACGCGGCAAGGTCGATCTCGCGATACGGCGCAAGTTGCCCGAGGTATGTGTCCAGGAGTGCAAGACGTCGAAGAATGAGGTCGCGATCAACCACGGGCACTTCGCAGTGTCAGCACGCGGTGCTCGCGAATCCTGAAATCCTGGAACATTCGCGCATGCAGCGACTCGTAGCGGTGCCTGACATGGGGATCTCGATCGACGAGGACCTGTCGGCTCAACAGCACTCGGCCCGCGAGCGAGATAGGCGCGGTGTTCAGCAGCACGACGTCGACGGCATCGCTTCCGAGCTGCTGTGCGCACGCACGCGCGACTGACAGCCGTACAGTGTGGGTATCCGCATCCGGTGCGGCGAACACGGCGACATCCACATCGCTGCGTGGTGTCAACCCGCCAGTGGCCGCGCTGCCGAACAGATACGCGAACACCACCTCGTCAGACGCCGCCGCGATCGCACCGCCGAGTCCGGACAAGCGGTGGATGAGGTCGGTCGGCAGCGTCAGCTTCAGGGGCACGGCTCCCAGTATAGACTCGCGTGCGTCCGGTCCTGGAGTCGTCTCGAGCCTCCAGTCTGCCGCCAGACGTCAGACGAGCTCGGGCGCCTGCTGACGGGCAATCTCGATCAGCCGCTCCTTGAACGGATCGCCCAGCCGCGCGATGTCCTCGACCTTCACGATCTCCTCGAACGCGTCCATGCCCGTCAACTCGGCGCTCTCGATCATCAGCGCGTCGGAGGGGCGCGTGGTCGCAATCCCGATGCCGATGTGGGTGATCGGCAGCTCGCCGAATTGTGGGACCTTGCTGGTGGTTACGGGGAAGTGCAGCGCCTCGAACACCTGCGCCAGCCCCGGCTCGCTCGTCGTCGCCAGGTGCAGGACCAGATAGTTGAGCACGAACCGCTGCAGCTCTTCGACCGATCGCGCCTTCGTGTCCAGAAGCTCCTGTAGCCGGGTGGGTGGAAAATCGGTATAGGTCAGCACCCAGGTCAATGGACATCGAACCCTGATTTTGCGCGTATCCGCGCCCGACTGTGCCACATGGTGGTAGTCGAGCGGCGTGATCTCCAGACCGGTGCTGGTGAGGCTCAACGGGGAGGGCAGCTCGCGCGGGATGTTGTACGGTTTGGCCCCGGCCACCGTCTCGTAGAGCTTCTGCAGATCCGCAAACGCCTTGTCGGCTTTGCGGCTGGTTTCCTTGGGACCGCCCTGCACGTATTCCCCGAGGACCGCCTTGGGCCGCAGAAGCGGCGTCAGCACCTTCAGGTACTCGGTCATCTGCACGCGCACCACGTCGGTGATGGCGCGGGTGAGCTTTCTGAGCACCAGGAGCGACTGAACGCTGTCGCGTCCGTTCATGAGGGATGACTCCGTTTCTGCGTCTCGCTGCCGCCGATGGCCCCCGGCGGCCGGTCTGGTCGGCACAGACTATCGGGCGATCATCGGGCTTGTCAACGAACACTGTACGAAATGGCCCACTCCAGCGTTATCCAGGTGTAAGGCGTCCATCGGTCTGTCCTCTCGCAAAAGCATGAGCGGCCGTTCCGCGCCGTAGTCGGCAAACGTGGTCGCACGCCGGGTCAATGGGCGGCTTCCTCGGTGGAGACACTCCACCTGAGCAGGAGGGCAGGGACGGTGCTTCACGGGACGGCAGAACTTCCCCGCGTGCTAGGATCCCCAGTGTTTTCAGGCATGTCTGGTCTGCCGCCCCACATCGGCCGCTACGAGATCAAGAGCCTTATCGCACGAGGCGGGATGGGCGATCTGTGCCTCGCCTGGGACCCGAAGACGGATCGCCTCGTCGCCGTGAAAGTGCTGAGCGAACGGCTCGATTCCATCGAGTTTCGCGCGCGGTTCGACCGTGAAGTCCGCGCGCTGGCGGCCTTGAACCATCCCAATATCGTCAATATCTACGACTACGACACCGGCGGGCGCGAGAGCTCCCCGTTCATCGTGATGGAGTACGTCCGCGGCGAGACGCTGGCCGAGATGATCAAGCGACGGGCGCCGCTGTCCGTGTCGCAGAAGCTGAAGCTCATCGCGGAGCTGTGCGCCGGGCTTGCCCAGGCCCACGAGGTCGGCATCATTCACCGGGATATCAAGCCGGCCAACCTCATGGTGGCTCAGGATGGACGGCTGAAAATCCTGGATTTCGGGATTGCCCGGGTCGACGAGCGCAACGGAACCCTGGCGGGTCAGCCGCTGACCCAGGTGGACATGGTGATCGGGACGCCGGGCTACATGTCGCCCGAGCAGATCGAAGGCGGCGAGATCGACCACCGCAGCGATATCTTCTCGGTTGGCGCGGTCTCGTACGAGTTGTTCTCGAACCGCGAGGCGTTTTCGGGCCCCAACACTCACCAGATCGAGCGTCAAGTCACGCAGGGACAGCCGGTGTCGCTGGCGCTGCTCGTGCCCGGCCTCGATCCCGAAATCAGCGAGGTCGTGCTCCGGGCGCTGAAAAAGGATCCCAACAAGCGCTATCAAGACGCGGCCACCTTCGAGAAAGCGCTCGAGCGCCTCCGTCTGCGGCTGGGCCCGGATGCTCCAGTCCCGGCCCAGCGCCCGACGCCTCCGCCACCTCCAGGCGCCAAGAGTACCTCTCGCGACCCGCGAGCAGACGCCGCGTACCAACGTTCGCTGGCCGCCGATCAACGAGGCGCGCCCGGTGCCGCCCGAAGATTCGTCATCGAGGCGCTGGCCTACGATTCGTCCCATGTGGGGGCTCGCACTCTCCTGGCGCGGCTCGATGCTCCTTTCCCCAGGCCCAGCACGTCACAACCTGTCTCACGGGGCGAAACGGCGGCGTCGACAGCGGTCAACACGTCCTTCACCAGGACCGCGTCAGAGACGGCCGTCAGTACATCTGTGACTCAGGCATCGTCCAAGATTGTGGCGCCGCCGACAATCATCGTCACTCCAACCGACGTCCGATTCGCGGCCGGTCGGCCGTGGTATCACGCCGTGTGGAGCGCCGATGGGCGACTGAGGAGGCGCTACGAACGACTCTTCAACCGCGCCGGCACTTCCTCGGGACGTCCGCAGCGGGAAGCGCTGTGGACACAATACCGGTGGGCGGCCTTGGCGGTTGGCCTGCTGACGATCGTGGTCGGCATCGCGGCGGCGACGATTTCCCTGGTTCTAGGTGGCCCGACCGCCGGTCAACTGCTGACGGTCGAGAAGCCGGAAAATGGCACCATTTCAGCGGCGGGCATTGCGTGCGGTACGCGCGACTCGAACTGCTCGGCCAGGCGCCCCAATGGCGAATTGGCCGAGTTCACGTACGAGCCTGACGCGGGCTTCGCCTTCGAAAAGTACACCGGCGACTGTGCCCCGGCCGGTCGGACGCTGATGACGTCGGCACGAACCTGCGGCGCGACTTTCGTGAAAGCCGCTGTTGTTCCCACCGCGCCGACATACCTGCTGACGATTGAGCCCCCCCAGGGAGGCACCCTCGAAGGCCTGGACATCATCTGCGGCACCAAGGGGTCGGTCTGCTCCGCGAATCCTCCAGAGGGCGCTCTGGTCGAGCTGCATGCGACGGCTGATGCCGGTTTCACATTCATGGGTTTCCTGGGAGACTGTTCGGCGCTCGGGCATACGCAGATGACTTCCCCTCGCACCTGTGGGGCCAGGTTTGTTCCTGCAGCCATTGCGGCCGAGCCTCCCGCTGCGCCAGCAGCTGTTGCGCGTCGAGCGCCCGGTCGGCCACCGCCACCTTCGCCGGCGAACGACGCCCCCCCACCTGTCGGGGATCGCCCATCGAGTCCGGGAGGGCCAGGCGCGGCCGTGCGTGGAAATAGTGGGGGAGTTGGCGGAGGCGGGGGAAGGGCGGCCGATGCACAGACAACGCGTATCGATCCCGCAGCCACGGTCGCTCCGCCGCCAACCCCGACGGAGTTTGCAAAAGGCAAGATCCTGGATGTTCTGAAGAAATACTGCGATGCACACGAGGCCATCGACCCGGTCGCCGTTCAGCGCGTGTACCCGGATATCAACATGCAGGCGCTCCGAAACCAGCTGAACACATCCAGGTACAAGTCCGTCGAGTGCAAGTTTGCCGCTCCCGAATTCAAAGGGCTGGATCCTGAAAAGGGATCCGCGGAAGTTCGAGCCGAGCTGACGCGCGTGTACGTCTACACAGCTGCCGCGGAACCCAAAACCGATGAACAGATCGCGACACTGAAGCTGAATCGACCGAAGGACGGCAATGACTGGCTGATAAGCACTATTGAATTCAGGCCCAAACCGAAGCCGCCGAAGTAGGCACAACGCCGCGACCGAGACGCAGATGACATCGTGAATGTACTGGGCATATGGGACGGGCACGACTCGGGCGCGGCGCTCCTGCAAGAGGGCCGGCTCCGGTTTGCCGTCAACGAAGAGCGGCTGACCCGCCGCAAGCTCGAGGTCCGTTTTCCCGACCGTTCGATTGAGGCGTGCCTGGCCTACGCTGGTCTGGCGGGGGCGCAGGTCGACGTCGTCGCGGTCTCGACGTTTGATCCAGCCAAGACGCTCGGCCGGTGGTGGACTGGAAGCAAGGAGCGCTACTACGCGGTTCGTCGCCGTCAGACGAGGCCCGGGCCCCTCTCTGGACTGACTCGTGCCTTGAAATACCGCATCACCGAGTGGCCGCCGGGGCCGGGCTTCCACGCGCTGAGCCGCCTCGCGCTCGGAAAAACACTCGCCCGCCACGGACTTTCGCGCGCGCAGCTCCAGCTCGTCGACCATCACGAATCGCACGCGGCCGCAGCGGCGTGGGCGGCCGGCGGGCCGTGCGCGGTCTTGACGATCGACGGCGTGGGCGATGGTCTCTCGTCCACCATCTCCGTTTTTCGCGACGGCCGGCTCGAACGCGTGGCCGCGTCCCCTGCTCGATCCTCGCTGGGCGTGTTCTTCGAGCACGTGACCCACCTCCTCAACATGCGCGAGCTCGAAGACGAGGGAAAGGTGATGGCGCTGGCGGACTACGCGGCGCCGATTGCCGACGCCGACAACCCGCTACTGGCGTGGATTGGCGTGCATGACGGTGTCATCGAGACCAGACCGGCCGGGCATCGTCTGCACCGGGCGCTGTCGCGCATTCACTGGCAGTATCCGAACGAACAGTTCGCGTACCTGGCGCAACGGGTGGTGGAGCAGACCTGTGTGGCGCTCGCCCGCGACGCGGTTCGGCTCACTGGACTCGATCGCCTGGCGGTGTCCGGCGGCGTGGTCTCGAACATCAGAGCCACGCGTTGCATTCGCGTGATGCCCGAGGTCAGGGACGTCTACGTGTTCCCGCATATGGGCGACGGCGGCCTGGCGCTGGGGGCGGCTGCGGCCGCCGCGTCAACGGCAGGTGAGCCGGTCGACCTCGATCTCAGGCATCTCGACCTCGGGCCGGGCTACGACGCACCGGCCATCGCTGACGCCCTTCGCATCGCCGGGTTTCAGCCCGAGGCGGTGGAAGGCCTTGCCTCTCGCGTGGCGGACATGCTTGCGGAAGGGCGGATCGTCATGTGGTTTCAGGGCCGGATGGAGTACGGTCCGAGGGCCCTTGGACACCGCAGCGTTCTCGCGCGGCCCGACCGGCCCGAGTTGCGCGATCGTCTGAACCTCGTGCTCAAGCGGCGCGTCTGGTATCAACCCTTCTGCCCGAGCATGCTCGAGAGCGAAGCCCCGCGCGTGCTCGCGGACTGGACAGGCGGCTCGAACCGCTGCATGACGATGGCGTACCAGGTGTCGACGTGTTTCGGAAATCGCCTCGCCGGCGTGACCAGTGTCGACGGAACGTGCCGGCCACAGCTCGTGCCGGACCACGAGCCTGGCGTGTTCGCCGAGTTGTTGCGCGAAGCGCGAGCGCGTTGGGGCGTCGGCGTGGTGCTCAATACCAGCTTCAACATCCACGGGGAGCCGATCGTCTGTTCGCCCGCGGAAGCGATCGACGTGTTCGTCCGGTCCGGTGCGGACGCGTTGGCCATCGGTCCTTTCCTCATCGAGCGGATCGCCGCCGTCCCCGTCACGCCCCCGGACGTCGCACCGCCTCAGTGATCAACCAGGATCCGGCGAGTCCCGGCAGCCCGTGGTGGAAGTCCCGCGTCGCACCGGGGCCGGCGATGCGCCCGGCTGGCAAGGCGTGACGACCGAAAATAGCGGGACTATTTGAGGGAGCAGCAACGATGCCAGGCGGGATGCAGCGGTGGCCGAATGCAGCGGGCTTTTCACCAGGGGCTGCTGGCGCATCACGACGAGCCTGGGCCGTCGTGGCGGCGGCCTGGGTCGTCGGCCTCGCGGTGCTGCTGACCTGGGTGCTTCGGACGCCAGCCGCTTTGCTTCGTGATCAACTGAGAGTCTTCCAGTTCTGGTCGCTGGAGATTTGCGTCGCTCTCGGTCTTGCGACGAGCGCCGTCGTGCTGTGGCGCGTGGGGCGTCAACTCACAAGGGACGACATTCTGAAACTGACGGCCGTGGCGGCCGTGGCCCTGGGGCTGACGCTTGGCGTCGCCCCTCGCACGAACCGCATCTATTACGACGAGCAGATCTATCAAAACATCGGACAGAACCTGGCGGACTCAAAGCGTGCGCAGCTGTGCAACGACGGCGCCGTCGAGGACGGCCGGCTGCGGTGTGCCCGAGGGGAGTACAACAAGCAGCCCTACGCATATCCGCATCTGTTGAGTGTGGTCTACCGGATGGCCGGCGTCGGAACAACGGGGGCGTTTGCCGTGAATGCGATAGCGATGGCCGTCACCGTCTGCTTTCTGTATTTGCTCGTCGTCGTGCTGTTTTCGGACCGCGTGGCCGCGTTCTTCGCCGCACTCCTCCTGGCCCTCACCCCGGAGCAGCTCGTGTGGTCGGCGACGGCGGCGGTCGAGCCCTCCGCCTCGTTGGCCTGCGTCGCTGCGCTGCTGGCGGCCGCATGTTTCGTGCGATTCAAAAACACGGTATCGCTGGTCGGAGCGGCGGTCGCGGCGGCGTACGCGGTCCAGTTTCGACCCGAATCAGTCTTGATTGTGCCCGTGGTGGGGGTGCTGCTGTGGCAGCGATCGCCCGAGGAATTCAGGCGCCCGCGCCTGTGGTGGGCCGCGCTGTTGTTCCTTGCGCTCGTGGCCGTGCACGTCGGGCACATGGTGGCCGTGAGGAACGAAGGGTGGGGCACGACACAAGAGCGCCTGTCCATCGCCTATCTGGCGGGCAACCTGCGCGTGAACGGCTGGTTCTATCTTGCTGATGCGCGTTTTCCGATGACCTATGCGTGGCTGGCCATGCTCGGGCTGTTTGGAAGGCGTGGCCAGGCCGAGAAGACAACGATCGTGTGCTACTTCCTGTTCTTCTTCGGGATCGTGCTCCTCTTCTATGCGGGCAGCTACAACTACGGGGCCGATGTTCGGTACTCCCTCTCGACCTACCCATCGCTGGCGATCCTCGGTGGACTGGGAGTGGCTCGGCTCGCCGCCTGGATCACGCGTCTCCAGCCGAGATTGCCTGCGCTCCCTGGGCTTACCGCGGTTATCGCGCTTCAATTCCTCTGGTATCTGCCGGTCGTGCGTGCGACCGACGATGGTGCGTGGGCGGCCCGGGCGGATGTGACATTCGCGAGATCGCTGGTGCCGGAGCTGCTGGGTCATTCGTACGTGTTGACCCACAATCCCGGGATGTTTCAGGTATGGGGCGTCAACGCCGGGCAGATGTCTCTGGCCGCGGAAAACCCGGCGTACCTGGAGGATCTCGCCGTCCGCTACAAGGACGGCGTTTATCTCCATTGGAACTTCTGGTGCAATGTCCAAGATCCGGTTCAGCATGAATTTTGTACAAGGGTCCTCGCGCTCAGAGCGGCGGAGTCCGTGCACGAGTACCGGGAACGCGACCAGCACTTCATCCTGTACCGTCTATCGAGTTCCATTCGCGAGCGCTGACGTACTCTTCACGCTTTTCATCGCGCCAATCGCTTGACTTCAGCAGTCAACGATGCGATAACTCACCCCGTATGACTGCGGGCCGTGTCATCGTGTTGCGCAACGATTCGGAGGCGCTCGCGGGCTCACTTCGTGGAGTGAGCCGTTGAGGATCTCGCGGGCGCTCACTGGTTGGGCCGCGCTGCTTTTCTTGCTCGTTTCCCGTGCGCCCGCATTGGCGCAAATCACTCCTCCGCCTATTCAAGGCGTCACCACGGCGATACCCGGGTTGACGGTCGCCGACACGATCACTCAGTTGGTCAAGCCAGTAGGCGCCACGCATGTGGGAGAAGCGCTTGGCCTGGCGACGCAGCTCGAAGTCGCCACCGCTCCCTTCGGCGCCGCCCCCAGTGGCTTCGTGATCAAGCTGGATCCAAGCACAGGTCTTCAGGTGCGCACGGCGACGACCTTTGGGCCGTTCTTTGCCGAGAATGCGTTGACCACGGGTGAAGGGAACGTCAGTGTCGGCGTCAATTTCACCTCCGCCTCTTACGACAGGTTGGGCTCGTTCGCCGTCAACGGGCTCCAGCTGCGCTCTGTTGCCGCCGCATCGCCCACAAACGCGCGTTCCGGCGTCGCGAATCTCTCACTGACCGCCAACACCCTCGTCGTATCAGGCAGGATGGGCGTGACCGACAAGCTCGATATCGGCGTCGCGCTGCCGATTGTGACCGTCAAGCTGAATGGCACCTCGTCGCTCGCGAATGGCAACGGCGACATGATCCTGTTCGCGAGCGGCAACGGCGTGGCGTCTGGACTTGGCGACGTCGCCGGCCAGATCAAGTACCGCTTCCTGGCGTTCGGCGCCGGCCAGCCTGATCCGGGCGGAATGGCTGTCATGGCCACGGTGCGTCTCCCAACCGGCGATAAGGAGAACCTGCGCGGTCTGGGCGTCACCCGCACCCTGGTGTCGTTCATCGCGTCCAGTGGACAGGGACGGTTCAGGCCTCATGGCAACGTGGGGTTCGAGTATTGGAGCAAAGGAGTCGGCGTCGCCTCGGACTATGCACAGAACGGGTCGGTGACGGCCCGACACCAGCTGGCGTACGCGGCCGGCTTCGAGCTGGAGGCCGCGCCGAAGGTGACGCTGATCGCCGACCTGCTCGGGCGGCAGATCTTCGGCGGCGGCAGAGTGGATGTCGTTGCGGATCCGTCAACGGCTCCCGGCGCCGTCTCGTCCTCGTCCGCCGTGGCGTTGCCGGAAGGCATTTCGAAGCTGGCGTTGGCGCCCGGCCTGAAGGTGAACCTCAAGAGCAAGTTGCTGCTCTCGGTGAACGTGCTTATCGCTCTGCGAGACACTGGTCTTCACGCCCGAGTCACCCCGGTGGCCGGCATCGAGATGGCCTTCAAGTAACCCCGGCAAGTCATATGTCTGTGCGCAGTCTGCTGCTGATCTCGCTCCTGCTGGCGACGTTGTCCGCCGCATGCACCGGGGCTCCGACCCAGACTGACGGAGTCGTCAACGTGACGGTCACCACCTCCACGACGACGACCACCTCGACGACCACGACGACGATTCCACAGTTACGCGCCGGGGCGGTCGGGACGTCGCCGACGGGTGTAGGAGTGGCGTGGGCGACCGTCTATACGTTCTTGTTCACCACCCCCTCGTCAGGCGGCGTTCCGCCCTATACCTATTCGTGGGATTTTGGTGATGGTGCGTCGGGTGGCGGCAGCGCACCCTCGCATGCCTACATGAATACCGGCAACTTTACGGCGACGGCTACCGCGACCGACAGCCGGGGGATATCCGACAAGGCTTCAGTGCCGGTTGTGGTGCGCAGCGTCACCGGGACGTGGAGGGCGACCATCGCCGGTACCGATCTGAACCGCGAACCGGTCGACATCGTTCAAAATCAGACGGCCGTCACCGCCACGATCAACAGCACGAACGGGCTGGGATTCGCCTCCGGCACCGGCAACGTCGCCAATCCGCGCAATCTGTCGGTGAGCGCGACGTTCGGGGGGGCGGCTCCGTTTGCCGTCACCTACGTCGGAAGGATCGACGACACGTTGCTGACGTGGAGTGGCACGGTGAGCGGCTACGCAGGTTGCCCCTGCCCATTTACCGCCACGCGCCCAACGGCTGGCGATCTCAGCCTCGGTCTCCCCGCACTGCCCACGAGACGCTGACCGCGTCTGCTATTGTCTCTCGACGAAGTTCAGCGGATTGTCGAAGCTGAAACCGAACAGCCGCGGGTTCTCTCCAATCACCGCCGCCGAGACGATCGACATCACGTAGTCGTACGTCTCCTTGGGAATCCGGTCTCGATGCCGCTCGAGCACTTTCCAGAAGTTGCGCTCTTTGGGATTGGCAGGCATGGTTCTCAGCAGGTCGATAATCCGATGCTCGCCCCAGTTGTAGGACGCCATCACCAGCAATCCGGAGGCTTGCGCGTCGGTGGCGTAGATATCCTTGATATAGAGCGCGGCCGCTCGAGTGGACTTGTCCCACTTGTGGCGATCGTCCACGGGGTCAGCCCGTGGAAATGCCGCGAGCGGTCCGATCGTCAGCCCGTACCGACCTGCCGTCTCTGGAATGAACTGCCACATGCCCTTGGCGATGCCCCATCTGGTCGGCGAACCGATGGCGGCCTCATCGAAGTCGCTTTCCTGCATCGCGAGATAGAAGAACTGAGGCGGCAAATCCTGTTTCTGGAGCTCCTCCACGATCTTTCTCGTGTAGCCCAGTGTCTGCGCGCGATTGACGGCATTGGCATATCGCGGCGTCGCCCGCCACTTCCGAATGTAACTGGCGACCACGGCCAGATACTCCGGCGGCGCCGCCACCTCGTATTCGCCAAACACACGTGTGACGCGCAAGACCAGCTGCTCCTGCGCGGTCAACGCGTGGTCGTAGAACTTGAGCCCGGATAGGAATGAGTCATAGCTCCTCTCCATTTGACGCCGGCGTTCCGTATAGATCGCGAGCTGGTCGCGGCCCTGTGAATTACCGGAGCTCGAGATGCGCTGTTGGAGGTTCGCGATGTTCACGTCGAGCGACTTCATGGCATAGAAGAGGTCCTGTGCCATTTCCTGCTGCCGAATCATCTGGCGACGGCCGCGATACGCGTAACCACCCGCAGCCAGGGCCACCAGCACTGCCAGGGCAATCATTCCCCAATACAGGCGCTTCTGTTTTTTCTGCACGGTGTGAAAGGCCTTGCGGATCATCATCGTGTGTCCGCCCGCCGGCCCTTCGTCCGTCGTCTTGCCAAAGTAGCGCTGCGCGACGATCATCGTTTCGCTGGCATGCCTGGGCATCGCGGGCGACGGCGCCGGGGGACGCGACTCCAACTCCATCAACAGGCTCGGGCCCTCGGCGCCCAGACGGATCGTCAACCCGCTGCCGATGGATGCGGTCTCCACTCTGCGGCCGTTGACGAACACGCCGTTGCCACTGCGCTGGTTGTGGATTCGCCATTGGCCATGTTCGAACGACACCATCACGTGCTTCCGGCTCACCTGGGCGTCCTCGACGTGCACATCGCAATCAACTTCGCGCCCGATGTAGAAGGTGTGTGAAAAGCGAAACACGCGTCCATCTGCGGTACGAACGCTCAGTATCGGAATGACCGGCGAGTCAGGAGTCTGTCGTGGCGTGCTCATCTGCCTTATGAGGCAACCACGTTACCTGACTGTCGCGAATTAATCATGACTTTTCTGGCGGGTGTCGCGGGCCCGGCGCCTGTTCAATGCGGCGAAGCAGGTGGTCGTCGCGGAACTCAGTTCGCGCGGGGTGTGGCGAACCGCGTCAGCTCAGGCTGGCTGGGTTCTGACTTCCGAGCTCAGTTCGAAACGGCGTGTTTCAGCAGCTGTCAGGGAGTCTACGCCCCCGGCTTGGCTATGAACGATTGGATCATGTACCTGACGATCGATTCGTATTTCGGCAACAGCTTGTCGGAGACGATCGCGTTGAGGCGGTACAGATCCTGCTGGCCAATCAAGATCGAATACTGCATCACGGACTCGGGTTCCGTCCCAAGCCGCGCGTACCGGATCAGCACGCCGCGGCCCGCCTTGCTTTCGACCAGGTCGGATTTGAAGTCTCTAGCCTTCGGCTGCAGTTCCTTGAGTCTGTTCAGCTCCACGTCCGGAATGGCCGCGATCTCGTCCGGCGTCATGCGTTCGTCAAGCCTCAGATGCTCGATAAACAGCGTCGGCCCGTCCTTGTGGGAGAAACCGGCGACACTCGACGTGCCGCCCGGCAAAGACAGCGACTTCCAATCCTTCGTAGGGTATTCAAGCTCGAAGCGGCCCGCCGGATCTTTGAAGGCTCGGTACGTGGTCTTGCCGCCGCCGAAGAGTTGACTTGCGGCCAATCCGGCCGACAGCACGAGTACCATCGACAGAACGGAGCCCACGAGAGTGCGTCGTCTCCGGGGGGGCAGGTGGCTCATCGCTTTATTTCCTCCAACTTCTTGTCGGCCTCAATTCGGATTTCATCCCCAGGCAGCGTCAACTCCACGACCTGCTGAAATTGTCTGACTGCTGACTCTCTACTCCTCGCGTCCTTGTTCGACAACTTCCAGGTCGCGGAAGCGGTAGTGTAGAGCTTGCTGGCCTCTGCTTTCATTCGGGTCAGAAGCGATGCCAGTCTGTCTCGTGCAGCGATCGAATTGGGGTCAACGGCCACTGCTGTCTGATACCAGGTCCGGGCGTCGCGCAAATTGCCGGCCTGCTCATTCTGCTGACCACCGTTGAGCGCGTTCTCCAATGCCTTGCGCTGTTTCTCGATCGTTTCCGTGATGAGCGTGTCGACGCCCATGTATCCCTTCTGGGCACCGTCGACCAATCGAAACCTGGCGAGCGCGTTCGGGTAGTCTGGGATATCGACATAGCGACGACCCTCCTGGAAGTTCACGATCATTCCTTGGGCGCGACGCTCGTAATCCGCGCAAGGCTCGTTGAGTCTTCGAGAGATTCCAGATCGCTCGCCACAGTCTGGGGGCGGCGGGCCTGGCGGTGGCGGCGGGGGCGCTGGGCTGGGGGCCCTCCCGGCCTCGGCCTGCTTCTTCAACTCGATGACTTCCCCGTTCTCAGTGTCGAAATCGACCTCGGCTCCGGCGACCGCGAGTTGCGCGATGACGTCCAGCACTGGTGCCAGGTGATCGCGAACCGCGCCCCGGTAGTCGTGATCGTCCATCTGCTTCCGGGCTTCCGCCAGGTGCTCCCGAAACGCGCGCTTGCGCGGATCTTCGATGTCCTTTGGAACCGGCAGGCGCGCCGGGTCTGGCGGGGAAGTCGGAAGGTCGCCGTCCACCACCTGCGTCGTCCGCGGACCCCTGGACCGAACCAGCGCGAATGTTGCGGCGGAGATCAACAACACCGCGACCGCGATTCCTGACCACACGGGAAGCCGGCCGCGGCCCTTCGCGGCGGTGCCAGACACTCGAGGCGATGACGACGCACGCGTCGTCGTCAAGCGGCTCGATTGAGCGGTGTCCACGGGCTGATTCACCAGCGTGTGCTGGGTGGGAACGGTCACCACACTGAACTCTCCGGAGGACGCGTCGTCTTCGAGGACCAGTTCGTATGCGCCAAGAGTCGCTGCTACCCCAAGCGGCAGGTCGGCCTTCTCGGCAATCCTCCGCTTGTTCACCCACACACCATTCCGGCTCTTCAGGTCGACGATGACGTACTTGCCGCCCTCGGCCCGAACCTCGGCGTGAAATCGGGATACGCCCTTCAGCGAGTCGTCGAGGACGATGTCGTTGTGACTGTCCCGCCCGATGGTGACCGTCTTTCCCGTCAGCGGGACTTCATGTTCGACGGCGTCGCCCCGAAACACGACCAGCTTCGACACATCTACCTCTTACGCATCCCGGGATGGTTGGTCGGGGCCAGCGTCGAGGGCCGCCCCAGCCGGGCGAACGCGCCGGCCATCGCTGATTCAACTCGCCCCGCGACGCGCTGCACCCAGGTGAGTGGCGCACCCATTGTGACGGTATCGTCGCTGCTGAACGACGGGACCGGCAGCGCGTCGACGGTGTCATCGGTCGTGGACGGACCGGAACCGGTGGGGAAGGCAGGAACCGATGCCATCGGAACCTGCGGAGCGTCAGGCGTGTCGCTGGTCGTCATCGGTCCGTCGGCTCTTCTACGTCCTGCCTGGAGTGGGTACAGTTGCCGCAAGTTCTCCAGATCCGTCATGAGCTCCTGACAGGTCTGATACCGCAACTCGCGCTTTTTCGAAAGCGCCTTCGCGATCACCGCCGCCATCGCGGGGGGCGCTTCAACGTCGAGCAGTGGCTGCACCTCCCCGTTCTGGATCTGATTGAAGAGGACCGGCAGATCCTCGGCCGGAAACGGCTTGCGGCCCGAGACCATGAAGTAGAAGACGCCCCCGAGCGAAAAGATGTCGGATCGGCGGTCGATCTCCGCGCCTCGTGCCTGTTCGGGCGACATGTAGTCGGGTGTGCCCACGATGAAACCGGACGCGGTCATACTCGAGCTGGCCAGCCGCGCCACGCCGAAATCCAGGATCTTGAGAATGCCGTCGGCGCGCACGAAGACATTCCCCGGCTTGATATCGCGGTGATAGATCGATGCGTTGTGCGCGGCGCCAAGTCCCGCGCACAGCTGGATCATGAGGTCGAGCCTGCGCGCCATCGGTACCGTGCCCTGCTTCACGAGATCCTTGAGGGTGGTTCCCCGCAACAGCTCCATGACGATGAAGAAGCGTCCACCCTCTTCGCCGACATCGAAGATGGTGATGATGTTCGGATGTGACAGCGCGGCGGCCGCCTCCGCTTCGCGCTGAAACCGTGTCCGGATGTCGGGATCGTCTTCCAGGTCGGCCATCAGGACTTTGAGCGCGACTTCGCGGCCCATCACTTCATCGCGCGCGCGATATACGGTACCCATCGCGCCGCGGCCGATCCGCTCGAGGATCTGATAGCGGCCGACCCGTTCTGGAGATCGGCGCGTGGGGTGCTCGTCAATCGCCATGGCCATCCTGATCGCTCGAGCATCGAACCACCAACGCGGTGATGTTGTCGCGGCTGCCGTGGTCGAGAGCCGAGCGGATGAGCGCTTGCGCCATCGCCGGTAGTTCCTGGTTCGATGCCACGATATCCCGCAGCGTCTCGTGGGGCACCGAGCCGTGCAGACCGTCGCTGCAGAGCAGCAAGGTCGTCTCACTGCGCAGTTCGCGTTCGAGCAGATGCACCTGCGTGTCGGGCCGTGCGCCGAGCACGTTCGTCAAGACGTGCCGAATCGCGTTGGAACCGCGGTTGGCCTCTTTGCCGCCGAGGATCGTGGCCGCCCACGAATCGTCCTGCGTCAGTTGAATCAGGGCGCCTTCCTCGTAGACATACAGGCGGCTGTCGCCGACGTGCGCAACGACCAGCTGACCGTCTGCCAGCAGCGCGCACACGACCGTCGTCCCCATCCCCAGGTAATCGTCGTGGTTTTCGGCGAGACGATTGATCCGCCGGTTGGCCAGGCTCACGGCGGTCTTGAGGCGATTCGCCTCGTACGACAGCGTCGGCTCGATGCCGTAGGGCCAGGAAAAATCGGTGGTTCCGTGCGATCGGCGGATGAAGTTTTCGATGGATTCGACGGCGACGCGGGCCGCCACTTCGCCGGCCGCGTGTCCACCCATACCGTCGGCGACGACAAAAAGGCGTAAATCCTCGGCGCTGACGAAGCAGTCTTCGTTCATGTGACGAACTGGGCCGGTTTCACTCAACCCGGAAGCCTTCACAGTAGCGGGAGTCTACCATGTCCGCGCGTCAAAAATACTACTTTGGTGGTAGTGCGTGATGACGAAGCGAGGCGATCTGTTTGGGAAAAATAGTGCGCGGCCAGAACAACGGATCAGTCGACGATTCGTGGACGCAGAGAGGAGAAGCGCCAGAAACGGCCGTCACGCCAGTTTGCTGGCAAGCTGGGCGCGCGATCTGACTCCGACCTTCTCGAAGATGCGGGACAAGTGCTTCTTGGTTGTCGCGGGCGTGATCCCAAGCGTGGTCGCGATGTGGCTATTGCGATGCCCGCGGAGCACGAGCTCGGCGACCTGGATCTCACGCCGCGACAGGTGATAGCGATCCTTGAACGCGGAGAGGTCCGTGCCGATCTCACGGATGCTGACGGCGACGTCACCCTGTCGCCCACGCAGTTCCATCAGGTGGACGACGAACGGCTCGTCGTCGTTGCCCGTTAACGCAATCACCGTCGCGGATTGCTGGGCGCGGTCTCGAGACTGGGACAGATGGTCCACCAGCATGACCAGGAGCTCGATGCGGTACTTGGTGCGAAGTCTGTTGACGAGTCGTGTGGCCGGGGGATTCGCGTAGATGAGACGCTCCCGGCGAAAGACAAAGATCGCCAGCGACAGCTGGTCGACCACCGAGCGGAGGACGGTGGCCGAGAGCGCCTGGACGCCCTCAATCACTGACAACTCCCGCCAGGCTGCCCCGATAGCTCTGGCGCTTGATGAGACCGTACGAGGCTCGGGGCTGACCCATCTATCTGGCCCGTAAGAGCGCGGCGACAATGACGAGCAGCAACACGCCCACCAGGACGAGCAGCCCCCAACGCCAGGGATGAGCGATAGGCGCGACCGGCTCCATCCGGCGCTCCATCCGACCGGCGGGCTGGTCATTGGCGGGCGTCAACTCCTCGGTGCTGTGCTCCATCTCCCTGAGGGCGATCGAAGTCAATTCGCTTGTGTTGGCGCCACGCGGGCTGGTGTCAGCCGCCCGCATCTGGACGAGAGTCGTGCCTTCCTCGTTTTCCTCCATCCCGTCTTCCACAACCTGGTGGCCGCCAGCGGTCCGTTGCTGCGGGACCTGTGCCGATGGCGTGGTCGTTGTCTGATCGACACGCTGCCGCGCGGCCAGTTCGTGCTCCGCCCGCCGCCGCTCCTGAATATCGTGGAGCGCGTCACGCAATTCCTTCAGGGTGTCCGCGACAAGGGGATGAGACAGCGGATCGAGGTCCTCGAGCAGCTGCAGCGCCGCCTGATGTTTCCCATTCGCAAAGCGGCTGCGCGCGTTGCCAATCACCACGCGAATGCGGGCGGTCTCGCGCTGTGCGGCGAGGGCGTTCTCCGCCATGGCCTTCAGCCCCTCTGCACGGGCGTGACCGGGAGCCATGGCCAATGCGTGTGCGATCTTCAGCATCGCCAACCTCGGGCCAGTACCCGAGTGCTCGCCCTGTTGAAGGTGTTCTGCCGCGGCAGCCAACAGCTCATCGACGCTTCGACTGAGACGGGCCGCGGCGTCGGCCTCGTCGCGTGTCTTGATGGCACGCTCGACGCGCTCAGACAGCAGAAGGAACCGCGGATCCTTGGCGCCCAGACCGGCCGCCACGGCCAGCCACTGCTTGGCCCCTGGAAGGTCGCCTCGTTCGAGCAACGCTTCGGCAGTCGCGTGCCTTTCCTCGAGATCTCGCGCTCTCGCGTCGTCGGCTTCGCGCGCCGCTACCGCCTGCTCGACCCGCTGGCGTGCAAACGGCACGCGCGCATCCCCGGGGCTGAGGGCCGTCGCGGCGACCAGGAAATCGCGAGCGGCCGAGAGATCGCCGCGCCTGACACCCTCGTCCAGACCGGCGAGCAATCGGTCGAGCTCCATGCCTCGTCGCGCCGCGGCCTGGGCTTGACCGACGCGCTCGATCAATGGCTGGAGCTGCGGGGTCGAGACATCGATCTCGCTCACCCGCGACAGAAGACCGAGTGCGGCGTCGAACTGGTTGTCTCGCAACGCCGTGCGCGCCTCCGCCAGCAGCCCGGCAATGCGCGCGTCCTTTTCGATCCGCTCCCTCTCCGCCCGTTGCCGTTCCTCGATCTCGAGCAGCGCGCCGCGCAGCTCGCTCCACGCGGCCGCGATCTCAGGGGTTGACGATGGCTGAAACTCCTCGAGGAGACGAAGCGCCGCCTGATGTTTCCCGTTCGCGAACCGTCTGCGAGCGTTGTTGATGACGGCCTGGACCCGCGTGGCCTCTCGGCGCTCGGCGATGGAAATGTCAATGGCGGTCTTGAGACTCGCCGCCTCGGCGTTCTCCGGGTCGAGCGTCAGCGCCTGATTGACTTCGCGCAGGGCCAACGCGAGATCGCTGGTTCGATCGGCGGCGGATTGAAGACGCCCCGATGCGCCGTGAATGAGCGCCGCGACCTGCTGCCTGAGGCGTTCAGCCGCTTCGGCGGCCGCCTGCCGATTGACGGCTGTCTGAAGGCGTTCTGAGAGCTCGGCGGCACGAGGGTGCGTCGGCGTCAGCTCGGCCGCGAGCTTCAGCAGATCCGCGGCGCCGGCGAGATCACCTGCCTCGAGACGCGCGGCGGCATCGTCCAGCTTCTGCTCACCTTGGCGCCTGCGCGCCTCGGCGGCCTCTTTGGCCGCGAGCGCCGCCGCAGCCTGCTGGAGCCGCGTGCGGGCCGCGGCGACTCGGGAGTCGGCGGGTGCGAGGGAGGTGGCCGCCGCCAGGCGATCGCCAGCGCCAGGCAGATCGCCCTGCACCATCCGCTCCTCAAAATCGCCAAGTGCGCGGTCGAGGTCGGCTTTCAGACGCTCGACCGCCTCCGCCCGGCGCACACGCTCGGTCAGATCCGGCAACTCGGCTACCGTTGGATCGATCTCACGAACCCGTGCGAGCAGCTGCCACGCGTCGTCGAGACGATTGGCCGCCAGCGCCGCCTGCGCCTCGTCCAGCAGCCCTTCGATCCGCCGGCGTTGCTCGATGCGCGCCTTCTCGACGCGCCGCTGTTCTTCAATCTCACGGTAGGCGAGACGCAGTTCCTCGAGCGTACCCGCCACGACCGCGCTCGAGGCCGGTTGAAGCGCTTCCAGGGACTGGAGTGCGGCGAGGTGTTCGCCTTTGAGAAAGCGCCTCCGCGCATCGTTGACGGCGTCGCGGAGACGAGCTTCCTCTCGCGCACGGGCGATGGCGGTCTCTACCGAGACTTCGAGAGCCTTCGCCTCGGCATTCTGCGGGTCGAGAGCCAACGCCTGGTGGAGGTCGCTCAGCGCAGCGGTGAGATCGCCGCCCTCATACTCTCTGAGGGCGCGTTCAATGGCGGTCCGAACCGTACTGGCCAGAATCCGGGCTTGCTCCGCCAGCACCTCGTCACGCGCGCGCGCGATCTCTGGATGGCCTGGTGAGAGCCGATGGGCGGCATCCAGGGACTGCTGCGCCAACTCCATCGCTCCACGGGAAAGTTGCGCTCGTGCCTCAGCGATGTGGGTCTGGATCTGGTGTTCGTCCCTGGCCGCGTGAATACGACCGATGGTCGAGAGGGCCCGTGCGTCTGAGGCGTCGAGCACCAGGACCTGCGTGCACCATTCGATCGCGGCGTCATAGTCGCCGACGTCAAGCGCCTGATCGGCCGCCGCGAGATATTCCTCAAGCCGCTTTGCGGGTGACTCGAAGGGGTCGCGGTCGGCAGGATTCGGTGTCTGGCTTCCGCGTGCGGGTGCCGGCGGCGGGGTCATCACGGCCGCCTGTGCGTCGTTCGACACGGCCCGCGGGGGAGCGGCCACTCGACGCTCGGCCCTCGGCGGACCCAGTCGAATGTCTGCCAACTCCCTCTGAAGCGACACGATCTCCTGGAACCTTCGATCGGGGTCTTTCTCGAGCGCCCGGTCGATCAGCCGCACGAGGCGAGGGTCGAGATCCGGGCAGTACTCCGTGATGGGCCGGGGGGCGCCGTGCAGGATTCGCTGGAGCACCTCGTCATGCGCACGTCCGGGGAATGCCTGTTGGTGCGACAGGAGCTCGTACAGCACGGCGCCCACCGCGAAAATGTCCGCGCGACCGTCGACCGCGGTGCCCGCGACTTGTTCCGGGGACATATAGTTCAACGTCCCCAGGATCGCCCCTGGCAAGGTCATTCCGGACGCGCTCAGTCTGGCGATTCCGAAATCAAGAATCTTGACGGTTCCCTCGGGGCCGACGATCAGATTCGCCGGCTTGATGTCCCGGTGCACGATGCCGGCCTCGTGAGCATGAGCGAGACCGGCACAGACCTCCTCGGTCAATTGCACCTTGCGGAGTACGGAGAGTGGCGGCCGTAAGCCAAGAAGATCCGAAAAGGTCTCACCCCGCACGTATTCCATGGCGATGAACGGCAGGCCGTCTTCCTCGCCCACGTCGTAGATGGTGACGATGTTGGGATGGCTGAGGCTGCCGGCAGCGATGGCTTCACGGGAGAAACGATCGCGAAGCTCCGGCGCGTCATAGCCGCGTCTGAGCAGCTTGATGGCGACGTATCGGCCAATGCGGGGATCGCGCGCACGATAGAGTGCACCCATCCCGCCTTCACTGATCAGGTCGACGATCTCGTAGCGCCCGAGGGAGCGTGGAAGCTTCACAGGTCTGCTGAACGCGCGGAGGTCAGCGCGCGCATCCTCTGATACCCGTCACGGCGCTAGCCATCAGGACCGGCTAGGAACAAGGATCACTGAGTATAGCGGATCGCTGGAACGTCGCTGCCCGTGCGTGTCGCACCGGGCGGTCTCGCGCAACCACCGAGCACACCGAGCACACCGAGCCCAAACATTGAGGATTTTCTCAGTGACCTCGGTGACCTCGGCGGCAAACGTCAAAAAGGATGCGCTACCTCGCACCAGTGAGTTGCCAACTCGACCGGCGATCCCGTCGCGACCGGCTGCTGCGCCCAGCGGAATCCGCGCGACCTGCTTCGAGCGGTCGCCATTCAGACTACGGAGTTCAGAAGATGTTCCTGACGAAAGACCATAGATACGCCGCCCATAGCTTCCAGACCGAAATCTTCGACAATCCCCAGCGGCGCTCGAACTCGTGACTGGGAATTTCGACGACCTCGTAGCCGAGTTTGAGGGCTTTCATCAGCATCTCCTGCTCGATGGTCGAGAGATTCGACGTCAGCCCAAGCGACAGCGCAACTCGCCGATCGATCGCGCGAAAGCCATTCTGGCTGTCCGTCAGTCGCACGTTCCACCGATAGTTGATCGCCAGCATGATCAACTGCGAGCCCACATACCGCACGAACTGCTCGAGGGTGCCGTGCAGCTCGTCGCTGCCGCCTTTGCCACGCGACGCGATGACCAGATCGGCTCGCCCCATCCTGATCGGTTCCACCAGCGCCGGGATGTCGTCGGGTTCGTGCGAGCCGTCCGCGTCGATGAAGACGACGATGTCCATGACGGCATGCGCGACGGCCAACCGGAGCGCTTCGCCCTTCCCGAGACCGCTGTCCTGAAAGACCCGCGCCCCGCAGGCCGCGGCAATCGCGGCCGTCCGGTCGCTTGAACGGCCATCGACGACGAGCACTTCGTCGCCGAATCGTCTCACCGCGTCGACGACGGGTCCGATGATCCCCTCCTCGTCTTTGGCCGGAATGACGATACTGACGGTGGAGCGCGAGACGGCAGGCGGTCGGGTCCGATTCAACGCTCGTCCCCTGGAAGCGTGATGCGTCACATAATTCCCGGGCGGGGCATCCCGCCTCGCTGCGTTACGACTTCCTCAAATATGTCCAATATTCTCGGTCGTCGCGCCTTGCGATCCGGGTGCCGCGCTCCGGGACTTTTGCAACGCATCACGCTTCCAGGGGACTAGGCAGCATAGGTTGCGGTGCGGCGGGGGTCAACAGCCCGTGGTGAAGTCTGGCGTGGCACCTGGACGGGCGAGGCGTCTCGTTGGCAAGGCGCGACGACCGAGAATATCGGAAGCCAGCATCGAAATTCGTGACTGCGTTTCGAACTCGGGGGCACTACTATTGCGGGTGACGTGATGAATTCCGGGTCCGCGCTCGTCGCCCGACTGGGTCTCGCCCGTGCCATTCTGTCGGCGAACTTCAGGTCGCCGGCACTTCCATACAAGGTCACGTTCGTCGCCACCTACCGCTGCAACTTCCGCTGCGAGATGTGCAACATCTGGCAGAAGAAGAGCGCAGATGAAATGACGCCCGAAGAGGTCGAGCGATTTTTCACGCGTTGGCCGCAGTTTCGCTGGGTCCACCTCACCGGCGGAGAATTGTTCGTGCGCCGCGATATCGAGGACATCGTGACGGCGATTCAGGATCGTTGCCGATCGCTGTTCCTGTTGAATTTTCCCACGACAGGCTGGTTTGGCGATCGGACGGTCGCGGTCGTGCAGAAGGTGCTCGCTCGAGGGGTGGGGCGGCTGATGGTGACCATCAGTATCGATGGGCCCCGGGCGTTGCACGATGAGCTCCGTGGCCTGCCGGGCAGTTGGGACCGTGCGATCGAGACGTTTCGGCGGCTGCGCGGAATTCGCCAGTCGAACTTTCAAACCGTGGTCGGCATGACGCTGGTCCCGAAGAACGTCCACGCGGTCGACGAGACCATCGCGGCGATTCGCAGCGCGATTCCGGATTTCACGCGGGCCGATCTGCACCTGAATCTGGCGCATGAGTCGGCACACTATTTCGACAACGCCGGCTACGGACGCGACCTGCAACGAGACCGCGTGTTGCAAGCGGTGGAGGCCCATCGACACAGGAATGCCTCGGGCCTCAACCCGGTCACGTTCCTCGAAGATCGCTATCAAGCCCTCATCCCGAATTATCTGGAAACGGGCCGATCGCCCTTGCCATGCACGGCGCTTTCATCGTCGTGCTTTGTCGACGCGCACTGGAACCTGTATGCGTGTTCGATCTGGGGAGAGTGCGTCGGCAACCTCCGCACGGAGGGCTTCGACCTGGGCGGCCTCTGGCGGAGCGAGCGGCGCCGCGCTCTCAGGACAGAAATCGTCGACGAGAAATGCTCGCACTGCTGGACGCCGTGTGAGGCGTATCCCACTATTCTGGGCAATCTCGCGGCAGCAGTCAGAACGCGGCCGGCACAGTGGGCGGGATCGCCAGAATGAACATGGTGACGGCCGGCCGGTCGTCCGGTCGCTGGTGCCGAGATCCGGGGCGTCCGAATCAGTGCCCAGGTAGGTTCGGCGGCGTGCTCCCGCCGTCGAGAATCTCCAAGGTCGCCGATCGTCATCGCGTGGAGGTATGAGATGAAACGTTGGATGCTGACGGTCCTGTCCGTGCCCTTGACCCTGTTGGCGGTGTGCGGTTCAGCGGCCGCGCACCACGGTGCCTCAGCCTACGACCGGACCGTCTCGCTCACGCTCAAAGCCACGATCACCGAGTTCGTGTTTCGCAACCCTCATATCATCCTGTCGTTCGACGCACCTGATGACGCCGGCAGAATCGTTCACTGGGTCGCCGAGGGCGGCAGTTCCTCGGGTCTCGCAAGGCGCGGCTGGACCTACAAGACCTTGAAAGCGGGCGACCAGGTGACCGTGGAGGGGAACCCTGCCAAAGGGATGGAAAGCAAGGACAAGAGGGTGATGGCCATGACCAAGGTGATCCTGGCCAACGGCCAGGTGGTGGGCCAGCAGACCCTGACGCCATAACAGCGGTAGGCTAGGGCTGGCATCGCTCGGGGACGTGATGACAGGCGGTTCAAGATCAACCTGAGCCAACAACGGAGACTCGACATGAAAGCCGTCGTCAATCGGTCGCTTGCCTCCCTCACGCTCGTGATGACACTCCCGGTGTTTACGACGGCCCAATCGAGTCGGACACCCGCACAGCCTCCGAAGACGAACGCCGCGCCTGCGCCCAGGCACGACTTGGACGGAGTGTGGGCCGTGAAGGTGGCGACGACCTCTCCGCGAACCGGATTCGAATGCTGTCTCGTCGACCCGCGATTGCGACCGCCGATGACGGCGTGGGGCCAGGCCCGCTTCGACGCCGCGGTGCCTTCCTCGAAAAGCCCGGGCCCCGAGGGCGACCGGGTCGTTCCCGGCAAAGAGAACGACCCCGCGTTGTCCTGCCTTCCAGACGGTATTCCGAAGATCCTGACCTCTCCAGAGCCCTTCGAGATCATCAGCGTGCCGGGCCGGGTGCTGATGTTCTTCGAGAAGGATCATGGGTGGCGCCAGATCTGGACCGATGGACGCAAGCTGTCGGACGATCCGCCGGAGTTGAGATTCGACGGGTACTCCGTCGGACGGTGGGAGGGACAGACCTTCGTCGTCGAGTCGAACGGATTCAACGACAAACTCTGGCTCACTTACTACGGGGATCCCCACAGCGAAGCGCTGCATCTGACAGAACGCTATCAACGGCTGGACAGCCAGACGTTGTCGATTGCCGTGACAGTAGACGATCCGAAGGCCTACACGAAGCCGTGGGTCGGGAAGCCGATCCGCTACTCCCTGCGGCCGCGCGTGGAAATCGGCGAATGGTACTGCACGCTGGAGGACGAGAACCGCTTCAACGAGAAAGTCAGATTCCCGACCTTCGTTCCCGGCGAGACCAAGCAGTGAACGTCGTGTCCGGCCGAGCGCACACTCCATCGCGCGCCGCCCGACAACGAGTTCAGCGTTGAGCAGTCGCCGGCCTCTTCATCCGTTCCTCGCGCCGGAAGAGAGGCCGTCCGGACCGAGTCGTGGCCAGGTGCCGTTTCAAGCCCACATCGACCTCCTGCACTTCTTCCTGGCCCATCGCGATGACATCGTCGAGAGAATCCAAGGACTGCTGAACGCCCAGCGCCGGCCGATCGAGTACCTGCGGGACACGCCCGTTCTGTCGCGTCACTTTGAAGATTGTTTCTTCACGCTCTCCAGCATCACCGACCGCCAATCGCGCCTTCGAGATCAACTGGAAGAAGCACATTGGGCAAGTGGATTCAGGCCTCGCGAGATGCCGGACATGTACAACGGCGTGGTCGATCCAGCGGAGATCATGATCCGGGTCTTTCATTTGTGGCAGCAGACACATTGGCCTGGTCGCAATGGGCGTGTCCGGTACGCGCACACGCTGTTCAATTTGTATGTCATCCGATGCCTTGAATTGCTGAGTCTGCGCTTGTGGGACGCCGGAGCGGATGGCGCCGGCGATCGACTGGCGCAGGTTCAAAGCGTCCTCGACGAGCTCCGGATCATCACACCAGCTGATCAGCCGGTGTTTGTCCGAGACGTGCGATGGCTGATCCAGCTGGCGCAGAGCTACGCAACAGACGAGTTGGGCGCTTATTTTGAAGTCGCGCAGAAAGTCGCCGAGACCCTTCCGGCGCCGGATCGGATCGAGATCCACAAAGCCGGCGTTCGAATGACTGGCGGGCACCTGCGTTCACAGATTCGCCACCTCTCCATGCAGAAGGCGGTATCTCTCGATGAGCCGAGCCTGGTTCTGAGTACGCGCACGTCCAATGCGCTCGATTTTGCTCTGCTGATTCAAGAACTCGTGCCGCTGCTCGAAGCCTATGAACACGCCTGGCACACCGCCGATGATCGGAAGAGGCTCGAGCTGGCCGACGCCATTTGCCAGGGCATGTCCGCGGATGCAGAGTTGTTTGTGAACCGTGTCGCGCTGTTAAGCGCCTACAGCATGATCGAGTATCTCTTTATCACGACGAATCGCGATGGACACGTCGGGTATACGCCGATGGGACAGCGCCACGTTCAGCTGCTCCAGAATTACGAGGCACTGATCGGTCGCGTGTCAAAGCCGTTGTCCGTAGACTGTCGACACTTCCGTCCGGTTGCCGGCGCCTACTCTCCGTATGGTGTTCTTTACGGGTTCACATCACATCTCATTGAACATATGGCGCTCAAGGCTTCACAGCACGATGCCGAGACACGCTTCAGCCTGGAAGATGTCTTTGTCGGCGAGGACGCCAGCGCCGACAAGCGCGACTGGGTGACCGGTTGGCGGAAGTTGCCGCACCTCACACGCGGGATGGAAAAGCGGTTCAACTACCCACAACAGTTTGCCGAAGAGATCTTCGATCGACTCGAGCAGGCTTTGTGCAGACGCGTCACCGATAGCGAGGCGAACGGCGTGGTGCAAAGCGGACGCCTGTTCATCGTGCCCGACGACGCCCCTCAAGTTGATTCGACGGCGTCGCTGATCGCGGACCTTCCGGTCCGGTATATCCGATCGTCGGACATGCAGCTCGTGGCGGCGCAGAAAGCGGTGTCTTGTGAAGAACCCCGTCTGTTGGCCGATCGACGAGAGGGAAAGTGCGTGCTCAGCTACAAGACGCCAGGCGGCTGGGTTGCGATGACGAAGGACATCATCACTGAAGTTCTAGGGGCAGGGCGCGACGTGAAAATTGCAGGGCTGCCCGCCGTGGCCGCACGAGTCCTGAAGTTGATGTGTCCACATCTGGTGATGCTTCCGGAGCACGTTCCCCCAGCTGCCGGGCTCGATGCGCTCAGCGGTTCAGCTGCTTGAACAGTAGACTTCGAACCGTCGGCCAGGGCCGGGTGGAAGGAAGTCTCAATAGTTGGTCGACAAACGCAAGGCTCCCTCGCGAACCAGGGTTCGGATCGTCGAGGGCGACACCCCGCGCGTGAGCACGGCCGCCAGCGATACTGGCTCGGCAAGGCAGCGCCAGAGCGCGACTTCCTCGGCGGAGGCCGGACGACAGTAACCCTCGATGTCCGGGGCGAACAGCATAGGGGTCGCTGCCGAGGCGACCGGCGGCAACTCGGCTTCGCCGTAAAAGGCAGGGATAAGCATGGACGGATCGGCCCAGAACTCGACGAGATCGGCATATCGACCTCGCCCCACGCCGGCTGTGGCTGATAGACGCTCGCTCGGATGGAAGGCCCAGGCATCGGCCGGTCCAGCTCGAGCCTGCTCGCGTTCGGCCGCACCATCGCCGGCGCGGATCGTCGCTCGCTCCAGTTGACAGAGCGCTCGAATGTGCGACCGTGCCGGCAGGTGACGCTCGATGAACGTCAGGAACGCCTCGGCCTCGGCGGCGAAGAACGAGGACGTGCCCCCGCTGCGCCCGATCCACCGTGCGAGCAACCGTTGGCGGTCGGCAATCGGCAGCGCCGAGAGCGTCAGTCGTGCGGCGCGCGCGGCTCGGCCCTCGCACCACGATCGCTGCACGGCGGCCGTGAGGCGCAGGCCGGCGCTCGGCTCGAGGCGTTCGAGGCTCGCCTGCTCGGCGGACGAGAGGTCGATGTGGGGCGTCGCGCCAGGCGCGACCTGCACCAGGCGCCCGAGCGCGGCTTGAAAGTCGGCGAGCGCCATCACTGCCTCCCTGCGCGGCAACACTCCCAAATCGATCGCGCGTGCGCGAGCTCCGCTTCGATGACGTCGCGACCAAGACGGACCGCGTGTGGCTCGAGCATCTCGAAGACCACGCCCTTCACGTTGGGCGCGCGCGGCAGCGTGTAGGCGAGCAGGTCCCACACCGATTCGGGCACGCGGCTGTCGTGCGCGTCAGTCCAGAACCCGTCGTGCCACGACCCGCCGGCGATGTGCAGCTCGACGACGCGCTCGAGCGGCATCCGATCGATGGCCTCGAACGCATTGAACCGGTGATTCACCGCATTGCAGTAGACGTTGTGCAAGTCGAGCAACTGCCCGCACTCGCTGCCTTCGAGAATCGCGCGCATCAGACCGATGTCGTCGCCGATGCTCGCGTCCGCCGGAAGGTGACCGAGATAATGCGCGGGATTCTCGAGCAGGAATGGCACGCCGTAGCGCTCGCGAATGGATCGGCTCCGCGCGGTTACCAGCGCGGCGGCCTCTTCGGTCGGCGGCAGAGGGAGCGGCACGCCAATCTCCACAATCTTCCCGTGGTGGTCGGCCATCGTTTGAAAACCCAGATGCTCGCTGTGCCACAGAAACGGCCAACGCTGCTGAAAGTCGCCGAGCAGATCGAGATAGGCCTCGTTCCAGCCGGCTGCCGATCCAATCGACAGCTCGACGCCGTGGACGACGATGGGAAGCGCGCCGCAGGCGTCGCGGGCGTGCTCCAGCTTGTCGGACACCAGATCGATCGCGACCGACGTCCCTTGCTGACGAGGGCGAGAGAGCGTCTCGACCGTGACCTCCACGAAGTCCACGACAGACGATCGATAGAGGTCGACGGGAAGACCGGCCATGTACGACAGCCCGACGCCAAGTGGCGCGACCTGGGACGCCACCCTGCCGGGCGCGGACACTGGCCGATGTTCCCTCACTCGCGTCGCCTCAGAATCCGACGGTCTGAAACGAAATGACGCTCTTGCCCAGCTCGGTCGGCGGATCGCCGAGGAAGTCGACCTTCAGGACCGCGATGCGGCCACAGTGGTCGCACCCGGCCCTGCCGAGGACCTGCGCCATCAAGCGATGAATGCCGTCCAGGGTCTGGTTTGCGGGGTTCAGGGTCAACGTTGCGGATTTTGCGGCTAGTGTCGGCATCTGCGTCTCCAGGGTGCGTCGGCCGCGTTCATTCGCAGCGACGTTCTGTCTAGTTACAACGCCGCCTGGCGGCCTTCGGAACAGCGTGGCCGTCCGTCGCGCGCATCACTTCAGCCGCGGCCAGATTCCTGCACGACCGCCGAGTATCATGGCGACTATGAGATTTCACGCAGCGTGGCTCGGTCTGCTCTTGATGACAAGTGCGTGCGCGACGACACCCGAGGCCGTCGAGCCGGCTATTGCGAAGGCGCTGGCCGACACGAAGGCGATCGACAACCACGCGCATCCTGTGCGCCCGACGCCGCCGGGCGAGCCCGCGGACAACGGCTACGATGCATTGCCGGTCGAGCACCTCGAGCCCGCGTCCGATGTGGTTCGCTTTCGTCCGGGGCGCCCCGAGTACGCCGCGGCGACGAGCGCGATCTTCGGGGCCGATCGCACGGCGAGCACCAAGGCGTGGGGTGACAACTATGCCGCGACGATTCTCGACAAGGCCGGCATCGACAAGATGATGGCCAACCGTGTGTCGATGGGACCAGGTCTGCCGAAGGAGCGATTTCTATGGGCGGCGTACGCGGACGCGCTGATGTACCCGTTCCCGACCGACGTCATCACGGACAACTCGGATCGGAAGGCGTTTTTCGCGCTCGAAGCCATGCTGCTCGGCGAGTTCTACCAGCAGTCCGGCATCACCGGCCGTCCAGCAACGCTCGACGACTATCTTGCACGCGTGGTGACGGCCACGCTCGAGCGGCACAAACAGGGAGGCGCGCTCGCCGAGAAGTTCGAGATGGCGTACTTGCGCCCGCTCGCGGTCGGCACGCCGTCGAAGGACGCGGCGGAGCGTGCGTGGCGCGCAGGAGCGTCGAACGCGGCAGACTACCGAGTGCTCCAGGACTTCCTCTTCCGCCACATCGCCCTCGAGTGCGGACGCCTGGGAATGGCGGTACACATTCACACCGGCGCCGGCGCGGGCGGCTACTACGACATGGCCGGAGGCAACCCCGGTCTCCTCGAGCCGCTCTTCAACGACCCGTCGCTTCGCAAGACCAACTTCGTCATGGTCCACGGCGGGTGGCCGAATACCGGGATTGTCGCGCCGCTGTTGACGAAGCCCAACGCATACGTGGACGTCTCGGTGCAGGGCCTCAGCCTGCCTGCGTCAGAGGTGGCGCACAGCCTACGGAGTTGGCTCGAGGCCGTGCCGGAGAAGGTGTTGTTCGGAACCGATGCGTACCCATACGCGCCACAGGCCGGGCTCGGTTGGGAAGAGACCACCTATGTCTCCTCGCAGACGGTCCGCCGTGCGCTCGGCCTCGCCCTGACCGCGATGCTGCGCGAGGGCACGATCACCGAGGCGCGAGCAATCGAGATCGTGAAGCTTGTGCTGCGTGACAACGCGGTGAAGCTGTATCGCCTTCCTTGAAGGATCTCATCGGCCGCCGGCTCCTCGGCGTCTCAGGGGCGCTGGCGAGTCATTTTTCGACCGAGGTCACCGTCGGTGTTCTCGGGCCGTAGTGGGGAGTCGGTTGACCCATCTCATACGCCCCCAGGTCAGGTGCGCGACCCGTAAAGTCGTCATTCACACCCGGCAGATGAACCCCGGCATCGACCGGGCTCGAGCCCGGTCGATGCGTGAAGTCACAATCCTCCGGTCTGTATATCTTGCGCGGATCGGCGCGGTCCGGCGGGACGGCATGTTGAAAAACGTCGTAGTCCGCGAGAATGCTGTGCGTATCCTGCTTCGTCGCCTCGCTGAACGCCTGAAGCGTCTTGAACTTTCGCGCCTATACTGTTCTGGTCGGTGGGACAAACGCAGCTCGCAGCAGGTTGAGATGCCAATTGATCAATTGCGGAAATGTGTTTCGGCCCTCGTGATGTTGGACGTTCTGGCCGTCTACGCGTATTGCCTGGGCATCAAAGGAGTCTATCCACCCTCCCATCCTTGGTCAGGGATCTCTTTGATCCTCTTGTCTGTCGGTTTGGTGGGGTTGCGACGCCAGGCAAAGCTACCCCCTTGGCTGATTGTGACTGCGACCATGCTCCCGGCAGCATTCTGGACTATCGCCGCGATTCAGCATCCATAACCTGGCTTCCATATCGATATCGTCGGGCGTCTTCGCCCGCGGAGTCACGCTCGGTCTGATAGGTCCTGAGCAACGCCGATCTGTTTACTGCGGTGCCTCAGCCCGAACAGCGTACGCCGCCATCCCCCAGTCCGATTCCGCACGTGGTTGACCGCGCGTCACCTCGCCTCGGCGCGTTCACTACACCACCGCATGAACGTTGATCGGGTTTGCGATCCCTGTCTATTTCGCACGGCCCGCATAACCCTGCGCGACGGTCGGAATCGCGATGATCGCGTTTCGCGCGCTCGGTGTCCCCCACGTGCCGTAGAAGACGATGCCGAAGAGCGTCTTCCGGTCCTTGCCGCCGAAGAACGTGCCGTGCAGGCCCTGCGGACCTGGAATCGTGCCGAGGAACTTGCCGTCGGCCCCAAACACATCCACCGACTTGCCCGTCGCCACGTACACCCGTCCCTGCTGATCGACCGCGGATCCGTCGCCACCCTCACCGCCCTGCAGCGTTCCGAACGCGCGCTGATTGGTCAGCGAGCCATCGGCGTTCACGTCGAAGGCGTAGACGATCGCGCCGTTGGTCGCATACAGCGTCTTCTCGTCCGGGCTGAGAATGATGCCGTTGGCCAGCGGCACGTCCTTCCCATACTGGGACACGGCGCCCTTCGGGCTGGCGTAGAAGACGCCGCTGTTTTTCGCGCCGGTGACGGAGAAGTAGACGCCGCCGTTGGCGTCGGCCGTGAGATCGTTGATCACGCCGCCGATGCATTCGAGCGGCTCGCCGTTGAATGTGCTCGCGAGCATCCGGCGCTGTGGCTCGAGTTGCTCGATGCCGCCGCCGAGTCCACGTTCGGCGACAAACAGCGCGCCGTTCTTGCTGCGCGAGACGGCACCCGCGGTATTGAGGTTGCCGTAGGCGACCTTCGCAAGACCAGTCGCCGGATCGAACTGGATGACGTCGCCCGCGTCGTTGTTCGCGAACAGCATCGTGCCGTTCTCGCCGGCGATCGGGCCGTCGACGTTGTTGCCTTGCCACGACCAGACGACCTTCCAGCTCTGTACCGCCTCCAGCACTCCGGGAATCGACGGCGGCAGCGGCAGCACCGGCTCAGGCGGCGCGGCGGTGGCCGTCGCCGCGTCTCCGGCGCTCGGCACGGCGAACGGCTGCGGCGGGTTCTTGCACTGCGAGAGCGTCGTCTTGTAGTTGGCGTGCTGCCACGCCTGCTGACTGCTGCCGCGATCGAACGTCCCCGACGGACCCGCATTACGCGCGTCTTTGTATCCTTTCGCGCGAACGTCCCAGTTGCTGTTGGTGCAGAGCTCGCATGTGTCGCCGACGAACATCGCCGCCGCCTTCTTGTCGTTCTTGAATTGCCAGAGCAGCCAGTTCGACGCAACGTTCGCATATTCGCCGCCGCCCGGATGATCCACGGTGGCGGTATGGCCCGCGCCGTGGCGGGCGCCGTAGAACGCCGGCAGGCTCTTGATCAGCTCGAAGGTCGTGAGTGAGGCGGGCGTGAGGAAGTCGCGTTCGGCGCCGTTGATCAGCAGCACGGGACCGTGGACCTTCTGCAGCGCGTCCTCGTTCGACTCCGGCCTGGCGCGCTGTACGCCGGAGTTGAAGACGCCGATGGTCTTCACGCGCGGGTCCGAGCCCAGCGTGATGGAAAGAAATCCTCCGCACGACTGTCCCATCACGGCGACGTGCTCGAGATCGACTTTGCCTTTGAGCGGCGAGCCGTCGCGCGCGTTTTCTTTCTCCGCCCACCCGATCGCTTTGCGCAGATCGTCGGCGGTCTGCTGCCGTGACGCGGCACCCGGCTCCGGCACGCTGCCGATCACCAGGAAGCCGTGCGACGCGATCGTCGTGAAGAAGCCCGAGTAGCGCGCGCTGTTGATGGCGCAGCCGCCGTCGCCCCACGCCATCACCGGCAGCTTGTCCCGGCCGGGGAATCTGCCGAGATCCTCCGGACGGAAGACGACGTGACCTGGCGAGCCGAGGGCGGGCTCCGACATGACTTTGTATGGGCCCGGGATCGCTTTCGGCGCGCCTTCGAGCGGCAGCGTCGTCCTGACCAGGTCGGCATTGCGCCCGGGTCCCTGGGCGAAGGACACACACGCCATGAGGAGGAATGCGGTGGTGAGTGCTGATTTCATGCGCAGTAGTTTAGCAGCCCGTGGTGAAAGTCTGGCTGCATTCGACGAGCGATGCACCGGCGCTCCCGGCCGCCGACTGTAGATCGCGCGCGGCAAAGGCGAATGACTGGGAGGCCGGATTGACGATGGATCAGGGCAACACGCCACCGACGGTGGTCCGGCCGGTGCCGCTGCAGCCCGGTTCGCCGAAGCGAATGAACTTCTGGATGCGCTTGCCGTTGTCCACTTCGGCCGTGTAGATGTTGCCGCGCGTGTCGAGGCTCACCTGGTGCAGCCAGTGAAACTCGCCCGTTTCGCGTCCGCTGCGCCCAAGCCGTCCGAGCTCCTCGAGCGTGTCGCGCTTGAGGATGTAGATCGTCATGTTGGAGTTGTCGCCGACGTAGAGGCACGACTGCGTCGGATCGGTCGAGAAGTTCATCGACACGGCGGAGCCCGGCAGGCCGTTGGTCTTCACGGCGACGAACTGCTCCCTCACGAAGCCGCACCGGCCCGCCTCCCCGCTGGCGTTCGTGCAGGGTTTTCCGAGGTTCGGGTCACGGCTGTTGAAGATCTGCACGCGGTTGTTACCGCGATCGCAGACGTAGATGAGGCCGTCCCTGCTGATCTTCACGCAGTGAACCGGGTTGCGGAAGAACGCGGGCTTCAGGTGGCCCTTGGTGAAGTCGCTCATCCAGTCGCCCGCCGCCGCGGCGGCCTGGTCGTCGACCGGGTTGTTGCCGTACGCGCCGAAGTGGCCGATGTATTTGCCCGTCGCGGCATCGAGCATCACCACGCGCCGGTTGCCGTAGCCGTCCGAGACGTACATGCGGTTGCTGGTCGGGTCGACGGTGATGTCGGCCGGGAGATAGAACAGCGGCGTGCCGTTGCGTCCACCAGTCGTGTTGTTGCTGTCGGGCCCTTTGCCGCCGGGACCGCCGAACATCGCGACGAACTTCCCGTCCTTGGTGAATTTCAGGATCATGCCATCGGCGCCCTGACTCGACGCCCACGCCGATCCGTTGGGACTCGCGTTCGCACTGTTGCCGCCGAGATAGACGAAGCCGTTATGGTCGACGAAGATGCCGTGCTCGGTCGCCGGCCAAACGCAGCCTTCTTCCGTCTTGCACTTACCCGGGTCGGCCGGGCCGCCCCACGCGCGCAGGAGCCTCCCGCCCGCGTCGAACTCCATCACCGACGGTGCCGGCAAACAGCAGTCGCCCAGCGCCCCATACGGACGAGCGAAGCCCATCACGTCGACGGGCTTGCCGTCCTTCGACGTGTGCGTCGCGCCGGTCAGCGCCGCTTCGTCGTTCGTCAGCGTACGCGGCCGCTGGTATATCCATACGTGATCATCCGGCGCGACATAGAGGCCGCCGACCTGGCCGATGATCCAGTTGTTCGGCAGCTTCTGCGGCCAACCGGCGTCGGCGACAAATCCTGGCACCTTCGCCGTCGGCGGCACGGCATACACGCCCGAGCGCTCGGCCAGCCGCTCGAGAATGCCGGTCGCGGCAAGCGTCTTCGCGTCGGCTTTCGGTGCCTGGGCGGCGCACGGTGTCGCGACAAGAGCAGCGAGGAACGCGCCAGCTACCGCACATCGTTTCAAAGTCATGGTCACTCCTTATCATACTTTTGCATCAGCGACCTGCTGGATCGTGCGGTTGACCTGTACCGAACTGAGCCGGCCGGCAGATTTTCCTTTCGTATTCCCCCCTCTCTGTCGATAATCGGGCGCAGACAGGAAGGCCAACCATGACTCGAACTCTGTTAGCGATTGGAATGGCCGCGACCATGGTCGCGGTCTCGATGACGAGCGGCTCTGCGCAGCGGGACGGCCAATCGCCGCCGGCGGCCGCGCCGTCGTGTCCCGGCCAACCGGCGCCTGCACCGCTGGCGACCGGCGTCTACACGGCGAAGCCGGTTGCCGAGATCGTCATCAACGGCCAGTCCGCGCCCGGCGCGATCTGGAAGGCCGGCGATCGGGCATTCTGGCACTGCCACTCGGGCGGCCAGCTTCTTTTCCTGCACGAAGGCGTCGGCCGCGTGCAGCAGCGCGGCCAGCGCGCCCGGACGCTGCACAAGGGCGAGACGGAGTACGGCGGCCCCGGTGTCGAGCACTGGCATGGCGCCGATCCCAACGCCTCGGCGCACTTCTTCCAGACGACCTACGCCAACAGCCAGACGCTCTGGATGGAAGAGGTCGGCAAGGACGATTATCTCGGCAACGACATCGGCATCAATTCGAGGAATGAATTTCTCAAGACAGGCGTGAAAACGAAACGGCCCTGACGCGTTAGGCCGCTCACGATCGAAATGGTTCGCGCCTGGCGAGCGTTTGAGGCCAGCGACGGATTGCTGAACGTCGGCGACGGGAACACCCGCGTCATTCCCGGCCATTGTTTCTCTCGCCACGAAGGCCGACCTCAGCGCGAGTCGAGACATGCTGCTGCTGGTGCAGGAGCGCCTCACGCCGATGGCGCGGCAGGGGAGGACGTGGACGGGCCATCGCCGCGGCGCCGACCAGGGATCTCGATCGGAAATGGGATCCGCCAGTGGCGCGACCTTCGTGCGGCAATCGTCTAACAACCTTCGCAGGAGAGACCCCAATGAAGCGGACGCTGTTGATGGTGGCCATGGCAGGCGCCGTGGTCGTCACCCTTCGCTCTATCTCGAGGCCTCTCGATGCACAGGCGCTCAACAGCCCGACATTCACGGCGGCCCAGGCCACCCTGGGGAAGGACGCGTATACGCAGAATTGCTCGTCGTGCCACGGCGGCAACCTCGACGATGGCGAGTTCGCCCCACCGTTGAAGGGCGTTGAGTTTCGGCAGCGCTGGGGCGGAAAATCACTCGACGCGCTGTTTATGGATATGAGCACGCGAATGCCGACCGCGGCACCTGGTTCCCTGGGCGATGCGACCTACGTGCAGGTGCTCGCCTACGTGCTGCAGGAGAACGGATTCCCAGCCGGAACCACACCGGTCGATGCGCAGCGCCTTTCCTCGGTCATGCTGCCGTCGTTCTCCGGTGGCCCGGGGGGTGGCTTGACGGCCGGCGTCAGCCTGCCTTCGTTCCCGACCCGGACCAATCCGCTCGACAAGTACACACCGGTAACCGATGCGATGCTCGCCAACCCGCCAGCCAGCGAATGGCTCGGGTGGCGGCGGACGCAGGACGGAGCGGGCTTCAGCCCCTTGACGCAGATCACGAAGGCCAACGTCGGCGAACTTCGGACAGCGTGGGTGTGGTCGTTGCCGAACGGCTCCAACGAGGCGACGCCGCTGTTCCACGACGGCGTCCTGTTCGTGCACGCCTTCGGGGACAAGCTGCAGGCACTCGATGCCGCGACCGGAGACCTGCTCTGGCAGTACTCCAGGCGGTTGCCAATGGGCTCGCCGGCCAGCGTCAAGCGTCACATCGCGCTTCATGGCGACAAAGTGCTCGTCGCGACTTCTGATGTTCATGTCGTCGCGCTCGACATTCATACCGGGAGGGTCCTCTGGGACAAGGCGGTCGCTGAGGCCAAGGCCGGATACGGCATGACAGGTGGGCCGACGATCGCGAACGGCAAGGTGATTGTCGGCACGAACGGCCGCGCACCGGGTGGCAACTTCATCGTGGCTCTCGACGCCAACACCGGTCAGGAATCGTGGCGCTTCAACACGATCGCAAAGCCCGGCGAGCCCGGCGGCGACAGCTGGAACGGCGTACCGTTCGAGAAGCGCAATGGGGGATCGGTCTGGGTCGCGGGTAGCTACGACGTCGCGTCCAATCTCGTGTACTTCGGAGTGGCACAGACGTACGACACCGGCCCTTACCGCGACCTGATCCCCCAAGGCGGTGTCACGAACGACCTGCTGTACACAGACTCGACGGTGGCGATCAATCCGGACACCGGGAAGCTGGTCTGGCACTTCCAGCATCAGCCCAACGACCAGTGGGATTTCGATTGGGCGTTCGGCCGCGTCCTCTTCAAAATGCCGGTGGGCGGCACCACGAAAACGGTCATCGCGACATCGGGTAAGCAGGCCATCTACGACGTGGTCGAGGCAGAGACAGGCAAGTACGTCGCGTCGATGGACCTCGGCCTGCAGAACGTGGTGTTGAACGTCGACCCGCGAACCGGCGCGAAGGCGATCAACCCCAGGCTGATCCCGGGGAAGGACACCATTACGGTGTGCCCGCACGCCGGCGGAGCCAAATCGTGGATTCCTGAATCGTACAATCCGGCGACCAAGGCGATGTTCGTTCCGCTCGTGGAGTCGTGCATGGATCTGACGCCCGTCGCACCGGGCGGGCGAGGCAGCCTCTCGACCGGCGTGCGTTGGACGCTGCGTCCGCGCGCCGACAGCGACGGCAAGTACGGACGGCTGGAGGCGATCAATCTCGAGACCAGGAAGGTCTTGTGGACCTATCGTCAACGCGCGCCTCTTTCATCAGGCGTGCTGGCGACGGCTGGCGGCGTCGTGTTCGTCGGCGCCCTCGATCGCGTGTTCGCGGCTTACGACGACGCGAACGGAAAGGAATTGTGGCGGATTCGTCTGAATGACGTGCCTAACTCGGCGCCGATCAGCTACTCGATTGGCGGCCGGCAGTACGTCGCCGTCGTCGTCGGCAACGGTGGGGCGCAGGCAGCCACGTTTCCAGGGCTGGTCCCGGAGATCCGAAACCCGCCGGACCGCGGCGCCGCCATCTGGGTATTCCAGCTTCCTGACCGGTTGACGACCACCGCCGTCCGTTGACGTTGGCGCAGAATTGTTGGCAACCGACATCTGAAAATTCGCCCTTAAGAAGATTCACCACAAATTAAGGCCCATCTTCAGGACTTCGATGGGCCACAGCCGCTACGTTTTCCCACGTCGACATCCCATGGCTGCCAGGCGAATCACCGGAGCCAGGGCCCAAGGCTGCGCGGGCGCAGTCTCGACAGGGCGATTCCAGGAGCAAGGATGACATGCAGACAAGGTGGGTAAGCGTCGTATTCGTCCCACTGGCCTTCGCCGTTCTCGGTTGGTCCATGTTCGACGTCGTCCCACCGGTACGCGTCCTTGCGCAGAGCAATGCCGTTCCGGCGCAAGGCGAGACGCCCCGCCCCCGGCCGCCCCAGGCCCCGCCGCACCTGGAGGCGAAGGGCGCTCCGTCGCACCAAGGTCCACCGCCTGGCGTACAGCCATTGCCGATTGATCTCTTCACCTCGAAGAACTTCTACAAGGACCGTGCGCTCTGGCTCGACAAGCGCTACTACCGTTGCAACAACTCGATCACGTTGTCGCAGTTCTGGAATGCGCCGGAACGGCTCGGCGCTCGCTTTCCCGCCACGGCCACGTGGGGCGACTGCGACACGGATCTGGATCGGCAAAGCATCCTGAGTCCGTATCCATACAAGACGGCACAGGAGCACTACGATGCCCTGCTCGCCGATGCGAAGCAGAGGGGTGGTCCCACGGCATACACCAAGGCGACCGTTCCTGATTGGGACGGGTATTACCAGCGCGTCGGCTCGCACCAGGGGTCCTGGTGGATCTGGGGTGTAGCCCAGCCATCGACCCTTCTGTCAGTGCTGACCCCAAATTATCAGCAGCGGGCCGTTCAGCAGATGTATCACGAGGCGGTCGATAACTCGGCCCAGTGGAACGCGTCCTTCTGCTATCCGGAGGGATTCATGCGCTGGTGGGCCGGGCCCTCTGGCGCGACCAGTTTCCAGCTCACGACGACGCCCTGGATGGTCCAGTTCCTGTCGAGTTCCGCCGACAACTTCGTGCGCCAGGTGATGATCGGCAAGACGAGTCACGTCCAGAAGGTCCCCCAGTGGTATGGCGAGACGATCGGCTTCTGGGACGGAACCACGCTCATCAGCTGGACCGCAAAGGTGCAGCCGTGGACTTTGACCCACTCGCTGTTCGAGTTCAGCGACAAGATGGAAACGATCGAGATCGTCAAGCCGACCTCCGACGATCGCGGCGCGTTCACGGGCGTCTCTCACGAGACCATCTTTTACGACGCTGACGCGTTCGCGGCGCCCGTGCGCGCGACGATGTTGATACGCCGGGTCAAGACGCCCGCGGATCCCGATGCCCGCTTCTCCTTCGTCGAGTGCCTGAGCAACATCCGCAACGTCAAGGGGCGGCCGACGCAGCTGACTCCCGGGCATCCGGAGTTCGTCGACTACTACGGCCGGCCATGGGCCCAGAACTGGGAAAAGCATCTTGAAGCCGGCTGGGACAAACCGCAGGAGGAACTGCCCGCGGCGATCACCGACATCTTCAAGTGAGCCTTAGGACCCGTAGATGAATAGCGTGCGCATTCTGGCCGCCGATGCATCCCGCCGGGCTGCGTTGCTCGTCACTTGCATACGCCCGGTATGCGCGCTCCTCGCGCCTTGCCGGGCGGGCGCCTCGACGCCCAGAATGGCACACGCTATTCATCTACGGGTCCTTGGCATGAACCACCGCTGTCGTTGCGGATGTCATCCGAGGACATGGGCAGCGACGATCGTGACGGTCGTCCTCGGCGTGTGTGCCGTGTCGGGCCGGTCCGCTCAGCTGGGGGCTGACGTGCTGGACGCGGCTGAAAAGGCGATGGGAACGGCCGGGTTGTCATCGCTTCGCCACGAGGGTGGCGAGGGGGCGGTATACCTCGTGGGCGCAGCGGTCCCTACGGCTGGCGGGCCCTGGCGGCAGTTCACGGTGAAGCGTCCCGGCGTCCACTGGGGCCGTTCGACGTGGAAAGATTTCCTCGTCATGGTCGGTGAATCCGCTGTCGCAGGACCTGCGTGCGTCCGGCGGCGACTTCTGCGGGACGATCAGCGACCTGCGCTTCGGGCAGGCTATTCCGAGTCAGACCTTCAACGCCGACATCCTGCGCGGGTTCAACGTGCGGCCGTATAACTGGGAGGTGTCGGCTGGTGTTCAGCACCAGTTCGCGCCGGGTCTGGCGGTCGACTTTGGATACTTCCGGCGGATCTACGGCAACTTCGTGGTGACCGACAACCGCGCGGTGACCGCGTCCGATTTTGGCACCTACGGCGTCACCGCCCCCAATGACAGTCGCCTGCCGAGAGGCAGCGGTTACACCGTGAGCGGTCTCTACGATGTGAACCCGAACAAGCTCGGCCAGGTGGACAACTACGTCACGTCCAGCGACGACTTCGGTACGCAGTACGAGCACTGGAACGGGGTAGGATTTCACCGTGCGTATTCCACGTCCCGCCACCCGGGTTGAGACCGACATCGCCAACGGTTCGGACTTCGGATGCTGAGAGTCTCGCGATCTTGAGGCGTCCACTCGCGAAAAAGCCGACGGCGTCGCTTCGGGGTGACCAGAACGGTCGTGACGCGCCATCTGTCCCGGCGAGAGGACGAGTCTCACCGGAACTCAGGATCCGCACCCACAGTCGGGTGCGGCCCGTATCATCGTCCTGTACGACAAAGGCCACGAGGCGGCTGTCGGGCGACAGGACTGCGCCGGACAGCGCGCGAGTTGCGGCGGGAAGATCCATCACCGTTCGGATCGAGCCAAGCGGAGCGCTGGCCGTCCTGTTGCGACTGAAGGCGACGGCAATCAGTGCGATAGAAACCACCAGGACTGCTGCTGTGCCGATAAGAGTGCGGCTCCACCGACTCGTTGGAACGTTGGCAGCGACCTGGACCGGCGGGGATGTTGGCGTCGGAGCCGCTGCAGGTGGTGGCGATATCGTGTCCGAGGTTTCAGAGACCGGTTCGACCGTGTCCGTGGTCCTCTGGACAATCGTCACCGGCGCGATAAACCGGTAACCGTGTCTGGGAACGGTGACGACGACTGAGGTTGGCTGGCCTCGTCGCCAAGAACGCGACGGACCGACCAGATGCGCTGGGTCAGGCTGTCGTCGGTGACGAACGAATCTGGCCAGATTGCCTTGACCAGTTCCTCCTTGCCGACCACCCGGTCGCGGTGGCGCACCAGCATGACGAGCGCCTCGAATACCCGGCTGGTCAGATGGACAGTCTGATCCCCGTGCCAGAGTTTGCGCCCCGCTGCATCCAGACGGAATTGGCCGAAACAGTATTCGGAGTTGATGCCAGCCATATGTCTGATCGGGTTCGTCTCACTCATGGCTTGGCTTGCCGGGGCCCCGACATTAGCACGATTTTGAAGCGTTTCTTCAGGATTGGGCGTGGCGCGCGATAGGCCACGCCTCCGTCTCAGCCGCGAAATTCACGATACGTGGAGGCGAGAATTGCAGCCGGCCTGTTGTCCACCCGACCTGCGGCGCAGGGCCGAAGCGGGCAGGGGCCGAAGGTCGCGAGGATTGAGGGCCGGCACTGAATTCACCGTGCACGAGAACACGCGCGAGAACCTCGCCGAGGCGGTCTGTGATCGGCTCGCGAATTGTGGATTCCTCCCGGGCGCGAAGGCCTGCTACCTGCCCAGGAAAACGTTCAAGGAACGGATGACCGTCGGCAGCGGGTAGAATCGGGTGGAACTTTTCAACTTTGGCCCCGCGCACACCAATGGAGACGCCATCGTTGTCAGACCGCGCCGCATTACGGGCCGCGCGACTGACGCGCCGCGAGAGGAGATTGCGATGAGGAGATGTCTGCTGATCGTCCTTGCATTGTCCGGTGCGATGACGTTGACGGTCCACGCCCAGGCGCCCGCAGGGGTCACACCTGAAAGCCTCGTGAAGGCGGCGAAGCGCGCCGCGGGTCTCGACTACGCAGGCACGTTCCTTCGCATCTGTGTGGCGCCCGACAATCTCGAGGGCGCTGCGGGCCGGGGCGCTGCGCCGCCCGCCGCGCGCACGACGCCTGACCGCGCGCTCTGGTACGCAAAGCCCTACAAAGTGTTCGACAACCTCTACTTCGTCGGCACGAAGATTCACTCCTCCTGGGCGCTGACGACGAACGACGGCATCGTTCTCATCGACACACTGTTCGATTATGCCGTGGAGCCGGAGATCGTCGAGGGCCTGACCACGCTCGGTCTTGATCCTCGCAGCATCAAGTACGTGCTGATCAGCCACGCGCACGGCGATCACGACCAGGGCGCGGCGCTGCTTCAGAGCCGTTACCGCGCAAAGATCGTGATGGGTGCGGCCGATTGGGATTCAACGCTCCAGCGTCCCGCGTCGACGCCGGGCGGCGTGCCAAAGCGCGACGTTGTCGTCGGACCCGAAGGCACGAGGATCACGCTCGGCGACACGACACTCGACGTGATCGCCACGCCGGGTCACACGCCGGGTACGCTGTCTTATATCTTCCCGGTCAGGGACAGGGGACGCCCGGTGGTGGTCGCGTACTCCGGCGGCACGGCGTTCAACTTCCCTCGACGGGCAGAGAACTTCGCCATCTACCGCGACAGCCAGCGCAAGATGGCGAAGGCTGCGGCGCCGGCCGGCCCGACGGTCGTGATGTCGAACCACACCGAGTTCGACCACGCGTACGATCGCGTGCGAGCCGCGCAGCTGCCGCGTACGGCGGACGAGAAGCATCCGTATGAAACCGACCCGGCGACGGTGTTGCGGTATTTCGATCTGGGTGCTGACTGCGCGGAAGCGCAGCGGCTGTCGATGCAGTAAGGGCCTGTCAATGAACAAGGTGTGCAGTGTGGGCGTCGAGGCGCCCGCCCGGCAAGGCGCGAGGAGCGCGCATACCGGGCGTATGCAAGCGACGAGCAACGAAGCCCGGCGGGATGCATCGGCGGCCACACTGTATACTTTGTTCATTGACAGGCCCTAAGACGGCGATCGCCGAAGTCCCCGTGTGACGGTTCCACGTCGTCGCCGGCGGCCGGGCCGCATCGGCCGCGAAACTAACGCGTTGAGCACGGCGTGGGATCCCACCCAGCCGCGTCGGCCTGCCTGCGGAAGTCTGTGCTGGTGACCCAGGGGACGCGCAGATAGGTGGGATCGGTGACGACCGTGGTGACCGTGAACCACTCCGTGCCGTTCGGCGCTGTTTGGTAATCGTAGTATTCATTGACCGACGCGTTGGCGCTGAACGGCACGCCGTTCTTGCGCAAGTAACCGGGCCGCAGGTTGCTGGTGACGACCTCGAGTGAGCGGCCCTGTCCGGTCACTTGCGACGATTGCGGTTGGCCGCCGAGGTTTTGGGTCACGAGCGTCGTGAGTGCACCCTCCCAGTGCGCCGATGAATAACCTTGCCAGCTGCGCTCTGCGTCGGCCGGTGGCGCGCCACCGAAGTGGAACAGGCGTGTCTGCTGGCCCTGGTCGGTTTCGATCTGGAGCGTGTTGTCATCCCGCCAGGTGATGTGAAGGCGCCCCGGGATGCGCATGATGGCGGGGGCGCCGTAGGCTTTGCACGGCTGGCCGGCGGCTTCGTCCTTCGCGGGGTCCCAGGCATCGCCGACTTTGCGGGCTTCTGCGTTGATCGGGATGCTGGCGAAATCGCCCTTGATGGGAGTCACCATCCGCCAGCGCCAGTCTTCGGTGACGATGGAGACCCAGTAGCCGGTGAAATCGACGGGCGCGACGGCCTTCGGGGTCCCGGACTGAGCCAGCAACGCTGGAGCGGTCACCATTATGGCAATCAGAATGCGGCTCATCATGCCGGTCTCCGTTATCGTTTCCCGATCAGGCTCTTGTAGACGCTCTCGATGAAGGTGTCGCCCGGGCCGTAGCGCGTATCGTAATCGAGCGTCGGCTTCGATGCCTTGATCTGCTCGAGCGTGCGGCCTTTATTGATGCCATCCTGCACACGATCACGCACGATGGTGACCATGTCCCGGTATTCCACCACATCGGCCTCCTCGCACAGGCGGCCGTGGCCCGGAACGATGTAGGTGCCGCCTTCCTGCTTGTCTTCGGGAATCGCAATCTGGATGATGTGGTTCAGCGCGGCGATAATGCCGTTCACGCTGCCGCCTCGCGTCAAGTCGATGCCGGGATAGCGCTCCGGCGTGAACAGATCGCCCGTGCTGATGACGTCCGAGCGGCGGAAGAACACGATGCTGTCCCCATCGGTGTGCGCGTTCGGCGCGTGATAGAGCACGATGGCTTCGCCGTTGAAGAACAGATCCTTTTCTGGAAGGAAGTATTCCGTGGTCGGGAGACCGACTTGCGGCGGCGGAGTCACGCGGCTGGTCACCGGTGTGGTCAGCCGGTTCAGGACGTTTTCGTGCGCGATGATGTTCAGCGGCTGCGTGTTGTCGACGGGCGTCATCTTGACCAGGGCTTCGTTGCCGCCCACGTGATCGTCGTGCACGTGCGTGTTGATGATGTAGCGCAGAGGGCCGCTCGACAGCGTGCGCACCTCCGCCATGATCTTGGGGACGAGCGGGCCGAATTCGGTATCCACCAGCAGCACGCCCTGCCTGCCCACCTGCACGGTGACGTTGCCCCCCGCGCCCACCAGCATGTGGACATTGCCCTGTACCGGGAGCACGTGCACTTCCACTTTGGCGAAATCGACCGGGTCCTGTTGGGCGCGTGCGTGGCTCGCGAGGCCCACGATGCCGACGACGCCGGCAAGCGGAACGATCCACCACGTTCTAGCGAGCCTCCGGCCCAGCAAGGGCCTCGGCCCGCTATAGTTCACTTGCGCGCCCCGAAACTTGCCTCGTTCAGTCAAGTTTCGGGTCCTCAAGGGTTCTCAGGATGCTCATGAATCGTCCTTCGTAACTGTGTAGCGGGTTGGCCGGGCAGTCCGCTACACAGTTGCTAGCGCAACTGGCAATCGCCCAGCGTGGTGCACACGCAGAACCGCTCGCAGGTGAGCGGAGGCGCCTTCTCGGGCTTGCCCATGGTCTTGCGATACTCCGGATACATGGTCTGTGGGCCGCCTCGGGTCGCCGCGCGTGGCAGACCGTACCAATCGGCCACCTCGGTCAGGAATTCGTTGGTGCCAGGCAGGTGATGGGGCACGGTACCCATTTCCTTCGGGACCTCCGGCGCCGGCTCGCAAAATGCCGGATTCATGCGCTGGCCCGGATCGCGCACCCAGTTGGAGCTGCGCACCAGGGGCTCGGCCAGGAACACGGGATCCTCCACCATTTGCGTGACCGACAGGTAATTGCCGTGCAGGCGGAACCACTCCGTGACCACGGCCTTGTCACTGCGAGACAGACCGTTGCGCCGCATGTAGCTTGGCTTGAAGTGCGTCGTCGTCACCACCAGCGTGTGGCCGTCCCAGCGGCCCGTCGAGAAACCCGACCACGTGTGTCCGGCATATTCAGGAGGGTGCGGGCGGCCGTCCATCCAGATGGTCCGCTCCATGCCCATGAATTGTGTATGCGTGCGGAAGGCGATCAGCTTTTGTGTCGCCGGATCCATCTCACGCCAGACGCGAAGCGTGGAAAGCCCGTGCATGGAATAATCGCCGCCGTGCGGCCGGCATTGATACTCCTGCACCACGGAGATGCGGTCGGCATCATAGCTATCCCCGCGCAGGCGGGCGGCGTCGTTGATGGGCAACCCCAGATAGTCACCCAGTTCGGGTCCTGGAAGACGCTCAGGTCCGTCCTCGTGATAGAGCGATTCCCATTGGCCGGAGAAATCTACTTGCGCGTACGCAGGCGTTCCGGCCATCAGAAGGGCGGCGCTCGCGATCAGCGCGGCTCGCTGAGTAAGAAGCATCCCGGTCTCCTTGATGGAAGCAACGATCCCTACTGTCTCTCGTAGACCTGCGTGCTGACGTAGGCGACGCCGGCCGAATCGGTCCCCTTCGCGAGCACCGTCAGCGTCTTGCGGTCTGCCGACAGCGTCCACGTCGCGCTCTCCGTCCCGACATCTTCTCCCGCCATGGTGCGTTCGATCGCGTTGACGTCAAGGCGTTTCAGCGCGACCTTCCCGGCAAAATTCTGGATCGGATATTCCTTGCCGTCGAGCCTGGCCGTGTAGCTGTACGTCGAAAGCGGCGACCCGTTGCCCTGCGGTCGCCGCCACGACAAGATCGTGTGAGTGGCCTCGTCGCCATTGAACGTCACGGTCATTTCGCGACGGTACGGCATCAGGCTCGCGGGCTGGTAGCTCGACACGAAGAGGTTGAGCGCCCATTTGCCCTCCAGCGGGTCGCCGCCCTTTCGGGCCGGCGTCGTAGCGGGCGTCTTGCGCACGGCGGATGGCTTCGCACTGCTCGTGGTGAGGAACGGCAGTTCGTTGGCCGGCACGTTGCGCAGCAGGCGTGCTCGCCAGGGCGCCGTATTCGATGAGACCTCGCGGTACACGGCGTCGACGAACATGTCCGTCGTCCAGGGCCCGCTGCTGGCGCCGTACACGCCGTCGAAATCGAGGCTCACGCCCGCGGCTTTGACCTGCTCGACCGTCTTGCCTTCGAGCACCAGCTGTGTGATGCGATCGGCGATGATGGTCATCGCGTCGCGATATTCGACCACATCGATTTCATTGGCGATTCGCCCGTGCCCGGGGATGATGCGCGTCCCGCCCATCGAGTTGTATTCCGGGATCGCGATATCGATCAGGCGGTTCAGCCCGTCGAGGACGCCTTTCATCGTGCCGCCACGTCTGGCGTCGATCACCGGATATCCGCCGGTCACGAAGATGTCCCCCGCGCTGACCACGTCCGACTTGCGGAAGAAGACCATCAGGTCGCTGTCGGTGTGCGCCGCCGGCGGATGGATGATCTCGATCGGCTCGCCGGTGACGAACAGCGATTTGAGGGGCGCCGCGAACGCGTCGGTCGGCCACAGTGCCGAGGGCAGCGCCGCCGATCCATCCTTCGGGTTCGTCATCCGCGCGTAGGCGTTTTCCTGAGCGTAGACACGCGCGCCCTGTTCATAAAACGCATTCAGGGTATCGCCCGCCGACTTCGCGAACCGCTCGTTGCCGCCGACGTGATCGGGGTCGGCGCTCGTGTTGACGATGTAACGGATCGGAAGGGGAGAGATCGTCTTGATCGCGGCCAGGATCGTGTCGCTCATCGCCGCCACGTTGGTGTCGACGATGAACAGCGCATTCGACCCGACCTGGACTGTGACGTTGCTGCCCGCCCCGGTCACCATATACACGCTCCCCTGCACCGGCAGGACCTCGATCTGACCGGTGCTCGCGTACGCCGGGCGATACGGCTTCGCGAGATCCTTGGCCGTCCGGCCCTGCTGAGCGATGGTGGTCGCGGCCGCCCCTATCGCGAGCATCGCCGCAAGCAGGCAGGTGTGGCGCGTCATTTGGAACTCCCGCCTGAGGCCGGCCCTTGCTTCGTCATGAGCTGCTTCAACTTCTCTGCGTACTCCGGATACAGCGTCTCCTTGCCGCCGAGCGTCGCCTCGAACGGCAGCTTGTTCTCGTCGGCGTACTCGGGGTGGCGCGAGCCCAGTGGGTAGTGCGGCACGTCTCCCTGCTGAAGACTCGGCACTTCTTCGGCGACTTCCACCTGCGGCAACCCGCCTTCGCGCTGTCCCGGATTCCATCGGAACGTGGAGGTCCGCACCATCGGCTCTTCGAGGTAGACCGGGTCGTCCACCTGCGAAATGAGCAACAGCCGGTCGCCGTGCCTGATGAAGAACTCGTGCATCACGGCGTACGGGCTCGCCGGGATGCCGTTGCGCTGGATGAACATCGGCTTCACGTGCGTGGTGGTCACGTGCAGCGCACCGTTCTCCCACTCGCCGGTGGAGAAGCCGTTCCACAGGTGCTCGGCATATTCCGAGGGATGCGGACGACCATCGAGCCAGATTGTGCGGTTCGCATTCTCGAACAGCCCCGTAATCGTGTAGGCCATCAGCCGCCGCGTCGCGGGATCGATGATCTCTCCCATGTGAAAGTTCGGTCCGGGTCCTCGCATCGAATATGTCGCCGCGTGTGCCCGCGACTGATGCTCGGGGACTGCCTGGATCGTCGCGTTCCACGTCAGCGCCTTCTGCCGGCCGGCGGCATTCAGCGGAAACCCCGTGAAGTTGCCCAGTTCCGGCCCCGGATCGATGCGAATCAGCCGCTCCTCGTCGTTCGACATCGCCCAGGAGCCGGTGAGCTCCACCATCGGCGGCGGCCCACTGTCGGGCGGACCCTGCGCCGAGATCGGGGACGCGATGATGGCGGCCGTGATGGCCAGAAGTGCAAGCCTGAACGGATCGATACGTCGCACGGGTCTTCTCCTTTCCGGGCCCTTACGCCTGCCGACAGGGCGCCGGCTTCCATTTCGAGCCGTCGGACTCCCGCTTGAAGTGCATGCTCGTCGTGTACTCGGCGGTGAGGTACTTCGGGTCGCTGACATATTGCGAGACGGTCAACCAGACGTCGCCGTTGGGGAACGCCACCCGGTCCCAGTATTCGGTCAGGGTGGTAGCGTCGCTATAGGCCACGCCGTTACGTCGAAGCCATCCCTCGAGCAGGTTTGTCGTCACGACCTTCAGGGCCACGGGCGTTGGCGGCCCCCCGGCGCGACCGCCGCGGCCAGCCAGGCCCCCGCCGATCGGCTCCCATTCAGCCACGGAGAATCCCTGCAGCGATCGGCCGCCTGGCTGCGGCGTCGGCGCGAATTGCAGCAGACGCGTTTGCTGTCCGGCATCGCTCTCGACCTTCAGCACCGCGTCGCTTTGCCAGGAGATATTGAGGCGGGTGGGCATGCGCATCAATCCGGCGGCGCCGTACGCCTTACACGAACCGTCGGTTTGCGGGTCCCAGAGAAACGCCACACGCCGCCCTTCATCGCTGAGCGGGATGCTGGTGTAATCGCCCTTGGGGGGGGTGATCATGCGCCAGCGCCACTCCTCGGTCACCACCGACACCCAGTAGCCGGTGAGATCGCTCGTGGCCGCGGCTCGTGGCGTGCGAGCAGCCGGCGGCGCCGGCGGCTGCTGTCCAGCGAGCCGGTGTCCGGCCAGCAGAGCGACCGCGACACACGCGCCAAGCCTCGCCGAGCGGAATGCGTGCTGGTTCGACATGGGCCGGAGTATAGTCCGATCTCGTCGTGTCAAACCCGAGATCGCCTCGTCTTTCAAGCCATGTCGACGATCTGTGACCTGAATGGAGTGCCAGTCGAACCAGACCGTCACATCAACTCAAATGGTGTGCCTTGAAAGGTTCTGGTGACTGCCCCTCATCTCATCGAGCGCGCGAGATAACCGCCGTAGCCGCACGCGGCCTCATGCACTGACGCCGTTCTGAAGAAGCATGCGTCGCTACACTTACGATGCCGGTGTCAGATGCACGTGGCCCATCAGGCCGCCGTCCGCGTGGTCGAGGATGTGACAGTGGAACATCCACATGCCGGGCCGCTCGTCGAAGACCACCACAAAGCGGATCGTCCCCTCGATCGGCACGTCGAGCGTGTCCTTCCACGCCATCGGGCGGATCGGCTGAAGCTGGTCGTCGAGCGGCAGGAAAAAGAAGCCGTGGAGGTGCATCGGGTGCGCCCACTTCGACTCGTTCTTCACGGTCCAAATCTGCGTCTCGCCGACGGTTGCCAGAAACGGTTTCGCCTTCCAGAACGGCACGCCGTTCACATGGAACTCCGACTTTCCATCCGGGCCCATGGGCGGTAGGGTCAGGACGACGTCCACGTGCGTCGCTCCCGCGAGGTTCGGCGTCACGATCTCTCGATGCGTCCTGGGCATGCTCTGTGTCGGTAGCGATGGCTCGTCGCTGAACGCAATCTTCAGCACGTCTTCGGGAATCCGATATTCCACGCTGCCATAGCCGCGGTTGTACAACGCCGCTTGCAGAATGAGCGTCCCGCCTCTCGGGCCGGTCGGTGTCACGATGACGTCCACGCGCTCCCCCGGCGTGATCAGCAGCGAATCGGTCGTCTCCGGGCGTTCCTGCAGGCCGCCGTCGCTGCCGATCACGTAGAACGGCTGTCCCTCGAGATCGAGGAGGAAGAAACGGCTCTTGGCGGTGTTGACGATCCGCCAGCGCTGCGGCGCGCCGGAGCGGGCAAGGAGCGTCGGCAGGATTTTGCCGTTGGCCAGGACGTAGCTGCCCTCGCGGCCGAACACCATGCCGGCCGACCCGCCGGAATCCGCGGGCTCGAGGACGCCATGGCGATCAAAGCTGATGTCGCTCAGAACGAGTGTCAGTTCGTCGGCGACACCCACATCGTCTGCGGGATCATCGACCAACAACGCACCGTAGAGGCCAAAGCCCACTTGCGCCGCGGACATGACGTGCGGGTGATACCAGTAGAGCCCCGCGTCACGCGCCACGAACTCGTACGTGAACGTCTCGCCACGTTTGACCTCCGGCTGCGACACGTCCGGCACGCCGTCCATGTCGATCGGCACTCGCACGCCATGCCAATGGATAGTGGTGGGCTGCGGAAGGTCGTTGGTGAAATGCACGATGACGCGGTCGCCGACGTGTGCGCGGATCAGCGGTCCGGGGATGCCGCCGTCGTATGTCCAGGCTCGAACCGTGTGGGTGCTGTCCACCGCCACCTCGGCGATGCGAGCGGTCAGGTCGATTTCGACGATCTTCGGATCGGGATGGCGGTCGTGGGCCTCGAGCAGCTTGAGCCCATGGTCCCAGTTCGCCGGTGCCAACGATGCGGAATCTGCCGCCACGCCGACCCTTGCGACCAACAGGAGAGCGATCCAGGCTGGGGCACACCAGTGCATTCTCATAATATGTATTCATAATACATGTTTAAGATAGAATTGCAATCAGAGGAGACAGATTGACCCTCACAAAGTTCTCAGACTATTCGCTGCGCCTCCTGATCTACCTGGGGTTGCATGACGACCGGCTGGTGTCGGTCGGCGAGATCAGCCGTGCCTATCGGATATCGCCGCACATCCTGGTCAAGGTCGTACAGTTGCTGATCGAGCAGGACCTGATTACCGCCGTCCGCGGGCGACACGGCGGGTTGCGCTTGAACAAACCGCCAGCCGAGATCAATGTGGGCCGACTGATTCGGCGGACCGAGCCGGGCTGGGACCTGGTCGAGTGCTTTGACGCGGCCAGTAATACGTGTCCGATCGACGGTGCCTGCGAACTCAAAGGGGCATTGAAACGCGCGCAGCGGGCGTTCCTCGACGTACTCGACGATCACACGCTTGCCGATTTCCTCCCTCGCGCGTCGGTGCTGATCCAGTTGCTGCACCAGTCCCTCGAAGCCTATCCGTAGGGCAGCGTCGCACTCGCTGGCGTGACTGTCTCAGCAGCGAGAGTCACTGACGCATTCGACGATTCAAGCGCAGGCCGACAGGTCGGCAGATAGATCGATGGTTCGCTCGGGTAGAATGACGCGCATGACGGATGAGTCGCGCGGGTCTGAGTTCCCGACGGCCTCGAGGGCCGTGTCATGGGCCTGCACTCTCGCCGTGCTGTGCTTTGCGAGCACTCCCGTTCGCACGCAAGTCTGGAACCGCGACACGGTCTACGCCCAGAGAGTCGCGGAGCTGCAGCGTGCGATTGCCGCGCGCCCGACGGACCCGAATCCACTGCTCGATCTCGGCGCCTTCTACTTGAAGCCTCTTGCCCGCCGGACGGTGGAAGCCGCGGACGGAAAGGTCCGCCCCGTCGACGTCCCGCTCAGAAACGAGATCATCCCTGAAGGGATCAAGGACACGATCGCCGCGTCCTGGGTGTTTCGCGGCGATACGAGCGCGGCGTGGCCGTATCTGGCCAAGGCGATTCAGATGGATCCGCGCAACGTACGCGCCGCCCGTGAGCTGGCGATGTACTACCGGATGCCCGGCGATTTCGATCGGATGAAGCCGTACATGGAAGCCGCGCTGCGTGCCAATCCGCTCGACCTCGACATGTGCCGCCTGCATCTTGACCATCGAACGCTCCTCGCGAAGACCGGAAAGGACCTGGCCTTCGATGTCCGTCAGCCGAAAGTGCGGTACGAAGATCGCGGGAATACCCGCTACCGGATCGTCGTGGAGCCCAGCGCTGCTGACCTGGCGAAGGCGGCGCAATACGAGCGGGACACGGTGGGCGTCCGACGTGAAGCGGTCGCTCCGCTGCAGAAGCTCGCGGCAGTGCTCAGCGCCGATCCGACACGGCCGTCCACGCCGGCCAAGCAGGCGACCTGGCGGCTCGCGACCGCGATCTACTTCGAGTGGACTGGCGAGCTGGAAAAGGCGGCCGGCACCGCTGCGGCTGGCCTCCGCGAGGATCCGACGTGCCTCGATTGCCTCGACTACGTCATCGATATCGTGCGCGGCACGCGGACGGTCGCCTCGCACGCGCAGTACAAGGCCATCCTCGACCGGTGACCGGCGCTGATAGCAAGCCGACCGCACCGCCTGTGGCACGTCCCGGCCTGCGGCGCTAGGGCCGCGGATTCGCTCGCCGCAGCAGCTCGGCGCGACAGCTCGAGACCGCGCGACGCCTCCAGCAAGAGCATGGCCTCGAGTTCGGGTTATGTCATTGGCGCCTGGTCGATTTATAGTGCTGGTGTCGTCATTGGCCCCATGTGGAGGCGTAGCTATGCGCCAGTCTAGCGTCGCGGTGTGTGCCACATTCGCCGTCGTCAGCCTCGTCGTCGTTGCTCACGCGCAGGGGCCGGCCGCCTCATCGGCGGGACGTGCCGGCGGCCGGACCTACCATGTGCCGCGCACGCCGTGGGGTGATCCCGACCTCGAAGGCAAGTGGCCGAGCAGCCAGGCCTCCGGCGTTCCGCTGCAGCGTGCCGAGTCACTCGGCACGCGCAACACGCTCAACGATGCGGAATTCGCCGCCCGCGTGGCGCAGGCCGAACGCCAGAAGGACCAAGACGTCGCCGACTTCGACTTCGAGCACCCGAACGTCCCCTTCGGTCAGGTCGGTGGGGGGCAGTCGCCGCCGCAGCACTGGTTCGAACGGTCCGCGCCGCAACGCCAGGCGTCGTTGATCGTCGATCCGCCGAACGGCCGCCTGCCGCCCATGACGGCGGCGGCGCAGCAGCGCGTCGCCGAGCGGCGCGCGCGCGAGAACGGCGACTCGGCCTCGTACACGGACTTCACCCTGGCCGAGCGCTGCATCACGCGCGGCCTCACCGGTTCGGTCCTGCCCGGTGGCTACAACAACGGGAACCAGATCGTGCAGTCGCCCGGGTACGTGACGTTCGTCAACGAGATGATCCACGAATCGCGCATCATACCGCTCGACGGCCGGCCGCACCGGAGTCAGGCGATTCGAACCTACCTGGGCGACTCGCGCGGTCACTGGGACGGCGACACGCTGGTGATCGAGACCACGAACTTCCTCGATCGTACGGGCGTGGGCATGAGCGGCACCGGCGCCAGCGAGGCGCTGAAGATCACGGAACGCTTGACGCGCACCAGCGGCACCACCCTCGATTACTCGCTGACCATCAACGATCCGACGACGTGGACCGCGCCCTTCACGATCCGCTTCGAGCTCGGGCGCGACGACCGCTACGGCATGTTCGAGTACGCGTGCCACGAAGGCAACTACGCGCTGCAGAACATCATGAGCGGCCAGCGCTTCGAGGAACGGAGCCGCTGACCTCGTCGCCGCCGGCCTTGAGGTTCTGCTTCACTCGCGAGGAATGACTGCATGAAGACGATGTCGATGGCGTGCGCAGTGGCCGTCATGGCCTGCCTCCCCGCGAGCCGCGCGTTTGCCGCCTCGTGCGAGAGCCTCGCGAAGCTGGCCGTCAAGGATACGGCCATCACCAAGGTGGAGGTGGTCGCCTCCGGCACGTTCCAGCCACCAGACGGCCCACCACGTGGCCGGAACCCGTATGTCGCACTGGGTGAGTTCTGCCGCGTCGTCGCGACGCTGACGCCGACGAGCGACTCCGACATCAAGATCGAGGTCTGGCTCCCGGCCAGCGGGTGGAACGGCAAGTTCCAGGCGGTCGGCAACGGAGGCTGGGCCGGCGTCATCAGCTACGCGGAGATGGCCGAGGCGCTGCGGGGCGGCTATGCCACGGCGTCGACCGATACCGGGCACGTCGGAGGCCGCGGCACGTTCGCGCTCGGGCATCCCGAAAAGCTCGTGGACTTCGCGTGGCGCTCCGAACACGAGATGACCGCGACGGCCAAGAAGGTGGTCGACGCCTTCTACGGCTCGGGGCCGAAGCGATCCTATTGGAACGGCTGTTCGACGGGCGGACGGCAGGGACTCAAGCTCGCTCAGATGTTTCCCGGGGACTTCGACGGGATGATCGCTGGCGCGCCGGCCAATCGCACGGCGATCTCGCTCTGGATCGCGGACGCGGTGCTGAGAGATCCGGCCAGGTACATCCCGCCGGCCAAGTATCCCGTCATCCACCAGGCGGCGCTCGCCGCGTGCGACGCGGGCGACGGGGTGAAGGACGGCCTGATCGACGATCCGCGGCAGTGCCGGTTCGATCCAGCGGTGCTGCTGTGCAAGGAGGCCGACAGCCCGTCGTGCCTCACGGGGCCGCAGGTCGCGGCGGCCAAACAGATCTACTCGAGTGCGGTGAACCCGCGGACCAGGCAGGAACTCTTCTCGTCGCTCGTGCCGGGCAGCGAGCTCGGATGGGGTGCGCAGGCGGCCGGTCCCGACGTGCAGGCCATGACCTACGACCAGTATCGCTACGTGGTGTTCAGGAATCCGAACTGGGATTGGAAGACGTTCGACTTCGACAAGGATGTCGTGAAGGGTGATCAGCCGGAGAACCTGATCATGAACGCCACGAATCCGGACATGAAAGCGTTCTTCTCGCGCGGCGGCAAGTTGATCATGTATCACGGCTGGAGCGACCCGCTCGTGCCGCCGGTGAACACCATCAAGTACTACGACCAGGTCGTCGCACACATGGGCGGCGCGGCGAAGGCTTCGGATCACGTGCGGCTCTTCATGGCGCCCGGCATGGGGCACTGCGCCGGCGGGGAAGGCCCCGATACGTTCGACAAGGTCAAGGCGCTCGAGGACTGGGTGGAACGCGGTCAGGCGCCAGCGCGCGTCGAGGCGTCGCACCGCGTCAACGGCCGCGTGGACCGCACGCGGCCACTCTGTCCGTATCCGCAGGTCGCGCGGTACTCCGGGACGGGCAGCATCGACGACGCCGCCAACTTCAGCTGTAAGGCGCCGTAAGGCGCAGCCGCGCTATTCCCACGGACATCCTGCATTTTCCAGCGCCGTCGAGCCAGCCAATCCGATGAAGGTGGCTTGAAGGCCGCGATGCCGCAGCGTCTGGCCGCTCCCGTCGTGTGCGAATCGAGCCGGTGAACCGGTAGGCTACGGGCGGTGGCAGGAAATCAGGATTCCGGCTGGGAATCAGGGCCGGGCGAGGCTACAGCGTTTTCCAGTTGTACAAACGAAAAATGCTCTAATTGCCGCGCTCCAGCCCCGATGTCCCGAGTCGCGTGAGGTCAGAAATCGAACTGCACGTTGAAGCGGACGAACCGCGGTTGCAAAAGCGCCGTCGGCCGCATCCACCGTTCGCCCCCGGTTCCCGGATCGTAGGTCGATTCGAATGTCGTTGGCGTGTTGGCGTTGGTCAGGTTGTAGAGATCGACGCCGACATTCGCTTTCGTCGCCTTGATGCGAACGATCTTCGCGACGCGCATGTCGATGTTGTTGACGCGCTCGCCATAGATCTGGCCAGGCAGCAGCAGGTTCACCGTCTCGGTGGTGACGCCGGTGCGCAGCGGCCGTCCCGTGGCGGCCAGGAACTGGGTCGCCGACATCAGGTAGTTGGCGCTGCGCGACGCACCGTTGGTGGCCACATCGGCGCCCGGCTGGACATTCGCCTGCGTCCGCAGGATCGCGCTCACGAGGACGTCGATTTTCGGGACCGTGTAGGACACCAGCCCTCGCGCTGAGGTGAGCCACGGTTCGGTGGCGCTGCACGCCGGCTGGCCAGCGACGATTCCGGTCGCGGCGACGGTCGTCGTGCTCGGCGTCATCGGTCGGCCGAACCGCCCGACGAGGACCGCGCACGTGTCGTTGACGCCGCGGCCGGTGCTCGTCCCGCCCTGGAACAGCAGGCCGTTGTGCAGCCGCGCGTTCAGAGTGACGTCCACCCCATGCCAGTAGTGCGTCTCCTCGCCGTAGTCCGCGGACGTCGTGTAGTAGGGGTCGGACACGCCGAGCACCGATCGGTTGTTGCGGACGAGGAAGCTCACCGGATAGCCGCCGCCGCCTGGAAGGCGCGGATCGTTGGGCGTGGTGATCGTGACTTCGTCATAGTCCTGCGGCGTGAGGGCGCGGTTCTGGGTGACGAAGAAGTTGCCCCACTTCCGGCGGCTGTAGCTGGCGTCCACCGACACGCGCGGCAGCAGCTCGTGCTGCACCCCGGCGCTGAACTGCCAGTCCCAGTTGCGTTTTCCCCAGCCCTGCTGCACGTCAGGATTGACCTGCGTCGTCTGCCCCTGCTGGCCCCAGTTCAGATTGGTCCAGGCCTGACATTCGCCGGACACGCCGGGATTCAGGAAGTCGCACTCGGCGATGCGGTTGTTGTTGGCGTCGGTCCACACGCGGCTCGTCGTCTGCACCAGGGTGACCGCCGGGTTGTTGATGGTGTAGACGTCGCCGTTGTACGGCGCCTGCAGGTACTTGCTCATGCTCACCTTCACCGCCGTCTTGCCGTCGCCGAAGACGTCGTAGGACGCACCCATGCGCGGCGTCAGGTCGTTGTAGCCTTTGACGCCTTCGGTGCGCGGGAAGGTGAATGCGGGCCCGAAGCGATGGTCCGCGACCACGCCGTTCTCTCCCTCCGGGAAGAAGCTGCGCACGTGCTCGTAGCGGAGGCCGCCCTGAAGGGTGACGCGGCCCCGCGTCCATTGATCCTGCACGAACAGCGAGTCGGGCACCGTCCGATTGCTCGTGAGGGTCGGGCCGAGCCGCTCGGTCAGCTGGTTCGGTACGCCGCCGTTGAACCGGTAGCTGAGTTGCTGGGCGACAAAGCCCGGTGTCTTGGCCACCATGTAGGCCCCCTGATAGCCGACCTTCAAGGTGTGCGTCCCGGTCACATAGGACAGTGCCGCCCGGTAATTCGCGTTCTGCTGCTGGGTGCCACTGGTGGCAGGCCATCCGTGGTAGATGAAGTTGGACGTCGGCGTACCCGCCGTGGTGGACTGCTCCGTGACCGCGATCTGATCGACGGCCGCCCCGGTGGGACGGATATCGCCCCACTGCGTCCAGAACGAGGAGTAGCCGGCTTCGAAGAGCACCCGGGTCGAGAGCGGCGCCGAATACGTGGCTTGCATGATCTTCGCAGGTGCATCCCAGATCGTTCCTGATTCCGGCGACGTGGTGGGCACGCCCGGGCCGATCCCCGGACCGGAGGCGGTCCAGCCGTCACCTGGCTGCCGGCACTGCCCGCCGTCGGTCGTCACGGACGATCCCGAGCAGTTCTTCGTGTAATCGACGTAGAACCCGAGCTTGTTCCTCTGGGTGGCCTGCCAGGTGAGGCGGGTCGCGCCGATCTTCTTCGACGTCGCGTTGCGAACCTTCAGGCTGTCGTCTTTCGCGTACGTCCAGAGACCCGGATCGAAGGCGTTCTTGTTGCCGTAATTGTTCGGCACGTCCTGGTAGGTGCCGATCGTGCGCACGTTGCTGTAGAACCAGATGCGGTCGCGGAGGATGGGGCCGCTGAACGCGAAGTTGGTGTCCCAGTTCCGAATCAGTACGTTCTCGCCGGTGAACCCGAAGCTGCGCAGCTCGTCGTCGATGTTGCTGCCCTGCGCCCACTTGCCGGCGATGCTGCCGAAGTAGGCGCCGCCGAAGGTGTTGCCGCCCGTCTTCGGCACCATGTTGAACGCCGGCCCGCCGCGATCGACTTCCGCGAGCCCGCCCGCGATGGTCACCTGAACTTCCGAGGCATTCGACATGTCGTACTGGTACCCCGACACCCCGCCGCCGCCGACCGACGATCCGACGTTCATGCCGTCGATCTGGATATTGCCTTCGCTGCTGCGGCCGCCCCGCGAGGTGAAGAAGTTGTTGGACGGCGTGGCGCTCGCACCCAGGCCAGTCCCCTGAATGCCCGGAACGCCGGCCAGGTAGTTGCCGTAGCCGCGCGAGGCCGGCAGCGATCGCACGAACTCGTTGCTGAGCACCTGCTCCCGGCTGGTGCTGGTCTGCAGGTCCACCACCGGCGTCGCGCCGGTCACGGTGATCGTTTCCTGGACGCCGCCGACGCGCATCTCGGCGTTGATCGCGGTGACGCCGCCGCCGCTCACCTCGACACCCGTCCGGGCAATGGTCGAGAATCCCGACAACGTGAACGTGACCGCATAGGTACCCGGGCGCAGATCGACGATCTGGTACTGGCCACGGTCGTCGGTCACCGTCGAGCGCGTTTTCTCGATCAGCGCCGGACTCGATGCCTCGACCGCGACGCCGGGCAGCACCGCTCCGGACGAGTCGCGAACGCTGCCGGCGAGCGACTGGGCGCCCGCCAGCGTGGGAATGAGAAGCAGGAACATCGCCGAGAGGAACAGGGCCAGCGCCATCCGCACGCGCTTCAATTCAGTCATGACCGCTCCCATGGAACTGCCCGCAGCCCACCGGCCACGTGCGATCTAGATCTCGAGCATTCCCGTGCTGTCGCCGAACGTCTCCCTGTGTACCCCGACTTTCTCGAGCATCGCCAGCAGCAGGTTGGACATGTGCGTGTCCTTCGGAAACTTCAGGTGGCGACCACCTGTGAGCTTCTGCGCTGCGCCACCAGCCAGCACAATCGGCAGCGGGCTGAAGTTGTGCTGATTTCCGTCGCTGAGTGAGCTGCCGTACAACACGAGGGCGTGGTCGAGCAGTGTGCCGTCGCCGTCGGGCACGCTCTTCAGCCGGTCGACGAAGTAGGCGAACTTCGTGACGTGGTAGGTGTTCAGCTGCGCGAACCGGTCCATGTTGCCGCGATCGTTCGAGTGGTGCGACAGATTGTGAAAGGGATCGCGGATCGCCGTCTCCGGGTACACCGCCGTGCTCAACTCGCGTGCGAACATCAGGGTGGAGACGCGCGTGATGTCGGCCTGCAACGCGATCACCTGCAGATCCATCAGCAGCTTCAGATGATCCTGGAAGGTCGCCGGCACGCCGGCCGGCACGTCCGGCAGCGTCAGGTCCGCGCGCACCGACGCCTCGGCGCGCTGAATGCGCCGCTCGATTTCGCGCACGTCGTCGAGGTACTGCGTCAGCCGGCGCCGGTCGCCGGGCGGGAGATCCTTCTGCAGGCCGGCCACCTGACCCATCACCGAATCGAGCAGGCTGCGCGACTCCGATCGCCGCGCGCGGCGTTCCGCGTCCGTCGCCCCCACGCCGAACAGCTTTTCGAACACCAGCCGCGGGTTGTTGTTCATCGGCAGCGGCTGGGTCGCGGACTTCCAGGAAATCGAATTCCGGTAGGCGCAGCTGAACGACGCTTCACAGGCGAGCACGGCCTCTTCGATCGAGAGCTCCAGAGACGGCAGCGGCGTCTCCTGTCCGATCGCCTGGGCCGCGACCTGATCGGCCGACATCCCCAGATGCGCCTGGGCGCCGCGCTCAGGCGGCGCCGCCGTCAGGAACACCGCCGCGGCCCGCGTGTGATTCGCGCCCGCCGACACGTCGGCGCCGCCGGCTCCCGCGACGAACGGATGGGCGAGGCCGCTGACGATGTTGATCCGATCTCGGAATGGCTCGAGCGGCTTGAGAATCTCCTTGAATTCGAAGCCGGTCCCCTCCGTCGTCGGCGTCCACCTGTCCATCGTCGCGCCATGGGGCACGTAGAAGGCGACGAAGCGCGCTTTCCCTGCCGCCGCCGTCTGCCGCAACGGCGTCTGCGCGGCGACCATCGAATCGAGCAGCGGCAGCGCGACGCTGGCACCGACGCCTTGCAGGAACGTCCGTCGCGAGAGGTGCTTCTTGCTGATGAACATCACGGTTCCTCCACCGCCTTCGTCTTCATCTGAAACGGGGAACTGGTCACGATTGCGGTGACGAACGCCGAGAACCGGTAGTGATCCCGCGCCGCCGTGTGCGTGATCGCGCGAACCGCCGGCATGTCCTGCGGGCGCATCGCGCGTCCGGCGGCGTAGGTCAGCAGCCGCTCGGCGAAGACGCCGGCGAAGACATCGGACCTGGCAAGCAGCGCCTGGCGCAGCGTCGCCGGACCCTTCAGCCTCGTGCCGTCGACGAGCGATCCCGTCGCGTCGATCGGCACCTTCCCATCGCGTGTCCGCCATTTGCCGGTGTTGTCGAAATTCTCGAGCGAGAAACCGATCGGATCCATCAACCGGTGACACGACGCGCACACCGGATTGGCGCGATGCAGTTCGAGGCGTTGCCGCAGCGACGTGACCTTCACCTGCGCGGCGTCCTTCTCCAGGTTGGTTTCGACGCCGGGCGGCGGCTGCGGCGGCGGCGCGCCGAGCACGTTGTCGAGCACCCACTTTCCTCGCGTCACCGGCGAGGTGCGATTGGCCGCGGACGTGACGGTCAGGATACTGCCCTGTCCGAGGAGACCGCGACGCGGGTCGTCTGGCGCCAGGCTCACCCGGCGCATGCGCGAGCCGAGCACGTTGGGGAGGCCGTAATGACGCGCGAGCCGCTCGTCCACAAAGGTGAAGTCGGCATCGAGCAGCTCGATCACGCTGCGATCCTCTTGCATGATGGTGCGGACGAAGAGCTCGGTTTCGCGCTGGAAGGATTGCCGCAGGTTGCCGTCCCAGTCCGGGGAATCGGGCCGGACATTCCGCAGCTCGCGCAGCAGCAGCCATTGCCCCGCGAAGTTGGTCACCAGTGCGTCCGCGCGCGGATCGGCCAGCATCCGGCGGACCTGCCTTTCGAGCGTCGCCGCCATGTGCAACGTTCCGCGCCGGGCATCGGCAATCAGGTCATCGTCGGGAATGCTGCTCCACAGGAAGAACGACAGGCGCGACGCCAGTTCGAGGTCGCTGATCCGGAACGGCGCGCCCGGCGCGACGGTGGCCGGCTCGTGCTCGAAGCGGAATAGAAACCTGGGATCGACGAGCACGCGGGCGATGCCCCGCTGGATGCCGGACTCGAACGTGCCATCCGTCGTGCCGTCGCGGTAGAACGCGAGCAGCACGTCCATCTCGGGTCCGGCCAAAGCGACGGGCCGGCGATAGGCCCGGGAGGCAAGCGTATTGAGGATCTTCTTCGCACAGGCCAACTGGTCGGCAGCGGCGGTTGGCGTGCAGACCAGCAGCCGGCGCCGGCTCGGCGTGTCGCCGGGTCCGGTGGCATTGAACGGACCCGTGACGGTGACCTGAGACACGCCCGGCGTCCGCGTCGGGGCGTTGTAGACGCTGTCGGCGCCGGAGACGCGCGTTCGCACGATCAATGCGGCCGCAAGCGTGTGCGGCCCTGCGGACACGCGGATACGCGTCGGTCCGCGTCCCTGCAGCGTCACGGGCGTCCCGTCCAGCGTCACGTAGCGATCGTCTGCAGCCGCGGGACCGCCGCCGCGTCCACCGGCGCCGCGTGCCGCGCCGAGCGCCACTCCGCCGCCGGCGCCGACCTCGAGGTCGTACTCGGCGTCGAGCGGGAACGGGTGGTGAATGACGACCCCTCCCCGCGTGCCCAGCGGAAGGCCCTCGATGTGCGCGGCCTGCGAGAGATCGCCGGGCACGCGATATGTCACCCGGTCCAGACCAATGGAGGGATGGCCGATCGCCAGCCGGCTCACCTTCGCCGCCGCGGATGCATACGCTTCGATCAGCGCGGGCGAGACGCCCAGCACGTCCGCATTGTTGTCGAATCCCGCCGCCGAGTCGTCGGGCGGGAGCATCGCGCTGACATCCACGTCGACGGCGAGCAAATCGCGGATCGCATTCGCGTACTCGGCGCGATTCAACCGGTGCAGCGCGGGCGCGCCCGGATCCGGGTGCTGCACCGCGAACCGATCGAGCTGACCCTCCAGGGCCGAGGTAAACTCCGCGCGCGCCACTGCCGGCGGCTGCGGCGCGCCTTCCGGCGGCATCATCCCGGTGCGGAGCTTGCGCACGACTTTTTCCCAGGTGGCGATCTGTCCTTCGACCTGCGCCGGGTCGGCGTCGAGGACGAGGTTCCCGACCTTCGCGCGCGGGTTGTGACAGCCGGCGCAGTACTGTTTCAAGAACGCGGCGTCGGGAGACGACGATTGCACCGGCGTGCGTGCGCGGGCGGCGGGCTGTGGACCGCCGCCGAACTGTGTACCGCCGGCGGACGTCGAGACCGACGCAGAAGCGAACGCGATCACCGCGCAGACGAGCAGGGTTCTCATGGTGTGCCCGCGTCGCGCCTTGCGGTTGCGGCGCCGTGCGTCAACCGCTCGAGCAGCGCCATCGTCGACGGCTTGGCCACCGGCGAGTTCGTGGCCAGGAACACTCCCTGCGCCCACGCGTAAGGGGTGCGCCCCTCGCGATCGGGGCGATCGAGTTGCGCCCCGTGCCGTGCGAGCAACTCGATGATGTCGTCCGATCCGCGATTGGCCGCGCCGTGGATCGCCTGCAGCCCCATCTTGTTGACCGCGTTGACGTCGAGACCAAGGTCCAGACAGAGCTGCACCGCCTCGATCCAGCGAGCCGGCGATTCGCTGAACGTCTCGCCGACGACCCAGTTCACGCCCGCCGCAGTCATCAGCGCCGTCGTTTCGTTGAAGGTCGTGATGTTCGGGTCGGCGCCCCTGGCGAGCAGCAGCCGCATCGTCGCGACGTCGCCGGCCTGCGCCGCCCGGATGAACGCCGTCTGTCCGGTGACATCGACCCACTCGAGCGAGCCGAGCGGCAGCAGGTAGCGGCGCATCGGCGGGAATTCCTTGACACGCGCGTTCACGTCGACGCCGCGCTCGAGGAGTGCCGAGATCACCTGCAGCCCCGCCTCGCGATCGATGCCGTTCTCGTCGGCTGGCGTGCCGCTGCGGACGGCAAGGTTCCTGATGTCGACGGCCGCCCAGAGCGGCGCGCGGCCCCACCAGTCCGTGCGCTGCGGATCGGCGCCCTGGTCGATCAGGAACGTCGCGACCGCCAGCTGCCCATTGGTGAGGGCCATCAACAGGGGCGTGATCCCGTTGGGATCCGGCGCGTTGACGTCGGCGCCCGCCTTGACGAGCAGTCCGGCGGCGTCGAGCTGCCCGTCGCGCGCCGCGAAGAGCAGCGGAGTCATCCCGCCCGATGTCGGCTGCTGTTCACCCTGTGAGGGCACACCGCCTCGCACGATGCCCACGCCGTGCGAGCCGCCGCCCGTACCGGGAGGCCGCTTGATTGGCGGTTCGCCAACACGCGTGCGGGAGTCGACGGTCGCCCCGCGAGCGATGAGCAGCCGCATGATCGCCGTGTCGTTGCGCCGCGCTGCCCACATCAGCGCGTTGTGACCGAACTGCGCGTCGACGGCATTGACCGCCGCGCCACGATCGAGCAGGAGCTCAACGGCGTCGCGGCTGCCGGCGCGGACCGCCGCCATCAGCAGGGTATCGCCGGAGGCATCGGTCGTCGAGGAATTCGCACCCGCGTCGAGCAGCCGCCCCAGCATGGCGGCGCTGCCATTTTCGGCAGCGATGTAGACCGGCGTGATCCCCAGCGCGGTCGACGTGGACACCCGGGCGCCGGCGCGCAACAACGCGGTCGCGGTGTCGACATCGTCGGCGCGCACCACCCAGTGCAGCGGTGTGGCGCCGTCGGGGTCGGCGGCGTTCACGTCGCCACCCTTCCGCAGCAACTGCCGAACGGCCGCCATGTCGCCACCTGCCGCGGCTTGCACCAGGGCGGTATCGGGAGCGGCTCCGAGGGGCTGAATCAGGACCGACAGGAGGAGAAGCGGAGGGCCCAGCCATCGAGTCAACACCAGGGTTCTCCTGCACGCGGTCTCTTTGGCCGCGGCGCAATGATCTCTCGGATCTCTCATCTCTCGGATTTCTGATCTCTCGGATCCCTCGACGCCGATCTTTCGACGTCGATCTTTCGACGCCGAACTGTCCGAGACGACTCGCAGCGAGGTGGACACGTCCCGGGTCGCGGGCGCCGGCCGCGGCGGGCAAGTATAGCATCGCGAACATGGCGGATCTCGGCGTCTTGCGAGGTTTGACCGATCTTTGAGCGCGCGTCCGACCTTCAGCCGGGTAAGAATAAGGCCCGATGTCCAAATGGCAAGCGGCTCTTTTCGCAGTATGGCTCTCGGCCGCCTTTGTGGGGGCGGCGCCCGGGTCGTCGACGTCGTGGTGGAGTCCGGGGCAGGGAACGCCGCTGCCGGAGTTCGCGACGTACGACAACGAACAGGGCCAACTCGGCGTGCTGAACGAGTCGGGTCAGCTCGACACGAAGGGACATCCGTTCTTCGAGTCCATCGGCACCAACGGCAGGGCCTGCGTCACGTGTCACCAGCCGGCCGACGGCATGTCGCTGTCTGTGCGCAGCATTCGTGACCGGTGGACGGTCACCGGCGGCAAGGACGCGCTGTTTGCGGCCGTCGACGGCATGAACTGTCCCGACCTCCCGCCCGACGATCCCCGTTCTCACTCGCAGTTGCTCGATCGCGGCTTGTTCCGGGTCGCGCTCCCGTGGCCGCCGCAGCGTCCCGACGGCACGCGCATCGATCCCGAGTTCATGATTGAAGTCGTGCGCGATCCGGGCGGTTGCAACACGAATCCGCGCTACGGGTTGAACAGCGCGACGCCCACCATCTCGGTCTACCGCCGTCCGCGCCCGGTGGCCAACACGAAGTACACGACGCACCAGAACTTCGGCGTTGGCCCGTTCATCGGCAAGAACGGCATGCCGTCGGCGACGGATCCCGAGACCGGCAAACCGACGAGCATGAACCTGATGTCCGATGCGCGCGCGGCCACGCTGGCCGTGCAGGCTCAGGACGCCGCCAGGAACCACCTGCAGATGGCAGGCACTCTCACCGCCGCGCAGATCGCGCGCGTCATGGCATTCGAGCGGCAGGTGTACATCGCCCAGGTCGCGCGCCGCGACGCGGGCAGCCTGGTCGAACCCGACGGGCCGCCGGCCTTCGGGCCGCGCAATCTCGCCGCCGCTGACGCCGGCGTGCTCGGCAACAACACCACGCGCTATGTCTTTCCGCTGGGGGGGAAGTGGACGCACCTGGCGCGCACGAACGACGAGACGGAGAATGCGCGCAACGCGGCGCGCGAGTCCATTGCGCGTGGCCATGACGTGTTCATGTTCCGCACGTTCTGGATCAAGGACTCGATGCATCTCAACTCGGTGGGCCTCGGCAACCCGGTGAAGCGGACCTGCGCCACCTGTCACGGGATGCACATGACAGGGATGGACACGGCGAACGGCTGGATGGACATCGGCACGACCAACCTGCCGTGGGCCACGGAGGTGCCGCTGAATCCGTGGACGGAGGCGAAGCCCCAGATGCCGCTCTTCCGGGTCACCTGCAAGCCGGGGGTGCGGCCGCATCCGTTCCTCGGGCGCGTCATCCACACGCAGGATCCCGGGCGCGCGCTCATCTCGGGTCTCTGCAACGACGTCGGGACCATCGTCATGGAGCAGTTCCGTGGACTGGCGGCGCGCGCGCCCTATTTCTCGAACGGGTCGGCCGCGACACTGCGCGAACTGGTCGACTTCTACGACCGCCGTTACAATATCGGCTACTCGCAGCAGGAGAAGCAGGATCTCGTCAACTTTCTGGGGGCGCTCTGATGAACGCGCGTCTTGTGATCCGCTGCAGCACGCTGCTGCTCGCGGGCTGGCATGTGTCGGGCGCGGCGGTGTCTGTCGGCGCCGACGGGCCGCGCAAGAACTTCGTGAGCTGCCCGATCGTTCGCGACACCGCGTCGGTGCCGTGCTGGCTGGCTGAGTACGACGGCGAGCTCTACTACCTCACGATTCAGTCGGACGTGACCTCGCCGGTCACGCCGCCGTGGCTCGGCCATCGCGTGCTGGTGGAGGGCAGCGTGTCGGCCGAGCCCCGCATCTGCGGCGGTATCGTCCTGAAGCCGGTGCACCTGTCGGTGATGCCCGAGCCTGACGCGTCGTGCAACACCATGCTGCCGGCCGAAGAGCGATACAACCTGACGTTCGAGCCGCCGCGCCCGCCGGGTCCGAGCAAAGGACGGCTGGCGTTCGACAACGCCCCGCCGCCGGCCATCCCGTCGCCGGCCGCGCTGCCGTCGATGAAAGACTTCATCGTGCCGTACGATTTCGACGCGCTGGTCGGATTCAACCACGCGCGCGTGCTGACCGAGGTGCTGGGATTCGCGCGAGCCGTGAATGGGCGGAACATCGAGATCGTCGGCTACCGCGGCGCCGTGCGTCTCTCGAGTGGGCAGGTCATGTTGGAGGAGGCCGACATGGGGAAACGGCGTGCCGAGCAGCTGGCGATGCTGCTGCAGGGCGCGAACCTGAAATCGCCGTCTTACAAGGTGACCTGGCGCGACGCGTCGGGCAGTGCCACCGGTGCGGATGACTACGCCCTCCGCCGCGCCGTGATCACGGTCCACGCCGGCGAGGCCGCGCGGTAGCGTAGGGGGAGCGTAGGGGAGAATCGCATGATTCGATTCGTGGTCAGCGTCGTGAGTGGATTGGTGCTCCTGGCCGGCGTCCTGTGTCTTGGCGAGCGCGTCAAGGCGCAGACGTCGCTGCCGCTTGTGAATCTCGGCATGGAGCACCTCGACATCGTCGTGCCGGATCCTGCCGCAACCGCCCGCTTCTACTCGCGCATCTTCCGCACGGCGCTGCATCAGCAGCCGTTTCGTGACGCCTTGCGGTACTTCGTGCTGCTCGGAGATCTTCCCGCGGACAGGCAGGTCGGGTATGTCGCCATCGGCGCGGCGCAAGGACGCGCGCCTGCGATTGGCCACTACTGCGTGCTCGCGAAGGAGTACGCGCGCGACGCCTTTTCGGCGGCCCTGCGGTCCGCGGGATTGTCCTCACAGGCGACCGCGCCCGGGCCGATCGGCATGTGGCCTGATCCGGACGGCCTCGAGCTGCAATTGTTCCAGCCGCCGGCCGGACTCGTTACCGCCGCCGTCCCGTCACCGCTGCCGGTCGAAGGCGACGGCATCGTCTCGCCGAAGGGCGTCGATCACGTGCTGCTCCGGGTGTCGAACCTCGAGCGGTCCCTCGCGTACTATCGCGCGCTCTACGGCGCGGCGACTGAAGGTGCGCGCGACGCGAACGGCCGGGTGTGGTTTCAATTGGACCGAGGGACCCGTCTCGGACTGGAGCAGACGACCGGCGCCGTCAGCATCGCGCACTACGCGATTCGCGCCGCGCCGTTCGACCGCGACGCGCTCGTGCGCCGGCTGCGTGAATTGGGAACGCGTGTCCTACCGTCGCCGGACGAGCCGGACGTCCTCCGCTTTGCCGACGACAACGGCATCGTCGTCGAATTGCGCGTCGCGTCGCCGAGCTAGTCTCCTCGAAGCGTGCTTCGTCACAAAATTCCCGGGCGGGGCATCCCGCCTCGGGGCGTTACTCCAACGTCCTCTTTCTTGCGGTTTCGGCTCTCTGTCCGATCCGAGCGGCAGCACAGACGACGCCCACAATTCTCAAATCTCGGGCTTGATCCGATCGGGTAGAGCTTGTGCAGGCGGACTACTGCCGTTCTTACGGGCTGTCGATCCATGCGCCGCCGAGCGTCAGCCACACGATCAGCATCGACAGGACGCTGATGAAAATCGCCTGTGTCCGTCCTGGCCATCCCTTCGGCGCCGTGTAGCCCAAGCTGACGATTGAACGACTACCTCCTGAAAGGCGGTAGACTCCGCGCGCGACTGAAAGTCGCAGACCGCGCCGCCTGCGTGCGGGAGTCGTTCAATCGTCACGATCGTGGTTCGCACGATGCCCACGTGCTCGTCGGTCCGAAACATCTCACGGCCGGACCTGCTGAAAGCTGACCGGCTGAAAGCCGGTGGGCTTAAACCTGGCAAGTGGGCACTAACGAGACCAGCCATCCATTGGCCATCAGCGCCTGCGGGTAGACGGGGTCGACGGACTGCCGACGCATCCAGGTTGCGACGACAACGGACAGTACCGTCCCGCCGAGAAGGAGATCGTCCGGCGTGCAGCCGCACCGCGCCCGACCACATCGTGACCGCGATGGCCAGCGCCGCCGCGCCAATCGAGCAGGACAGCATCCCGGCCCGAGCGAACCCGTGCCTCATGGCTTGTATCCCGCCACCAGCCGACCAAGAGCCACCGGCTCCTCGTCTGGCCCGCGAAACGCGGACGACACCAGCGCGCTCCACGCGAATCCCGTCATCCGGTCTGCGCCATCGACGTAGACGCGCAGAACGCCCTGGCCAATACCGTCGTGATCGCGGCCGCCCGGCCCGCGTTTGTGGCGCGTGTCGGTGGGGCCGTGTCCCGACTCGCTGCTGTCGATGACTGAAATCAGAAATGATTCGCCGTGGGTGCCCCTCGTCCGGCTCGCAGCGCCCGGCGCCGGCGCCCGTTCGGGCCGCTGATTGACGATCATGATGTGACCCGTATTTTCCGACTCCTTCAGGTACTTCACGGAAATCAGATCACCTGGCCGGAGGTCGGTGACGCGCTCGACATGCACAAATCCAGACTGCCCGACGATCGCGTCGTAGTAGCGGCGGGCTGAAGGGCGGCGGCTGCCGAACCAGCGTCGAAAGTCGTAGACGCTGTAGCCATAGCTGTGCATCAGCAGGTGATCGATCAGGCCGCTGCAATCGGTGTACGACGAGGGTGTGGTGCCGAAGTCCACCGTCCCCTGGCCATGCTCGTACCGGGTGCGTTCCAGATCGACGCGCGCGACCAGGTCCCGCGCGGCGGCGAGGTGGGCAGTCTGCGACGACTGAGCGGAGATCGGCGCAACCGCCAAGACCGCCGCAACCGAGCCACAGACGACAAATCGAGAGAAGGTGCGCATCAAGGTCTCGTGTTGGGCGGCGTCCACGGACGCGTGGAGGCGCTGGGATTCTCTCGTACGGGTGTTCCGGAACCGTAAGGTCGGCCGGCTACCGGCCGGGCGGGGGAGTACCGCCCGTGGACTGGGGCGTGAGAGCAGGACCCGGTGGTGTTCGAATTGCCCTCGAGCATTCGAGCGGATATGCTGCTGGGGTTATCCTCTTGCTCGGCGACAGGAGTATCGAGATCCCGTCCGAGCCAATGATCTGTGCGTGGGGGTGCCATGTCTGATCCGCGCAACGTCGCACATGCCAAGAAGGTCACCCAAGAGAAGAAGCACCACGGCACGGAAGGACGTCCGGATGCGTCTGTCGGGCAGCCGGGCAAGAAGTCGGCGGCGGCGACGAAGAGGCGCGACCCCGGCGTCGTTCCCGGTGTGCTCACCGACACACCGGCAGGCGAGAGCGCGGCGCCGATCGCGAGTCCCACGCCCAAGCCGCCGCCCGCGTTGGAGGGCTCGCTCGTCGTCCTCGCGAAGCTCAAGGAGCTTGAGTTCCACTCGCGCGCGACCCTCGAGCGGCTGGCGGAACTGGCGCTGACGGTCGAGAGCGAGTTGAAGCAGAAGGAGATTGTCGGCCCTCTCGCCGAGGTGTATTCCGCCCAGAGCGCCTTCCAGACGCAGCTCACAACCCTGATCGAGACCTATAAGGGCGAGTGTGACCGCATGCAAGGCGAGGTCGGAGTCTCCTGAGCGCTGAGACTCTTGCGTTCCGATCGGGCGGATGTGCCTGGCGAATTCTGCTGCACGGTCTTGATTTCGTCGATTTCGATGGTGACCTTTCGGATGCGTCCCGGGCTCAAGTCGCCGGATCAGTGCTGTTCGCGTTTGACCGTTTGCCATCAACGCGAACGGGACGCGACGCAACCAGCCGCCCGCCCGTTCGCAAACACTATTCGGTCGCGCGAAGCGCCGGGTTGACCCGGCAGCAGACGGTCAGGCTGCCGTAACCATTCCTCGACCACTTCCCGCACGATCGGTGACTTGTCGGTTGGGCCGATGCTGCCTGGAGAGGCGGCCATCGCAACGTTCCCGCTCAGCGTCGGTGAAGCGATCGTCACGACGAGCAGCCGGTCGTCGTCCTGAATCGCTCGTCCATCTCCGCGGAGGAGATCGACCTGAGTTCCGTCCGCTGCGGGACAATCGATCCGGACGTCCGCGCCGGAAATTCCCAGCCCGCTCAGACGGCCCTGCCGGATCTCGTTGGCCACCCAGCCCCGCAGTGCAGCGCCGCTCATCGTCATTTGCGCGATGCGATTGTCGAAAGGGAACACATCGTAGAGCCGACCGAACGTCAGCGGACCGCTCGGCAGGTCTGCCCGGAGACCGCGCGTCGCGGTGTTGACAACGCCGACATCCGCGCCACGAACCGCGTCGCGAAGCGCGTCGGCGAAGAGGTCTCCGAGCGGGGACCCAAGGTCGCTGCCGCGGTGAATCGGGGCGTCGAGAGATCTGCCGAGCGTTGTTGCCTGGAGATGACGGACGCGCTCGATCGCCGGTGCCATCGCGTCTTCGACGGCCCGATCGTATTCGACGCGCCTTCCTTCGTACTGCACGGGCGCCGTCGATTCAGCTGCGGGTCCGCAGTTCAGGGTGGCGCCACGTGTGCCACGGCACAGGTGCTGCGGGGCAAAGAGCCGCATCCGCGCGACCTTTCTCGTCTGTCGATCGAACACGACGTCGACGCGGCCGAACGCCTGGCCTCGGGAGAACGGCTGGATGATGGCGATGCCGTTGACCCGGTGCGCAAGCGCGCTGTGCGTATGACCGGCGGCGATGACGTCGACCAGACGATGCGGCAGACTTCTCGCGACCTGAAAAATTTCTGAGTCGTCGTCGCACGACGCGAGGTCTTCAGGATCGTCGAACCGGTCGCAGCGCCCGCCCGCATGCGCGGCCACGATCACGACCTCGGCGCCGGCCGCTCGAAGCTTGGCGGCCTCGGCCGCGATCGCCGGGCCAGGCGGCACAACGCGCAATCCCTTGACGTTGGCGGCGAGGGTCGACCGCAACGCATCGATCGTCATGACGCCGACGATGCCGATGGTGACGCCAGCCGCCTTGACGATCGCCGACGGCCGGATGTTGGGCCAGTTCACGAGACGGCCGGTCTCTTCGTCGATCACGTTCGCCGCGAGAAAAGGAAATCTGGCCTGCGCGGCGCGCGCCTTGAGAGCGCCGCGGAGGTCGCCCGGCAACTGTCGTGCGCCTGGCGAGTCGATCGATCCGAAATCGAAATCGTGGTTGCCGACGGTTGCCGCGGTGTACGCCATCGCGTTGTACGCGTCGACGACGAGGGCGCCTTCGCTGAGATTCGATTCGATCGTGCCCAGAAACGTGTCGCCCGAGTCGATCAGCAGGACCGAGCCGCCGTCCGATGCGCGGGTCGCTCGCAGATTGTTCACATATCCGGCGAACAGTGGCAGACCACCGAGACCGGTGGTCGGAAGTGCGGCCCCGTGAAGATCACTGGTGCCGACAATCGACAGGGTTGAAATCGCCGGCTCGTCAGGCGCAGCGGCGAGCCTTGTGAAACGGGTCGCGCCGGCCAACGATAGAAGCGCCATCGCGATGAGTCCTGGCGCAACCCGTCTGAACGCCTTCCCCGGTTCTGGTGCGCACATCGTGGCGGTGAGCTCCCGTCGTGATTCACGTGATGGCACAGCGGATGGGATTGTGGTCCGCCAGCGCTGAAACTGTCCAGCCGCGCCGCTCCGGGATGGGTCCGAAGCATGATGAAGCACGCGTCCGAGCAAGGTCCAGGCGGGCGCCGCGCGCCGGAAGACGTCCTACAGCGTCGGACGCAGGACACTGGGCTCTCAAGCGCGCCCGTGGCGTGGCTTCAACCCCGTGCTGGGGGCGTTTCACTTTCGCCGCTCGACCGACTGGCGTGCCTTTCCTGAAACAACTCGACGATCACGGCGCGCAGCCATTTGCTGGCGGGCTCCCTATGCGAGCGGGCGTGCCAGTACTGCATGACGACATAGGAAGGAACGGCGATCGGGGTCGGGAACACCCGAACGGGCACGTGTCGCGCGATGATCCGCGCGAAGCGCTCGGGCACGGTGGCGAGCAGGTCGGTGTTCTCGAGCAGCGCCGAGACTCCGATGAAATTCGGCAGCCGCAGCCCCACTTTGCGGCGAATCGTCATCGCTTCGAGCGTCTTCTCGACGATCGTGTGGCCGGTCGCCCGAGTCGTGACGACCAGATGCGATTCGCGCTCGAAATCCTCCCGCGTGAGCCGTCGCCTGATACGCGGGTGCCGCGAGCGGACGACGCATACGAAGCGTTCATTGAACAGTTTCTGCCGATGAAACCCGCTCACGAGCGGGCGAATGAAGCCGAGCGCGACGTCCAGTTCGCCGGATTCGAGCTGAAGGTGCGACTGCTCGGAGAAGTTCGTGAATTCCACGGCGACCGACGGCGCGTCCACGCGCAGCCTGTTCATCAACGACGGGAGCACGACGACCTGGCCGACGTCGGTGGCCGCGATCCGGAACGTCCGATTCGACGTGGCCGGCACGAATGTGTCCCGGTGATCGATAGCTGACCGAATCAGGTGATGGGCCTCTTTCAGCCGTCCGATGATCTGTGATGCGTGCGGCGTCGGCTCCATCCCGCGGTGGGTGTTGACGAAGAGTGGATCGCCGAAGTACTTGCGCAGCCGAGCAAGGCTCATGCTGACGGCGGACTGGTTCAGGCCCAGGTGTTCCGCCGCGTGCGACACGTTGCGCGTGTCATGAAGCTCGAGAAGGATTGAGAGGAGCTTCAAATCGACGGTGGACACGCTAAGATTCTACAGTCACGACACCGGCGACCCATGCAACACAGCACTCACCGTATTCTCACCACCCATGTCGGCAGCCTGCCGCGGCCGGAGTCCCTGGTGACGCTCTATCGGCAGTGCGCCTCCGTTGACGCGCTCGCACCCGCTCTCAAGAGCGCCGTCGGCGACGTGGTCCGCAGGCAACGCGAGGCCGGGGTGGACGTCGTGAACGATGGGGAGTTCGGCAAGGCCACCAAGTCGGATGTGGACTACGGCGCCTGGTGGTCGTACGTGTACGAACGTCTCGACGGTTTTGAGCCGCGCGAAGGGGCGGCGCTCGGCCGCAACTACGGCCCAACGCGCAGCAAAGACCGCCGCCGCTTCAGCGCGTTTTATCAGTCGGGCATGCCTCTGGCGGGAGGAACAGCCGCGAAGACCGAGCAAGCGAGCGCCACCGAGCGGCTGGCAGGGCTCGCGTGCACGCGTCCGATTCGATATGTCGGCGATCAGTTGATCAGGCGGGATGCAGCGCATCTCAAGGCGGCCCTCAACGGACGGGGAGAGGACGCGTTCATGTCCGCCGTGTCGCCGGCCACGCTGCAGATCCTGCGCAACGAGTACTACTCGACACCCGAAGAGTACACCTGGGCGCTGGCCGACGCCATGCACGAGGAGTATCGAGCGATCGTCGATGCCGGCTTCCTTTTGCAAATCGACGACCCGGCGCTGGTCGACTTGTACGACTGGTGGTTCTCAGAAGGCGACGACCTGGCGAGCTACAGGAAATGGGCCGTGTTTCAGGTCGAAGCGCTGAACCATGCGCTGCGGGGTATTCCGGAGGATCGCGTCCGCTTTCACATCTGTTGGGGGAGCTGGCACGGCCCGCACAGCGCGGATCTCGAGTTGAAGGACGTCGCGGACCTGCTGGTCACGATCAACGCGCAGGCGTATTCGATCGAAGCCGGTAACGTCCGGCACGCACACGAGTGGAAAGTCTGGCGTGATGTCGTGCGGTTGCCCGCCGGCAAGATGCTGATCCCTGGCGTCGTCAGTCACGCGACCAATGTGCTGGAGCATCCGGAACTGGTGGCGGACCGCATCATCCAGTACGCCGACGTCGTAGGCCGTGAGCATGTGATTGCCGGAACGGACTGCGGACTGGGCGGCAGGATTCACCCCGACCTGGCCTGGGCGAAACTCGAAGTGCTGGCAGAAGGCGCGGCGCTGGCAAGCAGCCGGCTCTGGCCGTAGCCGACATCATCCGGCGTGATGCCGGCTATCACGGCGCGCCTCTCGACGGAGTTGTGCTCCACGCGTATAGTCAACCCGGTGAAGCGTGGTCCATTGGTCCGGCGACTGGTTTGTGTTCTGCTGCTTGCGGCGAGCGGAATCGCGAGCGGACAGTCGGCTGGTGTGGTGGTCGGGATCGGCGATCTCCCGCACGGCGTCGCCAATCTCGAACAAGCCATCGGCTTCTACCGCGACACGCTGGGTCTGACACTGGTGTCGGTCGCGCCGGACCGCGTGGACGGCAAACTCGCCCCCAACTTCTACGACGCGAAGCGGCAGGCCCTGATGAATGTCGGCGGCGCATACTACCGCGTCGCGACGTTCGCGCTTCCGGAGTCGCCGTTCCGCCTCCAGCTCGTGGAGATGATCAACAACGATCCGCTCTCCAACCTGCGTGGCCGCCGCCAGACCAGCGCACTGCCGACGGAGGCTGGCGGACTGTTGTTGCGCTTTCCGGTGCCGGATCTCGAGTGGCTCAGCACGCGCATCCGCGATCTTGTTGCGGCGGACGTGGCGACGCTCGGCGGTCGGCCGGTTGGAGGCGACGTCAAGCGGTTGGTATTCAGAGACGGCGAAGATGGGTTCCTGATCGAATCGGTTCAGACGCCTGAGGCGAAGCCGTTGGCGGGGATTGTCCTCGTCGCCGCCGACGTCGACCGGAAGCTCCGCTTCTATCGCGACATCCTCGGCTTCGATCTCAAGACGGGTGAGTGGGACGGCGAGTCCACGGCGCTCGCGGCTGTCGGCGCGCAGACAGGGATGATTCGTCGTCACGCCGGAACGATCCCCGGCACGGCGGTGCCGTTCGAGATCGACGAGTATCGAGGGTTTCATCAACGCCGGTTCTTCTCGCCCATCATGGGTCAGGCAGGCGTCGGCTGGATCCAGCTGAAGGTCCGCGACCTCGACGGTCTGATGCAGACGTTCATCGCCAACCGCGTCAGGATCGTGTCGACGGGTCTCCAGCCGGTCGACTTCGACGACTCGAGGCGAGTGGTCGTGAGAGACCCCGATGGGGTGTACGTGGAGCTCGTCGAGCCCGGCGCGGTCGGCCGCGGAACCGCGGCCCCCCGCTTGTCGCCGCCGCCCCGGTCCGTTGCCACCCCCACCAGCAGCGGCGACGGGATGACAGCGCTGCATTGGGCGGTCTATCGCGACGAGGAGGAAACGGTTCGGGGGCTGCTTGCTGCCGGCGCGAACGCCGGGGCCGTCAGCCGCTACGGCGTCACACCGCTCGGACTTGCCTCGGACAACCGCAACGTGATGATCGCCGAGGTCCTGCTGGGCCGCGGCGCCGATCCGAACGACGACGCCTCGGGAGAGACAGCCCTCCATGTCGCGGCTCGAACCGGCGCGCTTGGCGTCGTTCGCGCGCTCGTGGCGCACCGCGCCGCGGTCGATCGACGCGACACGTGGCAATCGGCGACGCCGCTCATGGTCGCGGCGGCGGAGAATCATCCGGATGTCGTGAGCGCGCTCATTGCGGCCAGGGCCGACGTCAACGCGAGAGCGGCTGAGACGGCGCTGTTCATCGGGCCCGGCGACGAGAGCACCACCTACACGCAGATTCCGCGTGGAGGCATGACCCCGTTGATGTTCGCGGCGCGCGCCGGCTGCGAGCCGTGCATCGCGATGCTGGTGGACGCCGGTGCGAACGTCAACGACGAAGACCGCGCGCATGTCACGCCGCTGAATCTTGCCGTGGTCAACGGTCACTACGACACGGCGGCGCGCCTGCTCGACAAGGGCGCCAACCCGAACGACGGATCGGTGTACCTCTCGGTCGATATGCGAAATCTCGTCGCCGACGGCGTCAACGCCGACCATCATCCCGTGCCGCGCCCCCAGGACACGCTCGACGCGGTGGCGATCCTCAGGCAGCTGCTGGCGCGCGGCGCAAGTCCCGACGAGGAGCTCCTCAAAGAGATTCAAGCGCGATCGCTGGCGTTTAACCGTCCGAGCTATCTCTCAGGGCTCACGCCGCTCGAACGGGCCGCGCAGCAGGCCGACCTCGGGTCGATGCGCGTCCTGCTCGATGCGGGCGCCGATCCGAATCGTCCGATGGACGTGATTGCGGGAGGGAGCAACGGAGGCGAGACGCCGCTGATGTTCGCGGCGCGTTCGTTTGGCGGTGTGCCGGCGGGAGCGCTGGGCAACCGTCCCGGCAAGCTGGCTTATCGCGTGCGCCAGCCAGGCGACAGTCTGGAGGCGGTCACCACCCTGCTGGATGCCGGGGCCGACGTCACCGCCGCGGACTGGAGCGGAAACACGGCGCTTCACGCGGCAGCCCTCGCCGGTGCGGCTGACATCGTCGACGTGCTGGCCAGGTGGGGATCGACTCTTGGCGCGAAGAACGAGTCCGGCCAGACGGCCCTCGACCTCGTGACGAGTCCGCCGGCCGGGCGAGGCGGCGAAGGCCGGCGCGGAGCGCCGAACGCCGGCGCCGGCGCGACGGCCGACCTGTTACGCCGGCTGATGGGACTTCCGCCGGAGAGCGACCGGTGACGCGATCGTGGTTCGTCGCGTGCGCAAGTGTGTCGCTGATGGCGGTCGTGCTTACCGGAGCGGCGCAGTCCGCGGTCCCGCCAACGGCGCAGTATCGGGGGCTTCTCGACCAGTACTGCGTCACGTGTCACAACGCGCGGCTCAAGTCCGGCGGCCTCGCGCTCGAGAGCGCGTCGCTCGACAATGTGCCCGCGGACGCCCTCGTCTGGGAAAAGGTCATTCACAAGCTGCGCCTTGGCGCGATGCCGCCGCAGGGGAGGCCCCGCCCGGCCGAGGCCACGACGATCGCGTTCGTCACGGCGCTCGAAACCAGCCTTGACGCGGCGTCTGCCGCGCATCCGAATCCGGGCCGCGCGCCGATTCACCGCCTCAATCGCGCGGAATACGGGAACGCCATCCGCGACCTGCTCGACCTGAGAGTCGACGTCGGCGAACTGCTGCCGGCCGACAGCGCGAGCTATGGGTTCGACAACGTGTCCGACACGCTCAAGATGTCGCCGCTGCTGCTGTCGCGCTACCTCAGCGCCGCGGAGAAAGTGAGCGCCGTCGCGGTCGGCGATCGCGACACCGGCGAGGAGGCGCTGATCTTCACGGTCCCGAAAGAGGAATCACAGGATCAGTACGCCGACGGCATGCCCCTGGGCACGCAGGGCGGAACGCTCATCGAGCACAACTTCCCGCTCGACGCCGACTATGCCTTCAAGGGAGAGCTGTGGGCGACGTATGCCGGCGGTGCACGCGGCCTCGAAGGGCACGACCAACCCTACTACTTCATCATCAGCATCGACGGCGAAGAAGTCCTGCGCACTCCACTCGGTGGCGCACAGGGCAACGATCTTGGCTACCGCACGGCGGGCGGCGCGATCAAGGACGCCAGAGATCGCATGCAGGTTCGGGTGCGGGTCAACGCCGGTCCCCACCAGGTCGGCTTCGGATTTCTGAGGACGCCGGGCGGCGCCGCGCGGACCCAGGAGAATCTACAGCCGGCTGTTCGCGCGTCCATCGGCGTGTTCGAGCCGTTCGGCGCGCCAAAGCTGCAGCATGTCTTCATCAGCGGTCCCTTCAATCCCACGGGCCCGGGAGACACGCCAAGCCGACGCCGGATCTTCAGCTGCAGGCCCGGACGTGAGAGCGATGAAGCGGCGTGCGCGCAGAGGATTCTGTCGTCGCTCGCGCGGAAAGCCTACAGCCGGCCTCTCACCGCCACCGAAATGGCGGAGTTGATGACGTTCTACGAGAGCGGCCGCCGCGGGCGGACCTTCGAGAAGGGTATCCAGCTCGCCCTTCCGCGGATTCTTGCGGGCCCTGAGTTCATCTTCCGCAGCCACCCGGCGCCCGACGGACCTCCGCCCGGAGCGCGCTACCGCGTCAGCGCCGCGGAACTCGCGACCCGGCTGGCACTGTTCCTCTGGAGCAGCATTCCAGACGACGAGCTCCTCAATCTTGCGGCGGCTGGAACACTCAGCGCGCCCTCCGTGCTCGAGCAACAGGTGCGCCGCATGCTCGCCGACGAGCGGGCCAGCGCGCTTGCCGAGAATTTCGCGGGGCAGTGGCTCTACCTTCGCAACCTGCAGCACGCGGCGCCGGACGTCATCGACTTCTCCGACTGGGACGACAACTTGCGCCAGGGGTTTGCCAGAGAGACGGCACTCTTCTTCGACAACATCGTCCGCAATGACCGCGGCGTGCTCGAACTCCTGACGGCGGATTACACGTTCGTCAACGAGCGCCTCGCGAAGCACTACGGGATCCCCAACGTCTACGGGCCGCGGTTCCGGCGTGTCACCGTGCAGGACGAGAATCGGCGGGGCCTGTTGGGGCACGGCAGCATCCTGACCGTGACGTCGACCTCCAACCGGACATCTCCCGTCAATCGCGGCAAGTGGGTGCTCGCCGAACTGCTCAACGCGCCTCCGCCCCCGCCGCCGCCCGGCGTCGATACCAATCTTCCGGCCAGCGGCGAGGGCGGCGCGCCGAAGACCATGCGCGGGTTGATGGAGAAGCACCGGCAGAGTCAGCCCTGCGCGGGCTGTCATGCCCTGATGGATCCCATCGGTCTGGCGCTCGAGAACTTCGACGGGATCGGCAAATGGCGCACCAGAGATGAAGGCGCGCCGATTGACGCGTCGGCCGTGTTGTTCAACGGCGACGCCGTCGACGGCCCCGCCAGCCTCCGGCAGGCGCTGTTGAGGCGTTCGGATGTCGTCGTGGATACGATGATCCGGAAGCTGATGACGTATGCCCTTGCGCGGGGCGTCGAGTACGGAGATCTTCCCGCCGTTCGTGCGATCAGACGAGACGCCGCCCGGCAGAACTTCAGGTTTTCGTCGCTCGTGCTGGGCATAGTCAGAAGCGAGCCGTTCCAGATGAAGAGAAAGGCGGAGGACCGTCCATGATCGCGTTGAAGTCTCATCTGTCGCGGCGGACGATCCTGCGAGGGATCGGCGCGACGGTCGCGCTGCCGTTTCTCGACGCGATGGTGCCCGCCTTGACGGCACAGCGCCGCACCGCGGCGGCGACGCCGCTGCGATTCGGCGCCGTCTACTTTCCACACGGCATCAACGCGCCGTGGTGGATTCCTTCAACGGCAGGCCGGGATTTCGAGCTGCCACGCGTGCTGAAAGCGCTCGCCCCGTTTCGCGATCAGATGACCGTGGTCAGCGGCCTCGATCAGCCGAACATCTCGATCCACCTGACGGCCAGCGCGTCGTTTCTGAACGGCGCGCCTCCGAAGAAGACCGAAGCTGAAGACGTGAGCTGCGACGTGACGCTCGATCAGCTCATCGCCGATCGCGTGGCCGGAGACACGCCGTTCCGTTCGGTGGAGATCGGGACCGAGGACATGAGCGGCTCGATTGGCGCGTGCGAAGGAGGATACAGCTGCATCTACTTCAGCGTGCTGTCGTGGCGCACGAGGACGGCCCCGCTGCCGATGGAATTGAATCCGAGGGCGCTGTTCGAACGGATGTTCGGCGACGCGGGATCTTCCGCTGGACGGCTCGAGCGAATGAAGTACCGCCGCAGCGTGCTCGATTCGATTACGGACGGCGCCAGGCGGATGCACGGGGCGGTCGGCGCACAAGATCGCCAGACGCTCTCCGACTATCTCGACAACATTCGAGAGGTTGAACTGCAGATTCAGAACGCCGAGCGGCGCGTCGGCGGCAATCCGGACGTGCCGGAGGCGCCGGCCGGCATCCCGGACTCGTACGACGAGCACGTGAAGCTGATGTACGACCTTGCCGTGCTGGCACTGCGCGCCGACCTGACGCGCGTCTTCACCTTCATGGTCTCGCACGAGGGCAGCCAGATTCCGTATCCCAACGTCGGTGTCACGGAGGGGCATCACTCCGTCTCGCATCATCGCGACGACCCGGAGCGGATGGAGATGTGGGGACGGATCGGCACCTATCACGCGGAGTTGTTCGCGCGTTTTCTCGACAAGCTTCGCTCCGTTCCCGACGGCGATGGGACCCTGCTGGACCACTCGATGCTGTTGTACGGCAGCGGACTGAGCAACGCGAACGTCCACGCAAAAAACAACCTACCGTGCCTCGTCGCCGGCGGCGCCAACGGCCGGATCCAGGGGAACCGCCACTTGCAGTATCCTCGTGCGACTCCGTGGTCGAACCTGCTCGTGTCGCTGGCCCAGAAGGCCGGCCTCGAGGTCGACAGGCTCGGCGTGAGCACGGGACCGCTGGACCTCTAGGCTGACACTGAGCTCGTCATGCGGGTGCCCAGGGTATTTACGCGGCGGGCCGCGCGGCAATTGGAACCATCGCGTTCCGTTGCGGCGGGTGGGATGATGAACACTTCGGCAGAGCGCTCGCAATCTACGACAATCCGGACGATCTGATGGAGCACATCGACAGATCCCCGTTCATGCCGTTCGTTTGACCGCCGCGAAATCGGGCACCGCATCGAGGTTAGCCTCCGTTTTTTCCTTTTCGCCCTCCCTTCAGTTCCGAGCTGCTACGATAACCGGCTCGGGCGAGACGGCCCACCGGCTTCAATGGAGCGTGAGCCGCGCCGCTCGGACGTCATGAGCAAGGACCACATAAATGTCGCTCAGCAGTTTCATCCACGGCCATCACGAGGAGATCATCCGCGAGTTCGCGACCGGGGTGTGATGGCGAATCACGTCTTCCAGTCCGTCGTGACTCCGGCCTTCGTCTTCGCCGCGCTCCTCCGAGATGGCGTCGATCGCGGAGCGATCCGACGTCGTTCAGTTCGTCGCGTGGCCTCAGCGGCAGCGTCGCGGCGGCCGTCGGTGCAACAGTCGTTTGGCGCAGCATGAGCTGTTGATGGTGGTCGCCGCTCCACTGATGGCGATGAGCGCGCCACTCAACGCGCTGCTGTGGGCGGTCCCCGCACGGATTCGCCGGCCTGCGCTCGAGGCGATCCGTCGTCCCCCGGTGGCCATTCTGTGGGCGGCCCTGACGGCGCCCGCGACAACGTTTCTCCTGCATGCGCTGGCGCTGTGGATCTGGCTTCTCCCCGTGCTCTACGACTATGCGCTCGAGCACGAAGTGCGTGCACGCCTTGCAGCATCTCTGTTTTTTCGGCACGGCGGCGCTGTTCTGGTGGGGAATCTCATACGGGCGGTACGGCCGCGTCGGCTATGGGGCGGCAGTGGTCTGCGTGTTCGCGACGGCCGTCCACAGTGGCGTCCTCGGCGCGCCGCTCACCTTCGCCCCCCGCGTCTGGCACCCGCCGTATCTGACGAATCATCCGTCGGGGCTGACACCACTCGAAGATCAACAGCTTGCGGCCTGCTGATGTGGGTGCCTGCCAGCGTGATCTTCGCTGGCGGTGGCCTGGTGCTCTTCGCCTTGTGGCTGCGCGAATCCGATCGGCGGAGCCGCTACCAGCTGCGTATTTCCATCAATCCCACACCGTGACCATGATCACCACTACGAGCCGGACCGGGCTCATCGCCATAGATCGGCCGGGTGAAGACGGGCCGATGGCTCATCGAGCACGTAGACGACGCCGAAGAGATGGGAGGGGACCTGCGTCGCGAGCCGCAAGCGTTGGAGCTCGCCTGGCGACAGCGTCGGCGTGCTGCGTTCAATCGTGAGGTAGCCGAGGCCGAGGTCGAGCAGCGCGCGCCAACGCGCTTCCAGATCTTGAGCGATTCGCTGGACCGGGCAAAATGGCAGCCAGGTTTGATTCCAGACCTGTAAGAGCCCGATGCGGAGGAGAGGCTGTCCGCGACAAATATCTCGGCAAGAGTATTGCTTGGCTGGAGGTGACGCTTACCTGCTGACAAGGATCCTCCAATGAAAACTTTCGAACCACTCGTTCGCTTCGCGCTTCTTCTTGTTCTTTTCTCCCCGCTCCCATCCTTCGCGCAGTCGCCGACCACGACGCAGCGCGCAGCATCGCAGAGTACGGCGACCGGCACGGTCGTCTTCGCCGGACCAGCGACGTTCATCCTGCGCACTGAAAACGGAGAATTCGTGGTTTTCGCCATGAATCGTCGGACGGTCCGCCCGCGACCGCTTGTCGTCGGCAGTCGCGTCAACGTTGAATCAACGCCGGCTGACGATCCCGACGGTGCCAGAACGGCAACCAATGTCACGGTCGGCGCCGGTGCTGATAGTGCAGCGCCGCGCACCTTCGATGATATTCCGCCCAGCGTCCGCCAGCTCGAGCGGGATGTCGCACGTACCGCACGCAGATATGGCGTTGGTATTCGCGCCGGCGTCGGCCTCGATCCCGAGTTGGTCTCGGTTGGCGTACACGCCACGTTCGGTCCGATCTTCAGTCGCCGGCTGGCGTTCCGGCCCAACCTGGAGTTCGCGTACGGGGAGCTGACCTCCCAGGTGTCCGTCAATCTCGAAGGTATTTATCGGCTGTCGGAGACGATGCCGCGAAACCAGTGGTCGCCATATGCAGGCGGCGGCCCAACGCTCGGTTTCAGTCATCGTGGCTTCTCGACCCAGACGGGCGACAGTCGATCGTTCGACTTCAGCGACCTGAGTTTTAAAGGTGGCCTCAATCTTTTGGCTGGTGTCGAAAAGCCAAATGGCGTGTTTGTGGAGATGAAGGCAACCGTTTACTCAGATCCGCACCTGCGTGTGCTCTTCGGTGTGACGTTCTGACCACATAGTTGCTGTGGCGGAAAGAGTCCAGTACGGTTCTGCGGCGCATTCCGGGACGCCATACCTGCCGGACTCCGTCTTCAGGGCTCGAGCGTTGCGGCTTGTCGAGCGAGACCGGCGTCGCCGGCTCGCACCGCACGCTCATCCATTCCGTCCGTCTCTAGGTACCCCATGCCTCAAGGGTGTGCATTGAGGTCTCCTGCTTATGATCTCGCGACTCAGGAGTTTCCCTAATGACCTGTAAGAGGGTGCGGCGAGCGTCCTGGACCAGAACTGGCCGTCAGATGAGGGAAAAGGCACGCTATCGTACGCCACCAAGATCATCGCCAAAGATGATTCGATTATTCTCGAGAATTTCGGGACGCAACCCGTGATGTTGAATGAAATTCAATCGGAGAAAGGAACCTAGCCCTTTTAACCTAGCCCGGATAATTCAGTGCGCCACGAGGGCGCGGAGGACCAGTGGATGGAAGTTCCACCCGAGTAATCGTCGGTTCGACTCGGTAGCTACCCGCACGGCGGCAGCCGAAGCTGCGGGGACAATGGCTCCCGTCCGGGGAGATTGGCAAGCGCGCAGGCCGTAACGCGAGTAATCCTGGGCAGGCCTCGAAAGTGAAGATGTCGACGCCGACTCGCCTGAATAACGGGGAAGGCAGGATGTGGAGATTGGCGTGAGCCTGCAGACTCCGGACGACATTCGGCGGCTTCAACGAACGCTGTACGTCAAAGGCGAAGAACGAGCCGGCGTACCGCTTCTATCTGCTCTACGACGGGCACTCGGGCTCACGTTCTTTCTGGATGCTGAACGAGTTCAGCCAGCTCTCCGGCCGGACCGCGGATCTGCACACACCCAGCATCGCTAGCCGCCACTTCCGCCACCGGGGATTGGCGGAGGCCGAAGATCAGTATGCAAGTGCGGGGATTAAGAGCGATAAGAACCGCATATTGTGCGGTAATTGTCTGGTATAATCACCGCACAAGTTGCGGCGATAAGGCGATCGTGCCAATATCGCGAACCGTTGGAGTTTTCTCTGGCGAAGCTGATCCTGATTTCAAACTCGGCGGCTATCGACAGGCATGTCGTGTTCATTCATGCGGTCTCACACGACGTCGTCGGCGTGGCTGTCGTCTGGCGAGCCCCCGGAGGTGTGGCCGCGGTGGCTGGCCGAGGACGTTCCAGGACTCGGTGTGTGGAGCATTGAACACGGTTCAGCGCCCAGTCTTTGGCGTGGTCACGCCATGGCGTTGGTCGATCGTACCAACAACATTCTGCCGTTCAGACTGCCGGAACGTACACCGTCTTGCAAGACGCGGTTCGAGGAACGCTTACGTTGTTGCTGCAAGAAGACCCTTCACTTGCGGAAGAGGTGCTTCTTTGCCGGCGCGCAGCCGAACGACCACGCGTCGCGACTGGCGACCGATCTGAGGAGCGGAGATCTTGCCCTGGCGTCACCCACCGTCAGGGCGCGCACGCTCGCTTGGTGTGGTCGGGTGGAGGACGAAGCAACGAGAGGCGTTCGCGCCTCTGTGTATCACAGCGGCTGACGCTGATGCCTTACCATCGGCAGACGCTCGGATGGATTGAGGCGGCGCACAGACATGCGACGAAAAGCGCGTTACGTCCACGAACTGCCGGACTGGCCCAAGTTCTGCTGGAATGACAATCGCCTCGCTAGCACACTAGCCGCAGTTCGGCATCAGCAGGGGCGCCTGATTGGCCGAATGGAGGCGCTCGGACTACCGCTTCGGCAGGAAGCCGCTTTGGAAGCCCTCACCGAAGAGACCGTCAAAAGCAGCGAGATCGAAGGCGACAAGTTGGATGTGGCGCAGGTGCGGTCGTCGATCGCCCGCCGTCTCGGCATGGATGTGGGCGGCGTCGATATCGTGGAACGCCGCGTCGAAGGCGTCGTCGAAATGATGCTCGACGCGACGCGGAACTACGAGCAACCCCTCACGCCGGAACGATTGTTTGGCTGGCACGCTTCACTATTCCCAGCTGGCCGCAGCGGTATGCGCAAGGTGCGTGTAGCCGCGTGGCGCGATGAGAGCACGGGCCCCATGCAGGTTGTGTCGGGTCCCGTCGGGCGCGAGCGCATTCATTTCGAGGGTCCTGCTGCCGAACGCGTCGATCGCGAAATGAGCCTGTTTCTCCGGTGGTTCAATGGGAGCGCCGGCGTGTCGGTCGCCGATGAGGTTTTTAGGGCTGGACTCGCGCATCTCTGGTTCGTGACCGTACATCCGTTCGACGACGGCAATGGGCGTATCGCGCGCGCCATCGCGGATCTGGAGCTGGCACGGTCCGAGCACAGCTCACAGAGGTTCTACAGCATGTCGGCCCAGATTCGTCGTGAGCGGAATGATTACTACGAAATCCTCGAACGCACGCAGAAGGGTTCGATGGACGTTAGCCCGTGGATGGAGTGGTTCGTCGGCTGCCTTGGGCGCGCGATCAAGGGCGCAGAGACCACGCTAGCGGCTGTCCTTCGAAAGGGTCGGTTCTGGCAGAGGTTGCACGATGTACCAATCAATGAGCGCCAGCGCGTGATGCTCAATCGGCTGTTGGACGGATTTGGGGGCAAGCTAACTACGTCGAAATGGGCCACGATCGCGAAGTGCTCATCCGACACTGCGTTGCGCGACGTCCTCGATCTCGTCCAGCGTGGCGTGCTTGTGCGCAATCCCGGAGCAGGTCGCAGCACCAGCTACTCTCTCGCGGAAGTGCGATAGCTGTGTCGTCGCTCCGGTATTCGATTGTGCGGGAGCGCTTAGGCGCATCAAGACGCGGGCGACATTCTGCCTCTTCAGGCTACACCTGTCGGTGGCGAACCCCAATTTTGAGCGGCAAAAGACGCCAGAATGAACTGCTGGACTCGCATCATGGATGCCACGCGGCATCGCGAGGAACGCCACGGCCGCGCTTGTAAGTGGAGGTGGCGGGAAAAGGGCCAACGTCCGATATGCAAGTCCCTGCAAAACCAACGAGTTACACTTGAAGAGCTGATGAGCTGTACCTATTACGTACCAATAAGGAAATCAGATAGTCAGTATAACTCACTGTAAGTAAATAACTTACAGATGGTGGAGGCGGCGGGAGTCGAACCCGCGTCCGAGAGCACGCCTTCGTAGGCGTCTACATGCGTAGCCGCTCTTGATGATTCGCAACCGGCGTCGAAGAGCGACGGAAACCGTCGGCTGCTAGCTCCGATTTGTCTCGTCGCCACCTGTCGGAACCGCAAAGTGGCGACCAGCCTGCATTTATGACATCCCGGTCCCATCCCACAGGCGAGGACGAGGTGGACGTCGCTGACTTAAGGGTTACTTAAGCAGCGAGAGGCAGCTGCGTGTTCGCAGTTACGTTGTGTTCCATCGGATTTACGAGTCGATGGGGCTCGGCATGCATCCCACGAGTCTTTGCCCCCGTCGAAACCGGATCGCCCCCACAGGCGGACCGCTCAAGGGGTACTCAGTCCTCGCGTTTCTAACAACCACCATTGTAGGGCCCTGCGTCGAGAGCGTCAAACGATTCTATTGCTTGGAGTTGACCGTCCGCCTACCTTGACTTGCCTGTACCGCCGCCCGCATAATTCTGTCGCCCCTGCCGGACGCCAACATTCATACGCCTTCGTCGGGTGCATCGACTCCGATGACGTTTGACGACCAGCTGCAACGATCGCTTGGGGCACTCGCCGACCGTGTGCGCGACGAGGTCAGCCGCGCATGTCTGGCCGCCGGCGAGGCCGTGACCGCACAGGCGAACGAAGCTCGCGATGCCGCGGCGAAAGCCGCGTCGGCGCGAGCGCGCGAAGAGGCGGAGGCGACCGCGCGCCAGGAGATTGCAAGGCTCGAACGCCAGGTCGAGGAAATCACCGCCGCTTCGTCGTTGCGCGAGCGGCAACTTGCGGCAGATGTCGCGGCGTGGCAGCGCCTGATCGAGGCCCTGCGCGTCATCGATCGCGCGCCGTCGCTCAGCGATATCCTCGACGCGCTGATCATCGGTGCAAGCCGCGAGGCCGCCCGCGTCGGCTTGTTTCTGGTCCGCCAGGGTGCGCTGCGGGGGTGGCGCTTCGTCGGATTTGGTCCCGATCTGGAGCCCGCCCGCTCCTTTGTGGTTCGTGCCGACGAGAGCGGGGTCGTCGGGGAGGCGGTTCGGACCGGCCTCCCGGTCTCGTCCGCGGTTCCTGGCGCCACCCCGGCTCCTGTCTTCGCTCAATTGCCGGGCATTCGTCTCTGCCTGGCCGTGCCGGTCATTGTCAGCGGGGAAGTGGTCGCGGTGCTCTATGCTGACCAAGGCGCCGATGAAGACACCGATCTTCCCTCTTCGCCGGTCAAGTGGCCGGACACCCTGGAGTTGTTCGCGCGGCACGTGGCCAGGTGTATCGAGGCCGCCACGGCGATCAAGGCCGTCCACGTCTTGACGGCCCCGCCCGAGACTTCAGCGAGCGCCGTGCCGAAATCGTTCGCCGGCGCACGGGCCTCTTCGGGCGAGGCAGACCATAACACGTCGCCAACCCCCGCCATCCGAGAGCCCGAACTGCGGGCATCGAGTTGACCGTGACGAGCGCTAGAGTGTCCCTCGTCGCGGTTGCGCTATTCGTCACGGCCAGCGGGCCGCTCGCCCAACAACCGCCGACCATTCCGGTGGGGCTCGCGCCGACAAATCATCCGCGTCTGCCGCGTGATCTTGCGCAGCTGTGGATGGTGCCGCAATCGCGGCTGGCTGTTCGCTCGGCTGCGCAAACAGAATTCGTCCAGGCCGTGAAGTTTGAAGTTGAAGGCACGTTCGCGAAAGCATTGCCGATTCTGTCGCAGCCGGCGATGATGCAAGGCCCGATTGGAACCTACGCCGAGTACTACGCCGGTCTTGCGCAGCTGCGCCTTGGCCGGATGGACGAAGCGTGTCGGACGTTCCAGACAATTCAGTCGCATGCCCCGATCGGGTTCATCGCCGAAGCCGCGGCCTTGCGCGAAGCGGAATGCCACGAGGCGCTTGGTGAACGAGCCGCGACGCTGGCCGTCTACGAGCGGCTGGCCAAGATGAACACCGCGTCGCCGGACGAGGTGCTCCTGAAACTGGGCCGCGCGGCCAAGTTCGCCGGCAATGCCGAGAAGGCCAGCCAGGCGTTCGGGCGTCTCTACTATGACTTCCCGCTGAGCGATTACGCGCTGTCGGCTGGCGCGGAGCTCGAGACTGGACCGCTCACGGCCGGCTCCGCTCGCTACAAGCTCCGGCTGGCGCGTGCCGAACGGCTGTTCTCGGCGAAGCGCTACACACAGGCGCGGAGTGAATTCGACATCCTGCGTCCCGCGGCGGGAGACAACAACCGCGAGCTTGTCGAGCTCAGGATCGCCGAGTGCGATTACTTCCTGAAGCGGCCGCGCGTTGCCAAGACGGCGCTGCGCCCGTATCTCGGCGCCGCGTCGCGCCAGGGTGAAGCGCTGTTCTTTTACGCCCTGTCTTTGCGCGCGCTCAACGAGACCGACGAGTACCTCAAGACAATCCGTCAGGTGGCGGACCAGTTCCCGACCGAGACATGGGCCGACGATGCCCTGGACGACCTCGCGTCTTACTACGTGGTGACCGACAAGGACGATCTGGCGGACGCGGTCTTTCGCGAGTCCTACAGCAAGTTCCCGACCGGCCACAACGCCGAGCGCGCCGCCTGGAAAATCGGCTGGTGGTCGTTCAGGAAGAAGAGCTTCGCGGATACGACGCGCGTTTTCGACCGGGTGGCGGTGGACTTTCCACGCTCCGACTATCGGCCGATGTGGCTGTATTGGTCGGGACGCGCGTATGACTTGCAAGCGGAGCCTGCGGTCGCCGCCGCGCGCTACACGCTCGCCGTCACGGACTATGCGAATACGTACCACGGCCGGCTGGCAGCCAAGCGCCTCGCCGATCTGGGTGTGGGTTTTCCCGAACGACAGCTGGTGGTGGATGTCGCGGCGCCCGTCGGCGGGGACGGGCCGCAGGCCAGCCGGCCCCAGCCGGTCAGCGTTCCCCTTCCGCCCAACGCGCCGACCATCCGGGCCCTCTTGGCGCTCGATCTGTACGATCAGGCGGTCGACGAGCTCCGCTACGCTCAGCGCAACGGAGGCAATTCGTCGGCAATCGAGGCGACGCTGGCCTGGACCTACTGGCAGCAGGGGCGATCGACGACCGGCACCGATCAGTTCGCGTTGTATCGCGGCGCAATCAACGCGATGAAGCGGGCCTATCCGCACTATCTTGCGGCGGGTGGCGAGGAGCTTCCCGGCGAGATCCTCAAGGTGATTTTCCCGATCGCCTATTGGGATTCCATCCGCAAGTACGCCGAACAGTACAATATCGATCCGTACCTGTCGGCGGCGCTGATCGCGCAGGAGTCGACATTCGTTCCCGACATCAAGTCCTACGCGAACGCCTGGGGACTGACGCAGCTCATGCCCGCAACGGCCAGACAGTATGCAGGCAGGCTGAAGATCCTCTACACGCAGAAGCTGCTGACCGATCCCGAAGCGAACCTCAAGATCGGGATGTCGTACCTCGCCGCGAAGATCAAGGAATTCGGTCAGGTTCACCTTGCCCTCGCGAGCTACAACGCGGGCGAACGCCCGGTGCGCCGGTGGATGAACGAACGGCCCGACCTTCCGCAGGACGAGTTCATCGACGATATCCCGTACCCGCAGACGAACAACTATGTCAAGAAGCTGCTCAGCACGGCCGAGGACTATCGCCGGTTGTACTCGCCGTCGGGCGCGCGCCTCGATGCGGTCCTGGCCGAGGCCTCGCCGGTCGTCCAGGCGCCGGCCGTGAACCGGGCCAAAACGAGTGTCACTCGCGCGACCAAACCCAAAACCGCTCCCGCCACGGCGCCGAGGAAATCCGCGCCGAAGTCAAAGAAAACGCGCAAAGCCGCGTAACCTCCGCGACGCGAAGCCGAATACATCCGCCAACACCATGTCAAAACTTACCGGATCCAAGAAAGCCACGCAGTTCACCGAATCGGTCATCCGCGAGATGACCCGTCTCAGCGATTTGCACGATGCCGTCAATCTGTCGCAGGGATTTCCAGACTTTTCGGCACCCGCGGCGGTGAAGGCGGCGGCGATCGCGGCCATAGAAGGCGACGTCAACCAATACGCGGTCACGTGGGGCGCACGACCGCTTCGCGAAGCGATCGCGCGAGAGTTCACGCGCCGCTACGGTGTCGAGGTGGTCGCCGACGAGCAGGTCACCGTCTGCTGCGGCTCGACCGAGGGGATGATGTCCACGATGATGGCGATCATCGATCCAGGCGATGAAGTCGTAGTGTTCGAACCCTTCTACGAGAACTACGGGCCCGACGCCATTCTTTCGGGCGCCACACCGCGCTACGTGACGCTCCACGAGCCGGACTGGCATTTCGATCCCGACGAGCTCGCCGCCGCGTTCAACAACAAGACGCGCGCGATCATCATCAATACGCCGAACAACCCCACCGGAAAAGTGTTTTCGCGCGAAGAGCTCGAGACAATTGCGGCGCTCTGCCGAAAGTGGGACGCGGTCGCGATTTCCGATGAAATCTACGAGCACATTCTCTATGACGGCCATGTCCACATCCCCATCGCCACAATCGAGGGGATGGCCGACCGGACCGTGACCATCAACGGTTTGTCGAAGACCTACAGCGTGACCGGATGGCGGGTGGGCTGGACGATTTCTCCTCCGTCGCTGACCGGCTCGATTCGAAAAGTACACGACTTCCTGACTGTCGGGGCGCCGGCGCCGCTGCAGGAGGCCGGCGCGGTCGCGCTCGGTCTGCCGGATCAGTACTACCTGGAGCTGGCCGCCAAGTACAAACGTCTGCGCGACATGCTGCTCGAAATTCTCGAGCGTCATCACTTCGTGTGTTACAAACCGTACGGCGCGTACTACATCATGACGGACATTGGCGCCTTCGGTTTTGACGATGACGTCGAGTTCACCCGCTATCTGATCAAGGACGTGGGGGTGGCCGGCGTGCCCGGGAGCAGCTTTTACAAGAACTCAAAGAACGGCAAGACCAAGCTGCGGTTCTGCTACTGCAAACGTGACGCGACGATCTTCGAGGCGGATCGCCGTCTGGCGAAGCTCGTTCCGGCCGGCGTCAGCCGATAGAGCCGGCCGCAGAATACGATTCTCAACCCAGAGCGCGCAACGCACGCAGAAATTCCTGGGGCTTCCTTCCCCGGCCTCTGCGGTCTCAGTGTTGAGCGTCGTGTCTCAGTACCTGGCGACCACTCCGAAGAACACTCCCTGCAACGTGAACGATCCGGTGTCGGTCTTGATCAGGTAGCCGACGTCGAGCGCGCGATAGCCGACCTGTACGCCCACGTAGTTCGTGAAGTTCAGGGTGCCGTAGACATTGACGTCGAGGTAATGGCCGTTCGTGTCCTTGAACGCCTTCTCCGGAAGGGTGAATCCCGTGACTTCGCCCGTGATTGAGATATTGGGGACCACGTAGATGCGAAAAATGCCGCCGATGGCGGGAATCGGCGCTTCTGCTTGCGTGAACTCGGTCACGATGGGACTGGCCACCGTGGCGAGGTTGGCGGTGACGTCCGTGTACTTGAAATCGAGGATGAACCCGCCAAATCCCCGATCGCGGGAGATGAAGTCGTACTCGTAGCCGATTCGGTACGCTTTCCAGTCGAGCGTCGAAGTGATCGCCCGCCCGATGGAGTAAGTCTGACCGTTGAATACGACGTTGCGGGTGAGGACGCCAGTCTGGTCGTACTTGATCGGAATGTATTGCAGCCTGAACTTGTGGCGCGTGGCCGGCCGCAGCTCGAGATGCACCTCAGGAAAGCGCTGATCGGTCAGGCCCAGATCCTTCTTGAAGTCGATGGTCGACCCGATGATGCCGAGCGACTGGCTGGCAATCGAGATATCCGCGGTCGGGAACCAGAACCCGGCGGCCGCTTCGATGTGGTATCGCTCTCCGGTGGCGGGATCGGCAATAGGCCGCGGCGTGAACTGAGCACGCGCCGAAGACGGACAAAGGGCGATGACCAGCAGCGGGATAACAACGAGGATGGGGTGGTGGGATGATGGGGTAGTGGGGTGATGGGGCGAGGGACGGGATGACGCGGTGTTGGGGTGATGGGACGATGGCGTTCCAGCCTGCGAGGTGACCGTCGACCGTCCGCTCGCACCACTAGCGATCCCGAAAACTCGACGTCGAGCCATCGCTCGCACTCTCATCAGCCCCTTGCACATCAGTCTCCAACCCATTAGTCCATGACCCCCGTTATTTCGTCGCCCATCACGCCATCAGTCCATCACTCCATCACCCGTTACTCCATCACCCCATCACCCCATGCCTACGCCTCGGACAGATCCATTTGCGGTAGCCGCCCGCTCAGCACCATCACCCATCGTCGCGTGGCCGACACCAGGATGATCACGACGCAGAGCATCATGATGATAGTACAAACCGTGTCGACGTAGCCCTGAACGTGCAGCGCCGGATTGACGCCGATGGCCTTCGGCCAGAAATTGTCGCGCACACTCATGTAGCCGGCCGTCAGGGTGGTGGTGGCGACGAAGCACATCGGTAAGAACGTTGCCCACGCGTATTTGGCGCGCCCGATGTTGATGATGACGGTGGTGCCGACCGCCAGCGCCACGCCCGCGAGCAGTTGGTTGGCGATGCCGAACATCGGCCACAGCGTGTCGATCGAGCCGGTCCAGATGAAGTAGCCCCACGCGAGCACCACCAGGAAGGTCGAGGCAATCGATGCCGGCAGATAGTTGGGTCGCGCGAACGGCTTCCACGCGCGGCCGACGAATTCCTGGAGGACGAACCGGGCAACTCGGGTGCCCGCGTCGATTGTGGTGAGGATGAACAGCGCTTCGAACATGATGGCGAAGTGGTACCAGTAGGCCATCAGACCGCGCATGCCGGGGATCTTGCTGAAAATGTCGGCCATGCCGATCGCGAGCGACACCGCGCCGCCGGGACGTCCGATCACGTTCTCTCCCACCTGCAGCTGCAGATCCGTCAAATTGACGGTCGACAGGCCGAGGGTGCTGAAGACGGCGGGTGAGGTGTTGATCGCGAAATAGTCGCCCGGGTGGAGGGCCGTGGCGGCGGTCATGGCCATGACGGCGACAAGTCCCTCGAACAGCATGGCGCCGTAGCCGATCGGCCGGAGATCACTCTCTTTGTCGACCATCTTGGGTGTGGTGCCGGTGGCGATGAGCGAGTGGAACCCGGAGATCGCGCCGCACGCGATGGTGATGAAGACGAACGGAAACATCGGACCAGGGATGATCGGTCCGCCGCCCCAGGCAAACTGCGAGATGGCCGGCGCCTGCAGCGTCGGCTGCACGATCACCACGCCGAGCACGAGAAACATGATCGTGCCGATCTTCATGAAGGTGCTGAGGTAGTCGCGCGGTGTCAGCAGCATCCACACCGGCAGCACCGAGGCGGCGAATCCGTAGACGGCGAGCGCGATCGTGATCTGATGGCGGGAGAGCAGAAACCACGAGCCGATCGCCGAATTCGCGACCGGCCGGCCGAAAATCACCGCCAGCACCATCAGCGTCACGCCGACGATGGTGGCTTCCTTGATGTGCCCTTTCCGCCACACGAACATGTGAAACCCCATCAGCATCGCCAGCGGAATGCTGGCGCCGATGGTGAAGGTGCCCCACGCGCTCTCCGCGAGCGCGTTGACAACCGCCAGTCCCAACCCCGCCAGCGCGATGACGACGATGAAGAGCACGGCGACCGCGCCGGTGGTTCCCGCGACGGGGCCAATCTCGGTCCGCGCGATGTCCGACAGCGAGCGCCCGCCGCGGCGGGTCGATGCCCACAGCGACACGAAATCGTGCACCGCGCCCGCCAGGCAGCACCCGGACACGATCCAGATGAAGCCGGGCGCGTAGCCGAACTGCGCCGCCAGGACCGGTCCGATGAGAGGGCCGGCGCCGGTGATCGCCGCGAAATGATGACCGAACAGTACCCATCGACGGGTCGGGTAGTAGTTGTGCCCGTCGAATTTTCGATGGGCCGGTGTCACGCGCGTATCGTCCAGAGCCATGACCCGCGCGGCCAGGAAGGCGCTGTAATAGCGGTAGGCAATCGCGAGAATACACAGCGCCGGGAGCACGATATAGAGCGCGTTCATAGCGGGAAGTATACTCGGTTCATGTCCCCGTTTCGGCGCCTGCTGGGATACGCCTTTCCCTACCGGCGGGACTTCACCATCGGTCTCGGCTGCGTCGTGGTCACCACGGCGGTCGCGCTGGCGTCGCCGTTGGTGCTGCGCGACGCGATCGACGACCTTGCGCGCGGCGTGACGCGCGCGAAGCTGCTCGAGTACGGGGAGTTGCTGCTGGGGATCGGCATTGTCGGCGGCGTCTTCCGTTTCCTGATGCGGCGGGTGCTGATCGGCGTGTCACGACACATCGAGTACGACATCCGGAACGACTTCTTCGCCCATCTGCAGACGCTGCCGCTCAGTTACTTTCAGGCGAACCGGACCGGCGACCTCATGTCCCGGGCCACCAACGATTTGAACGCGGTCCGCATGATGATCGGCCCGTCGGTCATGTACTCGTCGAACACGCTGCTGGTGTTCGTCGTCGCGATCGGGGTGATGCTGTCGATTGACGTGCGGCTGACGCTCCTCGTGCTCGTGCCGCTGCCGGTGGTGTCGATCTGTGTGAAGAAGTTCGGCTCGGCGATTCATCAGCGGTTCGAGCAGATTCAGGCGCAGCTCTCCGACATGAGCGCGGTGGTGCAGGAGGCCCTGTCTGGCGTCCGCGTGGTGCGTGCCTATCGCCAGGAAGCGGCCGAACTCGAGCGGTTCCGGACGTCCAACGCCGAGTACCTGGCCCGCAACCGCCGTCTGATTGTGCTGCAAGGCATGTTCTTCCCCAGCATGTCTTTCTTCCTGGGCCTGGGCGCGCTGGTCTCGCTGTGGGTCGGCAGCCGGGAAGTGATTGCGGGCCGGATCACGGTCGGACAGTTCGTCGCGTTCAACTCGTATCTGACGATGTTGAGCTGGCCGGTGATCGCATTCGGATGGGTCACCAACATGATCCAGCGGGGGATGGCGTCGTGGAAGCGCATGCTCCAGGTGCTGGAGACCGAACCGGGGATCCGTGACGCGGTCCCCCACGACACGGAGCCGGCCGCCGCGGCGCGCGGTTCATTTGCGGAGTCGGTCTTCGCGGGATCGATGATCCAGGGAACGGGGCCTCGGGCGATTCGCGGTCAGATCGAGATTCGCGATCTGGTGTTCAGCTACGGCGGACAGCCCGTCCTGAATCACATTTCCGCGCAGATCGCCGTGGGACAGAAAGTCGCGATTGTCGGCCCGACCGGGTCCGGCAAGTCGACGCTGGTGAGCCTGTTGGCCCGCCTTCACGAACCGCCGCCGGGAACCGTCTTCATCGACGGTTACGACGTGCGTGAGATGCCGCTCGCCGTGCTGCGTGGCTCGATTGGATTCGTTCCGCAGGAACCGTTTCTCTTCTCCGACACGCTCGGAGACAACGTCGCATTCGGCCTCGATGCGATCATCGGGACCGCGGGGGCAGGTGGGTCGGTTCGGGTGGGTGGGGTCGATAGGACGGGTCGGGCCACTGGGGCAGGTGCGGCAAGTGAGCCGGGTCGGGCAGGCGACGTGAGCGCGGCAGGGGCAATTCAGCAATACGCAGCGGAACGTCTCTCGCGCATCGAGAAGGCCGCGGCGGTTGCGCGTCTTGATAAAGATGTCGCCGATTTTCCGCACGGCTACGACACCCTGGTCGGCGAACGGGGCATTACCTTGTCGGGCGGGCAGAAGCAGCGCACCGCCATCGCGCGCGCCGTCGTCATCGATCCCGCGATTCTGGTGCTGGACGACGCGCTGTCAGCGGTGGACACCTACACCGAAGAAGAGATACTGGCGCAGCTTCGGACCGTCACGCGGGCTCGCACCTCGATCATCGTGTCCCACCGCGTCTCGACGGTCCGAGACGCCGACCAGATCCTCGTGCTCGAGGCGGGCCGGGTCGTCGAGCGCGGCAGTCACGACGAGCTGATCCGCCTCGATGGTCTGTACGCGGCGCTCCATCGAAAGCAACTCCTGGAGGAGGAGTTGGCGGCGTCGTGAGGCTCTCCGTGTCGGCGCCGCGCCTACGGTCCTCGGATGGTGAGCCCGGGCTGCCTGCCAGGTCGGGAGAGCCACCAAGGGACACCCGGTCCGGGTTTTGGGCATCGTGCAGGCCGGGGCGCTCGACGTGAGCTCGCCGCACGAAGAAGAGGTCCTCGGGAAGGCGTACGACGGCAGACTGATGCGGCGTCTGCTGACCTACTTGTGGCCGTACTGGCGTCAGGTGTCGGTCGCGTTTGTCGCGATTGTCGCCAGCGCCCTGACGAGTCTCGCCCAGCCATATCTCATCAAGATTGCGATCGACCGACACATCGCGACCGGACAACTGGCAGGGCTGAACCGTCTGGCGATGATCTATCTCGTGGTGCTCGTCGTCGCGTTCGCGGCCGAATTCGTCCAGACCTGGACGCTGCAGCTGACCGGCCAGCGGATCATGTTCGATCTACGCATGGCGATCTACGCGCACCTCCAGCGTCTCGACCTGAAATACTACGATCGCAATCCGGTCGGACGGCTGATGACCCGCGTCACCTCCGACGTGGACGTGCTGAACGATCTGTTTACGTCCGGCGTGGTGACCGTGTTTGGCGACCTGTTCAGCCTCGCGGGCATCATGGGCGTGATGTTATGGATGGACTGGCGGCTCGCGATGGTGGCGTTCTCGGTGCTGCCGCTCATCGTGATCGTCACGCTGTGGTTTCGGAGTCACGTGCGCGACTCCTACCGGGTCGTCCGCGGATGGATTGCCCGGATCAACGCCTTCCTGCAGGAAAACATCACCGGCATGGCGACCGTCCAGTTGTTCAGGCGCGAAGCGCTGAACTACGAGCGGTTCGACGCGATCGATCGCAGCCATCGGGACGCGAACATCGAGTCGATTTTCTATTACGCCGTGTTCTATCCGGCCATCGAAGTGGTGAGCGCTCTCTCGTCGGCGCTGATTATCTGGTACGGAGGCGCCAATGTGCTGCAGGGCGCGCTGACGCTGGGCGCCCTGGTGGCATTCCTCCAATACGCCGTGCGCTTCTTCCGGCCGATCAGCGACATGTCGGAGAAGTTCAACATCCTGCAGTCGGCGATGGCCTCGTCGGAACGGATCTTCAAGCTGCTCGATGAACGGGTCTCAGTGCAGCCGCCGCTGGCGCCGCGCCGCCGACCGATGCCGGCGGCCGGGCATATCGTCTTCGACCACGTGTGGTTCTCGTACCAACAAGACAAAGCCGCAGTCCAGACGGCAGCGCGGGGGCCCGCGACGCACCACGTCCGCGAGCCCGCGACCGATCCCCCGCACACGACCAGGACCGAGGGCCCTGCCGACGACTACGTGCTGCGCGACGTCAGCTTCGAGGTGCGGCCGGGCGAGCGAGTCGGGATTGTCGGCGCCACCGGGTCCGGAAAGACGACGCTGATCAACCTGTTGATGCGGTTCTACGACGTCACGCGCGGACGCATTACGATTGACGGTGTCGATCTCCGCGAGCTGGATCTCGACGATGTGCGTGGATTGTTCAGCCTGGTGCTGCAGGACGTGCACTTGTTTTCGGGGACCATCGCGGACAATATCCGGTTGGGGAACGATCGCGTCGATGACGAGCGGGTGCGGCAGGCGGCGCGAGCGGTGCACGCCGACGCCTTCATCGATCGGCTGCCCGACGGATATCGCAGCGCGGTCGCCGAGCGCGGATCCACGTTGTCGGTGGGCCAGAAGCAGCTGCTTTCATTCGCGCGGGCCCTGGCGTTCGACCCGCGCGTGCTGATTCTCGACGAAGCGACCTCGAGCGTCGATACGGAGACGGAACTGCTGATTCGCGACGCGCTCCACACCCTCATGGTCGGACGCACGACCATCGCCATCGCGCACCGTCTCTCGACGATTCAGGACATGGATCAGATCCTCGTGCTCCACAAAGGCCGGCTCCGCGAGGCGGGTACGCACCAGCAGCTTCTGGCTGCGCGCGGCATCTACTTCAGGCTGTTCGAATTGCAGTACAGGACCGAGGCGGCAGGCGAAAGCCTGGAGGTTCGACCCTCGATCCCCTGAGAAGAGCTGCTGAGAACGGCTCTCTCTGCGTCGGGATCAGTTGATGCCGGCAGCGGACGATGGAATCGCGGGGGAGGGCACGGATGCGGGCTCAGCCGTCTCCTGACGTTTGAAGATCCGATCCACGAAGCTGCGCGTCGTCGCGCGCGGGTTCCAGCCCAGTCTGAGCACCATCAGGTGAATCGGGCGGCGGCCGAACCGTACCGCTTCGTCGCAGTTCCACATGTACACGTCGATCTCCCGGCCCTGGACGGACGGTCCGGTATCCATGATCGTGTAGATGCCGCTGTAAAGGCTGTCGTTGGAGTCGACCTGGATCACCGAGCCCACAGGCAACAGGCGCGGGTCCGCGGCGGCGACGCCCTTCTGCGCTGCGACGCCCGAAGTGGTTGTGGCGCCTCTACAGTAGGCGGTTGCACTGAAGGAGAGTCGCGCGCCTGGCGCCGGGAGGGCGGTCGCTTCTCGCAGCGCCGCCTGTCGGGCGGCGTATTGCGAATCAAGAATGGTCACCTCGTACAGCGACACGAATGCCCCCGCGGCAACGACGGTTGCGATTCCTTTCCTCCAGAGCGAGCGCGCGATGTTCATGGGGCTCAAATGGGGCAGCCAGATGTCAGACGCGGGTTGAAGGTGTCAGTTCAGTGCTTCTGATGATGAATGATGTTGTGGATCTTCCTCCGGCTGGTCAGAAAGGCCAGCGCGACCTGATAGGCGGCCGCGGCCAGGACCAGGGCGCAGAGCATCGAGCCCACCGTGTACGGCCAGAGCAGCGGCTTCATCAGTACCATCAAGCGGTGCCAGAAGTCCTGCTGGAACAGCGACAGTTCGAAAAGCTGGCCAAGATGCGACCGGAAATCGGCGGGCGGCCGCTTTCCGGTCAACTCGGCTCCCACCATGGTGGCAATCGCGTAGTACGGCGCGAGGAACCAGGGAAGGTTCGAGTAGACGCCAAGCAAGACGGCCACTCGGTTCATGTCCAGCAAGAACGCCGCCACAATCGCGATCAGGGTGTGGAGGCCCAGGAAGGGCGAAAATCCGAAGAAGACGCCCAGCGCGAAAGCGGCGGCCGTCCGCTCCGGTGTGTCCTGGACGTGCAGAAGGGCATCCAGCCAGCGACGCACGAGCCCGCGAGTGAGGTGAATCATCGGAAATGGTGGTATCCAGACGGCATCGTCCGAGTGACGCCATCCTGGCTCAACAGCACGGCAGGGTCGGCCGTGCACGAGCCGATGCGCGTCAGCGGCGCATCGCCGTGGCGCAGAGCGGCCTTCAGTCGCCCGCGTAGCCGGGGCCGCGCCGCAAATAACAATTCGTAATCGTCGCCACCGGTGATTGATTCGTTGACCACGTCCCGACCTTGCTCTGCGAACCACTGTCTCGCACTGGGTTCGATCGGTAGGGCGCTTCCTTTGATCGTCGCCCCAATGCCGCTCGCGTCCGTGAGTTGTCGCACGGCATCGGCCAGCCCGTCGCTGAGATCCATGCACGCGGTGGCGGCATGATTGCGTCCCAGGAGCGCGCCAAGGCGCAATCGCGGCTCCGGGTAGAGATAGCGCCGGATGCAGAGCTCGGTCGCCGCGCTCGACGCGACCCCGGCCCTCAGCATTTGCAAGCCGGCCGCCGCTCCGCCGATGCAGCCGGTCACGTACAGGTCGTCGCCGGGGCGCGCCCCGGCCCGCGTCAACGTCTGCCGCCGCTTGACCGTCCCGGTCACGGTGACATCGAGCACGAGCGGGCCCTCGATCCGTGTGAGGTTGCCGCCGACAACCGTCATGCGAACGCGCGCGGCCATCGCGGTGAGACTGGCAATCATTTCGTCGAACTCGGCGATCGGCAGCGTGCCCGGGAGCGCGAGCGAGAGGAGCGCGAGCCGCGGTGTTGCTCCCATCGCCGCCAGGTCGCTCAGGTTGACGGCGAGCGCGCGATGACCGATGGCCGAGGGCGGCGTGAACGCACGGTCGAAATGCACGCCTTCGACGATGGCGTCGACGCTCAGCACGTCGAGGCGATTACGTGCCGACTCGACAACCGCTGCATCGTCGCCGATGCCCACCACCAGCCAGTCGGGCGACGGCGGCAGCCGGCGATGAATGCGGCCGATGAGCTCGCGCTCCGAGAGGCTGGAGACGCACTCTGCGCCTCCAGCCTCATTTGGCATAGTCGACGGCACGCGTCTCGCGGATGACCGTGACCTTGATCTGGCCCGGATACTCCAGCTCGCTTTCGATGCGGCGGGCGATGTCCTTCGACAGCCACACCGCCTCTTCGTCCGAGACGTTCTCGCTCTCGACCATGATCCGGATCTCGCGGCCCGCCTGCAGCGCGAACGACTTCGACACCCCTTTGAACGAGTCGGCGATGCCCTCGAGCTTCTCGAGGCGTTTCACGTACGACTCGAGAATATCGCGGCGCGCACCTGGACGCGCGGCCGAGATGGCGTCGGCCGCCTGCACGATCATCGCTTCGAGCGAGGGCCAATCGATGTCCATGTGGTGAGCGGCCATCGCCATCACGACCGCCTCGCTCTCGCCGTGCTTGCGGAGGAAATCGATGCCGATCTGCAGGTGGGTGCCTTCCATCTCGCGATCAATCGCCTTGCCGATGTCATGCACGAACGCGGCGCGAACGGCGACGTGGGCGTCCAGTCCGACCTCCCTCGCCATGATGCCGGCGAGGCGGGCGACTTCGGCAGAATGATACAGGACGTTCTGCCCATAGCTGGTGCGGTACTTCAGCCGGCCCATGAGCCGCAGGATCTCCGGATGAAGATCGTGAAGCCCGAGCTCGAACGCGACGGCTGCCCCTTCCTTGCGCATCGCCTCGTCGGTTTCGTCCTTGACCTTCTGCACGACCTCTTCGATGCGCGCCGGGTGAATCCGTCCGTCGGCGATGAGCCGCTCGATCGCCTGTTTGGCGATGGCACGCCGGTACGGATCGAAGCCCGACAGGATGATGGCGCCAGGCGTGTCGTCGATGATGAGATCCACCCCGGTGGCGAGTTCCAGGGCGCGGATGTTTCGCCCTTCGCGTCCGATGATGCGGCCTTTGAGGTCGTCGCTCGGCAGGTCGACCACCGACACCGTGGTTTCAATCGCGTGCTCCGCGGCGCATCGCTGGATGGCCTCGGTGATGTAATGCTTGGCGCGGTCGGTCGCCGTTTCTCGCGCCTCGGCGTCGAGTCGCTTCAGCAGGTTCGCCGCGTCATGGCGAGCTTCGCTTTCGATCTGCTTCAGCAGCAGCTCCTTGGCTTCGTCGGCCGTGAGGCTCGCCACACGTTCGAGCTCGTGCTGTTGCTGCGCGACGAGCCGCTCGTATTTGCCGGCCGCCGCGGCCGCCGTTCGCTCGCGATCCTCGAGGCGCTGCTGGCGCGATTGCAGGTCTTTCTCGATCCGCTCGACGCCGTTCTGGCGCTCGGCTAGCAGCAGTTCGCGACGGGTCAGCGTTTGCTCGAGCGTTGCAGACGCCTGGCGAAGCTGCGATGCGTGCCGCTCAGCCTCCACCAGGAGCTCATGCGCTTTTTCCTTCGCGTCGAGAAGCGCTTCCTTTTTCTGGCTCTCCGCCTCGCGCTCGGCGTCTTTCAGCGTCCGGCGCGCCTGCTCTTCGGCGCGTCCGACGGTTTCCGCCGCAATCCGCTTGCGGTTTGCGACCCAGACCACGAAGACCAGCGAAGCCGCGATCAGCGCGACAAACAGGCTCAGCACCGGACCGTATGTCGACAACACGCGTGACGTCCTCTTCCTGACCCATACGAGTTTGGCTGGGTCGGCGCCGCGCGCGGGGTAACCCCGCGATTGCCAGTGTTTCGGGAGGTGCGTTCACGAAAGGCCCCGCTTTGCCGTGTGGGGAGGTCGATGAACCTGCGTAAACAGGTGGAACCGCTTTGGAAAAGCCGCGCTTCAGGCTTCCTCGCACAGAGGCATGCACACCGCGCAGCGTCGCGACTCACTTTGATGAAACGTTGGCTCAAACGAGCCTTCCGCCATCACGAGCAAAGCAGGGAACTGAAAAACTCTGGTTGGATCTTAGTGCTCACCCGGTGCCAAGTGCAAGAGCGTCGGCGCCGGCCCTTGCGCGATGCGCAGCGTGCTCTTCGCCGGCATCGCCCGCTGAAGGATCAGGCCACTAGGCCATGAGCACGCGGTCGAGCAGTTCTTCGATCTCGTGCGCCCGCTCGGCGATTTCGCCGCTCCGGGCGCGCATGGTGTCGCGGCATCGAAACAGCTCATCAGCGATGTTCAAGGCCGCCAGTACTGCCAGGCGGACGGGATCTCCGGTGGGGGTCACATCGCCGACCGCACGCACCCGCTCATCCACGTACGCCGCAATCCTGGCGACATACTCCGGGTCGAGGCCCGTACGGATCGGATACAGTTGGCCGCTGATTTCGATCGAGACGACCTGGTCTGGACTCATCAGTCGCCGTCTCCCATTATTGGTGCCCGGGCCCTCGAGCCGACGCGCCAGCCGTGTTCGACGCCGAAGACCTGGCCCGCGTGTCGCCACCAGAAGGGCGCCGGGCCTTCGACGCCTGCTGTCTTCCAGGCCCGCGCGAATCGCTGGCGCCTCGACGCGTTGGTACCCCGCGTCAGCACACCACCGCGTCCTACAGACTCAATGCCTCGAGTTGCACCAGCATGTCGCTGACGCGAGTGCGAATGGTGTCGCGCTCGTCGCGCAACGTCGCCAGTTCCACCGCGAGCGCGTCGCCGGCGGCCACCCGTGCGCGCAGCGCGTCGAGTTCCCGGGACAAGCGCAGGTTCTCTTCGGCGGCGTGCGCCTGGTCGGCCTTCAACCGATCGATCATGGCGACGAGCAGCTTCACTTTTTCTTCGAGACGATCGATCGGTTCGAACTCTATTCCGCGCCCCATCGCTTTTGCCATAACTCCCGGACCTCGCATTACCAGATCACCTATGACTCCATGACCAACGACCCTACCACGCGATCGATCGGCCACTCGTTGACGGCATCGTCTGACTGCAGCGGCAGCCTGGTCATCGCTGAACGGCTCCGTGCTCGCGCTTCAGCGTCTCCAGAATCGATTCCACGCTCGCTTGCACGTCCGCATCGGTGAGCGTCCGATCCGCTGCCTGGAACGTCATCCTCACCGACAAGCTCACCGCGCCCTCAACGATTCCCTTACCCTGATAGCGGTCGAAAAACGTGACGGCGACCAGCGGCGCAGGCGTCGTCGCGCAAACCGCTTGAATGGTGTCACGAATGATCTCGGCAGGCAAGGTGTCGGCAACGACAATCGACAGATCGCGAACGACAAACGGATACCGCGGCAACGACCGCGCGCCTCCGCTCACGGCTGCGGGGATCGCTGACAAGCGATCCAGGTCTATCTCCGCGACAAAGACACGATCTTGCCGCGGCAGCCCGCGCGCATCGGCTAGTCCCGGCAGGATCTGACCAAGGATTCCAATCGCGCTGCCGTCGCCGGCGAGGACGGCGGCAGTCTGCCCTGGCACCAGAAAGGACTCGCGTGCGGGTTGACATCGCGCGGAGACGCCGAGCGCGCGACAGAGCTGCTCGACGACGCCTTTGATGTCGAAGAAATCGACCTCGCGCGATCCCCCCGACCAGTGGAGTGTCGTCGCGGATCCCGTCCACGCGATCGCAACCGCACGGGTCTCACCGGCGGCTGAAAACTTCGTCCCCACCTCGAACAAGCCGACATCGTCACGACCGTGACGACGGTTGTGCGCGACCGCGTCGACCAGGCCCGGCAGCAGCGAGGGGCGCAGCGTATCGAACTTGGCAGACAACGGGTTCGCCACGGCAATCGTAGCTGTGCCGCCTTCGCTGGCGAACGCGGCGGCGGCCGTCGATTCGATGATGCCGAAGGTGATCGCTTCGGACAATCCGGCGGCGGTCAGGACGCGCCGCGCCAGTTGGTCGCGGCCGAGCCGCGGATCCGGGGCGGGGGCGGATGTCGTCACCACCGGGAAGGTTGCCGGCAGCTTGTCGAAGCCGTAGTGTCGTCCGACTTCCTCGACCAGGTCCACTTCGCGCTGAAGATCCACTCGAACCGTCGGCGCGACCACGCCCCACCCATCGGCAGTCGGCGTCACCAGCAGCCCGAGGCGCGACAGGATGCGCTCGACCTCGCGATCGGGCACATGCACGCCGAGTAGCGTCGCCAGTCGGGCGCGACGTAGAACCAGTCGGGTTGGCTCCCGGGTGCCGTCCTGCACGTCGACGAGGGGAGTCACCAAACCCCCTGCGCCAATCTGGTTCAGGAGCGCTTCGATTCGCCGCAGCGCGACCAGCGGTGCGTTGATGTCGGCGCCCCGCTCGAATCGGGAGGAGGCCTCGGTCTTCAGGCCGAGACGCTTGCTCGTGCGCCGGACCGACGAGGGTTTGAAATACGCACTCTCGAACGCCACCAGCCGCGTGGTCCCGGAGACCTCGGCCAGGCCTCCGCCCATGACTCCGGCGACAGCCTGAGCACGGTCCCTATCGGCGATCACGAGCATCTCCGCGTCGAGCCTTCGCTCCACGCCGTCCAGCGTCGTCAGCCGCTCGTCCGGCGCCGCTCGTCTGACCAGAATCTCCGGACCGGCCAGCTTTTCGAGGTCGAACGCGTGCGTGGGATGGCCCAACTCGATCAGCACGTAGTTGGTGATGTCGACAATGGAGCTGATCGAGCGGACGCCGGCCGCGTTCAGGCGTGCCGTCAGCCAGGCGGGCGACGGCCCCACCGCAACGTCGGCGATGCCGACCGCATAGCGCGGGCACAGGTCGGGGTCGTCGATGGTGATCTCGAAGCCACGTGGACCCACAACGCCCGGTACTTGAACGCCGGCATGCAGGCTTCGCCGGCCGCCCGCGTGATCTGCGGCCGATCGGATGACCGCGCCGTGTTGGTCCGGTTCGGACAACGCACCGATCCCACCGGCAGCCGAGTCGGCCGGGCCCGCGGCGGGGAACTGTGGCAGCCAGCCCGGCTTCAACGGCAGATCGTAAAGCGTCGAGACTTCGCGCGCCAGGCCGAGGACGCTGAGGCAGTCGGGGCGGTTGGCGGTAATTTCGAAGTCGATCACCGCGTCACCATCGCCGAATGGTTCAATGGCGGCGAGCTCGAAGCCACGCATGCCGAGGCCTTCGCCGATCTCCTCGGCCGACGCCGTCACGTCGACGAACTCACGCAGCCATGAAACAAGTAGTCGCATTTAGTAGGGAAACTGTTCCAGGAACCTCAAATCATTCTCGTAAAACAACCGGATGTCTTCGACCTGATAGCGCAGGATGGCGATGCGCTCGATACCGATGCCCCATGCGAAGCCGGTGAAGCGTTCCGGGTCGTATCCGACGGCCTCGAAGACGGCCGGATGCACCATGCCACAGCCGCCCAACTCGATCCAGCCGGTCTTCTTGCACATCTGACAGCCGGCGCCGTCGCACTGCCAGCAGCTGAAGTCGATTTCCGCGCTCGGCTCGGTATACGGGAAGAAGCTCGATCGGAAACGCACGCGCACGTCCGGCGAGAACATCTGGCGGGCGAATGCCAGCAGCGTCCCTTTGAGATCAGCGAGTGACAGGCCCTCACCGACGGCGAGGCCTTCGATCTGTCCAAAGGCCGGCGAGTGCGTCAGATCCAGGTCGTCGCGGCGATACACGCGGCCGGGCACCACGATGCGAATCGGCGGCTGGTGCGCCTGCATGTAGCGAATCTGCATTGACGAGGTATGCGTACGCAGCAGCGTGCGCGGCAGGCCTCCGTCGAGGCCCGGCATCGGCGACCCGAGGTAGAGCGTGTCCTGCATGTCGCGCGCGGGATGCTCCGCCGGCATGTTCAACGCGTCGAAGCAATGCCATTCGTCCTCGACCTCCGGCCCTTCGACAACGGCGAAGCCCATCCGCGTGAAGATCTCTTCCAGACGATCGCGGACCGTGGTGAGCGGATGGCGGCGGCCCAGCCGCGGCGCCCGTCCTGGCAGCGTGACGTCGACCGCGCCGGCCGGCATGCGATCGCGAGCGGATGACTCGTACTGCGTCCACCGCGCTTCGACCGCTTGCTTCAGCTCGTTGGCCCAGCGGCCAATCTGCTTCTTCTGATCGGGCGGCGCCGTCCCGATCATCTGCATCCACGACGAGACGATGCTGTGTTTGCGGCCGAGGAAGCGATCGCGCACGGCCTGGGCGTCCCGGGCGGACGCGGCACGCGCAAGGTCGGCGTCGAACGCTGCCAGCAGGTGCTGGACGGATTCTTGGCTAGGCAGGATGTCGGTCATGACCGTCAGACATCGGCGCCGGACGCCGCCGACGCCTGGCCGTGGCCGGCGACATCACGTCGACCGATCCTGTGCCGAGGACAGCGGGCGCCCGACCGATGACTGTCGACTCTTACGCGCGGACCATGGGGGTGACGACGGTCTTGGCGGCCGACTTGGCCTGTTGGGCGAGCGTCGCGAACGCCGAGGGGCTCGCAATGGCCAACTCCGAGAGGCTCTTGCGATCCAATGTCACACCGGCATTCTTGAGACCGCTGATGAATTGACCGTAGGTGAGACCGTGCTCACGAGCGGCAGCGTTGATGCGAACCACCCACAGGCGGCGGAAGTCGCGCTTCTTGCGGCGGCGGCCGACGAACGCATACTTGAGGGCCGTATCGACCGATTCTTTCGCGGCGCGGTACAGCTTGCTCTTGTTCGCGTAATACCCTTTGGCCAGGCCCAGTAATTTTTTTCGCTTGGCCCGCCGAACTGTTCCTCTTTTTACACGCGGCATTTCAAACTCCTACGCTCCGGTCAAGCCGGACACCTGCTCTTGTCCGGCTAAAGCCGGACACCTGCTCTTGCCGTCCGGCTTTGGCCGGACACTACGCCTGTCTTCTTGCGCCAGTCTCGGTACGCCCGGCCAGCGACCATCCACCGGCGCTATTTGTACGGCAGCATGCGAGCCAGCTTGCGGGCATCGGCCTCGTGCACGGTCGTGGTTCCGCGCAGTGAGCGCTTGCGCTTCCTCGTCTTGTCGCCCAGGATGTGCTGCTTGAACGCCTTGCCCCGCAGAAACTTTCCACTCTTGGTCCGCTTGAAGCGTTTGGCGGCTCCGCGGTGTGTCTTCAGTTTGATTTTTTTCGCCTTCGCCATTCCGTCCTCAACATATTAGCCACCGAGTAAAACTGACGCGTGCCTGTTCCCGGTGTGCTCGGTGGTGGTCTTCTGCGCTATCTCGCGGCCGGCGGCGGCGCGGGCTGCTTCGATTTGCCGCCACCCGATTGCGGGCGCCGGCTCAGAATCGTGTGCATCTGGTTGCCTTCCATCCGAGGCATCGTCTCCGCGACGGCGACCTCGGACAGCTCCTCGACGAGGCGCTCCAAAATGCGGCGACCGATTTCCGGGTGTGCCATCTCGCGGCCCCGGAAGAAGATCGTCGCCTTGACCTTGTCGCCGTCCTCGAGGAAGCGCTCGATGTGCTTCTTCTTGAACTGGTAGTCGTGCTCGT
>JBDTVS010000077.1:0-15441 GCA_040007095.1 Acidobacteriota bacterium
GACGACCGAGAATACCGGGAGTATTTGAGCGAGGAGCAACGCAGCCGGCGGGGATGCATCGCCCGTCGAATGCAGCCAGACTTTTATCACGGGCGGTTATAGGCCGTTCTGGCCGAGGAGGCGGGCGTTGCGGTTACACAATCGCTGGTTCCAGCTGGTCGCGTCGTTGATCGCGATGATCATGATTGCGAACCTGCAGTACTCGTGGACGCTGTTCGTCAAGCCGCTGCAGACAGCCACGGGCTGGAAGCTCTCCGACATCCAGTTTGCGTTCACGCTGTTCATCCTTTGCCAGACATGGATCCAGCCGCTCGACGGATGGCTGATCGATCGTCTCGGACCGCGAGGGTTCATCAGCGCCGCCGGGCTGCTGTGCGGCGTCGGCTGGGCCGGTCTCGGGTACGCCACCTCGCTGCCACTGCTCTATACGTTCTACTGCGCGGCCGGCATCGGCGCCGCATTCGTCTATAGCGGGTCGATCGGCTCTGCGCTGAAGTGGTTCAAGGACAAGCGCGGGCTGGCGTCCGGCATCATCGCCGCCGGATTCGGCGGCGGCACGGCGCTGTTCATCCCGGTCATCTCGTCCACCATTGCGTCGCGCGGCTACCAGACGGCGTTCATTTCGACCGGCATCTTCCAGGGTCTCGTGATCGTGCTGGTCGCGCAGTTCCTGCGACATCCTCCCGCCGAGCCGGCCACCGCCGCAGCGGCCGTCGCCGGGAGCGGATCGCAGCTCGGCCGTCGGCACTTCACCACGCTGGAAATGATCCGCACACCGCAGTTCATCACGATGTACGCGATGTTCGTGCTGATGTCGACCGGCGGGCTGCTGGTCACCGCACAGGCGGGTCCGATCGCGACGTCCTGGGGCTACAGCGCCGCCGCGCTGACCCTGGCGGCATCTCTCAGCCCTGTAGCCAACGGCGCGAGCCGGGTGTTCTGGGGTTGGGCGTCGGACAGGATCGGCCGGGAGACGGCGATGGTCACGGCGTTTGTGTTGCAGGCGATCTGCCTGCTGCTGGTCCTCGGCCTCGGTCAAATCTCGGGCGGCTGGTTCGCGTTCACGCTGGTGCTCGTCTACTTCACCTGGGGCGAAATCTATTCGTTGTTCCCGGCGACGTCGGCCGACTACTTCGGCACACGCCACGCGACGTCCAACTATGCCGTCCTCTACACCGCGAAGGGGGTGGCGTCGATCTTCGGCGGATGGTTCGGCGCGTTGCTCTTCGAGAAGTCCGGCAGCTGGTCCGTGGGTTTCTACTGCAGCGCCGTGATGGCGCTCGTCGCCGCCGGCCTCGCCATCGGCCTGCGCTCCGCTTCGTCCCCGCGCACGGCTCCGGTTGGGGTGCCCGCGACCGCGAGGTAAGGGCCCGGAAAGAAACAAAGGTCTTTGTTTCTTTCCGGGTCCTAACGCCAACGTACCAGGTTTGTCCGCAAACGATCAGAACAACCCCGGACCATGAAGATCTACCGGTTCATCAATCGCGTCCCGGGCGGAATGATGGTCGTGCCGCTGTTTGTCGGCATGGCCATCAATACTTTTTTCCCGCGGCTGCTCCAGATCGGCGGGTTCACCCAGGCGCTGAGTGGTGTGGGGTACCCGACCATCCTGGGCATGTACCTCTTCACGGTCGGCACCAAGATGACGGTGAGGGCCGCCCCGAGGATGTTGTGGCGAGGGTTCGGCATTCTGGCGACCAAGGTCTCCACCGCGACCATCTTCGCGCTGGTCGTCGCGAAATTCTTCGATGGCAACGTCATCGGCCTGAGCACGCTCGCCGTCATGGTCGCGATGAGCGATACCAACGGCGGCATGTTCCTGGCGCTGACCAGCGTCATGGGCAACAAAGAAGACTCAGGCACGTATGTGGTGCAGAGCATCGAGACCGGGCCGTTCTTGACGATGCTGATTTTCGTGGGCACGGGCCTCGCCGTCATCCCGTGGCTGACGATGGTGTCGGTGATTGCGCCCATTTTCGTCGGCGCGATACTCGGCAACCTGGACGACGACATCAAGACCTTCTTCGGGTCTCACGAACCGATCATCGTTCCGTTCATGGCTTTTACTCTGGGACAGACGATCAACCTGAAGTCGGTGTTGACGGCCGGTGTTCCGGGCATCGTCCTCGGGGTGACCGTGCTGACCGTGACCGGCGCTGTGTGCATCTTCGCCGACCGGCTGTTCGGAGGATCGGGAATCGCCGGGGCGGCCGCGTCCAGCACGGCCGGCAATTCCGCTGCGGTTCCGCAGGCGGTTGCCTTGGCCGACCCGTCGTATGCAGCGGTCGCTGGAGCGGCGACCGTTCAGGTCGCCGCCTCGGTCATCGTTACTGCGGTACTCACGCCGCTGCTGACGTCCTGGTGGTACAAGAAGGTGACCAGGGAGAGAGTCGCAAGGGAGCGCGCGGCCGAAGCGGTCGTCTCCACCGCGGCGATCGGAAGCCAGTTCTAGAGTATTTCTCGAGCCGCACAGCCTTCGCGCATCACGCCAAGCTTCGGAGTCTCAAGCGCTCTGAGCGAGCCGCCCGAGTTACTCCGCTCTTCGAGAACAAGTCAGGCGACGCGGTCGCGAGGCTCCTGGCCGGCGAAGTACGCATCCAGGTTGTCGAGCGCCCGGAATCCCATCGCGTCGCGAGTCTCCGCCGTTGCGCTGCCGATATGGGGCATCAGGAAGGTATTGGACAGCGCGATGAGCCGCTTGTCGACGTTCGGCTCGTTGTTGTAGGCGTCGATGCCAGCGGCCCGCAGCCTGCCTGAGGTCAACGCTTCGACAAGCGCGTCGTCGACGACGATCGCCCCGCGGGCGGCGTTCACCAGGATCGCCCCGTCGGGGAGCAATGCGAATCGCCGCGCGTCCATGAGCCCGCGGGTTGTCGGCGTGACGTTGCAATGAAGGGAAAGGAAATCGCAGCAGGGAAGCAGGCTTTCCAGGGTCTCGTGGAACACGGCGCCCTCCTCCTTCTCGGGGGACAACCTTCGAACGTCGTGGTAGTGGATCTGCATATCGAAGCCGCGGGCGCGTTTGGCCACCACCTGGCCGACACGGCCCATGCCGATGATGCCCAGGCGCTTGCCCGTCACCTGGGTGCCGACCATGAACGCAGGGCTCCAGTCCTTCCACCTGGCCTCACGCATCAGCCGCTCGCCCTCGCTGGCGCGGCGGGCGGCGCCGATCATCAGCATCATCGTCAGTTCGGCGGTGGCGTCGGATAACACGTCTGGAGTGTTGGTGACCACGACACCTTTCTGCTTGGCGGCCTCGATGTCCACGTGGTCGAAGCCGACCGAGAAATTGGCGATGATCTTGACCTCGTCCGGCAAGCGGCCGATGACGTCGGCCGAGAGGTGCTCGGTGTGACAGGGCATGATGGCCTGGGCGCCTTTGGCGCTTTCGATCAACTCGTCCTTGGAATAGAGACGGTCGTCGGGGTTCAGCCGGGGCTGGTAGTCCCGGCGCAGGCGGTCCTCCACCGCCGCCGGCAGTTTGCGAGTGACGAGGACAACAGGTTTTACACTCATGACGGGGCCTCTCTGATCTGTGACAACATTCATGGTTCGGGAAAATACTACACAACCGAGAGGTGATTGATGGATTCGCGCAGGCTGGAGATCCGGGGCAATCTGCGGCGCACCTACGCCGACGTCTACACACCCGAGGCGCTCGCCGCGGTCGAAACGCTCGCGGCGCTCGACGCCGACCGCAAGGCCGTGATGGCGGCGCGGATCGAACGGCGCGCCGCGCGGGCGCGCGACGCGCAGCCGATCCTGTTCCTCGATCCACAGTCGCGGATTCCGCGGACGACAATCACGGTCCAGGATGCGCGCGACGGGCGCTTTGTGGGCAGCGAGATTCCCCACGATCTTCAGCGGCAATGGATTCAGGGCACCGGCCCGGCCGCCCGGCCCAACGTTCCCGTGGCGCGAAGCATCCGCAATGTCGCGTACGCGCTGCTGTCGGGCGCCGACGGCTGGATGTTCGACGGCGAAGATGCGCTCGGCCAGGTGTCGACGATGTCGCTCGACAACCAGCGCAGCCTCGCGTTGGCCATCAAGCGCGACCCGGTGTTCTTGGAGGTGGCGGAGCAGGTCGCCGCGGAAATGAACGAGTGGGCCCGCGGTTTTCTGAAACGGCCGATCGTCGACGACTGGCGACAACAGCTCGACTTCACGACGAAGATTTTTCGCCCGCGCGGCCTTCACCTCGACGACCGCCATGTCCGCCTGACCGGCGGCGCGAGCTTTTCCGCCTCAATCGTCGACACGACTTTGTACATCGTCAACAACCATCGCCGGCTGCAGCAGGCCGGCTCATCGCTGGTGCTGTACCTGCCAAAGATTCAGACCGCCGAAGAGGCGGCGCTCTGGAACGACATCCTGGCGGGACTCGAAGCGCACCTGGGGCTGGCGGCCGGCGCGATCAAGGTCTACGTGCTCGTCGAGCAGCTCGAGTGCTGCTTCCAGTTGATGGAGATCCGCGCGGCCCTCGGAGCACACTTCATCGGCTTCGACACCGGGCGTTGGGACTACATCAACAGCGTGTCCGATGCGATGGCGTGGAGCTCAGGGTTCATCAATCCCAATATCGACACCATCACGATGACCTACGGCTACATGCGGAACTACGAGGATCGCGTCAGGCGCGCCTGCAGCACGCCTGACCAGCTCGGTCAGTTCGCGTTGTGGCAGGGCGGGATGGAGCCCAACATTCCGGTCGGCTCCGAATCCGGGGTTGCCAGCAGCATGAAGCGCGCCGTCGCCGGCGCCGAACGGGAGCAGCGCGAAGGCGCCAACGGCAAGTGGGTCGCTCACTGGAAAATGGTGCACATCGTGCGGCCGGTATGGGAATCGGTCGGCCAGAGCAATCAACTGGGGCGTCCGTTTGCTCGGCTCACGTATACGCAGGCGGACGCGGACGGCCTGATCGCGCTCGAGGCCGCGGTCCGAACCATTCGGGGCGCACGCGATCTGCTGAGCGTGGCGCTGCAGTACGGCAACGCCTTCGGCCAGGGCCTTCAGGCCGCCGCGTTGAAACCGGCCGATTTTTTCGGCAACGACGATGTCCTGTACTTGATGGAAGACATGGCCACCGGTGAGATTCGTTTGAGCATCCTGTGGGAGTGGCTGCACAAACACGCGTCTCTGACCGCCGATGACGCGGAGACAGGTGTCAAGGCCGGCGACCCGTTTACGCGTGAGCTCTTCCTACGGCTCCTCGAGGAGGAGCACGGCAAGCTTCTCGGCGCCGGTAATCGAGACGTCCATGACGTCTCGAAGACCACCACGCTGCCGATCGCACGGGAGATCGTCGAGACTTACGTGCTCGAACCGCTGAAGCTGCCGTGGTACGTCGACCTGCTCAACATCAATCTCGACAACCACGACCTGGCCGAAGCCAAGCGGCGCATTGGGCTCCTGGTCGAGTCCTTCCGCCGGGATGGCACGCGTGTGACCGAGAACCTGGATTTCGCGGGCAGTTAGACGCGACCGTTGCGCGCCGAGCGAGGCTGAGCGCGCAACAGCCCGACGTGGCCTCGCCTCTCTACGACGGAGATGTGGCTGCCGGCGACGACGGCCGGAACGACCGGCCACGACGCGGGCTCGAACCGAGTTGGCCGCGACCCCGGATACACGGGTCGAGGGCGCGGGCGCGAGGTCGCCCCAGGAGTGATCGCATGTGTCGAAACATCAAGACTCTGGCGAATTTTGCCCCGCCGGCGACAGACGATGAGGTGCGCGCGTCGGCCCTGCAATTCGTGCGCAAGCTGAGCGGGACCAATCGTCCGTCGCGCGCGAATGAGGCGGCGTTCAATCAGGCGGTCGACGACGTCACCGCGGCCGCGCGTCGGCTGATCCATTCGCTGACGACCAGCGCAGCGCCCCGCAACCGCGAAGACGAGGTCCGCAAGGCCCAGGAGCGGACACGCGCACGGTTCGCCTGATGCTGCCGCGCTATATTTCTGGGGCGCGGACGTTGCCGCGCTATGTTCGTGAGCGCGGACGTTGCCGCGCTATGTTCGTGAGCGCGGGCGTTGCCGCGCTACGTTCGTGAGCGCGGACGTTGCCGCGCTACGTTCGTGAGCGCGGGCCTTGCCGCGCTACTTCTGGGGCGCGGGCGTTCTCGGAATCGGCGGCGGCAACGGCGCGAGATTGTCGTAGCCGCGCGTCCCGTCGGCCCGGATGGGTCCGGGGCCGAAGCCGAGATGATCCCGGTCGACGTTGTTCTCACTGCAGGAGTATTCCTGGATCTGTTCGTCCGGCTTCCCCAGGACCCACGTCCGCGAGTACGTGAACGGCCTGGTGTAGAACTTCGGATCTTCGATCAAGGTTTCGACGTGAATGTGATCGAGATCCGGCCGCGTCCACCGTTCGACGACGTGCAGCGCATCGCTGTGGGGATTGGCGTTTTCATCGATCCAGACGCGTTCGTCCTTGAAGGCGATGGAGTCGACGACCAGCGTGTCGCCCTCCCATCGGCCGATCTCCTCGCCGAAAAACGACGGGTCGGGATCGTCTGAGTGCTTCAGGCTGGCACCGAAAGGTATCAGACGGAAGTAGCTGTACCAGTACATGAAAACCACTTTGTTGCCGCCCTGCAGCACCTCGAATGGCAGACCGCTGGCATTGTGTCTGGGAATGCCGCCGATGATGCAGAGGCTCTCGGGATCGATCGTGGCGGTCAGGTTGTGCTGCAGCGCCGCCTCGCCGGCCGGCGTCAGCGGCAGCTTGAACCCGGGAAGGTCTTTTCCGATGTTGCCGCCGGGCCGGGTGTCGCGCGTGCCCTTCCAGTAGCCGCTCAAGTCGGGATGACCGCCGAGCCGTGGAGCCGGCTTCCGCGGCGCCGACTGGTTGTCGACCGCGGTGAGATCTTGCCCTGTCGCCGCCTGCGGCGACAGGGCAGACATCCCAAGGACGACGGTCGCCGCCAGCACGCCAAGATAATTCGGTTTCATCAAGGCCCTCCTCACCGTTCCTGGGTGGCTTCGCCCGGGCCGCCGTCACCGGCCGACGCCCCGGACACGATGCGGCCATCAGGCAGCGTCACCCGCCGTGCGTCGACGAGATGCGACCCGTCCTTGGCGAGATAGCCGTCGACGATGACCGTATCTCCGAGCTTGAGGTCGCCCCGCTTGAACCCGCGCCGCGAGAGCGCGCCCGGCGATCCGGCTTCACAGCCCCAGGTGACGACGGCGCCCGCTGGGTCCTTGACTTCGATGTAGAAGTAGGAATGGGGGTTGGTCCATTCGATCTTGGCCAGCGCACCCGTCAGCCGGATCGGTTTGCTGCCGTCGAATTCGGCGGCGAACGAGTGATGCGCCAGCAGCCGCGGACCGGTGACGATGGCCAGCACGGCGAGGGTCGCGAGCATCTTTTTCATAGGGGTGATTCTCCCACGCGGTCGGTGCCACTGCAGAATCGTTGCACGCCCCGGGTCTTTTCGCTCGGCCCTCAGGTTACTACCACGCCGGGGCGGGAGGTTCATTTTTGTTACCCCGATTTAACCCCAATGTATCTAACTTTTGGATGCATCTTATGTGATCATTGTATTTTACTTCTGGGTGTTGGTCGGTCATAAATGCAGCTCACCTGAGTGGGGCGAGCTGTATCCACGGCTTGCCTGCGCCTACGTCGAGCCGCGAGGCTCGCCGGTCCATCAGGACACGAATCCCTACATTTTGGTCGCCTGAGGGGCGTCGTGTCCATCCGAGGCACGCCTATGTCCGAGCCGCTTGTTCATTCGCCTGCCCTGACTCTACCCAAGGGCCCCCCAGAAGCGATCGGTCTGTACGACCCCGGCAACGAGCACGACTCGTGCGGCGTCGGCTTCATCGTCGACATCAAGGGTCGCCGCTCGCATTCGGTCGTGCAAAAGGGCCTGCAACTCCTCATCAACCTGCTGCATCGCGGCGCGTGTGGGTGCGAGCCGAACACGGGCGACGGCGCCGGGATCATCATTCAGATCCCCGACAAGTTCCTGCGCAAGGCAGCGGCGCGTCAGAACATTGCACTGCCTCCCGTCGGACACTACGGGACCGGCCTGGTGTTCCTGCCACGGATGTCCGCGGAGCGCGAGCAGGCCAAAGCGCTGGTCGAGCGCATGGCGTGGGAGGAAGGGCAGCGGGTGCTCGGCTGGCGCATCGTCCCGACGGCCGCCGCGGGCATCGGCGACTCCGCGCTGGCGACCAAGCCGGTGATCGAGCAGATATTCATCGGTTCGGCGGAGCCGAAACAGCCGGACGCGACGGGAGCACCTGCGCCGGCCGGATCGCAAGGCCCGAGCCCGTTCGAGAGAACGCTGTACGTCATTCGCAAGCGTGTCGAGCACGAAGCCGACCAGCTCGGCATGGCCGAACGGCACGCGTTCTATCTGCCCAGCCTGTCGTCGCAGACGATGATCTACAAGGGCATGCTCAACGCGGATCAGATCGAGGGAACGTTTCCCGATCTGTCCGATCCCGATATGGAGTCCGCGCTTGCGCTCGTACACCAGCGCTTCAGCACGAACACGTTCCCATCGTGGCCGCTGGCCCACCCCTATCGGTATGTCGCGCACAACGGCGAGATCAATACGCTGCGCGGCAACATCAACTGGATGCGTGCCCGAGAAGGGCTCCTCCGATCGAATCTGTTCGGCGAGGATCTGAAGAAGCTCCTCCCGATCATCCGCGAAGGCGGCAGCGATACGGCCACCTTTGACAACGTCCTCGAATTCCTGGTCATGACCGGCCGGTCGCTCCCGCACGCGATCCTGATGATGATTCCGGAGCCCTGGTCGGGTGACGAGACGATGCGACCCGAACTGAAGGCGTTCTACGAGTACCACTCGTCGCTGATGGAGCCGTGGGACGGCCCGGCGTCGATCGCCTTCACCGACGGCACCGTCGTGGGCGCCGTGCTCGATCGCAACGGCTTGCGCCCTTCCCGCTATTACGTGACGAAGGACGACCTGGTCATCATGGCGTCCGAGGTGGGCGTGCTCGACGTCGCGCCGGAGAACATCCTGCTGAAAGAGCGGCTGCACCCCGGCCGGATCTTCCTCGTCGATACGGTCCAGGGGCGCATCGTGTCCGACGATGAGATCAAGGGCGATCTCGCGGGGGCACAGCCCTACGCGACGTGGCTCGCCGAGAACCTCGTGGACATCGAAGACCTGCCCGCCGCGCCGTATCTGCCGCCCACGAGCCACGAGAGCGTGCTCCAGCGGCAGCGGACCTTCGGCTACACGCACGAAGATCTGCGGCTGCTGCTGGCCCCGATGGCCAGCAACGGCGAGGAGGCGATCGGGTCGATGGGAACCGACACCGCGCTCGCCGTGCTGTCCGATCGCCCGCGATTGCTGTTCGATTACTTCAAGCAGCTGTTTGCGCAGGTGACGAACCCTCCCCTCGACGCCATCCGCGAGGAGTTGGTGACGGCGATGGGCTCGACGATCGGGCCCGAAGGGAACCTGCTCGACCCGCGGCCCGAATCGTGCCGGCAGATCAAGATCAAGTACCCGGTCATCGACAACGAGGAGCTCGCCAGGCTGCGGCACATCTATGCGCCGGAGTTCAAGTCGATCACCTTGCCGACGCTCTTCGACCCGAGCAAGGAGGGGCGCGGACTGGAGCGCGCGCTCGAAGAGCTCAAGGTTCGGGCGAGCGAGGCCGTCGCCGCTGGGTACACCATCATCATCCTGTCGGATCGCAGCGCCGACCGCGACCGGGCCGCCATTCCCAGCCTGCTCGCCACCGCCGGAGTCCATCACCATCTGGTCCGCGAGGGCACGCGTACCCTCTGCGCGCTGGTGGTAGAAGCCGGCGATGCCCGCGAAGTGCACCACTGTGCGCTGCTGCTCGGCTACGGCGCGGGCGTGGTCAATCCGTATCTCGCGTTCGAAACGCTGAAGGACATGATCGAGCAGCGCCTGCTCGTCGGCATTTCGCACGAGAAAGCCGTCAAGAACTACATCAAGGCGCTGAACAAGGGCATCCTCAAAGTGATGTCCAAGATGGGCATCTCGACGCTCGCGAGTTATTGCGGGGCGCAGATCTTCGAGGCGGTCGGTCTCGACAAGGAATTCGTGGACCGCTACTTCACCTGGACGGCGTCGCGAATCGGCGGGGCCGGCCTCGACGTCGTCGCGGCGGAGGTGCTGAAGCGGCACGCGCGGGCGTTCCCGTCCCGGTCCGGCGGGCAGGCGGATCTCGAGTGGGGCGGCGAGTATCAGTGGCGCCGCGACGGCGAATATCACCTCTTCAACCCGGACACGGTCTTCAAGCTGCAACACTCGACGCGAAGCGGCCAGTACCGCGTCTTCAAGGAGTACTCGAAGCTGGTCGACGACCAGAGTCGCGAGCACGCGACGCTGCGGGGGCTGCTCGAGCTCGAGACCGAAGCCCAGCCGATCCCGATGGATGAAGTGGAATCGGTCGATCGCATCGTCAAGCGATTCGCGACCGGCGCGATGTCATACGGCTCGATCAGTCTGGAAGCGCACGAGACGCTGGCCATCGCGATGAACCGCCTCGGCGCAAAGTCCAACACCGGCGAGGGCGGCGAAGATCCCGCGCGCGACGTGCCGGACGCCAACGGCGATTGGCGCCGCAGCGCGGTCCGCCAGGTCGCGTCGGCTCGATTCGGCGTGACGAGCAGCTACCTGGTGAATTGCACCGATCTGCAGATCAAGATGGCGCAGGGCGCCAAGCCCGGCGAAGGTGGTCAGCTCCCCGGCGGCAAGGTCTATCCCTGGATCGCCAAGGTGCGCCACGCCACGCCGGGCGTCGGGCTCATCTCGCCGCCGCCGCATCACGACATCTACTCGATCGAGGATCTGGCGCAGCTCATCTACGACCTGAAGAACGCGAACCCGAAGGCGCGCATTCACGTGAAGCTGGTCGCGCTCTCCGGAGTGGGAACGGTCGCGGCCGGCGTGGCGAAAGCGCACGCCGACGTCGTGCTCATCTCGGGGCATGACGGCGGCACGGGGGCGTCACCCCTGACCTCGATCAAGCACGGCGGCGTGCCGTGGGAGCTGGGACTGGCGGAAACCCAGCAGGTTCTGATGATGAACGGCTTGCGGGACCGCATCGTCGTGCAGGTCGACGGTCAGCTGAAGACCGGCCGCGACGTGGTCGTCGCCGCGCTGATGGGTGCCGAGGAGTTCGGCTTCGCGACCGCGCCGCTGGTCGTGTCGGGCTGCATCATGATGCGGGTGTGCCACCTCAACACCTGTCCCGTGGGCATCGCGACACAGGATCCGGTGCTGCGGAAGAACTTCACCGGGACACCTGAGTTCGTCGAAAATTTCTTCCGGTTCATCGCCGAAGAGGTCCGCGAGTACATGGCGCAGCTGGGCTTCCGCACGATGGACGAGATGATCGGACGCGTGGACAAGTTGAACTACAAGCCCGCCGTCGATCACTGGAAGGCGAAAGGGCTCGACTATTCCGCGATCCTGCACCGGCCCGAAGCGGCATTCGGCACACTGCCGCGCTGCGTCCAGGCGCAGGATCACGGTTTGGCCGCCGCGCTCGACAACGAGATCATCAGGCGGTGCGCCCCCGCGCTCGAGCACGGCACTCCGGTGTTGGTCAGTTTGCCGATCAGGAACGTGCATCGCACGGTCGGGACGATGCTCGGCTACGAGGTCACCAGGCGATACGGCGCCGAGGGCCTTCCGGACGACACCATCCGGCTGCACTTCACCGGATCGGCGGGCCAGAGCTTCGGCGCGTTCGTGCCGAAAGGCGTGTCGCTCAGGCTCGAGGGCGATTCAAACGACTACTTCGGCAAGGGCCTCTCAGGCGGCACGCTCGTCGTCTATCCGCCCCGACAGGCGACGTTCGTGGCAGCGGACAACATCATCATCGGCAACGTCGCACTGTATGGGGCGACCGCCGGCGAGGCCTACATGTCGGGCCGCGCCGGTGAGCGGTTCGCCGTCCGCAACAGCGGCGCCCTGACGGTCGTCGAAGGCGTCGGCGCCCACGGCTGCGAGTACATGACGGGCGGCACGGTCGTCGTCCTCGGTCATACCGGCCGGAACTTCGCCGCCGGGATGAGCGGTGGTGTGGCGTACGTGTTCGACGAGGCCAGTACCTTTGCTGCTCGATGCAACGTGCAGATGGTCGGGCTCGAACGGCTCGAAGACGCCGACGACCTCGAGATCGTCAAGAGTCTCGTCACACGACACCTGCATCACACCGCCAGCCAGGTCGCGTCGCGAATCCTTGACGATTGGGCCAATACCTCGAAGCAGTTCGTCAAGGTCATGCCGCGCGATTACAAGCGCGTGCTGGCCGCGCAGAAGCGAGCGGCCGAAGAAGGACGAGCTCCCGAGTTCGCCGAGCTGGTCGCGAGCGCATAGGGCCACTAAAACGGAGACGTAGAACCATGATCGTTGTGGTTCCGGAATTGATATGGGCAAACCAACGGGGTTCATAGAAGTTCGGCGCAAGAAGCATCCGACGCGGCCGGTCGCCGAGCGCGTTCACGACTGGGCGGAGGTCTATTTACCCTACGCACCGACGGTGCTCGAAGGCCAGGCGGCGCGGTGCATGGACTGCGGCATCCCGTTCTGTCATCAGGGGTGCCCGCTTGGCAACTTGATCCCCGACTGGAACGATCTGGTCTATCGCGATCGCTGGCACGCGGCCATCGACCGGTTGCACGCGACCAACAACTTTCCCGAGTTCACGGGACGGCTCTGCCCCGCCCCGTGCGAGGGAGCGTGCGTGCTCGGGATCAACGATGATCCGGTCACGATCAAGTCGATCGAGGTCTCGATTATCGAGCGCGCGTTCGAAGAAGGCTGGGTCACGCCCCGCCTGTGCGACGTGCGTACGGGCAAGCGGGTGGCCGTCGTCGGCTCGGGGCCGGCTGGGCTCGCGGCCGCAGACCAGTTGAACCGCGCCGGCCACCTGGTCACGGTGCTGGAGCGCGCCGATCGCATCGGCGGGCTGATGCGCTATGGGATCCCCGAGTTCAAGATGGAGAAGCGGTTCCTCGACCGCCGCCTCGCCATCATGGAGGCAGAGGGCGTGACGTTCCGCCCCAATGCCAATGTCGGCGTCAACGTCTCGGTCGGCGAGCTGCGCAACGATTTCGACGCGATTGTCCTTGCCGGAGGAGCGACCGCGCCGCGCGATCTGCCGGTGCCCGGCCGCGGGCTGGACGGAGTCCACTTCGCGATGACCTACCTCTCTCTGCAAAACCGGCGCAATGCCGGCGACCACGTCGCGGACGATCAGTTCATCACCGCCAAAGACAAGCACGTCATCATCATCGGCGGCGGCGACACCGGCGCCGACTGCCTCGGCACGGCGCATCGCCAGGGAGCGCGGTCGGTACATCAGCTCGAGCTGCTCACCCGGCCTCCGGACACGCGGGCGGAAACGAACCCGTGGCCGCTGTGGCCGAACATCTTCCGGGTGTCGTCCGCGCACGAAGAAGGCGGCGAGCGCGTCTACGCGGTGTCAACGGAGCGATTCACGGGCGACAACGGCCGCGTCGGCAAATTGCACGGCACGACGGTCGAGATCGGCAGCCGGAACGGCCGCGTCGAGATTACGCCGGTGCCAGGCAGCGCCTTCACGCTCGACGCCGACCTCGTGCTGCTGGCGATGGGATTCGTCGGTCCCGAGCGCGGCGGTCTGCTCGACACGCTCGGTGTGAAGTTGACCGAGCGCGGCAACGTCTGGCGCGATGCCAACTGGATGACCAGTGTCCCCGGTGTCTTCGCCGCGGGCGACATGCAGCGCGGCCAGTCGCTCATCGTGTGGGCGATTGCCGAAGGACGAAGCGCCGCGCGCGGCGTCGACGCGTTCCTGATGGGCAGCTCAGATCTGCCAGCCCCGCTGCCATAGCCCGGGATCTTCGATCACCTTCCCGCCGGCACGTTTCAGGTCATTCTTGAAACGTCTGCCGGTGCGCAGAGATACAGCGTCACATCGAGGGACAGGGAGGCCTCGATAAGGTCCGCACGTAGCCCGCCGCGCCCCATCCGTTCGAACCATCACGCGAGCGCGGAACGTTGTCGCGACCTGGACTGACGGTCAGTGTCCAGGCGCCGCGTCCACCGCGGCTCGGGTTGAGCCGAGGGCGTCGCGATCGACGCCAGCCGCCGTAGTCGTTCCAAAGAATTCGCGCAAGATCAGCTCGCACCGCTCTTCGTGCTGGCGAAACCAGCCGTCGTCCGCGTAGCGAGGCCATCGGCTGGGCGGCGGCGTTACGAGAGCGGCGCTTTGCGATACATCGACATTCGCGAGCCCGACGACCCGGAATAGCTGCTCGAGCTCCCCTGGCGGATTCGCCGCGAGTTGCTCGAACGAGAGCGAGTGATGCGCGTGCGTCACGCCGAACCAGTACGACAGTTTCCAGATGTAGTAGAACGTCTGGTACGGGTGCGACGTCTCCCGCTCGGCGAGAAACGGGAACCAGTGCTCGAGATCGGTGGCCCACTCACGCAGGTAATAGTGATCGTGCGCCAAGAAGTCCCCGGGGGACGCCGTGTACGGGTACTCGCGCAGATCCGGGAAGGTCGAGCACCATTGATCCCGCGGGTGCCGGAACAGGTGCACCACCGTCGCGTTCGGAAACGTCCGCTTGAACCACGCGAGCCTGAAATCGATCCGGTTGAATTGCAGAACGGCGCGGCCCTGCGCCCGCTCGATCATCGTGCGCACGTAGGCGACCATCTTTGGATCCCACGAGTGCTCGTCCATGTACAAGCGCCGGCGAATCCAATCCTCGTTGTAGTAGAGCGCGAGGTCGGCCAGACCGTCGTACTCGCGCCAGTAGTCGCCGACCGGTCCATGCGTTTCGTCAAGACGCGAGCCCCGGCGAGTGGCGTCGAACCATCGGCGCTCGTTGAACGGCTCGTAGTACGCCGTGCATCCGTCGAGATGGCGGAAGATGTTCCAGAGCAGTGTCGAACCGGCGCGGAACCGCGCCGTAATGAAGATGGGGCGGGGGGCGACCTGGTGGTCCGCTGGGCCACTCGCGCGTCCGAGATCGGCATACGGCGGGTCGAGGGACAGTGTCCGGGCCGCGATGGCCGGGGGGCTGGTCAGCCGATCCACCAGCGCTTCACTCAAGATCGCACGCCCGTCATCGCTTGAAAGCGCCCGGCGCAGCATCTTGAAAAACGCGCTGTGGGCCGCCTGCCGCGCGACTCGCGCAATCGTCAGGCGCTCGTGCCACGGAGGGACATGTGCCGCCACGGTTGGGAGAAATCAGTTGGCGTCCGCAGATTCGTCGGTGATGCCGCCCAACCGGCGCGCGTGCCTCGACTGCCTTCGATGAGCAGCGATGTCGTCAACCGGCCTCCGGCATATCCGGCGGGATGCCGACGCGTCGACGTCGACCAGCATGTGACGCCTATGATACCCCTGTCGCAGTTGGTGGGAGCCTAGTGTCCTGCGTCCGACGCTTTAGGACGTCTTCCGGGCGGGGCATCCCTCC
>JBDTVS010000078.1:0-3404 GCA_040007095.1 Acidobacteriota bacterium
AGCAACGCCGCGAGGCGGGATGCAGCGTTCGCCGAATGCAGACGGACTTTTGCCACGGGCTGTTCAGTCTCTGGAGGCCTGACATGTGGAAGACGACGGCGGCGGCCATGCTGCTCGCAACGACTGTCGCGGCGAACGCGGCCGGGCAGGACGCCAGACGCGTCATCGACGAGGCGTCCAAGGCGATGGGCGTCGTCGGCCTGAACTCGATTACCTTCTCCGGATCTGCGGCCACCGGCAACTTCGGCCAGAGCCGGACGATCACGTTCGGCCTCGCCTCGACCGCAATCCGCAACTACACTCGGACGATCGACTTCACCACGCCCGCTTCGCACGCCACGGGTGCCACGCTGCCGGCGGTCCAGCGCGGCGCGCCGCCGCCACCCGAGCCGGCGACGCTCGGCGTCTACGACCAGTCGATCACGCCGGCTAACGGCGCCTGGGCGCAGCAGATGTTGATCTGGACGACGCCGTGGGGATTTCTGAAGGGCGCGGCGGCGAACAACGCGACGGTGAAATCGCAGAAGATCGACGGCGTTCCATTCAAGGTGGTGACCTGGAGCCCGGCGCAAAAATCGCCGTCAGGCCTGCCCTACAAAGTCTCGGGCTACATCGATGCCGACAACCTCGTCGCGCGCGTCGAGACGTGGGTCGACCATCCCGTCCTCGGCGACCTGCACCACGAGTTTTTTTACTCCACGTATCAGAGCTTCGGAGGCCTGATGGCCCCGGCGAAGATCTCGCAGAAACAGATCAGCATGGAGACCTTCGTCGTCGCGATCAACAGCGCGACCGCGAACCCGCCCGATCTGGCGCAACGCATGACCATGCCACCGCCGCCGCCAGCGCCTGGCCCGCTGCCGCCCGCGGCGTCGGAAAAGCTCGCGGAGGGCGTTTACCGCATCACCGGCGGCTACGTGTCGCTGGCGGTCGAATTCAAGGACCACGTCGTCGTGCTCGAAGGCGGACAGAGTGAAGCGCGCGGTCTCGCCGTCATCGCTGAAACCAGGCGATTGTTCCCCGCCAAGAAGATCAAATACGTCGTCGGCACGCATCCGCATTTCGATCATGCCGGCGGGCTCGCGCCGTTTGTCGCCGCAGGTATCACGATTCTCGTCGACGACAACGCGAAGTTCTTCACCGAAGCGTCTCTCGGCACGCCACGTACGCTCGTCGGGGACACCATGGCGAAGTCGCACAAGAAGCCGAAAGTCGAGGGCGTGATCGAGCAGATGGAGTTGAAGGATGAGACGCGATCGCTGATGCTCTATCACGTGCCCCAGCTCGCCCATAGCGACTCGATGCTCATCGCGTATCTGCCGAAGGAGAAGATCCTGTTCACCGCCGATTTCAACCCGCCCGCGCCAGGTCAGCCGGTGAGCCCGTCGATTGCGGTGCTGATGGCCAATCTCGATCGGCTGGCGATCGATTTCGAGCGCCACGTCACCGTCCACGCGCCGACTCCGGACCGGGTGCTGACGAAGGCCGACTTATTGGAGCTGGCGAAGAGGATCCCTCAATGACCCGCTGGTTGACTCGGCTCGCGTTCGGCGGCATCGCGATCGCCGCCGCGGTCTACGCTCTCAGGGCTCCCCTCCTGGCGCACCATTCCTTCGCGGTGTACTACATCGAGGCCGACACGATCGAGATCGAGGGCGAGGTCGTCGAGTTTCAATACAAGAACCCTCATTCGTGGATTTTCGTGGCGGGGACGGAGGGAGCGTTCGGTCAGCCAAAGGTCTACGGCGCCGAGTGGGTCAGCACCTCTCAGCTCGAGCGCAACGGCATCGACAAGAAGTTCTTCAAGCCCGGCGACCCGATCCACATCTGGGCGTCGCCCAACAAGAACCCCACCGACAATCGCGTGCGGCTCAAGCGGATGGAGCGGAAGTCAGACGGCTGGAAGTGGATGGGCAATCGCGGGGACACGCGCTAGATGTGCGGCTTGACGGTCACGTCGTTGGTCGGCTCACACTTCCCCTTGGGCACACTCCACACATGCGCACACGCGCGGCATCGATAGTAGTCGACGTGTGAGTCCCGGCTGACGCCATCCAGCAGGTTGCCGACAGCGTCGCAAGCGGGGCAAGGACAGGTTTCAGGACTGGACACACACCCTCTCGTTCTGTCGCGTCGGTCGTTGACGTCGGCAGCTCCACGCGGTCGAATGCTCCTGAAATGACCAAAGGAGCCTGCTCGGCACGGCCCAACGATCGATCGACAGGACGCCCAGCGACGTGTACTCCGTATCGCAACACCGAATCGCGACGGCGCACCTTCGTAGATTGCCGGCAGGCCCCATTCGGATGCTTCTCACTTCCCCGTTGTGTTTGGAGTTTCCGCGAGCTACCCTGCTCTGCCAGGAGGGAAGATGCGACGTCGGTCGATACTCACCCTCATGCTCTGCGCGGGGGCATGGGCGTCCGTCCACGCGCAATGGGTCAACCATCCCGCGCAGGGCATTCCGCGGACGAAGGACGGCAAGCCCAATCTTTCCGCGCCCATCCCGCGCGGCGCGGCCGGCAAGCCGGATCTGTCCGGCGTCTGGTCGACCGATCCGACGCCGTTCGCCGAGATGGAACGGCTGTTCGGGGATCTGAAGCCGTTCGCCGTCCCCGGCGACGATCCGCGCACCTTCACGAAGTACTTCCTGAACATCTTCGCCGACTTCCGTCCTGAAGACGTCCCGTTCCGGCCGGAGACGGCTCAGGCGTTCAAGCATCACGTCGAGACGACGACCAACGACCAGGCGCCGACGACCCGGTGCTTTCCGGCCGGTATTCCCATGGGCGATCTCCTGCCGCTTCCGCGGCGCGTCATTCATACCCCGGGATTGCTCGCGATTCTGTACGAGGGGATCAATCCGCAGCGCGTGATCTACACGGACGGACGAAAGCTTCCCGTGGATCCACAGCCCGCCTGGATGGGTTATTCGGTCGGCAAGTGGGACGGCGACACGTTAGTGGTGGAGAGCAACGGATTCACCGACCGGAGCTGGCTGGACGGCATCGGACACCCGCGCAGCGAAGCGACACGGATCACGGAGCGCATCCGCCGCCGCGACTTCGGGCACATGGAGATCGACGTCACCATCGACGATCCCCGGTCGTACACAAAGCCCTTTTCGATCCACTACACGCAAACCCTGATGCCGGACACCGACATCCTCGAGTACATCTGCACCGAGAACGAAAAAGACCGCGCGCATCTCGGCGGCAAGTAGGACGGTTGGTGGATCGGACCCCGTCCCTACAGCGGGTGTATCAGAGCCGCCGCGTCAGCATACGCGGCGGCTGTTGAACGGACACTCGCGGTCACCTGGTTCCAGCAGTGTCGGGCAAGCGCCGGGGTAACAGTTCACCCTGTACAAAGTGATTGAAGGGGCGTACCTTATGCGGCATGAA
>JBDTVS010000079.1:0-9406 GCA_040007095.1 Acidobacteriota bacterium
CGGGCGCCGCGCGCCGGAAGCCGTGTACTAAATCGTCGAACGCAGGACACTAGCTCTCGTCCGGCACGCGCTGCCCGCCGCTGAAGCGGAAGCGCTCGATCGCGCCGCCGTCATCCACGCTGTCGACACGCAGATCGATCGCCTCCCGCGCCACGAACGCGTTCTCGAGCGCGTCGAGGATCAGCCGGTAGTCGGGGTGGTCGGCGCTGGCGATGAATCGGCGCTCGGCGCCGTCAATGTCGAGGCGCACCACGCTCTGCCGCGGACCGCCGTCGCGGTGCGCGATCTCGACGACGCGGCCGCGGACCCAGTCGGGCCCGGTGATGACGGCGTCCAACTGGCAGGCCGCGAACTCGTCGTGCGAGGCGGTGATCTGGACGCTGCCGCGCGCAAGGCCGCTCAAGTCGAAGCGCGCGTCGCCGTTCGCGTCGGTGCGCGCGGTGAAGACCGTGTCGCCCTGCCGGATGTACACGAGCACATGCTCGGACGGCTCCGGGTGCGGAATCGGCGTCGGCGGCTGCTGCTCGACGACGTGGATCACGACCGGCTCGCGTCGAATCCTGTCGGAGACCGTGATGCGAAACTGCCTCACGCGGCCCTTGTAGACCTGCATTTCCGGATCGCCGATCAGGTTGAGCGCGAAGATCGCCCAGCGCTCGTAGACGGTGTTGTAGCCGGTGCCGCCAACCAGCCCCAGCCGGCTGTCGTTGAGCAGGCCAAGCTGACGCACCGCGGTCAGGCGGTGAAAGAACGCGCGCTGAAAGTTGTCGCCGACGCCGATCCACGAGAAGCGCGTGTTGCCGACGTAGGCGACGGCGCCGCCGTTGGCATCGCACACGAGCGCCTCGCTGAAGGCGTCGCTGGCGTCGACCTGGTTCGTCAGGCAGGAGTCGGCATAGCCGATGAAGCTCTGGTAGCCGTTGGTCAATCCGGAGGCCATCCAGACGGAGCCGCTGCAGCAGCCGTCGCTGTTGCCGTGTCCCGAGAGCGAGACGATGTGCGGCGCGGCGTTCAGCGCGGCTCGCAGCCGGTCGGAACCGAGGTGCTGCACGGGGGCCGCAACGGCCTGCGCCGGCGTCAGATCGAGCTCGTCTTCGTACAACCGCGACACTGTGTCCCAGCCGGGAATCTCGGTGCGTAGCTGCGCGCGCAGTTCTTCCTGGTCCGACATCGAGCTGTCCTGCCCGGGCCAGTCGATCAGGAAATCCGCGGGCGACACCTCGGCGAGCGATCCGTACACGACAATCCATGGGCTGGGCAGCGGGAAGAAAAAGGGCCCGCCGAACAGCGGCGGAAGTGGAATGGAGATGCCGTTGGGCCGCAGGTCGGTGGGGCTGGTGGCGAAGTGCCAGCCGCGGCCGCCTTCGGTTGCGTCCTGCGAGTAGGGAATCACGCGCCGGTCCGCGTCGGAGATCTCGGCAATCACTTCCCACTCGAAGCCGCCCGGAGTCGCGGCGAGCTTGATGAGGGCATGCCGGCTGCCCGCTGCGTGGTAGTACTGAGCGTCGCCCGGCGGGAAGGCCGTGGTGCTGGCAATGAACGAGGGGCCGCCCCAATCGCTCGACGCGAGCAGCACTCGGCGCGGCCAGTTGCCGTCGAGCGAGAACCCGGTCGCCGGCGACCGGAAGCTTTCGTACGCGACCACCTTGGCGACGAAGGCTTCGGCCTGCGCCGCGGAGTCGACGGGCGCGCGCCCGACACTGACGTCGGCGGCCAGCACCACGCCGTCGAGGTCGCCCGATCCGTTGTATTGACCGTAGAGGCCGTTGCCTAGCGCGTCCCAGTCGTGCTCGGGAAAATACACGTACGGGATCGAGAAGCTGGACCCGAACGGCAGGCTGAAGGAGAGATACGCGATCACATAGCTGGTGAGGCTCGCGTAGTAGAGATCCGTCGGCAGCGTGTTCCACTGGTAAAGCCACTGCAGCGACGCGTTCACGATCCCAGACGGACCGTTGACGCGGACGAAGTTGGTCGCCGTCGCCGTGCGTGTCGCGTAGCTGTCGCTGGTCGTGAAGTACCAGCCGGGGCTCGAAGCGCTCGACGTCCCCGCGCCGTCGTAAGGAATCCGCGCGCCGGTGGCCGGATTCACCAGGACGTTCATGCTGCTGCTGCCGGGCCACCAGGTACCCGGATTGACCACGTGCACTTTGAGGAAGCTGCCGGTCCAGAACGACGTGTTGTCGGCCGGCGGATCGACGGCGGCGACGCCGATCCCGCCCTCGAGCGCGCCGGCCACGCGCCGGATCGGCACGACGCCGATGTCGCCGCCGATGAGCAGCCACGACACGCCCCACCGCGGCACTGCGTTTTTCAGGAAGCGGCGGAGTAATTCTTGAAGGTCGCGCGCGCCGTCGCGGAAATTGCCGTACCGCCCGCCGACGATGTCGGTGATCGTGACGACGCGCGTCGAAATGCCGCGGCTGCGCTTCCAGGCCGCGAGCTTGTCGAAGGCGGCGACGATACCGGGAATGGCCGCGCCCGGTGTGATGGTGGTCTCGTTCCACGCGCGATCGTCGGTGACGATCAGGTATTCGGAGGCCAGTTCATAGGCCGGCCAGCGGTGCGAGATGTCGCTCACGAGGTCCGGGTTGACCACCTCGCTGCGGGCGATGTTGGTCACGCGCCTGGCGTGTGTGGCCGAGTTGATCACCGGATCGGGCAGCGGCGCCATGCGGGCCGGGTCGATCTCCCGCCCGAGGCGCTGCTGCAACGCCTTGTGAGCGGCCTGCTTGTCGTCGAGCGGCATCGTGTCGCCGGTTGTGAGGACGACATCGAAGCGCGTGCAGAACTCGAGGAGCCCGGCGGGGTTGAAGCGCACCGGGTTGATCTCGATGCGCGCGATACGCGTGAGCCCGGCCTGCTCGATGCCGAGCGCGCGCGCCAGCGGGCGCGGTGCGCGCAACTCTTTTTCGTAGAGATCCGTGTCGGGCGGTACGACCGACGGGGCCTGGAACGGATCGGGAAATTCCGACGGTCCGTTTGGCCGCGCGCGACGGCAGCTGGCCTCGATGTGGTGGCTGGTGTCATTGCCGAGCGTCGATCCCGCCGCGTCGTTGATGCCTGGCCGCAGGGGCTGAGCCGGCGCGATCAGAGCGGGCTCCTGCGTGACGGGCACCCAGTGCTCGTTCTCTACCGAGAGGCCGGTGGGCCACTGCGTCGAGGGCACCGCCACCTTGAAAACGCGCCGGGGGAAAGCGGGACCGCCGACCGGCCCGCTCGACCGGGCGCTGGCGAGATCGATCACCAGGCCGAAGGGTGTGCGCCTAATCGCCAGGTCCTGCGTGTCGAACGATACGGTGACGCGGACCGCGTCGCGATCCGGGTGTGAGTGGTGACGGCATTCGCAGTGCATTTGTGCTCCTCGGACAGGGGTCGACGCGCGGGCGACATGACCCGGCGGGTATGTGGTAGTAAACGACCGTTGCGCGATTGCGGAACAGCGGTCGTCCGAGGGGTCAACGGCTTCACCGGGTTCACCACCGAGATCACCGAGATCACCGAGACGACATTCTGTTTTGGATCGGTAGGCCTGGTGCCTTGACGCGAAACTGACTCACGACCAGGCGCACAACGTTCTTGCGTTTTGTGCGGTTCGGGTGTAGATGGTGGGTCCAAATGTTGCCCGCCGGATTCGTAAAGGAGTGGCTTATGACGTCGACAGAACGGACTCCTCGCCGCAGTTTCCTTGGCCGCCTGATCGGTGCGGCCGCCGTGAGCCTTCCCGTCGGTCTCCCGTTTGCCGGAACGTCGGCGGTCGCGGCCCAGGGCGCCGCGGCGGACGATTGGATCAAAGAGGTAAAGGGCACCCACCGCTGCCTGTTCGATTTCCCGCAGCACAAGAACGGGATGCCGCTGCTGCACATGCTGAATTACCTGAACACCTACAGGGAGGCGTACAAGGCCGGGCCGGGTCAGGTGGCGGCGGTCGGCACCTTCTACAGCATCGGGAACCAGGCGAGCATCTCACTGGGATTCAACGATGCCATGTGGGCCAAGTACAAGCTCGGCGAGTACACCGGCCTCAAGGACGCCGCGGGAAAACCGTACGTGCGCAACGTGTTCAATCGGCCGACCAAGGACGATGTCCATCTGCTCATGCAGGCCATTCAGACGCCGCCGATTCCCGCCTTCGCCGAAGCGATGCCGGGGCTCGGAATCGAGAGCCTGCAGAAAATGGGATCGAAGTTCCTGATGTGCGCGAACGCGCTCGGCGGATGGTGTCTCGAGCTCGAGGCAAGGGGCAAGGGGAAATCGGCCGAGATCGAAAAAGACCTGCGCGCCAACCTGCTCCCGGGCGTGACGATCGTGCCCGCGATGGTGATTGCCATCGAGCAGGGGCAGGCCGCTGGCATCAAGTACAACCGCCAGTAGCGGAGCGGGTCGACTACAGAGGTTTGCAGCGCGCCGCGAGCAGGCCTGTCGCCTCGGTGAGATCGATGTCCGCGACGAGCAGTCCCGGCTTGCCGTACGGCTGGTAGCTGACCAGCGTGTCGTCCGGCCGCACCACGGCTGAAGTCGTGGGCGACCCATCGCTGGCAAAGTTCACGGTGGCGAAAAAGCAGGTGTTCTCGGCGGCGCGGCACAAGGCGGCCTTCTGCCAGCCTTCGTGGCAGATGGCGACGCCGAATGTCAGCGGGCCGCTCGTAAACACCCGCCGCTCCGAGACGTCGTTCGAATACGTCCCCTCTTCCGAGGGATCGATCTGCGACTTGTCCTGGAACCCGGCGATCGTCCCATGTCGAGCTTTGTGGTGACGCTCTTGAAGTCGCGAATACGCGCTCATTGCCGGCCGGGCACACGGTTTTTCAGAATCCGCTTCTTCTCGGCGATCTCGGCGATCTCAGTGGTTGTCCTGAACGGCCAGTCGAAGCTAACCGATTGCTCGAGGTTCATGCCGGAGGAGAGTCGCTGCCGCGATCTACAATGACCATGATGAACCTCGCGGGCGTGCTCAATCCGATCCCCACTCCATTCGACAACCGCGGCGACGTGGATCTCGTTCGGCTTCGTGCTTCGCTCGGCCGATGGTGCGCCTCGCCGCTGGCGGGTTTCGTCGTCCTCGGATCGACCGGTGAGGCGGCGTTTCTCGACGAAGACGAATCGCTTCGCGTGATCGAGGCGGCACGAGACGCCGTCCCGGCCGACCGCACGTTCATCGTCGGCACCGGCCGCGAGTCGACCCGCGCCACGATGGCCGCGACCAGGCGCGCCGCGGACTCAGGCGCCGACGCCGTGCTCGTACGCACGCCCGGCTTTTACAAGTCGCAGATGACGAGCGCAGCGTACGTGCGGCACTACACTTCGGTGGCCGATGCGTCGCCGGTTCCGGTGCTGCTGTACAACTTCACGGCGGTCACCGGCGTGACGATTCCGGTCGAGGCCGTGGCCGTGCTGGCGGCGCACCCGAACATCGCCGGCATGAAGGAATCCAACGGCGACGTCGCGCGCATCGGCGAGCTGGTAGCGGCCGTCCCGCCGGCCTTCAGTGTCGTGGCCGGAAGCGCATCGACGTTTCTCGGCGCGATCGATGCGGGCGCGCGCGGCGGAATTCTCGCGCTCAGCGCGGTGCTGCCGGAAGCCTGCGTGCGGCTGCTCGACCTGGTGCGCGGCGGCCGCGCGGACGAGGCGAGTGCGCTGCAGGCACGCCTCCTTCCGCTCGCGAAGCTGTTCGGCGCCACCTACGGCATTCCGGGGTTGAAAGCGGCGCTCAATCTGGCGGGTTACGACATCGGCGATCCGCGGCCGCCGCTGACTCCGCTCGGCGAGGGCGCGATTCCCGAATTGACCGCCGCGCTTTCATTGTTCCCGGAGGCCCATCTTCATGTTGCTTCCTGATATCGATCGCATTCTGCTCGGGCCCGGTCCGAGCATGACGGCTCCGCGCGTGATGCGCGCGATGGCCGCGCCCACGGTCAGCCACCTCGATCCGATCATGATTGCGCTGTTGGACGATGTGCGGAGCCGGCTGCTGAGGATCTTCCGCGCACCTGAAGGTTCCTTCGCGCTCGCGATCTCGGGGACCGGCACCTCGGGTATGGAGACCGCGGTCGCCAACCTGGTCGCCGACGGCACCCGCGCGCTCGTGGTCGTCAACGGGTACTTCGGCGATCGGCTGGCGCAGATGTGCGAGCGCTACGGCGCCACGGTCCGTCGGGTGGACGTCGAGTGGGGCCGCGCGTGCGACCCCGACCGGCTGCGCGCCGCGCTCAAGGCCGCGGGCGCCGACGTGGTCGCGATGGTGCACGCGGAGACGTCGACGGGTGTGCTGAACCCGGTGGCCGATCTGGTCGCCGTCGCGCGCGATCAGGGCGCGCTGACGATCGTGGACGCGGTCACATCGTTTGGCGGACATCCGCTCGATGTCGGCGCGTGGGGACTCGACGCCGTTTACAGCTGCACGCAGAAGTGCCTTGGCGCGCCGTCGGGGCTGGCGCCGGTCGTCTTCGGTCCGCAGGCGCTCGCGCGCCGCGTGAAGTGCCGCAGCTTCTACTTCGACCTGCAGCTGCTCGAGGACTACTGGGTCCGGCGGAAGTATCACCACACGATGTCGTCGGCGCTCGTGTGCGCGCTCGACGAAGCGCTGGCGATTGTCGAGGAAGAAGGGCTCGATGCCCGATGGTCGCGGCACGAGCGCAACCATCGGGCGTTCATCGACGGGCTCAAGACGCTGGGGCTCTCCGTGCTGCCGCCGGAAGGCGAGCGGCTCTGGACGTTGAACACGGTGCGCATTCCCGAGGGCGTCGACGATCCGGTCGTGCGCAAGCAGCTGCTCGAGGACTACAGCATCGAAATCGGCGCCGGCCTCGGTCCGCTGGCCGGAAAAATCTGGCGAGTCGGACTGATGGGGGCAAGCTCCACGCCGAGATTGATCGTCTTGTTGCTCGGCGCGCTCGACAAGGCGCTGACGGCGCAGGGTCACCGGGCATTGGTGTAGGACACGGGGCACGGTCCGCCTAAAAAGGCGGACACTACGTACGTCGGAGTCCATCGGCACCGGACGTCTCTACCTGAATCGGACGCCTCGATCCAAGGTGGCGCGCCGTCCGTCCCGACGACCAGGGGCAGTTCGAGATTCGGGGACTGCCGCCCGGCGACTGCCTGGCCGCCGCTGACGCCCAGGTCGAGGATGGCGGGTGGAACGATCCGATGTACCTCGAGTCGATTCGCCGCTTCGCCAGGCCTCTCTTGGTGGCCGAAGGACCCACGGCGACGATTTCGCTGAGGCTGGTCACGCCGTAGGATTGCATGAGCGCGGCTTTGCAGCACGAAGGACTGTGAGAGCACGTGGCGAAATTAGACAGTGAACCACAAAGGGCACAAAGATCAGGAAGAAGACCGAGAGATGCGTCCTAGATGTAAATATGGTGAAGTGGCCTGTTCTGCTGGTTTGCAGGCCCTAAATGCAACCACTTCGCGCTTTCGTGGTTACGCTTTAGAAATGACGAATGCACTCGACTAACACCGCATGAAGAAACGCGTCGGCCGCTGGCTGCTCGGCCTGGCCGCGGTCGGGTTCGGTTACCTCGCCTATCTCTACCTGACGCTGCCCGACGTTCGCTCGTTGCGCACCGTGAATCCTTCCACCACGCAGTTCATGGAGATCCGTGCGGAAGAGGCGCGCGTGAAGGGGAAACCGGTGCGACGCGTGCAGCAATGGGTCCGCTACGCGCGGATCTCGCCGGACCTGAAGCGTGCCGTCCTTGTCGCCGAAGACGACGCCTTCTGGCAACACCAGGGCATCGATTTCGAGCAGCTGCAGGAATCGCTGGAGCTCGACTGGGCGCGCGGACGCTGGTCGCGCGGCGGCAGCACGATCACGCAGCAGCTGGCGAAGAACCTGTATTTGTCACCGTCGAAGAACCCGATCCGGAAGCTGCGCGAGCTGATGATCGCGCGGCGGCTCGAGGCCGAGCTGAAGAAGGCGCGCATTCTCGAGCTGTACCTGAACGTCATCGAGTGGGGCGACGGTATCTACGGCGTCGAAGCGGCCGCCCGCACCTATTTCCACACCAGCGCCGCGGCGCTCGGGCCCACCGAATCTGCAGCCCTCGCCGCCTCGATCGTGAATCCGCGTGTGATGAATCCCGCCCATCCGACGGCGCGACTGATTCGGCGTCAGCAGCTCATCCTTCGACGCATGGGCGCCGCCGATGGTGCCACAGTTCCGCCGGCGGACACCGCCGCCGAGCTTCGATAACTCTGCAATCCCATGCTCATCGCGACGAGCAACACCGCGATGCGAGACGCGTCGCCCAGAAAAACTGTCAACGAACTGCAAAGACGCGACCCGAAAACGCGTTGAAACTGCACAGAGAGTGCTGCGAACATCTTGACGGTCTGCGCTGGCGTTCGCTATAGTCAGCCGCGTCGTCGAATTTTTTTCCCGGCATCTCTACCGAGTGATCAACTACACCGAAAGCCTCACGCAGCTGATGCGGGACATTGTCCGGCGCGTTCCCACGCTGTCGTTCATCGACGTCTCCGACCTGCTGGTGTTCGCGCGGTCCGGCCGCTCGAACGCCGACGGCCCGTTCGCGACCTGTCACTGCCTGACCCAGCCACCGAGCGAAGACGGCTACTACTTCTGGCGCGATCGATCTTCGGGACACATCACGCGCCGATCGGAGTGGTTCGTCACCAAGTCGCCGACGGTCTCGGTTGCCGGCCGGCCGATGAAGTACATGATCTCGGTGGCCTTGCCGCGCTTCTGCGATCAGTCGCTCGACCGGACGCGGAAAGAGCGTTTCTATCCCGGCGCCGAAGCCTGGATGGCCAAGCTCGACACCGTCGTCCACGAGCTGTTTCACATCGATCCGCGGCAGAGCGGCATCCGGCGCATCGAGCGCGAAGACGGCTCGTATCTCGCCAACTGCCACGGCCATCAGTTCTTCGGTCAGGTCGCCGACATGGTGGCGATCTACATGAAGAGCTCGCCGGATCCGGCGGTCTACGGCTTTCTGCGCGCCGACTTCGACGCGCTCACCCGCCGCCATGGCGGCATCGTGGCAACGACATTCCGAACGTTCCCGTCGTTTCCACAGCGGTACATCGCGCGCGCCGCCACACAGCGCGCCTGCGAATCCGATGCTGACGGCGTCGTGATCGAGCCGGTGCACCCCACCCAGCAGCCAACCTGCTACACCGAGCAGGATCTGCAGACGCGGCAGTTCTTGAAGAAGACGTCCCGCAGCCTCGCGGGCAAGGCTGAATTCCGCGCCGCCTGATTCGCTTCGAACCTTAGCAGCCCGTGGTAAAAGTCCGTCTGCATTCGGCGACCGCGGCATCCCGCCTCGCAGCGTTGCTCAACGCTCAAATACTCCCGGTATTCTCGCGTTTCGCGCCTGGCGATCCGGGCGCCTCGTCCGCCTCGGTGCAACGACGGACTTTCACCACGGGCTGCTAG
>JBDTVS010000080.1:0-19230 GCA_040007095.1 Acidobacteriota bacterium
AGGGGACATCGTAGCTCGGCCGCTCCGCTGCGCGGGCGTCGTCCACGTTCATCGAGCGCCAGGATGTATACGGTGGACGCGCCGCGCCGCGAGAATCGCTACTGAAAGAGGTGTTTCGTCCGGCGGAAGCTATCGTGGAGCCGTTGGGGCGTTGTGACGATGCCGCCCATCGACCTGCATGGCAGGTGGAGGCCCGTCGCTCCTTACCCAGGTTGATCAACTGTCTACTATTACCATCATCGTCAAGAGGTCCCCGTTCGACGTGGGCCCAGGACACGTGCGATGACTCCGGTTCTCGGAGGCTGGGGTGACCGCGCTGTTGCCGAATCGTAGCCCAGCCGGCGATGGTACATGGCCTGGAGCGCTCTCGAAAGTACCCGTTGAAGCTGAACGATCTCTCGCGCGTTGAGGCTCGAGTCCTCGAGTTGTCCCTCGCCCCGAATGCGCTCGAGTGTTCGTCGGACGATGTCGGCACACACCGCATCGTCGGCGGGCGGCGCGGACCGGGCCGTGGCTTCGACCTGATCCGCAAGCATCACGATGGCGGTTTCCCGTGATCGGGGACGTGGCCCCAGGTAGCAATAGCTCTCCTGACTCATGCCGGTCGTGCCCAGTGCTGCGGCCTTGTTGCGGAAAAAGTGCATGATGCCAGTGCCATGATGCTCGCGAACGAAATCGGCAATTCGCGGGCCCATTCGATGTCTGCCCACAAGGTCGACGCCATCCGAGACGTGCGAGCGAAGGATCCGCGCGCTGTCCCAGGGCTTCAGGTCATCGTGCGGGTTGGCCCAGTGCTGGTTCTCGGTGAAGTAGTCCGGCGCGCAGATCTTCCCGACGTCGTGATACAAGCCTCCAACACGCGCCAGAAAGGCATCGGCGCCGATCGCACTTGCGGCCGAATCCGCCAGGACGCCAACGTTGACTGAGTGTTGAAAAGTACCTGGCGCGGTGGACGCCAATTCGCGCAGCAGCGGATGCTCGTAGCTGAGCCACTCACCCATCGTCCACCTGGTCGTGTGGCCGAACAACCACTCGGCAACTGGAGCAAACGCCAGGGTGAGAGGTGCACCGAGAAACCCGCCGATCGCCGCCGCCAGCACCTCCCGTACGGTTTGGGGTAGCGTCTGCGGGGCCACCACCATCAGACCTGAGGCGATACAGATGCCGGAGATGATGCCGGTCCACATGCCCACCCGCACCAGCGACGACCGTCGCGTGCAACGTGCGACCAGTTCCGAGCCGAGGAGTCCCGTGACCACGACGCCGACCAGGAGTCGCGGCCAGGCGCCGACCAGCAACAGCGCCGCCACACATGCCACAGTCTGGAGGACGGCACGCAGTCGCCCCATCGCCAACCGTACGTGCATCACCGCCGCACTCGACACCGCCAGCACCGCCACCATCGCAAGCCATGGCGAATGCGACGTGCTGCCGTAGACGATCGCGACCGCGAGGGCGGCGAGCAACGAGAACCCTGAATCCCGCAGCATCGCCGCGTCTGGGCCACGTGCAGACCATCGCGATTGAGTAACGCGGACTGAAAGGGATGACGGCATTTCGAGGGCTCCTGATCGGTGCTCTATCATACGCTGCACCATCACCGGCGGATGGCGCAGCGTGCACGGCTGCGATCGATGATTGCGCGAGAGGCATCAGCATCGTCGTCGCTGAAGCCGACAGTGTGTTCAAGGTTGTGCTCGGCAATGAGGCACGGCCCGAAAGCCAGTGATACGAACAGAAGCTGCCGCGGGCACTCGTGCATCGCCGCCGCGTGGCGCTCGCCAACTGCCTGGCGCAACCATCCAGGTGTCGTCCAGGTCATCATGACAATTTACTTTGACCACAAACTATCAGGCGTGATACGCTCTGCCGGGTTGTTTGGCCTCGGATGGATTGACGAACTCGACGGCGGCGGGCTGCTCCCAAGCCCAGACAGGCTGTGCTCAATTCGTCCGCGCGTGGTCACCGCGCCGTAAGTCCAGTGGAGCTGAGGTGCGAGGGCGACAACGGGCGGGTTACGAGCCGTCGGCACCCGCATCGATGATGACCGGGAACCGCGTTGACGAAGCCGACGTCCGAACTCGCGCACCGATGCAAACACTGTTGGCGATCACACGGGAGGACGAAATGATGAGTGAAGCATGGACGATTGCAGCTGGCTTGTTGGTCGTGGTGGCGTTGATGCTCGCCGTTCGGCGCGGCCGACACCCATCGGAGAGAACGCGACTCGGGCTCTGACCCTCGTCTCGGCAGGCCAGCACGGAACGGGACCCCCGTGCTGGCGTCCGCGCATTATTTCGGGCGACAGATCCCCCCAGCCGCCTTCCGGGCGACGACACCGAACAGGACCGAATTTACGTTCCTGAGGCCGCGTCGTAGCTACAGGAGACCGCATCCGAGGCTGTCCCCGACTGCCGCGACTATAATTTGACCTCAAAGTATAATCTCGATAAAGTCGAGACTCACGCACGCTGCGCCATGGAGGTGCTCATGCCGACCGTTCGCCTATCGAGTTCGCTCATCATCCTGGTGTTCGCCGCCGCCGCCTGCCACACACGACCGCCGGCGACGGTGGCATCGCTCGCGCCGGCTCCATCCGCCGCCCCGGCCCCAGCGCCGACTCGCCCTCCAGCGCCACCGCCACCGGCGCCGCTCCCGCCAAGGGTCGTCCGACCCGCCGAGCCGTTGTCCGAGGCCGAGCTCTTTCGTCGTAAGTCGCTGGACGAGCTCAACACCGAGCGGCCGCTTCACGATGCCTTCTTCGACTACGACCAGAGCGCATTGCGAGAAGATGCCAGGCAGGCGCTGCAAATGGATGCCCAATGGCTGGCCAAGTGGCCGCAGACCAAGGTTCGCGTCGATGGCCATTGCGACGAGCGCGGTACCCCGGAATACAATCTGGCCCTCGGCGATAGGCGCGCGGAGGTGGTGAAGGACTATCTCGCCAGTCTCGGCGTCAGGCCGGATCGAATCCAGACCCGCAGTCTTGGAAGAGACGCGCCGTTCTGCGTTGGCTCGAGCGAAGAGTGCTGGTCACAGAATCGGCGCGATCACTTTCTGGTCACCGAGAAGTGACAGGACCTTGGCGAAAGTTCCATCCCTGAGACGGCCATCAGCCCGCCCGTCCCCCTGCTGATGGCCGCAGGGGCGTCGGTCCGCCGATATCGGCCGGACCGACGCCCTGCGTCCTGCCATCATGCGATTCATACCCAGACGACTTCACGCGGCTGCGGGAAGCCGCCCTCGGACAGGTGATTGTTCGGCTCGAGCGACGGCGCCTATCCGGTGCGAACGCTTTCGGCCGGAGTCCGACTGGCACGACCCGCGGCAAAGGTGCCTGTTCTCGACGTCCTCTGCCGCACGTCGCCTCGAAAGGGCGCGCCACTCGGGTACACTGTCGCGGCGGCCGGATGTGATTCACAGGGAACCGTTGCCATGGCAACCGCTGTTTATTCGTTGTGTGCGCTGGCCAGTGGCGTCTGCGCCATCGTCCTGATTCGCGAGTACTCTCGGCATCGAACACGACTGCTGCTCTGGAGCAGCCTGTCATTCACGAGCTTTGCCGTCAGCAACGCCCTCGTGTTCACCGATTTTGTCGTTTTTCCGAAGGTCGACCTCTCGACATTGCGGGCAGGTTCTGCGTGTGTGGCCATCGCGCTCTTGCTATTCGGGCTTGTCTGGGAATCTGAGTAGCCAGTGCCCCTCTTCCTTGATGGCGTCGTGGCGATGGGTTGTGCGGCGGCAGCCCTCGTCTTCTTGCGGTTCTGGCGGGAGTCCGACGATCGCGTGGCATTTGCGTTCGCCCTGGCCTTGGGGATCTTTGCCATCGACTACACGCTGTTGGGGCTCGTGCCCATCGCCGACGAGCGACGTGCGTACGTGTTCGTCCCCCGCTTGCTCGGCTTCGCGGCGATCCTGTGGGGCATCGTGGAAAAGCACCGCACCATGGGACGGAGACGCTGATTCACCGGCCCCCTATTCTTCGTGTCGACGACGATGGCTGGACGGTCGGCCACGTCTTCGGGAGGTGGCAACGTCGCGCTCGCCCTCAATGATGCGCGGGCGCTGTGCTTCTGAGAGAACTCGTTTGACTCCGTTTTTGTGAGCTTCACCCTTGAACTCTTTGAAGCGGCTGACATCCCCCGTCGTGCCCAACGAGGCGCAGCGAGTCCTCCGGCCGGCAGGCCGCTTGAGGGTCGTGGCGATGGTTGAGAGTGCCCGGACCAACACCATCACCGGAATCCACGAATGGATGCATCGCCATTCTCCTCTTCGTCGACTGTCGGCCAATAGACACGGTCGGCGGACTCCAGCAGGCCGGAGTCCGCGTCACCCGAACGGATACACTCTCATTCTGGGGACCCTCGGTGGTCTGTGCGGTCGGAGTCAGGCTGACTTGAACTGGTGATCCCTGGTTGAGCGACGCCTGCGGGCGGCCGGTTCCCTCCGTCGCGCCGCCCCCCTATTGGCCTCTCCTCCGCAGTGCTCGCCGGTCCGGCGGCGCCGGTCAGAGGCCGGGGATCGGTCTCGAGGATCAGCTCGAGCCACTCGCGGACATCGTCGGAGCTCGACAGCCAGAATGCCGCCCTGCTGCAGCCCTCGCCGACGTGGATCGCAGCCGACCCGGACGGCAGCGCGGCGAACATCTCCTCGTCGGACGCGTCGTCGCCGGCCGCGATAATCGCCGCCGGGCCGTCCGCCGCCGAGACCATTCGTTCGATGGCAAAGCCTTTGTGGACGCCGCGCATTCGAACCTCGAGGACTTTCTTCCCCTCTCGGACTTCCAGCGGCTGGTTGCTGAGGGCGTCGCCGAGCAGCATGCGGAGCTCGTGTGCCGCGCGCGTTCCGACCTCGTCGTCCGCCAGTCGATAGTGCCAGGCCATCGAGGCGCTCTTGAACTCGATGAACGACCCGGGTGTCGCGGCCGTGAAGTGCTCGAGAATCGGCTCGACCTTGCGCCGCCAGCCATCGGGCAGCTCTTGCGCCGCGGCGAGCCATGTCGTACCGTTGCGCGCCCGATGCCAGAATCCATGTTCGGCCCAGAGCGCGATCGGGAGGGCGCCGAACCAGGCTTCAAGTAACTCGCGCGGCCGCCCGCTCACGATGTGCACTACGGTGTCCGGCCGATCCGCGAGTTGACCAAGCAGCCGCAGCAATCGCTGGTTCGGTATCGCCTGGTTCGGTGTCGACGCAATGGGCACCAGCGTCCCATCGTAGTCGAGCACCAGGGCAAGGGGCCGCGCGGTCAGCATCGGCCGCAGGGTACGATGCAGCGCCTCCGGCTGTAGAGGATGTTCGGGCGGGCAGGCCGTCCGCGGCGTCTCGGCGAGCGTGCGCGCGAATCCATCCACCCAGCGTTCGACGGTATTCTCCGAGACCCGCGCGCGCAATGCCCGCATGCGCATCGTTCGCTCAGCAGCGGGCATTCGTAGCGCCAGATCAAGAGCCGTCACCATCCCGTCAACATCGTAAGGATTCACGATCACCGCCTCGCCCAGTTCGCAGGCGGAACCCGCAAACTCGCTCAGCACGAGCACGCCATCGTCATCGACCCGCGACGCCACGAACTCCTTCGCCACCAGGTTCAGTCCGTCCCGCAGCGGCGTGACCACCATGACGTCGGCGGCCAGATACAGCGCCACCAGGCGCGGAAACGGCACGGTCCCGTACAGGTAGTGCACGGGGAGCGCTTCCACCGTCCCGCACTCCCCGTTGACGCGTCCGACGAACTGCTCGACCGTCCGCTTGAACCCGCGGTACGACTCCACGCGATCCCGGGTGGGAATCGCCACTTGAATCAGCCGCACACGATCCCGCCATTCGGGCTGCGCGAGCAGCCGCTCGACGGCGAGCAGACGGCGCGGCAACCCCTTCGTGTAGTCGAGGCGGTCCACGCCCAGCAGGAGTCGGCGTCCACCCGACGCTCTTCGGATGGCGTCGGCTTCGGCCCGCACTTCGGGCGTGGCGGCGAGCGCCTCGAAACTGGCCGCGTCGATGCCGACCGGCCGCGCCTGCAGCCGAATGTCGCGTCCTTGGTAGCGCACGCAGTCGACGGCTGGCTCGACGCCCAGGATGTGGAGCACGGCCATGGCGAGGTGGCGCACATATCCGTAGGTGTGCAGCCCGATCAGATCGGCACCGAGCAGCCCCTGCAGGATCTCGGTCCTCCACGGGAGGATCCGGAACACTTCCGACGACGGGAACGGGATGTGGAGAAAGAACGCGATCCGGGCGTCCGGAATTCGCTGGCGCAGCAGCCGCGGCACGAGCATCAAGTGGTAGTCGTGGACCCAGACCAGGTCGCCGGCACGATAGTGCGACGCGACGACGTCGGCGAACTTCTCGTTGATCCGCTGGTACTGACGCCAACCATGTTCGGCGACCGGTACGCGATCGAGCAGATAGTGAAAGAGCGGCCAGATCACGCCGTTCGAGAAGTCTTCGTAGTAGCCCTTCACGTCGGCGGCGCTCAGTTCGACGGCCACGAGGCGGTCGGCCGCCATCGTCTCGCGGACGCAGGCGAACTCCGGCGCGTCGAGGCTGCCTGTGACACCCGGCCAGCCGATCCACACACCGCCCGCCTTCTGGTGCCCATCGCACAGCGCCGTGGCGAGTCCCCCTGACGATCGGACCAGCGAGGGTCGGCCGTGGTCGACGCGTACCGTGATCGGCAGGCGATTCGAGACGCAGATCAGTCGCGGGGACCCCTTAACCTCGGGACGCGGTCGGGACGGTGCAGGCAGGTCGGATAGCAACATGTCTTCATTATAGTTTGTTCTCAAACTATTTAGGTGGAGACTCGACGAACGACGAGCCGGTGGAGTGCCGAGATCTCCGCTGGCTCGTCGTGCTGGCTCGCCGGCCCGGCTGGGTTCCACGGCAGCGCCCTCGCATCACTGCTTTGACTACCAATGACCCGGTCTGGGCGCTGGGGCGGACACACGAAATTGGACTATCATCGGCCGATGGCAAAGCGCGTCCATGCAGTACCGGTCTACGACGAATTTCCGCTCGACGCCTCGCTCGACTTCATGCGTCTGCTGTGGAGCGTCGAACATGGCCTCCAGCGCGTCTCCAAGCGAATGGAAAACGAGATCGGGATCACCGGGCCTCAGCGGCTCGTGTTGAGAATCGTCGGCCAGTTCCCCGATCTGTCCCCCAAGGAGCTGGCCCAGATCGTTCATCTCCATCCGAGTACCATTACCGGCGTCCTGCAACGACTCGTCGACAAAAGCCTGTTGGATCGGAACAACCACCCGAGCGACGGTCGCCGCGTCCGCTTACGCGTTCGACGGGAGGGGAAGCGGTTCACGTCCCAAGCGACCGGCACCGTCGAGGCGGCAGTTGGGGACGCACTGTCCCGGCTGCCTCGCGATCACGTCCGGCGGGCGCGAGAAGTCCTTTGGGCGATCGCCAAGGCGCTCGACGAAACGAAATCATGAAGCGCCCAAGCCCTCGAGGCTGACGGGCTCGGCGGCATGCGGGTCACGCCCGGCACTGAACCCTGTATCGGATGAATGCGATGTGGCGGCGGGCGCGAATCCCGGTCCACGCGCGTGGGTTCAACGAGTGGGATGGAGGGATCCAGGGCCGAGTGGCGCGCGCGATGAACGAAGACCGAATCGCAGAGGCCGTACGACGAGTCTTGCACGACCATGTCGAAACCTTGGACCGCCACACGGGATCGATTGTTCTTGTACTTCGCGGGCGCCTTCTGGGTCTTCGCCCTTCAGTGGGCCACGGTTGGCGTGTTGCACCTTCCCGTCGAGACCCGGCATTACCTGTATCTGCCGCGGCTGGGGGCCTTCCTGTTGATCATCGTCGGTATTGTCGACAAGAATCGACGAGCTCGCTAGCGGAAGGCCACCCCTCCGCCACCGCGGGACGCGACCGCATCACCATCGACCAGGTCGATGAAGTAGTGGTGGCGCGTTTCAGCCATAACCACCACCGTGGCAGTGCGCCTCGCGTCCCGGTGGACGGGTGAATGGCGTACCCACCGGCGTCCGTGCATTGGAGACGTACCTCTGGCAACAAGGTGTGGCGGCCGCACGCGACGCCCGAGACGGATCCTTAACCGTACGCATTGGAAACAGGCTTCGCTTCCTCGCACCCTCACGAGTACCGAGGTACGGCGAGCGCTCGAGTTGACGCCGCCAGCGACGTCGGCGCGCGCGAGCAGGCGATCCTGGTGCTTCTGAGTACCGTGAGCATTTGAGGGAGGCGCTACGCCACTAGCCGGGACGCCCCGCCCGTGAGGCGGTCCTTCTCAGCGTGGACGGACCACTAGCCCGTGGCGAGGGCGACCTAGCTGTACTTTTCGAATGTGGACGTCTGCCTGGCATAACAGGCCGATTCGACAACACGACAGAAACCATGTGGCGGTGGCTGCGGACGGCCGCCGCTGCGGGCCAAGCTTCGGCGTCAAGCCCGATTCCCTGGCGGCGTGCTCCCGTTCTATCTACATGCGAGGCCACGCAGTCGTTCCACCGGCCGACGATTCGCACACTACGGGCTTCGAGTCGACCCAGGCCTCCGTCGCTGCGCCACGATCGTCGGGAACGATTTGCTGTGCAGTTCAGTGAGCGTGAGCCCGGTCATTGCGACCGTTTCCTCCTCTGTAAGCGCCCCGCAGTTCATGGCCCGCTCGAAGCGGATCAACAGACCCCGTCCCACCGCCGCATCGTGGTCAAACACGATCCCGGAGAGCGTGGCTCTCCGGACCAAGTCCAACAACTGCGTGGACGCGACGTCGAGGTCCTCGAGAAAAAACGCATACACAGCAGCGTAGCGGGCGGGAAGTTGGGCGGGGTGCAGATCCCAGCCTTGATAGAAGCCCCCGACGTGCGAATGGCGCACATGGGCGGCCTGGAGCCGCCACGCGTGATGCACCGCGCGCCGATTGTCGTCGAGTTGGGCGGCCGTGAGCGTCTGATTTGGCGTCGGCCGATGTGGGCCCAGCGGAATCACGTTGGTGCTCCCGTCGGAGAGCCAGACACCCGTGCCCGCCAAGGTGACCTGCATGACGTGTTTCGCGAAGTCGCAAGCCGGATGGAGCATATTTTGATGGCGGGCGACAATGCCACACGCTGCCGCATAGTCGTGCGTTCCGAAATGCGCAGCGACGATGCGGCCCCGGCCCGCCTCGATCAGGCGCGGCAGGGCAACCGTGCCGTTGTCCGCGAAGATCGACTGAGGTGTTTCGATCATTATCTCCAAGCGCAGCGAGTCCGCGGGCAAGCCGCGCCAGTACTCGAACGCCTGACACGCCGCCGTGAGCGCCGCCACCTGTTCCGGCGACGTGATTTTCGGCAGCGTGACGACAAAATTGGGCGGCAACACATTCCCGCTGCAATCGAGCAGCCGCGTGAGGAACAAATCGAATGTCCGGAGACTGCGGTGCTCGAGTTCCTCGTGGAGCGGCTTGATGCGAATGCCGATGCCGAGCGGCAAGACGCTCGCCTTCAAGGCCGCGGCCATCTCTTCCGCGGCGCTCCGCGCGAAGTGATCCTCTTCGACGTCAGGGCGGTTACCAAAGCCCTCCTCGAAATCGATGCGGTAATCCTCGATGGGCTCACGGCTCAACTTGTCCACGACGCGGGCGTAGATGCGTTGTGCGAGGCTGTGCTCGTAGCCGATCACGTCAGCCAACATGTGCGAGTCCGACCCGTACTGCTGCAGTGCCTGGAGCGCGATCGTGCCGAGCTTGTGGATCGTGTCCGCTTTGAACAGGTGCGCGCCGCCGTTGAAGGTGTGGACGGGCTGGCGTCGTGACGATTCACCGTGAAGACGGTTCGTGACTCGGACGTTTTCTTTCCCGAGCGCCCCCAGAAAAGTCGTAAACCCCCTGACGGGAATCGTCGTCTCATCCATGGCGCTGGAGTATACCGGGATTTCTAGTTGAGGTCCCGTGACATCCGCGCGAGGTGACTCTGTGGTGTCGAACTTCATGTTGCCCTCCCATGGACTCCTCGTTGGTGTGGTCGCAAATCAGGCGGCCGAGCTCGTGGCCTCGCCCACCAGCGATGCGTCAACGGGCCCAAAGCCCGAACAATCGAGAAGAAGCCGAAAGCGGCCTCGAACTGCACGCGCGAGGCCCCAATGGTGTCGCGAAATATCGTGAGTCAGTGTCAGTGCTTTTCGCTATTCCCAGGATCGCGCGATTTCTCCAAACCCATTGGTTCAGGCGTCAAGACTGGACCGTTCTATGCAGGGCTGCAGTACGTATAACGCCACCGCGCCATGGCCCGCGGGCACGTCATTGCGGCAGGTGGCGACACAGGAGTTGGCGATGATCCACCTACCTTCGTTTAACATCGCGGACCTCTTCTCTGGCGTAAGCGAGTCACAGCAGGTGATCGACGTTTTCAGCTTCATCGGGCTCGCTGGGCTGGTGGTGGGCGCGGTCGGGCTGGCCCTGTTTCTGGCGCTCGCCGCCGTGTGATCGCCAGCACTCGGCGCGCGGCATCGACTCTCGAAGTCCGCCAGGGGCCGACAACCTTGACACGCAGGCCATTCGTCATTTCGCACCAACGTGCGCGAAACGACGGACCTAGACGAGTGGCGGGCGAACGGGAACGAATCTCTTCGTCGGCGCATGATCTCAGGGCGGACTCCGTCGACCAACCTGAGCATCGCGGCGCTGCGTTGACAATGACGACACGCAATCCAGACGGGGTTCCGCGTCCGCGCGAACTCGTGGTGGCTCTCAGGCTTTCAGAAACGCGCTCGGATCCGCCCATTGGCCCAGTTCGAACTGAAACTTTCGGCTCTTGTCAATCAGCAGCTGTCCATCGTCGGCCAGCGAGATCGCCGCCCGCTCCAGGGGCCGTGGTGCGGGTCCCTCGAAATTGATGCCGGTCAGCCGAAACCCGCTGCCGTGACAGGGGCATTTGAACTTCATTTCAGCCGACAAGTAGTTCGGTGTGCACCCCAGATGCGTGCACACGGCAATCAACGCGTAGAAGCCCGGCACCTCTTGGACCTGGTCCTCGAGCGTGCGCACGACCCAGACGCCGTATCGGTCCTTCCAACGCTCATCAACGCCGGTCCCGTACTCCCTTGGAAAGCCAGCCTTGAACTGTTGGGGCGGCTCATCGAGGACGTTCGGAAACATCATGCGTCCGCTCGACGCGAGCGCCACAAGGGAGGCCGCGCTGAACGCGCCCCACGCCAACTCGATCCACTGGCGGCGCGAAAGGAGGGGCGACGCATCGTCCTTCCTATCGGCGTGACCGGTCTGAACGATGTGCTTGAGCCGTGCCATGCGATGCTTCCTTCGCCTCGATAGAAAGCAAGATCCGTGCAACTTGCGCAGGACATCCGTCCGTCTTGCCTCTGGCACACCGCCTGGCCGTCCCGTATGGGGGTTTCCGCTGAGAACGCTCGTCCCTGATTGCCGAGTCCGACATGCGAGCCACGCCGGCGCCGCGACTCGCGACATTCCGAGATGCGCTCGCGTCATTTCGCGATCTCGCGAAATCTCGCGTCATTTCGCGATCTCGCGAAATGTTGTCAGGCGCACGCGTCGGCAGATCGCTGCCCGATGTGGACCTCGCGATGACCGCCAGCGGTGAAGGGGTCGGCCGAGTTCGACAAGATCATGGCGGCTGGTCTTGCCGCCGCCGGCATGGCGAGCGCTGGCTGGAGCAGTCTTGAGGAAGTCACACCTGATGCCTGGACGCCGGATGCCGCCGACCGTCCTGCCCGCTCATCACACGCCCGGCACAAAGACCGTGTGCGGCTCGTCTGCTATTCCTTCGACCCCGACGTCCTGCCGTTCCTGGTGATCCGGCGTGGCGGTTCCAGGCACTTGGCTCATCGGTCGCCGCAGCACAACTCGCTTCGGATCGATCCGCTTGCGATCTGAGCGATCATGAGGTGATGGGCGTTCTCCGATGGCAGAGCGTTGCCGACTTCTCCGTGTTGGCGGTCGCCATCTATCTTCTGCTGCGGTGGGGCCGCGAAGCGCGCGCGCTCCGACTGGCGCTGAGCATTCTGGGGCTCCGCCTCGGCGCACTGGTCGCCCGGCAGCTTGGCCTCCTGATCACGGGCTGGATTCTCGACACGGCCACACTCGTGGCACTCGTGGCGCTCGTCGTCGTCTTCCAACCCGAACTACGCCGCCTGCTGATGCGTATCGACCCGTGGCATCACGCTCGACGTGAGCCTGGCCTCTCGGCGGCCGCGGCGGTCAGCGCGGCTGCGTGGTGCCTGGCGCGGAACCGGTGCGGTGCGCTCATCGTCATTGTCCGCAAAGATCTAATCGACGAGCTGGTCACGACTGGCGTGCGCCTGCGGGGAATCGTGTCGGCCGAAATTCTCGAGGCGGTCTTTCAGAAGGGCTCGGCCGTTCACGACGGCGCGGCCGTTATCGAAGGCGGCCTGATCTCACGAGTGGGTGTGGTCCTCCCGCTCACGCAGCGCGGCAACGTGCCCGAGCACTACGGCACGCGCCATCGCGCTGCGATGGGACTGGCGGAGCGGTCCGACGCGCTCGTCGTCGCGGTGTCTGAAGAGCGGGGCGAAGTGACGCTGGTGCACGGCGGTCAGCTCCGCCTCATGGCCGACGAGACCGATCTCGCCGCTGCGCTCGACGACCTCGCGGCGCGCCCCGACGACGGAAGCGAGGGCGGGCGATGGCCGCTGCGTCCGGCGGAGTTCAAGCTCCAGGCGGCGGCGTTGATCCTGTCTGCGCTGGTCTGGACCCTGACCTTTCTTTTTCCGGGATCGTCCGTGCGCGTGCGAGCGGTGCCCGTGGAATTCACCCATGTCCCGCCCGGCCTCACCGTCGTCTCTCAGTCGCAGGAGACGGTCAATGTGTGGCTGCGGGGAAGCGATTTCATCTTCGACTCAGTCAACCTCGAAGCGCTCGCCGCCGCCTGCGATCTGTCGGCGGCACGGGCTGGCCAGAATGACGTCCCCCTGCACACCGACGCGCTCGAGTTGCCGTTCGGACTCAAAGTGGAAGCGATCGCGCCACGGCAGATCAACGTGCGCCTGGCGGCGAACACGCCGCCTACCCCTGCACGGTAGGACCCAGCTCATTGGCGACACCGCCAGTTCCGCACAGGCGACGGTGAGCACTCTGACGGGGCCCCGTTGCCTTCAGAAGCCTTCCACGCAACCGGGGTCATCACGACTCCTACGGACTTGGCTCACACTGGTGCTCGCGCCCGGCGCGCGCCACAACAATGTGACCTCAAACTACATTATTGTCCTGAACGAGGGACGAGAGGGTTTTGCGAATCGTCCCAATGACCGAGAACATCGCCCCGGAGGCTTCGCACGCATCTTGCTTCTATCGGTAGTGCCCTGAGCGCGAAGGACCTGATGCCAGGAACGCGAGGTCGTGCGCATCAGATGGGTTCGGCGACCCACGGGCGCGTTGCACCTACGATGCCTGCGTCTCAGGAACAGGTCACTCCCTCGAAGCACGTCAGAAACTGGAGGTCTAAACATTGGCGCTGCGCGTCCTGGTGATCGACGACGACGCTGGCATTCGCGACGTGTTACGGATGACGCTGACGTACGACGGCTACCAGATCGTCGGCGCGGCGACGGGCCACGACGGCCTTGCGCTCGCGGATCGGGATCCACCCGACCTGGTGCTCCTAGACGTGGAGATGCCTGGCATGGGTGGCCTCGACGTGCTCAGCCGCCTCCACGCGGCGCATGAAAAGTTGCCAGTCGTGATGATGTCGGCGCATGGCTCGACCGTAGTCGCTGCCGCCGCGAGAGCGGCCGGCGCCGTCGATTTTCTCGAGAAACCATTTGAGAGCACGGACCGTCTCCGGACCACGATTCACGACGCGATCGAGCACGCGGCACTCGCATCAGAGTCCTGACCAGATGGTTTTGCCCCCCGCAACCAGCCCCTTCGCTACTACCGCCTGAACTCGACAAACAGCTTCGGCGTACGCTCCCGAACTCGCTTCGACGAGGGGGAACGCGTCGCTCGCCGTTTGGTGCAGGAAAGCTGGCGCTCTCGCTATTGCGCGACATCTCCGATTCTCTCTGGGTATTCGGAGTTGACGACGACGGGCCGATCGGGGGAGCGCAGCTGGCGATGAGGACGCCACCAACGTCGAAATTGAGAACCGCCTCGCTAACTTCACGCCCCGGCCTGGTCAATGCGGACAGCGATCATTCCGACGATGCCCATCGTCTCATCGACAACCTCCTCCGGCCGGAACACCAATCGAACGGGCGGTCGCGCCCGTCGGCCCGGCGACGGTTTCAGGCGTCTGGGCGCGGCCCATCTGATCCGGAAGATTGAACGACCCTGGCCATCGAGTCCGGCACCAGTGATTATAGTTTGAGCTTGCCACGCCCGATCCGGGCTCGCCCGGCAGGTTCGTGGCCGCCTTGTTCTTTCAGCACGAGCAACTGCTCGTGGTCGCCGGACACCACCCGACGCCCTCAGTGATTCAACAGCGGCTCGAACAGAAACAGTTTGCCGATGTGTACGAGGAACTCTCCGTGGAGTGCGTTCCCGATGGCAAGCTTTTCTTCCACGACCTCCAGGCCGACGGACTCCACGCCGGCAGCGGCGCGTCGATGGACATCATGTACGAACAAGGGGTCAAGCGGACGATCTTCGACGGCAACTGGCGCGAGCACAAGACGACCGAAGCGGCCTATCTGGAGCAGCTCACTCGGGCCGACGTCGCCTACAGCGGCGTGCTGACACTGCTGATCGATGCGCTGAAGACCATGCCGGCGGCCCAACCCTAGTACCGGACCCGGCCGGACGGAGACGAACGGTTCATCGCCACCAATGGTCGCACGACCGCGACGAGGGCGATCATGGGACCGGGGCTCAGCCATGAGCCCCGGGTCGCCTGCCGCTCATCTCTCCCACCCCCGCCTGAGGCCGGGCCAGAGCCGAGCGGCGCACCATGCAGTTTGACCTCAAACTGGTTCCGGGTGTAAGCTCCGGCACTTGGCTGATCAGACTGCATGCAGCCATTGACGCGTCGCACCTCCGCGACGGCGTTCCTTGGCTATTTCTGTGTCGCGTTGCTGTTCAGCTGGCCGCTGCCGCTGCACTTGGGCGACGCATTCACGGGAGGCGTGGGCGGCGATACCGGTAACTACGTCTGGAATCTGTGGCTCTTCAGGCACGAGGTGATCGCGCACCATCGGTTTCCCCTGTTCACCCAGGAGATCCTGTCGCTGACGCCGCCCGTCGATTTGAGTCTCCACAACTACACGTTGTTCTCCAACATCCTGGCGTTTTCGCTGATTCCGGTCCTCGGGGTGCCCGTTACGTTCAACGTCGTGTATTTGACGGTATGTGCACTCACGGGATGGACGATGTTCCTCCTGGCGAGAAACGTCATCGGCCGCTCCTGGGAGGCGTGGCTGGCCGGCCTCCTTTTCGCCTTCTCTCCCTATCTGGTCGCTCGATCGGAGGCACATTTCAGCCTCGTCGCCGCGGCGCCCCTACCGGCGTTTCTGCTGGTGCTGATCCGGGCGGAGAGGTTGCCCAGACGCCGCGAGGCCGTCGCGCTGGGTTTCATAATCGCCTGGGCCACGACGTGTGATCCGTACTACGGCGTTTACTGCCTGTCGATTGCTCCCTGCTATCTTGCGGCCCGTCACCTCAGGCTGCGAATCCGGGCCTTCGCCCCCCCGGCTCCGATCTATGCGACCGTTGCGAGCACGGTGGCGGTGGGTGCAGCGGCGGTGATCGCCGGTGTGCTCCTGACCGGGGGCGGGGAATTTCATCTGGGCGCAATCCGTCTCGCTCTTCGGACGTTCTACACCCCGGTTCTGGTCCTGACGCTGGCCGTCACGCTGCGAATCGGGCTAGGCCTCAGGCCGGGCCTGGCGATTCGTGAGCATCCCAACTTCGGAGTCTTGGTTCGCATGACCGTGTGGGCCGGGCTCACGACTACCCTGCTGCTCTCTCCCCTACTGGCTACTTACTTGATTCGGGTGGCCGATGGCGGGACGGTCCACCGCGGGATACTCTGGCGAAGCAGCCCGTCAGGCATCGATCTGCTGGCGCTCCTTACCCCGAACCCCAACCATCGGCTGTTCGGCACGCGGTGGCGCGAGTGGCTGACGACTCGACCGGAAGGGTACGTCGAGAACGTCGCTGCCCTGACAATCGTCGGTGTCGTAACGTTGGCGCTTGCCGTCTGGAAGTATCGGTTTCGGCCGCCGCGCACATGGCTGGCGCTCACGCTGTTCTTTGCGGCGCTGGCGCTCGGGCCGTTCGTTCACGTCGGTGGCGTAAACACCTTCATTCCCGGACCTTGGGCGTTCCTGCGGTACCTGCCGATCATCACCGCGACACGGATGCCGACCCGATTCGCGGTGGTCATGATGCTCGGCTTTTCGATGCTGTTCGGGCTGGCGCTCGCCTCGATCGGGCGGCACAGCCCGCCGCGTCGGCTCCAGTTGCTCGGCCTGGTCACGGTGCTCCTGGGATTCGAACTCGCACCTTTTCCGCGTCAACTCCATTCGGCCCACATTCCAGACATCTACAAGATCGTCGCCAACGATCCGCGACCAATCCGTGTGCTCGAGCTGCCATTCGGTATACGCGACGGCGAATCATCCGAAGGCAATTTCAACGCCTCGTCCGAGTTCTATCAGACGTTTCATGAAAAGGCGCTCGTCGGCGGCTACCTGTCGCGTATCACCTCACGCGAGGTCGAGCGCCAGCGGCAGTTCGAGCCCCTTGACACGCTGATGCGCCTCAGCGCCGGTGGCGTCGTGCCATCCTCGACATTGGAAGAGTCCAAGCGGCAGGGTGTCGATTTTCCCGAGCGGGCCAAGTTGGGCTACGTCGTGATTCACGCCGACCGCGCGTCGCCTGCACTGCGTCAGTTCGCCATCGACGCCTTTCAGCTCGTCAAGGTAGCCGAAGACGACGGCAACGAGCTGTATGTGCCGCAGGGCGGTCACCTCTCGACAACCATCGACCCGTCGCTCCGGAAAAGAGGAGCGCCGTAAGGCTTCAGGCGCGTCCACCAGTGAGGAGCGCCAACAATGGTCCTCGACGGTCGACTGCCGGGTGTGGCGATATCGTTTGACCTCAAATTAGTAATTGCGATACGCTGACGATCCGGTTGCACAGGCCTCGGCTCGGAGTTCGGAGTTCGAGTCGGTTCTTTCACAGGAGCCGTCATGTTGTTCACCCACATGGTTGTGATCGGTTCCTTCGCCGTCGGGTGGATTCGTCTCTGGTGGAGCCAGACGATCTGGCGCCGGCACGCACGACCGCACGGCGCGGGGGCGTCCTGATGGTCCCTGGCAGAGCGGAATATTCCGGAGCCTTCCGGTGATACAAGAAGTGGACGTCGTCATTTTCGTCCAGCTGGGAGTGAACCATGGCAAGAGTCACCGTGGGACGTCTCGTCCCGGTGATGGCCGGAGTGGGATTCCCTGGGCTCGCCGTGATGCTGGGCCTGTCTGTCGCTCGAGGCCAGGGAGCGGCGTCGCAACCAGACCACGGGCTTTCGCTTGACGACGACCGGTCCGCTCCAGTGGGGCCGGCCATTGTCGTGGCCGAACTCTTCACCTCGGAGGGTTGTTCAAGCTGTCCGCCCGCCGACGAGGTATTGAGTCGGCTGGCCGTTGAGCCACTGATTCCAGGCGTTCAGGTACTCGCGCTCGGCGAGCACGTCGACTACTGGGATCGATTGGGATGGAAGGACCCCTTTTCGTCGCCGATCTTTACCGGACGGCAATCCCAGTACCACACGCAGGTCTTTCGCCGCAGCAGCGTCTACACCCCGCAGCTCGTCGTCGACGGACAATTCGAGGGAATTGGCAGCGACTTGGCGGCGGTGAAACGCGCGATCGTCAGGGCCGCGCACGCGCCCAAAGCGACGGTCGCGGTTTCATGGACGGCCCTCGATGCCGATCTCGGCAAGGCAACGGTCCAGATCGATGTCCCTTCTGAAGTGATCCTCCGAGAGAGGGCCGATGTGATGGTCGCCGTCACTCAGAATCGCCTGACGACAGACGTCAGGCGCGGCGAAAACCGTGGGCGCCAGCTGACACACAGTGCCGTGGTCCACAGCCTGACGCCGCTGGGGACGCTCGGTTCGACGGCCAGAACCTTCTCCACTCCAATGGTCGTACCGGTGGCGCCAGAGTGGCGGCGATCGGACATTCGGATCGTGGCGTTTCTCCAGGAACGCGAAGGTCGTCGGATCGTCGGAGCCGGGTCGACGAGGATCGACGGGCCCGGAGGGTCGGGAGAGTGAACCAGGCGTTTTACGACGTCAAGGAGAGCAGACATGAGAGTGACCAGAACCGCGTCCTTCCTCCTCGTTGGCGGATTGGTGATCGGCGGGACGACATTGGGGGCCGCCGAGATGACGCTCACGGGCACCGTGGGCGACGCGATGTGCGGCGTCAAACACATGATCAAAGACGAGGCCGCTTGCACCAAGGGGTGTGTGACGAAGGGCTCCGAGTACGCACTGATCGTCAAGGACAAGGCCTACACGCTGAAAGCGTCAGCCGCACAGAAGGGCGAGCTGGAGAAACTGGCCGGGAAGATGGCCATGATCACCGGTGACGTCACCGGCGACATCGTCATGGTCAAATCCGTGAAGATGGGCACGACGAAGAAATGAGAGTTTGAAGGCCGGGACGGCCCGGTGCCGACTGGTCGACGACTTCGGAGGAACCTCGGTCGTCGGTGAGCGGCAGTTTCGCGCCGCCCGAACGCCGCGGGCGCGTGACTCCCAGAGTCCCGCGCAGCGGGCTTTCTCATTCGGATGGTACGCCCAACCTCCCGACACCCTGCTAGTAATACGATCTTCTGCTGCTGCCGATGCATCGCGAACCGCGCCCGCGCGTCGGCCGGAGATATCGAGAGAACACCCTGATCCTCGAGACACGCATCGAGACGAACGGTGGGACGGTGACCATCATCGATTTCATGCCGCCACGCGGCCGCAACTCCGATGTCGTCCGTCTGGTGCGCGGCGATCGCGGATCCGTGCAGATGCGGACCGAGCTGGTGCTCCGCTTCAACTAGAGAAGTCGCATGCACGCGTACCGGCCGGAAGGACGGTGCACCAATCATACTGTCGGGCTATGCTTACTCGTGGACGTGACGAAGCCGCTCAACCCACGCTACGTGGGCATTCTAGCGCTCGCATCCTGCCTCATCTTGATTGGCGGGTGGCTGGCACGACCTCGCAATCTTCCGCAGAATCCTGCGCCAATCCCGTCCGAAACAGAGCTGGAGCAACTTGC
>JBDTVS010000081.1:0-40728 GCA_040007095.1 Acidobacteriota bacterium
GCGCTCCAGGATTCGTTCGTCGGCGCCCAGGACCTTTTCCTCGTACTCCTTCAACGCGGGCGTGATGAACCGCTCGCCTCCGGCAATCGTCTGCTTCCGGTGGTAATCGGGCGGAACCGCATGCAGGTTCGACTTCGAGACCTCGATGTAATAGCCGAACACGCGGTTGTAGCGAACCTTCAGCGACGAGATCCCGGTGCGTGCGCGTTCGCGATCTTCCATCTCGGCGATCACCTGCTTGCCCGATCGGCTGATCCCCGTGAGCGCATCCAGGTCCGGGTCCACGCCGTCCCGCGTGAAACCGCCGTCGCGTGCGAGAACCGGGGGCTCGTCCACCAGAGTGCGCGCAATCTCGTGGCGCACGTCCGGGACATCGTCCAACTCGGCGACGAGGGATCGTACGAGCGGCGCCTGCAGGTCGGTCAGCACGGTGCGCACACGGGGAATCAGGGCGAGCGAGCGCTCGAGCCCGACGAGGTCGCGAGGCCCCGCGGTCCCGAGCGCCGCCCGGGCGACCAGCCGCTCGAGGTCGAGCACCGGCTTGACCGCCTCGCGAAGCTTGCCGCGCTCGGTCGAGCGGTACGCCAGCTCTTCCACGGCGTCGAGTCGGTCGCGAATCGGTTCGAGCGCGACGAGCGGGCGCAGCAGCCAGGCGCGCAGCAGGCGGCTGCCCATCGACGTCACCGTGCGATCCAACTCGTTCAGCAGGGAGCCCTCCCGGCCGCCGTCTGCGCCTTCGAGGATTTCGAGATGCTTGAGGGTGGTCGGATCGACGAGCAGGTGATCCGCCCGCTGCCGGTAGGCGATCGCGCGGACATGCGCGAGGTCGGCTTTCTGGGTGTCGCGCAGATAGTGGACCAGTGCGCCGGCCGCCGCCACGGCGAACGGATGCCGGTCGAGCCCGAAGCCGTCGAGCGTGCCGGCCTGCAGCTGATCGAGCAGGACTCGCCGCGCCGACTCGGGGTCGAACATCCACCCGTCGACCGGCGTGACCGAAGGGCCGGAAGTGGCAATCGCCGGGCAGGCAGCCAGGATCGCCGGCGACAGTTGGCCCGGCGTGACGCCCGCCGGCACCACGATCTCTCGCGGCCTGAGCACTGCCAGTTCGTCGGCGAGCGCCTGGATCCCATCGGCGCCGGCGTATTCGGCGGCGGAGAACTCCCCCGTGGAGAGATCGAGAAGGGCGACGCCAATCGTCCCCCCGTCATCGCGGCGTCCTGCGTGGCGGGGGCCGCTCGACGCCTGAGCCGCACCGCCGGCCAGGAATGGCGGCGGCGCAATTGCCATCAGGAACGCGGGCTCGCGGGCGTCGAGGTAGCTGGCATCGGTCAGGGTTCCGGGGGAGACGACGCGGACGACCTCGCGCTTGACGATGCCCTTGGCTTTGCGCGGGTCTTCGACCTGATCGCAAATCGCGACCCGGAATCCCTTCCTGACGAGCCGGGCGATGTAGCCGTCGACGGCGTGAAACGGCACGCCGCACATGGGAATGCCGCCGCCGTTGGTGTCTTTTGACCTGGAGGTGAGCGTCAGTTCGAGGGCACGCGACGCGACCAGCGCGTCTTCGTAGAACATCTCGTAGAAGTCGCCCATGCGAAACAGCAGAATCGCGTCGCGATTCTGCTGCTTGGCGTCGAGATACTGGCGCATCGCCGGCGTCACGGACGCTGACATATCCTTGTAGTCTAGAACATTCGTCATTTCGGGCATTCGGTCATCGGGTCTGCAGTCGGCTCTCTGCTCACCGGATGGCTCGATCGAACGTGGCGGGATGATCAATTCCACATGATCCGATACCACGTCACCTGTCTCTCAACGACGATGACCAGATTCGAGACTCGATGATGCGCGTACTGGCCCTGGACACGTCGACGCGCGCGGGGGGCGTCGCCCTGGTCGAAGACCACCGTGTGCTCGACGAGCGGCTCGGCGATGCGGGGCGCACGCACGGCGAGCGTCTGCCGCGCGAGATTCTCGACCTGCTCGATCGTTGCGGCCTCACCACGGCCGACGTCGATCTGTTCGCGGTGGCCTGTGGTCCCGGTTCCTTTACGGGCTTGCGCATCGGCATCGCGACCCAGCAGGGGCTCGCGTTCGTCCATCGGCGGCCGATGGCGGCCGTCTCAGCGCTCGAGGCGCTGGCGCATGCGGCCAGCGGCGAGGCGGCGCCAGGCTCGGTGGTGGCCGCGTGGATGGACGCGCAACGCCGCGATGTGTTCAGTGCCGTGTACCGTGTGGCGCCGTTTGACGTGTTCGATCCGCGCCGGTTGGTCGAGATTGATCAGCCACAGGTCGCGGCGCCGGCCGTGATACTCGAGCGCTGGCGGAAGGCCGATGCGGACCGACCGGCCGTCTTCATCGGCGACGGCGCGACGGCGTTCGCCGACAGCATTGGCGCGGCGTACCCCGACGCGACGATCATGCCCCATCCCGCACTGGCGGGCGCCATCGGCCGAATCGGCGCGGCTCAGGCCGCGCAGGGGCGCGTGACGGATCCGGCCGCCATCCGCGCGCTCTACATCAGGCGTCCCGACGCCGAGGTCGAGCGCGAGAAGAGGCAGACGACCCGGTGATTACCATCGCATCGGTCGGCGCGGGGCCTGATCTCGATGCGGTGCTTGCCATTGAGGCCGAGGCGTTCAGCAGCCCATGGACCCGCGAGATGTATCTTGCGGAGCTCGAGAACGCGGGTGTGTCGTTCTGCTTTCTGGCGCGAGACGAAGGGGGGCAGGCGGTCGGCTTCTGCTCGTTCTGGCGCATCGTCGACGAGTTGCACATCAACAACCTGGCGGTGGTGCCTGCCTGTCGACGGCGCGGTATCGCCAGCACGCTGCTGATGTTCGTGCTGAAGAAGGGCGTGGCGCTCGGTGCCCGCAGCGCGACGCTCGAGGTGCGGCGCTCGAACGAAGACGCCCGGCGCCTGTACGAGCGTTTCGGATTTGTCTCGTCCGGCGTGCGGCGCGCGTACTACTCGAATCCCGTTGAAGACGCACTGGTGATGTGGCGCGCGGATCTCGCGGTGTGATGTGGCCGCCGTTTCCCAGGATCGTGCGATGAACACGGCTCACCTGAACACGGCTCACCTTGCAACCCCGATTCGGCTGTGCTAGCTTTCGCCTTGAAACGCCGGGATCGCCATGCCGCCGCACGAGCCGACCCCTCTGACCTAGCCACGTTCAAGGAGGCGGAGCATGAATGGGCAGTCACAGTACGCCAAGGAACTGCTGCAGACGGACGAAGAATTCCACAGTCTCTCCGACCAGCACCGCCAGCTCGACGATCGCATCCACGAACTCACATCGAAGCCTTACCTTTCCGAACCCGAACAGCTCGAAGAAGTCACTCTCAAGAAACAGAAGCTGCAGCTGAAGGACCGCATGGAGGACATCCTGCGGCGCCGTCAGCGGGAAGAGAATCAATCGGCCCGCGGTTGACTGCCTGTCGCTGATGGACGCGGGCCGACACTGCGGCGGCCCGCGTCTTGTCGCCCGCCGGCTGTCCCGGGCCGGGTGAGTGACCGGGTAAGATAGGGGAGTGCGGCTCGATCGCGCGGGATTCCCGTTCATCATCGGTGCGTTCGTTCTTGCGGCCATTGCGGGTCTGGTCGTCGGGTGGCCGCTTGCGATCGTGTTTGTCGCGCTCGGTGCGTTCTGCGTGTTCTTCTTTCGTGATCCTTCCCGCGTCCCGCCAGCGGCGGGCGCCGATGCGATCTTGTCTCCGGCGGACGGCCGCGTGCTCGTCGCCGGCCCCGCCGCGGCTGGTGCGGCGCCCGACGGCCAGTGGCAGCAGATCAGCATCTTCCTGTCGTTGATGGATGTGCACGTGAATCGCATGCCGGTGTCCGGCCGCGTGACTCGCGTGAGCTACATGCCGGGCAAGTTTCTACCCGCGTTCAAGCACGACGCCGCGACCGCCAACGAGCGCAGCGAGATCTGGGTCGAGCACCGCGGACAATCGGTGGTCGTTCGCCAGATCGTCGGCTTCCTCGCGCGCCGTGTGGTGTGCAGGGTCGCGTCCGGCTCGAACGTGCTGGCCGGCGATCGCATCGGGGTGATGAAATTCGGATCGCGCATGGACGTGTTCCTGCCGCCGAGTGCGACGCTGTCGGTCAGTGTCGGCCAGAAAGTCCGCGGCGGTGAGACCGTCATCGCGGTGCTACACTGACCGGGCAGAGGATCGAATCATCACGCATCAGGGTCTCTGCCGGCGGTGGAATCAGCGACGAGATGATTAGATGGACTTGCCTTCTCGGAAGTATTACCGGCCGCTCCGTTGTCGCGCCCGGAGAGTCGCCGTCAACAACGGGGTCAAGTGGTACTGCCTCAGCGGGTACAGGCTTCTAGACGGTGAGTGGAACATGCTGACACAGGAAGAGGGGCGGCTCCGGTTTCTCCGTCGGCGGCACGAGTCGCCGCGGCGGCGGTTTCGGCGCGGTGTCTACTTGTTGCCCAGTCTGTTCACCATGGGTCACATGTTCTGCGGCTACGCGTGCGTCGTGTATGCCACACGCGGCGAATTCGAGACCGCCGCACCGTTTATCGGCGTCGCGATTGTCCTCGACATGCTCGACGGGCGGATCGCGAGGATGACCGGCACCGCGAGTGAGTTCGGTGTGCAGTTCGACTCGCTGGCGGACATCATCACGTTCGGGATCGCTCCCGCGATTCTGGCTTTCGAATGGGGGCTGGTCTCGCTTGGCCGCTTGGGATGGGCCGCCGGATTCATGTTCCTGGCCGCCGCCGCCATGCGGTTGGCGCGCTTCAATATCCAGAGCGCTGCGGGCGGCGACAAGCGCTACTTCGTAGGTTTACCCAGCCCGGCGGCGGCCGCCATCCCAGCCGCCACGGTGTACGCGACGGCGTCCGTCTTTCCCACTGGGATTCATGATTACCGAAGCGCGCTGCCCGTGCTCGTCGTCGTGCTCGTGCCGGCGATTCTCATGGTCAGCAAGATTCGCTTTCGCAGCTTCAAGACCTTCGACCTGCAGACGCGACGGCCATACACCGTATTGCTGTTGATTGCCGCAGGAATCGTCCTGGTGACGACCCATCCTCGCTATGTGCTCCTGGGCACGGCCTACACCTACCTGTCGTCCGCCTTCATTGGCATGGCGATTACGCGATTCCAGCACCGCGGCGGCCGCATTCCGGCACCGACGAGCGAATCGCCCGCCGAGCACCAGAACGACCGCGATTCAGCGGCCGTATGATCTCAGGCTTAGGAAAGCGTCTTGAGTTGACCGCCGTGGACGGTCAGTGCGCGCTCGAGCGCGTCGAGCGGCGCGGTGGGGTTGTCGAGACCGACGAGAATGCGTCCATCTGATACCGCCAGGTCGTACAGCTTCGGCCGCCGCCTGGGCATCTGTGCCGTGACCAGCAGTGTGGCCACCGTGGACAGCACCGCGAACAGCATCGTCACTTCGAACATGATGATGAGGTTGGGCCAGGTCGCGACGATCCGCATTCCGCCGGTCGGCAACGGCCACGCTCGCTCGGTCATCTGGGTCAGCCAGTAGGCGAATGCCAGGCCGACGGCACCGCCAGTGCCGGCGAGCCAGAACATCCACGTCGCTTTGTCGCGACTGCCAAACCGATGCGACTCAAACGGCTCCGACGAGATCACCGTGATTTCCCGGTCCGCCACACCGGCCGCCCGCAGCCGATCGACGGCGGCTTGCGCGGACTCCGGGTCGGCGTAGAGCGCGTAGACGGCGCTCATGGCTCAGTCCTCGCCACGAAAAGCGCCTGCTCGTCGTCGCGCGCCTCGACGGACTCGGCCGCGTGTGCCGGATGAGCGCCCACCTTCAGTTCCCACACGGAGATGATCGGGACCAGCTTCGCGAAGAGGACGTACAGCAGCGACATCGCGGCAAATGTCGAGATCGTGATGATGATCTCGACCGGGCGCGGCCGATAGGTGCCCCAGCTATAGGGCAGGTACTTGTGACCAAGTGACGGCACGATGATCAGAAACCGTTCGAGCCACATGCCGACGAGGACGCAGCTGGACGCCACCACACAGCCGGCAATCGTCCGAGTCTTCTTGAGGGCCAGGATGGGGAACGGGATCACGAAGTTGCACACGACCATGGTCCAGTAGAGCGGCGCAAACGCGCCGCTCTGCGTGGCGCGGAACACCGCCATCTCGGCGGTCTCGTTGCCGTACCAGACGGTCAGGCGCTCGGCGAAGACGAAGTATGCCCACAACAGGCTCATCATCAGCAGTAACTTGCCGAGGTTCTGGAAGTGGACCGGGTGCAGGTATTCCTCGAGGTGGAGGAACGTGCGCAGCAACGCCATCGCGATGATGAGCGCGGCAATCCCGCTGAAGATCGCGCCGGCGACGAAGTAGGGACCGAAGATGGTCGAGTGCCAACCCGGGACGGGCGCCATCGAGAAGTCGAAGGACACGATCGTGTGCACCGACACGGCCACCGGAAGGATGGCGATGGCCATGATCTCCATCGCCGTCTCGAGGCGGTTCCACTGCTTGGTGGTGCCGCGCCAGCCGAGCGAGACGACCCCGTAGCAGCGGTGCCGCCAGCCGGTGGTGCGGTCTCGGACCAGCGCGAGATCCGGAATCATGGGCAGGAAGAGGAACAGCACGCTGCCCGTCAGGTAGGCCGTGATCGCGAAGAAGTCCCAGACCAGCGGCGACCTGAAATTCGGCCAGATGCCACGCTGGTTAGGATACGGGATGAGCCAGAAGAAGAGCCACGGCCGGCCCAGGTGGATGATCGGAAACATCGCGCCGATCATCAAGGCGAATACCGTGATGGCCTCCGCGCAGCGCGTGACGGGGCGGCGCCACCTGGCGTTGACCAGCCGCAAGATCGCGGAGATGAGCGTGCCGGCATGGCTGATGCCGATCCAGAACACGAAGTTCGTGACGTAGAACGCCCAGAAAATTGGCCACCGGACACCGGTGAGCCCGAACCCCCAGTACATCTGGTAGACCCACGTGCCCAGCCCCGTAGCGACGATGGCGCCAAGAAACGCGACCAGTACCCAGAACCGCGCCGACGTCGTCAGCAGCGGCCGGAGGAGATCGTCGGTGAGCCGGCGGTCGGCGTCGCTCATGTCTGAGACTGCCGCGCGAGGTAGGTGATTTTGGGCTGCGTGCCGAGGTCACCGAGCAACTGGGAGCCGCGCGGCGAGCGCGACAGACGGGAAACCGCGCTTTCCGGATCGTTCAAGTCGCCGAAGACCAGGGCCGTGGCCGGACACGATTGGGCGCAGGCCGTCTTCAGATCGCCATCCTTCTGGGGCTTCTCGTCGGCGGTGGCCTGGATCTCGGCCGCGTTGATGCGCTGCACGCAGAACGTGCATTTCTCCATCACGCCCACTTCGCGCACCGAGACGTCCGGATTGAGCTGGAGCTGGAGCGGCCGATCCCATTGCGGATTGAAGAAGTTGAAGAAGCGCACGTTGTACGGGCAGGCGTTCGCGCAATACCTCGTGCCGATGCAGCGGTTGTACACCTGCGCGTTCAACCCTTCCTCGGTGTGATGGCTGGCGTAGGTCGGGCAAACCGGCTCGCACGGCGCGGCGTCGCACTGCTGGCAGAGCACGGGGCGGAACGTCAGACGGGCATCCGGGAAGTCGCCCTCCCAATACCGTTCGACGCGGATCCAGTGCATCGCCCGGCCGGCGGCCGCCTGGTCCGGGCCGACGGTCGGAATATTGTTTTCGGCGCGGCACGCGGTCACGCATGCCTCACACCCCGTGCAGCGATCGAGATCGACCGCCATTCCCCATCGATGTGCCATTACTGCTCCCGGAATCTGCTCATCGAGTCTCTCGGTCTCTTGTCAGCAATCTCTGAACTGTCGATTACCGGCCGAGGACCGGGCAGATGGCTGACAGATTCACCGCTCGTGCTCATGCTCGTGAGGGTGTTCCCGCATCTCGCCAGCAAAAAGGATCAGATCGCCGTTCGGCGGGCCGATCCGGGTCACTCGCACGCGAGTGGCCGCCCACGCCAGCGCCCCTGTCTCCGGTTCGGCGGCTGACGCCAGAATCTTGATCGGATTTTGACCGCGGCCGCTCGCATAGCGGGTGAAGGTTTCGTGGCCCTGCCCGACAGGCATCGCGATCACATCGGGTGCGATCCCCGGTGACAGGAGCGCCGGGGTTCGCAACGATCCCTGTGTGGAGGTGATCTCGAGGACGTCTCCTTCGGCGATCCCCAGCTTCGAAGCCGTCTGCGGATTGATCTCCGCCCAGCTGCTCCACATCGCCGTCGTCATCGCGTCGGGAAGCTCCTGCAGCCAGGGTAGATGCGCGAGCGAGCCGTCGAGGAACGCGTGCGAGGCGTAGGGGAGGAAGTGAAACGGATAGGCGGCGGGTTCGCCGTCGAACTGCGCTTCCAGCGCACGCACAGGGGCCGCGTCAGGTCGGCCGCCTTGATTCGTGCCGCCCGCCTGAGTGGTGCGGCCCGCCGGCTCAGCCTGAGCAGCGGGTCCTCCCGGCCTGGTCTGCCCAGCTGCATCAGCAGCTCCCCACCAGCCGCCTTGCTGTTGCGCGGCAGTCCAGGCATCGGTGTCCGCGGATGGCGCCGGCAGCGTGGCGAAGGCGGCCATCAGCATCTCGTCGAACGTCTGCCATGGAAAATCGAGCGGCTTGTTGAGCCGCGAAGCCACCTGGAGCAGCACGTCCGGTGTCGCGCGCGTTTGATGGAGTGGACGCAAGGCAGGCGGCGCGAGCGTGGCCACCGGGACCGCCGCACCGGACTCCGGACGACCCTCGACCCATGATTCCAGAAATGCGTGATCGGGCAGAATGAGATCCGAGAGCACGCTCGTCTCGTCGATGAAGCTGCCGAAACTGGCGATGAACGGCACCTTGAGGAGCGCCTCGCGCGTTCGCCAGCCCGACGGGCTCGCGAACACCGGATTCGTACTGTCTACGAGCAGGACCTGTACCGGCGAAGGGTCTGCGGCAAGAATGGCAGCCGTCACGGCCTGCAGCGTCCGGCGCTCGGGCGGGCTCGATCGCCGGGGCGTCACGGTCGCCGGAATCTGCGGCATGAAGGAAACGCCTCCGGGCTGGCCGACGTTGCCCAGCAGGGCATTCAAGGCGTTGACGGCGAGGGCGGCGAACAGGCCGTTGGTCTGCGCGAGCGGGGCTCCGCCGATCATCGCGACGCCGGGCGGCTGCTCGACGAGTGCGCGTGCCATCCGTTCGATGCGAGCGGCGGCGACCCCTGTCTGTTTTTCGACGTCCGCAGGCGTGTAGCCGGTGAGACCAGCGTTCCAGCCGTCGATCAACGCGCCTGCGCGCCCCGCGGCATCGGCGGGACGAAGGCGTGCCGACAACAGCACGTGCGCGAGGCCCAGCGCCAGGACACCCTCGGTGCCCGGCCTTGCCGGCACCCATTCGTCGGCATTGGCCCCGGTCTGCGACATCCGCGGCTCGACCTGGACGAACGCGCCGCGCACTCCTCTGCGCCCCTGGCGCATCTGACCGTAGCCGGCGTGCTGCGCGACGGGGGAATTCCACGTGCCGAGGAAGTCGGCGCCAAACGACACCACGTAGCCCGAGCGCGCGAGGTCGAACGTGGGCAGTTGCTCCCGACCGAAGCTGAGCAGGTTCGCGCGACGAAGCACGTCGTAGTTGAACAGATCGAACGACACGGCGGGAGGCGCGCCGAACCGGTCCAGGAACTGCGACACCAGGTCGTCGCGCTGGCCGCGACCGCCACCCTTCAGAAATGCCAACCCCCGCTGGTTGTTCGACGTGACGAGGCCGTCGAGCTGCGCCACGAGCTCGGCGATTGCGGCGTCCCACGTGACCGGCTGAAACTGACCCTGTCCGCGCGGACCGGTTCGCTTGAGCGGCTGGGTGATGCGATCCGGATGGTAGGCAATCTGAATCGCCGCCTGGCCCCGCCCGCACAATTTGCCCTGGCTGATCGGATGGGCGGGATTGCCCTCGAGCTTTTTCGCCAGGCCCATTCTCATGACGCCGGCTTGCCCGTTGCGCACCACTTCGGCGTCGCCTTCCATGACGCGCACGATCACGCCGCAGCCGGCCTGGCACAGGGGACACAGGCTCGGCTTCCATTCCGCCACTCCCGGGACGTGCTCTTCCTCGGGAATGAAGCGGATGATCGCATGTTCCGGATTGCCGCAGCTGGCCAGCGTGGCGCTCGTGCCGGTGACGGCGGTGACCTTCAGGAAGATGCGGCGATCCATTAGAAATGGCACGTCAGGCACTCGTTCGATGCCCCCTTGGCTTTGTGGCAATCGACGCAGTAGCCCATCTTCATATCGACGTTCCGCTCTGCGACCGTCTGCTGGTCGATGCGTCCATGGCACGTCGAACACTCCACCTTGGCGCGCAGGTGCGGCGCGTGGTTGAACCGCACATGCGCCTGGGCCGAGTAGCCGTAGACCCGCTGCCAGGACAGATCCACGCCACGCTTCGACAGGTCGGTGATTTGCTGAATCAGTGGACGATCGGTCGCGATCGACTCATGGCAGATCATGCACGTCTTGACGCTGGGCAGACCGGCCACCGGCCCCTTGGTCACGCTCTCGTGGCAATAGTCCGTACAGGCGACCTTCTTGGCGACGTGCGTCGAGTGAGGGAACGGGAACGGCTGCGTCACCCGTGGACGGATTCCGAAGAAATCGTTGACGGCCTCGCCGACTGTCTCGCGAGCCGGCGTATAGACCGACGCCATCGACGCGCGATTGTTGGCCGGCCGGCACGCGCTCGTGCCGGCCACGGCCAACAGCAGTGTACAGCCGACAAGCGTTCTGAGTATGCGGGCGCGCGACGCTCGACTCATGACCGCGGACGGCTTACCGAGCGGGTGGGGCAACCGCGACGCTGCGCAGGTAGTTGACGACGCTCCACATCTCTTGAGGCGTCATCTTGCTGTTGTAGCCCTTCATGTCGAACTTGGGACCAACCCCGTCTTTGATCACCGCGAAGATCTCACCATCGGTGGAGCCGTGATCCCACTTGGCGTCGGTCAGGTTCGGCGGGTGCGTGTCTTTCGGCGCCTGCGGTCCATCACCCTTCGCATCTTCGCCATGGCAGAAGCGGCAATATCTCTTGAAGGCCGCTTGACCGGTCGCAATCGAGGCGGGCGTCGATGCGACGGGGTTCTTCACCGCCGCGGTTTTCGCCGCAGGCTTCGCTTGAGCCGCGAGGCCGATGCCGGCGGCCAGCAGGTAGCACAGTACCAAGGCTGTAAATGTGGTCGTGAACAGTCGGCGCATGCGGTCCAGGTCCCTTCGTGTATTAGTTCCGGTTGCGCGGGAAAACCCTGACATTCTCACACGCCGACGCCGGGCGCCGCAACCCGTCCCGCTTGGCCGCGCGTCGCCCGAAGCGGAAGCGTCGTATCACGTAAGCATCTACGTGCTTCGTAATCAGCGGGCCGCCTGCCCGGCCGCGCGCGCTGCGCTGAGAATGTTTGCAAGGCCGTAGTCCCTCGTGGCACGCGCACTCCGAGAAGCTGCATGACGTTTTCCGTTGCAACGGAAAGGCCACCGTCCACGGCCGCGTCCACGTGCCCGGATCGTCGAGCGTGACTTCGGAGCGAATCGTGTACGGCTCGGCCGGAATGCGGCATTGTTTGATCCGCATTGTTTGATCCGCGTCAAACCGGGAACGTCAGCGTCACGGTGGTGCCAACGCCTTTCTGACTGGTGACGGCGATCGCCCCGCCATTCAACTCGACGTTCCGCTTGGCGATCGTCAAGCCGAGACCGGTGCCGGTGGCCTTCGTCGAAAAATAGGGCTCGAAGATCCGCGCGAGCGCCTCGAGATCCATGCCGACTCCGGTATCGGAGATTTCGATTGCCACCATGGAGCCTTCACCGACGAGCGGACGCCGATCCACGATTACGCGCAAGGTCCCCACCCCCGGCATGGCGTGGAGGGCGTTTTCGATCACGTTCGTAATGGCCCTCGCCAACAGTGTGCGATCGACATGAATCAGCGGCAATTCACCCTGCGCCTGGACATCGATGGCGATGCGTCCGCTCAGGCCGAGTCGGTACGGGCCGACCACTTCTTCGACGAGCTCGCCCACCGACGTCGGTGCAGGGTGCGGGGTGGCGGACGAGGCGAAACTGGAGAATTCGGCGGCGATCTGCCGCAGCAGCCGCACCTGAGAGAGGATCGCGTTGACGCAGTCGTCGAGCACCGGTGAAAGTGGCCGGCCGCGGTCGATGTTCACCCGCCGCGCGTGCTCGGCGGAGAGCTGAATCGGCGTGAGCGGGTTCTTGATGTCGTGCGCCACCTGGCGCGCCATGTCGGCCCACGCCTCCAGGCGCTGCGTACGTTCGAGCTCGCTGCGCTGTCGCGTGAGGTCTTCGGCCATGCGGTTGAAATCGAGGATCAGCCGGCCGAGCTCGTCCGAGGTGGAGGCGGCGACGCGCGCGTCGAGATTGCCCCTGGCGATGCGGCGGGTGGCACGGGTCAGGCGGTTGATCGGATCCGCGACGCGCTCCGCCATCCAGTAACCCAGCGCCGCGCCCAGCAGACTGAACAGCACGGCGGCCGCCAGTACCTGGTGATCGAGATCGTCGATCTGCCGCTCCGTTTCCTGCCGGCGCAACGTGATCGGCACCGTCACGATGCCCTCGCGTTCGCCCGCCCGCACCGGCGCGGCGGCAAGCAGATAGCGTGAATCGCCGCTGGCCGCCGAGATGACCGCCTCTTCGCTGACGAAGGTCGGCATGCGATCGAGCACGATGTGACGGTAGACGTCGCTCGGGGTCCGGGTCGGCAGCAGGCGCGAGGCGAACAGGTCGCGGGCGCTGGTCGCGCGCAGCTGCGATCGCTCGAACAGGTTGACGTCCTGATCGATCGCCCGCCGAACCAGGACCATGATCGGATCGTCGATCGTCGAGAGCGTGGCTTCGCCGCGGCGCTGCAAGGTGGCATAGTCTTCGACCAGGCGCTGCGCCACCGTGGCCGTCCGCGCGGCGGCCTCTTTCACTTCGGCCTCGAACTGCGTCTTGAAATACGTGCGCGTCGCGACCGCCAGAATCAGCACCGGTACGACCGCCGCCAGAACGAAGGCGAGGAACAATTTGCGGTAGAAGCTCGACCGGATTTCGCGCAGGAGCGCGCGGCCGCCCCCCGGCGTTCTCGCACTCGTCGCGTTGACGACGGTCACCACGACCAGCATGCCGACATACAGCACGCCGACCAGAAAAATCAGCTCGGCGACGCTGACAAAATGCTTGCCCCAGGTAATGACCGGGTAGCCGAGCGCATAACATCCGCCCCGATCGCTCGTGAAGAACACGCGGAAGTCGACCCCGTCCCGCTCGACGGTCGTCCAGAACTGTTCCCGCGACTTCACCATCCGCTGAAACACGGCCTCGGTCAGTGGCCAGACACTGGTGCCCGAATTGAAGGTGGGTGTCCGGCTCCAGCCGTACGCCACGAACTCGACATCGCGTCCGAACGCGCCTTCTGCCGCCAGTTGACGGTCCGGCTGCAGCGATTCGAGATAGGGACTCTGCGATTCGATGAACGGCAGCGTCTGAAAGTCGAGCATCACGCTGACTACGATCGAGCCGACGCGCTCCCCCCGCTTGCAGATCGCCCGGCTGGCTCGCAGCACATGGCGTTGGCTGGATCCGAAGGGCGACATCTCGTCGACGACATCCCATTGGCAGGCCGCCGCCTGGTGCGGCGGGGCGGCGTAATCGGGCAGATTCAGGGCGAAGCGGCTGATCTGACGGCCATCGACGTCGTAGAGCTCCACGGCGGAGGTGGGTCGATAGACGTTCAAGTCGGTCCCCGACCAGACCAGGAAGGCGCGATACGCGCGGTCGGCGGTCAGGGTCGTGTTGTCGATCGGACCGTTCACGACATCAGGCAGCCACGGCATGGCTTCTATCTCGTCGAGCGCCGCGTACAGCACGTTCTGCAGCTCTTCGCGCTGGCGCGAGGCCTGGGGGCCGTACTGCGTGGCGATCAGGCGCTCCTTGGCCTCGGTCACAAACGCCAGTAGCGACGGGTACATGGCCAGGGAAGGCACGAACAGCGCCAGGAACAGCGCGAAGAGGCGCGCCGCCTGCGATGCGCGACTCGCGCGGCGCCGCAGTTGGGCGACCGCGATCGCCGCGCTGCCGACCGCCGCCAGCCCCCAGATGATCGACCAGGTGGAGAGCGTCGCGTCCCGGGTCCGAACCGCCATCAACGCCAGCGCCACGCCGGCCACCCATGCCAGCGTGGCGGCGCTGCGGCGCGACCACATGCGGCGCGTGCGCCACAGGCTCGGCAGCCGCGTGACCGCGACCGCGCTCCAGATGACGGCCGCATGGAGCAGCACCAGGCCGAAGGTCAGCGTGATCCGCGCGTCGTCGAGCGGGTGCAGCGAGAACTGCACCAGGTCGAACGCCGATTGCGACACGACGTCTCTCAGCTTCCGTTCGTACAGCCAGACGATGACAGCGGCGGCGAGGCCGGCCGCGAAATACGCCAGGCCGATCCACGTCATGGACTCGCCGGCGCCGAGCAGCAGGCGCGGCCGAGGCCCCGCCGCGCGCCAGCGCTCGACGGTATCGAGCGTCACCCACACCATCGCGACGGCTGTCAACGCCGTCAGCAGCAAATCGACCGGGGCCTGCAGCGGGTCGCCGGCGAGGGCGGCAGCGGTGGCAAACCACGCAACGACGCGGGCCAGGGCCATGGTGCCCAGCAGGGCAACGGTCACCGTCGCGTAGGTGCGCGCGCGCTCGTCGCGCCGCCGGAGATCGACCATCGCGGCGACGCACGACAACAGCGTCAAGACCACAATCGACAACACGCCAGCGCGCACGCCGTCTCGCCATCGCGCGCGCGCATCCGCCAGGTCGGCCGGCGACACCAGCGCGTCGATCAGCGGTTTACCGCCGGGGGCCGAGATCGCGAATGTGTCGGGCCCTGGCGGGCCGACTTCGCCAGCCCGGACGCGCAGCGACACCGGAACGATCGTCGACGAGATGACGATCGTATCCGCGGCGCCCGGCGCTCCTCGAGTCGGGCCCAGCTGTTGTTCGACGACGATGGTGGCGATTCGCGCCGGGGCCGGCCGGCTGCGATCGGGAACGGCCTCGATGCGGACCAGCCGAGGACCGAGTGCGTCGGGCGCGACGAACAAGATCGACGGACCGTCGAGGAGTGACCTGGATAGCTCCGAGGTGCGACCACCCCACGCGACCGGCGAATCGGCGGCGTCGTAGATGGTCACGCCGGTCCGCCCCGGCTCCTGATCGGCGAGCGCCGCGTCCACGGCGTCGAACAGTCGTCGCGGCGCCGCCTGGCCAAGTTCGGCCGGATTGAGCGCTTGGCGCGCGGCGGCGAGTTCGGCGGCGATTCGGCCGAGCGCGGCGGTGCTGGCCAGAAACTGCTGACGCACCTCCTGCTCGAGCCGCGCGATGGCATCCGCGTCCGTCGCGCCAAACCGCGCGCGGCCGATGCCCCAGCCGCCGACGCCGACGGCGACAGCAACTGTGAAACCGACGAGGAGGATGCGCCGCACGGCGTGTAACATACTGAAAGCTGTCTGGAATGTACGTCCCCTGGCGATGAACCTCAAGCTTCTCCTGAAACGCGGCGCGCTCGTCGCCGTGGCAAATTGGCCGACGATCGCCATTCAGTTCGCGGCGGAAACCACGTTTCAAGTCCTGTTGGCCGTGCCGATCATCGGCGCCGCCATCCTGGTGGCGGCGCTGCTCGGCGGCGACCTGACCGAACTGCTGCGGGGCGGTCTGCGCGACACCTTCACGGCCATCGCCGGAACGCTGATGTCGGAACCGGTCGCGTTGGTCGCCTTCATTGCCGCCTTTACCATCGTGCTCCTTGGCGGATCGGTGCTGACGTTCCTCGTGAAGGGAGGCACGGTCGACGTCCTGGTGAGCGCCGAGGCCGCGGCCGGTCCGATCGAGCACGAGCCGCTCACCTACGAAAGCGTCGTTCACGAAGCCGCGTACTTCACGCTCGATCGCTTCCTGAACGGCAGCCGGCGCTTGTTTCGGCGCTACCTCGGACTGGGTCTGGCATTGATGGTCGTCTACGCCACCACCGGCGGCGCCTACGTGACCTTCGTGGTCTACGGCTATCGCGCCGTCGCCGGCCGGTGGCTGATCATCGAGTGGACGTTCATCGCCGCCATTGCGGCCGCTCTGCTGGTCGGTTGGATTACGCTCATCAACTGGTGCTACCTGCTGCTGCAGATCGCGATGGCCACCGAAGACATCGGTCTCGCGCCCGGCGTGGTGGCCGTCTCGCGGTTCATTCGCGCCGAGTTTCGTGAGCTCGCCAGCGTATTCGGTGTGATCCTCGTCGTCATCGTCGCTTCGACGTTTGCGTCTGCGCTCGCCTGGTCCGGCGTCGGACTGATCGCGTTCGTGCCGCTGGTCGGCCTGGCGGTGTTTCCCCTGCAGCTGGCGGCGTTGTTGCTGCGCGGAATCGTCTTCGAGTTCATCGGTCTCGGCGCGCTCGCGGCCTATGCCGCGCTGTACCATCGTCATCTCGCAAAGCGCGAGCCGGTGGTGCGGGACGTGGTCGCCCGCCTCACCCACGAGCAGGCGTGACCAGCGTGGTCCGCTCGAGCGGCGCTACTGTTTGGGAATCGTGATCGGAATAATGCCCGGCAGCGGGGTAATCGGAGCGATCGTGGGTTCGATCGCCTTGCTGACGGCGACGATGCTCGCACCCTCGGCGATTGAGCGCGTGACGACGATGATCATCGGGCCGAGGGCCACGGTCGAGGTGAAGGCGTGAAGCGGCGCCGCGATCTCGCTGGCGGGGTCGATGACCATCTCTCCGGCCGCGGCGCCATCTTTCAGCAGAAACGCGCGTAGCGATCCGGAGATGCCGGCGACCACGACGGTGTCCGCCGCCTTGAGCGGAGGCCATGCGGGGCGGAACGGCAGCGGCTTCTTCCATTGCTGAACGCCGTTGCGGCGGTTCAGCGAGCGAATCACGTTGTCGAGCGACACGAAGTAGACGTGATCGAGGTCGGCCACCGGCTTGCTGACCACGTCGGCGCCCGTGCGCCAGCGCCAGGCGATGCTCCCGTCCCTGGTCTCGAGACAATACAAGAAGTTGTCGGTCGATCCGACGAACAGACGATCGTCGGTCGAGAGAATTTCGCTGGGTGGACCCCCAAGCCGACGTTCCCAGATCTGGACGCCGGTATCCAGGCGAAGGGCGAGGACGCGGCCGTCGTCCAACGACAGATACACGCGCTGTGCGTCGATGGCCGGCGCGGCGCGAGTGCCCGAGACCGCCTGCCGCCACACCAGCGTGCCATCCTCGGGCCGCAGCGCGCGGACATCCGACGCCGTGAGCACGAACAGGCGGCCGCGCTCCCATACGGGGGCCGCGGTGAGCTTCTCGGGAAACGGGATCGTCCACGCGGTCGACCCGTCCGTGGTGCGCAGGGCGGTCACGCTGTCGTCCTGAGAGATGAAGAGGAGGTCGCCGCCAATCGCGGGCGCCCATTTCGGCCGGGCGGACGCGATCCACTGCTGCACTCCGTGCGTCAGTTCGTACGCCACGATGCGATCGCCCTCGATTGGAAAGTACCCATAACCCTCGCGGTACGCGGGCGGTGCGGTAAGCTGATTGTTGAGCGCCAGCGTGAAGTGGGTGCGAGAGGGAAATGGGGACAGCGGGAGAATCTTGCCGGAGCGGCTCTTGGCGACCGGGGGAGACGGCGGCGTGGGAACCTGCGCCGAGACGACTGCGAGCAGACCTAACCAGACTGTGGCAAGGGCAAGTGCACTACAACATCTTGTGGTCGCGGCCGAGTCCACCCCGCTATAATAGCGTCAAGTTCTCCGTTCAGTGACCCACCAAACCATCATCGTTCTTGATTTCGGCTCGCAGTACACGCAATTGATCGCTCGTCGTCTTCGCGAGCTGTCGGTGTATTCCGAGATCTGGTCGCCGGACACGCCGGCCGAGCGGATTCGATCCCGCGCGCCGGCCGGCATCATCCTTTCGGGGGGGCCCAAGAGCGTGTCGGATCCCGGCGCGCCGACCTGCGATCCCGCGGTGTTCGATATCGGGCGGCCGGTGCTGGGCATTTGTTATGGAATGCAGTTGATGGCCCATACGCTCGGGGGCCAGGTGGCGCCCGCGGCGCAGCGGGAATTCGGACACGCGGCGGTCAGGATCGCCGGCAGGCCGGACGCGGGCGAGGCCACCGGGGGCGCGGCGCTGTTCGCCGGCGTACCCGACGAAATCCAGGTGTGGGCGAGTCATGGCGACTTCGTGGCGGCGCCTCCGAACGGATTCAGCGTGACGGCGACGAGCGCCAACGCGCCGGTCGCCGCCATGGCCGACGCGTCGCGGCGCCTCTACGCATTGCTGTTCCATCCGGAAGTGGTGCACACCCAGAGCGGCCTGGAGATCTTGTCGAACTTCGCGTTCGGGGTGTGTGGTTGCACCGGCGATTGGACGATGGCGTCGTTTGTCGAGGAAGCGACGGCGAAGATTCGCCGCCAGGTCGGCGAAGGACGGGTCGTGTGCGGGCTGAGCGGCGGCGTCGATTCGACCGTCGCCGCGGTGATTATTCATCGCGCGGTCGGCGATCGGCTGACGTGTATTTTCGTCGACAACGGCGTGCTTCGGCACGACGAGTCGGGTCAGATTCGGCGGCGATTCGAACGATTACAGCTGCCGCTGGTGTTTGTGGATGCGTCGCAGCTGTTTCTCGATCGCCTGGCGGGGGTGATCGATCCCGAGCAGAAACGAAAAATCATCGGGGCCACGTTCATCGATGTCTTCGAGCAGGAGGCGACCAGGCTCGGGCGCGTCGATTTTCTCGCCCAGGGCACGCTCTATCCGGACGTCATCGAGTCGGTGGCGATCGTCGGCCAGTCGGCGCTGATCAAGAGCCACCACAACGTCGGCGGGCTCCCCGATCGGATGCGGATGGCACTGGTCGAACCGCTCCGCGAGCTGTTCAAGGATGAAGTGCGCGCCGTCGGCCGACAGCTGGGGCTCGACGAGGAGTTCGTCGCCCGGCAGCCGTTTCCCGGTCCCGGCCTGGCGGTAAGGATTCTCGGTGAAGTCACGCCGGCACGGCTGGACCTGCTGCGGCGCGCCGACGCGATCGTCGCCGAGGAAGTGAAACGCGAAGGCTGGTACACGCGGCTGTGGCAGAGCTTTGCGGTGCTGCTGCCGATTCAAAGCGTCGGGGTCATGGGTGACGAGCGCACCTACGAGTACACCGTCGCCGTCCGCGCCGTCGAGAGCCGTGACGGCATGACCGCCGACTGGGCGCGGCTGCCGCACGAGCTCCTCGCGCGCATCTCCTCGCGCATTGTCAACGAGGTGCGCGGTCTGAACCGGGTCGTCTACGACATCAGCTCCAAGCCGCCGTCGACCATCGAGTGGGAGTGAGACCATTGTTGAGAGGTTGCGGAATGTCGGGGCTCGTCGATGGCTGAGTTCGTCCATCTCCATCTGCACACGGAGTTTTCCCTGCTGGACGGCGCGTGCCGGATCGATGAGCTGCTCGACCAGGCGGTCGCGCTGAACATGCCGGCGGTGGCGGTGACCGAGCACGGCAACATGTTCTCGTCGGTGATCTTTCACGATCACGCGAAGGCACGCGGGCTCAATCCGATTCTCGGCTGCGAGGTCTATGTCGCGCCCGGCGATCGCCGGACCAAGAGCGGGGTGCCCGGCGAGACGCAAAATCATCTGGTGCTGCTGGCCGAGACCGACCAGGGCTATCACAACCTGATCAAGCTGGTATCCGCCGGTTACACCGAGGGGTTCTATTACAAGCCGCGCATCGACAAGGAGCTGCTCGCGCAGCACTCGGCTGGTCTGATCGGCCTGAGCAGCTGCTTGAAGGGGGAGGTCGCGGAGGGACTGTGGCACCAGCAGGAGCGCAAGGCGATTGAAGCCGCCGGTGCGTACCGCGACATTTTCGGCCCGGGCAACTTCTTCCTCGAAATGCAGTGGCATGGCATCGAGGAGCAGCGTACGGTCAATGGTGGGCTGCCGGCGATCGCCCGCGATCTCGGACTGCCGCTCGTCTGCACCAACGACGTGCACTATCTGCGTGAAGCCGACGCGCACCCCCACGACGTGCTGCTGTGCATCGGCACCGGCAAGGCCTTCAGCGATCCCAAACGGCTGCGCTACGACGCCAAGCAGTTTTTCTTGAAGACCCCCGACGAGATGGCGGAGGTGTTCAAAGACTTTCCCGACGCGCTGGCGAACACGGTCCGCATCGCCGAGCGGTGCCACGTGACGCTCGAGGAAGGCCGGAACTATCTGCCGAACTTCGACGTGCCGCCCGGGTTCACCCTCGACGGGTACTTTGAGCACGTGGCTCGCGAGGGATTCGCCGAGCGGCTCCCGAAGCTGCGGCACCTCGCCGCGGCCGGACGGCTTCGCCACACGATCGACGAGTACGAGCGGCGTCTCTCGTACGAGATCGAGATGATCAAGCGGATGGAGTACCCCGGGTACTTCCTGATCGTGTGGGACTTCATCCGCTACGCGCGTGAACAGGGGATTCCGGTGGGCCCGGGCCGCGGATCGGCGGCCGGCAGTCTGGTCGCCTATTGCATGCGGATCACGGACGTCGATCCGATCGACTTCGATCTGATCTTCGAGCGCTTCTTGAACCCCGAGCGCGTGTCGCTGCCCGACATCGACATCGATTTCTGCGAGCGGCGCCGCGGCGAGGTGATCGAGTATGTGACCCGCAAGTACGGCAGGGAGAACGTCGCGCAAATCATCACGTTCGGCACGATGAAGGCGAAAGCGGTGGTCCGCGACGTGGGCCGGGTCCTCGAGATGTCGTTCGCCGACGTCGACAAGGTCGCCAAGCAAATCCCCCCGACGCTCGACATGACCCTCGACAAGGCGCTCGAGGAAAATCCGACGCTGCGGGAGATGGAGCAGAACGATTCCAAGGTCAAGGAGCTGTTGGCCGTCGCGCGACGGCTGGAGGGCATGACCAGGCACGCCTCGGTCCACGCCGCCGGCGTGGTGATCGCGCCGAGGGCGATCACCGAGTTCGCCCCGCTCTACAAGGGCGCCCGCGACGAAATCACGACGCAGTGGTCGATGAAGGAGATCGAGCGGATCGGCCTGCTCAAGATGGATTTTCTCGGGTTGAGCACGCTGACGCTGATTTTCGACGCGATCGGCGAGATCAAGCGGACGACCGGCGTCGCGCTCGATATCGACAACGTGCCGCTCGACGACGAGAAGACCTACCAGCTGTTCCAGGAAGGACAGACCTACGGCATCTTCCAGTTCGAGAGCAGCGGCATGCGCGACATCCTGCGCAAGTCGAAGCCGCAGCGGCTGGAGGATCTGATCGCGTTGAACGCCCTGTATCGACCCGGGCCGCTGCGCAGCGGCATGGTGGACGACTTCATCGCGCGCAAGCAGGGCAAGACCGAGATCAAGTACGAGCTGGCGGAGCTCGAGCCGGTGCTGGCCGACACCTACGGCGTCATCGCCTATCAGGAACAGGTGATGCGCATCTCGAACGTCGTCGCCGGCTTTACGCTGGGAGAGGCCGACCTGCTGCGCAAAGCGATGGGGAAGAAGAACGCCGAGGTCATGGCCAAGATGCGCGGCAAGTTCGTCGAGGGCGCCAAGCGCAGCGGCCACAACGAGAAAAAGGCCACGCACATCTTCGACCTGATGGAGCACTTCGCCGGCTACGGTTTCAACAAGTCGCACTCGACGGCATACGCGTTCCTGGCCTATCAGACGGCCTATCTCAAGGCGAACTACCCCTGGCAGTTCGCGTCGGCGCTGCTCACCATCGAGGCGCAGAACACCGACAAGCTGGCGATGTATCTGGGGGAGTGCCGCGACCGCGGGATTCCGCTGCTGCCGCCCGACATCAACGACAGCCAGCTGCGCTTCTCGGTCGAGCCGGGGAGGGGCGTGCGCTACGGGCTGACCGCGGTCAAGAACGTGGGCGAGGGCGCGATCGAGTCGCTGCTCGAGGTCCGCCGCAAACAGGGCCGGATCACGTCGCTGCACGCGCTGTGCGAGGACCTCGACCTGCGGCTCGCCAACAAGCGCGTGTTCGAGAGCCTGATCAAGGCGGGTGCGTTCGATTCCATCGCGCAGCCGGACGCCGGGTCCATGCCGTCGCTGGCGTTTCGACCGCGTCTCATCGCCGCGATCGACGCGGCGTGCGAGCACGGCGCCCGGTTTCAGCGGGACCGGGACGAGGGGCAGGCCCAGCTGTTCGGGGCCTTCGCCGATGTCGCAGAGCCCGGAAGCAATGGCCTGGCGACCGGAACACCACGACACGGCGCGCCGCTGCCCGCCGCGCCGCCGTGGACGGAGACCGAGCAGCTCGCCGCCGAAAAGGAAACGCTGGGCCTCTACTGGAGCGGCCATCCGGTCGATCGGCACGCGGCGGAACTGAAAGCGATCGGCGCACGGCCGACCGGCGAACTGGCCGAGGCGCCAGTCAAGGCGCCGCGAAGCGATGCCTGGGGACAAGGTGGTCCGAAGCCGATCGAGCCCGACACGAGCATCGGCGGCATTGTCGCCGCCTGCCGCCAGTTGAAGACGCGCAAGGGCGATCGGATGGCCGTGTTCACGCTCGAAGACGCGCAGGGCAGCGTCGAAGTCATCGTCTTCCCGGAAGCCTATCAACGGGCGGCGGCGCTACTCGAGGTCGGCACGATGGTGTTCGTGCGCGGCAAGCTCGAACGAGACGATGAGTCGGTGCGCATCCTGGCGTCGGAGGTCGTGTCGATCGACGCCGTGGCCGGGCGCCTGGCGCGCGAGGTGGCGATCCGTGTCAGGATGCCGGCGGATCGCGGGGTGTTCGAAGCCCTGGGCGCGGTGTTCCAGCGCCATCGCGGGGATCGGCGGATCCTGTTCGAGATGGAGCTCGCGTCGGGACCAACGCCGATGCGCGTCCGCGCGGATGTGTCGGCGCAAATTCGGGTCAATCCCTCGCCATCCCTCGTCGCCGAAGTCGAGCGGATCGTGGGTGCGGGCGCGGTATCGCTGCGATGATCCGGCGGCCTGACTGTTGGTCACTTCGCCGCAGGACACGAGAGTCCCCCCATGGCTGAGCCGTTGGAATTCGAGGCGCCGATCGCCGCGCTGCTGAAGGAGATCGACGAACTCGCCGCGCTGCCGCAGACCGACGGCCGCGATCGGCAGACCGAAACCCTGCGCCGGCGGATCGAAACGGCCCGCGCGGACCTCTATGCGGGACTCACGCCATGGCAGCGCGTGCTCGTCGCCAGGCATCCGGAACGTCCCAGTCTCGAAGATTTCATCCGGCTGTTGTTCACCGGGTTTGTCGAGATTCACGGCGATCGGCGCTTCGCCGACGACCACGCGATCATGACCGGGTTCGCCGACTACAAGGGCCAGCCGGTCTTGCTCGTCGGTCACGTCAAGGGCGGCGACACCAAGGAAAAGATCTATCGCAATTTCGGCTACGCGCGGCCCGAAGGCTATCGCAAGGCGCTGCGGGCCATGCGCCTGGCGGAGAAGTTTCGGCGGCCGATCATCGTCTTCGTCGACACGCCGGCCGCCTACCCGGGCATCGAGTCCGAGGAGCGTGGCGTCGCCGAGGCGATTGCGGTCAACTTGCGCGAGATGACGCTGCTCGATACCCCGATTCTCATCATCATCAGCGGCGAAGGCGGAAGCGGGGGAGCGCTCGGCATCGCGGTCGGCGACCGCGTCCTGATGCAGGAGTTCAGCATCTACAGCGTGATTCCTCCGGAAGGATGCGCGGCCATTTTGTGGCGCGATGCGTCCAAGAAGGTGGAAGCGGCCAAGGCGCTGAAGCTGACCGCCCCCGACTTGTTGAAGGCGCGGATCATCGACGAAATCATCCCCGAGCCGGTGGGTGGCGCGCACGCCGATCCCGCGGCTGCCGCACGGCTGCTCGACGGCGTCTTGACGCGCGTCCTGGACGAGATCGGGGGGCTCGACGGCCAGACGCGGTTGCAGCAACGGTACGAAAAATTTCGCAGCATGGGGCGCCTGGGCGTGGATTTCCTGGATGAAAGCCTGGTGTGACGCGCCACCTGCCATCGCCGCAATGGACTGATCGCTGATGGCTGCCGCGCCGCGCTGGGATTATTCGCCGGGCCACGACGACGCGGCGGCCGGCCTGGTGGCCGCTCTCGGGATCGATCCGACGGTCGCCCGGCTGTTGTGCCAGCGCGGCCTGATCGCGCCGGACGTCGCCAGCCGTTTCCTCAATCCGTCGCTCGACCACCTGCACGATCCGATGTCGATGGCGGACATGCCGGTCGCGGTCGATCGGCTGCTCGGTGCGATCGCACGGCGGGAGCGGATTGCGATCCACGGCGACTACGACGTGGACGGCATCACGTCGACGGTCATTTTGCGACGCACCCTCGAGCTGCTCGGCGCCGATGTGGGTCATTTCATCCCGGAGCGCATCCGTGATGGGTACGGCCTGCAGCCGGCCGCGATCGAACGGCTCCACGCGGATGGTGTGGCGCTCGTGGTCTCGGTGGACTGCGGAATTCGGGGCGCGGACGCGGCGCGGCGCGCACGCGAGCTGGGGGTCGATCTCATCATCACCGATCACCACGAGCCCGACACGCAATTGCCACCGGCGCTCGCGGTGATCAACCCGAAGCGATCCGACTGCCGCTATCCCGACAAGCACCTCGCTGGCGTCGGCGTCGCGCTGAAGCTCGTGCAGGCGCTGTGCCACGCGTCGGGACGCGACGCATGGCTGCCCGGCTTCATCAAGATCGCGGCGATTGGCACACTCGCCGACGTGGTGCCGCTGGTCGGCGAGAACCGGGTGATTGCCAAGATCGGCCTGGATCTCTTGTCGCGCGGACCGCACAAAGTCGGCCTGCGCTCACTGCTCGACGTCTGCGGCCTGACAGGCAAGACCATCGACAGCTACCACATCTCGTTCATGCTCGCGCCGCGCGTGAACGCCGCAGGGCGGATGAGCACGCCTGACATCGCCACGCGCCTGCTGCTGGCCAACCACGAGGGCATGGAGGTCGAGGCCAGGGCCCTCGCGTCAGAGCTCGATGGCGAGAACGTGCGACGGCAGCAGGAAGAAGCCGGAGTGCTGGCCGAGGCCAAGAAGATGGTGACGACCGATCCTGCGATCGGCGCCCGGTCGGTGCTCGTCGTGGCCGGCGAAGGCTGGCACCGCGGCGTGGTCGGGATTGTCGCGTCAAAGCTGGTCGACGCGTTTCACCGGCCGGCGATCGTCATCTCTATCGACGGGGAAGTGGGGCACGGGTCGTGCCGCAGCATCGCCGGGTTCGACATGCTCGGCGCGCTCGAGCGTTGCGCGCCTCTGATGATCCGCTTTGGCGGCCATCGACAGGCGGCAGGCCTGACCATGGAGGCGGCGCGCATCAAGGAGCTTCGCGGGGCGGTCAACGATGTCGCTGACGAAACGCTGGGACCGGAAGACTTGATGCCGCGGCTGCGGATCGACGGCGACCTCACCTTTCGACATATCACCGGCGGGGTGGTCGCAGGCGTCGCCTCGATGGCGCCGTTTGGCGCCGGCAATCCGCGCCCGGTGTTTGCGGCACGGCGGGTCGAGATTGTCAACGGCCCGCGAAAGCTCAAAGAGCGCCATCTCAAGATGTCCCTGAAGCAGGATGGCCGGATTTTCCGGGCGGTGGCCTGGCGTGCGGCCGAGCAGCACGACTATCTCACCGAGCATCGAGCGGCGCTGGACGTGGCCTTCTCGCTGGAGCAGAATCATTTCAACGGCGAAACGCACCTGGAATTGACGCTGGCGGATTTGAGGCGCGCGGAACCGTGATGCTTCCATGAGCCGATTGCAAAGGCGCGCGCGCATTCTCGTGGCGATCTTCGCCGTCGCTTTCACCGTGGCGCTGGTGTTCGCGTTCAAGCGGCGTGTCCCGCCTCCGCCTCCTGCCGCCGTAGCAAGGACCGACCCGAACGCGGTGGTCGAGAGCACCAACGGTCGCGTCGTCAAGGTCAGCCGCTCGCGCGAAGACGTCAGCATCCAGTACGAGAAACAGCTGACCTATAAAGACGGCGCCACCAAGCTGCAGGGGGTCACCATCGTCTCGACCGACCGTCGGGATGGCCGCTCCTTCACGGTGACGGGCAAGGAAGGCAGCGTCGGCCAGAACGAATCCGAGATGGTGCTGCACGGCAACGTCCGGCTCCAGGCGAGCGACGGCTTGTCCGCGACCACCGAGCATGCGACTTACACGGAGACCGACGGCATCGTGCGGGCGCCGGGCCCAGTGGAGTTCGCCCGGAACCGGCTGTCAGGGTCGGGCATCGGGATGACCTACGACAAGAACGACGATGTCCTGGTCATCCTCGAGCAGGCGCGCGTGAAGATGACGCCCCACGAGGACGGAACCGGAGCGACCGACATCAGCTCGGCGACGGCGACCTTCGCGCGTCGCGAGAAATACGTGCGCTTCGACCGCGGCATCAAAATGCTGCGCAGTCAGCAGGTCATCGAGTCCGACAGTGCCATCGCGCACCTGATTGGCGACGATGAACGCCTCGACCGCGTGGAACTGCGGGGCAATTCGAAGGTGACGGCTTCGGAACGGGCGCCTGGCGCGCTGCAGTCTTTGAGCGGTCGCGATATGGACCTGAAATACGGGCCCGACGGCGAAGCGATCGAGCACGCCGTGATCAGCGGCGACGCCGTGCTGCAACTGGCCGGACAGAAGGGTTCGGGGGGGCGGCAGATCACCGCGAACGTGCTGGACATCGTGCTCGCGCCAGACGGCGCCACACCGGTCGGACTTGTCGGCCGCGACTCGGTGCAGCTCACCTTTCCAGCCGAGCAGGGCACCGGCGGCCGCACGATCAATGCGGTCAACCTCGATGCGAGAGGCGATGCGAAGAAGGGATTGAGCACCGCGCTGTTCAACGGCGCGGGTGGGCCTGCCTGTCAGGATCGGCGAACCGCCGGCCCGGAATGCGACGTTGATTATCGCGAGCAGGGCGCGAAGGGTCTGCGCCGGGCCAAGGCCACCTCGCTGACGGTGTCGTTGAAGCCGGGCATGAGCTCGATCGAGGATGCGACCTTCTCCCAGAACGTCCGTTTCCAGGAGGGCACCCTGGGGGCCTTGGCCGCGCACGCCAAGTACGTGCTCGATACCGGCAGCCTGGAACTGACCGGCACCGAGCCCGCGACGCCCCGTCCGCATCTCGAAAACGAGCAGATCATCATCGACGCCACCCGCATCGACGTCACGCTCGACGGACCGAAGATGAAAGCCACCGGCGCGGTCAGCAGCGTCCTGAAGCCGGCCACGGCCAAAGACCAGAAAGCCGGCACCAAAATGCCGTCGATGCTGAAGAGCGATCAGGTCGTCTACATCGCCGCGGCGGATCTGGACTATGACGGCGGGCTTTCCAGGGCCGTCTATTCCGGGAGCGCGAAACTATGGCAGGCCGAGACGTCCGTTCAAGGGCGAACACTCGCGCTCGACAACCAGGTTGGCGACCTGACCGCTGCAGGATCGGTCACGACCAGCACGATGCTCGAGCAGCACGAGGACAAGAAGAAGCCGGAACGGGTGCGCTCCGTGGGCACGGGGGAAGACTTCAAGTACGAAGAATCGTCGCGGCGGGCGACCTACACGGGCGGCGCCCATTTGAGCGGTCCGCAGGGCGACATGACCGCGGACAAGATCGAGCTCTACCTGAAGGCATCGGGCGACGAGCTCGATCGGGCCGAAGCCTACGAGAAACTCACGCTGCGCGAACAGAACCGCAAGACCACCGGGGCGCGCATGACCTACACCACCGCGAACGAAACCTACGTCATCACCGGGTTGCCGGTCGTGATTGTCGATGAGTGCGGACGAGAGACCAAGGGCCGTAAGCTGACGTTCGCGAAGGCGACCGACACGGTGGTCGTGGACGGCGGCGGCCAGGTCCGCACTCAAACCAACGGCGCCGGGAAGTGTACGTGATGTCGACGCTCCATACCGAGGCGCTGACCAAGTCTTACGGTGGACGCACCGTCGTGCGGAACGTGAACCTCGACCTGGCGTCGGGCGAAGTCGTAGGCCTGCTGGGTCCCAACGGCGCCGGGAAGACCACGACCTTCTACATGACGGTCGGCCTGACGTCGCCCGATTCTGGCCGCGTCCTGCTCGACGGCCACGACGTGACCGACGATCCGATGTACGTCCGGGCCCGAAAGGGTATCGGCTATCTGCCGCAGGAGCCCTCGATCTTCCGCGGACTGACGGTCGAGCAGAACATCCTGGCGATCCTGGAGACGATGGGCCTCAATTCGGCCGCCCGGCGGGAGCGCTTGCGCGACCTGCTGGCCGAACTGAACCTCACGCCGCTGGCGCGCGCCCCGGCCTATACCTTGTCGGGCGGCGAGCGACGACGGGCCGAGATTACGCGAGCGCTGGTGATCTCGCCCAAGTTCATCCTGCTCGACGAGCCGTTCGCGGGGATTGACCCGATTGCGGTGACGGACATTCAGAAGATCATTTTTCATTTGCGGGACCGTGGAATCGGGGTGCTCATCACCGATCACAATGTCCGCGAGACCCTCAGGATTACCGATCGGGCCTATATCGTGCACGATGGCGGCATCTTCAAGAGCGGAACACCGACGAGCCTTGCGGCTGACGACGAGGTTCGACGGATTTATCTGGGGACGGAGTTCCGCTTGGACTAAGATAAGGCCTGGGAATTGCATTAGCTGATGTTCTGCGTCGGGATTGCGTCCCTCATGCGAGGCGCGCCAACGCTGCAACATCAGTTGTCACAAATACTTAGCCGGACACGCGCGACTCAATGGGCATCCAGCAGAAGCTTCATACCAAACTCGTTCAGAAACTCATCCTCACGCCGTCACTGCAGCAAGCGATCAAACTGCTGCCCATGTCGACGCTCGAATTGTCGGATCTGTTGAATCAGGAGATGGTCGAGAATCCGATGCTGGAGGAGGTTCCCACCGAGGATCTCCAGCCGGCCGAGCCGGCAAGCACCCCCGAAAAGAGCAGCGACCTCGAAAAGCTCAACAAGACTGACACCTGGGACGACCAGGACTACGAGTACTTCTTCGGCGACTACCTCGACGACGGCTATCGGGCGCGGGTGCCTCAGGAAATGAAGGAACTGCCGCCCATCGAGAACACGCTCTCGACCGCCAGTTCCCTCGCCGACCACTTGAACTGGCAGCTCTCGATGCAGACCGACGATTCGGTGCTGCGCGACATCGGCAAGGCCATCATCGGCAACCTGGATAACGACGGCTATCTGGTTGCATCGTTCGACGAATTGGTGAGCATGGGACCGTGGCCGGTCGAGGCGGTCGAGCGAGCCGTCCGTCTGGTCCAGGGATTCGATCCCATCGGCGTGGCCGCGCGCGATCTACAGGAATGTCTGCTCATGCAGATTCGGCACCTGGGGCTGGAAGGGACTCCGACCGAGAAGATCATCTCCGAGCACCTTCGTCTGCTGCAGAACCACCAGGTGCCGGAGATCGCGCGCAAGCTTGGGCTGACCATTGATGAGCTGAAAGAGCACATCGAGATCATCCGTCACCTGGATCCCAAGCCCGGCAGCCGGCTCAACCCGACGGCGTCTCAGTATGTGATTCCGGACGTCTACGTGATGAAGGTCGAAGACCAGTACGTCGCCGTCCTGAACGAAGACGGACTGCCGCAGATGCGGATCAGTCCGGTCTACCGTCGACTGCTGGACAAGGGCGCCGCCGACAACACCGACGAGACGCGCGCCTACGTCAAGGACAAGTTTCGCTCGGCGTTGTGGTTGATCAAGTCGGTCGAGCAGCGTCAGAAGACGATCCACAAGGTCGCCAACAGCATCATCAATTTCCAGCGGGACTTCCTCGACCAGGGCATCGAGCATCTCCGGCCGCTCGTGCTGCGGGACGTCGCCAACGACATCGGCATGCACGAGTCGACGGTGAGCCGCGTCGTCACGAACAAGTACATGCACACGCCGCAGGGCGTGTTCGAGATGAAGTACTTCTTCCACAGCGGCATCAGCAGCTCGTACGGCGAGAGCGTGTCGTCGGTCACCATCAAGCAGCGCATTCGCAAGATCATCGAGAACGAGGATCCACGAAAGCCGCTCAGCGATTCGAAGATTGTCAGCATTCTCCAGCGCGAAGGGCTGGATCTGGCGCGACGCACGATCGCGAAGTATCGGGAAGAGCTCAAGATTCCGACGTCGAACCAGCGGAAAGTGCTGTACTAGCGCCGGATGGCGCGCGTTCGTTCCGCGTCGCGGTTCGTCCCGCCGGTCCGGGGGCAGAAGGCGCCCAACCCGTCGGTTGATCGCGGCCACCCGTCGGCTGCGGAGAAGAGACTTCAGATGCGAGTCGAACTAACTGGCCGGCACGTCGACATCACCCCGACTCTGCGTCGCCTCGTCGACGCAGGACTCCGAAAGCTCGATCGGCTGCTGAACGACAGCGCCGTCTCGGCGCAGATCGTGCTGACACGCGAGAAGAACCGGCTTCAGGTCGAAATCACCCTGCACGTGCGCGACGAGAAGTTTCTCCACGCGGTCGCAAGCTCCGCGGCGTGGGGGACCTCCCTGTCGGAGGCCATCGAGAAAATTGCGCAGCAGGCGCGGCGGGTCAAGGGCAAGTGGCGGGATCGCAAGCGCCACGGGTTGCGAACCGGAGCGGTGGAAGAGGCGGTGGGCGAGTCGCCCGCGCCGGCGGCGGTTCGGGCGCCACGCGCCCGCCTGCGCAAACCGCGCTTGTTTCAGTCGTCCCGGCAGGTGGTCAAGCCGATGTCCGTCGCCGATGCCGTGCGCGAGGTCGAGGCGCGGTCGGACGGCGACCTGGTCGTCTTCCGCGATGTGGAACGGGGGTCGATCAGCGTGTTGTACCGCCGAGCGAACGGTGAGCTGACGTTGGTAGAGACGGAAGCGTAGCCAGGGTGCTGCCAGAAGCCCGCGCGTCGACGACGCTGGCATGGCGCCGGCCGGTCCGGGAGGACGCACGCGCGTGGTTTCGTATTCGCCGGCGATCCGTGGTTGACTGTTCATATCCCCGCACGTGCTTCGTCCGAACGTGCTGACCGGCAGTGGCTGACAGATGCTCTCAAGCCCTGGTGTCACGGTACGCGCGCTCTTGGACAGCCACCTGGAGACGGCTGGCTTGCCGCTCGAGCTGCTCGCAGGCGGCGTCGGCCTTGATCGGCGGATCACCAGCCCATATATTCAGAAGACCGGTCTCGCACTCGCCGGCTTTCAAGAGTATCTGAAGCCTGGCCGCGTGCTGATCTTCGGCGAAAGCGAGATCCGCTATCTGGAGAGCCTCGAGGCCTCGGCGCGAATTGAATCGCTGCGGCTGGCGTTGACGCTCGATTTTCCCTGTGTCCTCATCACCGGGGGATTTGTCCCTCCCGTCGAAGTCGGGATGGAAGCCGAGCGCTCCAGACTGCCGCTGCTCAAGACGACCGTCGCCACGCCAACGGCCATCGCCAAACTCACCTCCCTGCTCGAGGACTGGCTGGCGGAACACACGCTGATGCACGCCGTGCTGATGGACATTCTCGGCCTCGGCGTGCTGATGCTCGGTGAGAGCGGTATCGGGAAGAGCGAATGCGCGCTCGACCTGATCGTGCGCGGACACCGGCTGGTGGCCGATGACACGGTGGACATCCGCCGGCGTACCGAATCGATTCTGATCGGCACCTGCCCGGAGCTGACGCGGCATCATATGGAGTTGCGCGGCCTCGGGATCGTCAACGTCAAGGACCTGTTCGGCATCGCGTCCACCCGATCCTCCAAGCGGGTGGAGCTGGTCGTGCGGCTCGAACGCTGGGATCCCCAGCGCCAGTACGAGCGTCTCGGCCTCGACGATGAATCGTTCGACATCTTGGGTGTGGGGGTGCCGATCATCCGCATCGGCGTGGCGCCGGGACGCAGCGTCGCGATCCTCGTGGAAGTCGCGGCGCGCAATCAACTGCTTCGCGCCCGCGGCCACCACGCCGCGCGTGAGCTGGTCGCGCGGTTGGAGCAGCAACTGCGGGACGCCCGCGTGACGTCGGAGGAAGAGGAAGACGAGGACCTCGATACTGGGGGGATACGATGAGCGCCAAGCGGGCCGCGCCCTTGAGGAACCGGCGGGCGGGGGACAGGCTGGACCAACCGACCGCACGCGGGAGCCGTCAGCCGTTCATCGTGCTGACCGGCCTCTCTGGATCGGGCAAGTCACAGGCGATTCGCGCCCTGGAGGATCTGGGCTACTTCTGCGTCGACAACCTGCCGGCCACCCTCATTCCCACGTTGGCGAAGTTGTCCCTGCGTGCAGGCGGCATCGAAAAGGTCGCGATCGTCGTCGATATCCGGGAGCGAAACTTCTTCTCGCAGGTGCCGAAGATCTTCGAGCGCCTGCGAAAGATGCGCCGGCTGAATTTCGTCCTGATTTTTCTCGAGGCCGACAACGCGGCGCTCCTGCGCCGGTTCAGCGAGACGCGGCGGCCGCATCCAATGGCGCCGAATCGTTCGGTGCGCGAGGGGATCCGCGACGAGCGGGAAGAGATGATGACGCTGCGGCGTCTGGCCGACGAGATCATCGATACGTCGGACATGACGGTGCACGAGCTCCGGCAGTTTTTCATGGGGCTGCGGCGCGGACGTTCGCGCGGCCGCCTGGTGACGACGCTCCTCAGCTTCGGCTACAAGAACGGCGCGCCGGTCGATGCCGATCTGGTGTTCGACGTCCGCTGTCTGCCCAACCCGCATTTCGTGCCGGCGCTGCGGCGGCGGACCGGCCGTGACCGCGCGGTGGTCGCGTTCATGGAGCGCGACCCTTCGGCCAGAGAGTTCATGGATCGGCTGGAGGCCTATCTGCGCTTCGTCCTGCCGTACTACGTCGCCGAAGGCAAGAGCTACCTCACCGTCGCGATCGGATGTACCGGCGGCCGTCACCGTTCGGTGATGATCGCGGAGAAGATGCGGCGCGCGTTGGTCGACACCGGCGGCCGCGTGCGAGTCCGCCATCGCGACATCACGCGCTCATGAGCCACCGATCGGCGGGCTCGCCGTGACCGCGATTGAGCCAGTCCCGCAGGAGTGGCGGCCCTGAAATCGGCCCCGGGCTGAGAGGAACAGCCTTCGACCCGGGGGGCGGTCATGCGCCGGGGATTCATCGGACGTAGACCGAAGTTCGTGCTTTGTGGTCGTCGCCTGGTTTGTGGTTCAATTTGGGGGCGCGATGATTGGCGTCGTGGTGGTTACGCATGGGCAGCTCGCGACCGAGCTGGTGAACGCGGCCGAGACGATCGTCGGCGATCTGCCGACGTTCACCGCGGTGTCGATCGGCTGGCATGACGATGTCAACGATGCGCGCGACGAGATCGCTCAAGCCATCGAACGGGTGGACGGAGGCAACGGCGTGCTGCTGCTGACCGATATGTTTGGCGGCACGCCCTCGAATCTGGGTATGACCTTTCTGGTCAGGGATCGGGTCGAAGTGATCACCGGTGTGAACCTGGCGATGCTGATCAAGCTGGCCGGGCTCAAGAGCTCGTCGGACCTGCTCGGCGTGGCCAGGGAGATGCGCGATCACGGGCGTCACGCGATCTGGGTGGCGTCGGACTTTCTGCGCGGTGAGAAGAGTGGTGAATAAGCCTCGCCCGGCCCTGGCCCTCTGATGACTTCGCGGAGCGTCACGGTCGTCAATCAGTTGGGGATGCACGCCCGCGCGGCGGCGAAGTTCGTCCATCTGGCGTCGCGGTACCAGTCGCGGGTGCTGGTGGCGCGGGCAGCTCGACAGATGGACGGCAAGAGCATCATGGGGATCCTGCTGTTGGCGGCCGCGTGTGGCTCCCACATCACGATCAGCGCGGAGGGCGCCGACGAGCTCGACGCGGTGGACGCGCTGGCGGCCCTGGTGCAATCGGGTTTCGGCGAGGACGTGTCGTGAGGCGGCTGAACGGCATCGGCGTCTCGCCCGGAGTGGTCGCAGGCCGCGCAGTGATTCTCATTCAACGGGCGCAGGTCCTTCACTATCAGATCCAGCCGGCGCGTGTGGAGCACGAGCTCGCGCGGCTGGAGGCCAGCCGCGAGCGGGCGCGACAGCAGTTGTCGGATATCAGAACGAGCCTCGCTCGACGGCGCGGCCCGGACCTGGCGTCGCTGTTCGACGCGCAGCTGCTGATGCTCGACGATCCGATGCTCATCCCGCGGACCGTAGAGATCGTTCGCGAGCAACGCGTGAATGCCGAGTGGGCGCTCCAGCAGGTGTTTCAGGAGTTCGGCGTGCTGTTCGAGGAGGTCGCGGATTCCTACTTGCGAGAGCGGCGCGGCGATGTCGCGGATCTGGTCGGCCGCCTTCGCATGAATCTGCGTCATGGCCTCGATTCGCCGCGCGACCTGCTGCGCGAGCTCGACGAATCATCGGTCTTGATTGCCGACGAGCTGACGCCGTCGCTCGCGGCTCAGGTCGACTGGACCAAAGTCCGCGGCTTTGCGACCGACGCCGGAAGCCGCACGTATCACACCGCGATTCTCGCCCGCTCGCTCGACGTGCCGGCGGTCGTCGGCCTGCACAATGCCAGCCAGATCGTCGAAGCGGGACGATGGGTGGTGATCGACGGCAATGACAACGCCCTGATCGTCGATCCCACCGAGGAGGTCCTCGCGCGCGTCGTACGACACGCCGACGACCGCCGTCCCGCCGCCGGCGCGGAGGCCGAGCGGAGCCGGCCCGCGGCAACGAGCGACGGCGTCCGCGTGCGCCTCGACGCGAACATCGAGTTCCCCGACGATCTGGCCGCCGCGCGCTACGCCGGCGCGGAAGGCATCGGCCTCTACCGATCGGAGTTCCTGCTCTCGAGCGCCGCCTGTGACATGGGCGACGAAGACGGGCAATTCGAGATCTATCGGGAGATCGTCGAGGGCATGGCGCCGCTGATGGTCACCATCCGTACCTTCGATGTCGACGAGCACCAACTGGCGTCGCTCGCCACCGCTCATGGCCTCGCTCGCGACTGGGTCAGCGAGGACCGCAGCGGTCGTCAGGGTCTGCGCGGTCTGCATCTCAGTCTGTCGCGGCCCGACGTCTTCCGCGTCCAGGTGCGCGCGCTGCTGCGGGCGGCGCACTACGGCTCGCTGCGCATCATGTTCCCGTTCGTCTCGGGCGTCGAGCAGGTCCGGGAGGCGAGGCGGATCGTCGAGGAGACGGCGGCCGATCTGGCGCGGCGGGACGTCGCGCCGCCGCGGGTGCCGATTGGCATCATGATCGAAGTGCCGGCGGCCGCCTACACCGCCGATCGCTTCGCGCGCGAGGTGGATTTTTTCACCATCGGCACCAACGATCTCATTCAGTATTGTCTGGCGGTCGATCGTGCCGACGAGCGCGTCTCGCGCCTGTACGAACCGCTGCATCCCGCGGTGCTTCGCCTGATCGCGATGGTCCGCCGCGCCGCCGCGGCGCTGGGCATCCCGGTCTCGCTGTGCGGCGAGATGGCCTCGGACCCTGCGCTTCTCACGTTGCTCGTCGGGCTCGGCTTGACGGAATTCAGCATGACGCCCGGCGCGATTCCCGTCGCAAAGCAGGTGCTCGGCAACGTGCGCAGCGACGAACTGCGTGCGATCGCGCGCCGGATTCTCAAACTTGCGACGGTGGACGACATCGAGCACGAACTGCTGACCGCGCTCGGACGGCTGTCGCATGCGCGAGAATGACGGTCCGATGCGACCGGTCAGCGTCAGCAGGAGAGGGTTGCCGCCGCGGGCGTTCACTTCTCCCGAGACGGCCAGATCCCGCTATTGCTCGCGTCGGGAACCTTGTGGCACGAATCGCGCGCGATAGCGTTGTTGAAACCGCTTTGAACGACTACCGCCTGAAAGGCGGTAGTCTCCGCGCGCGACTGAAAGTCGCAGACCGCGCCGCCTGCGTGCGGCAGTCGTTCATGCGTGCGGCAGTCGTTCAATAGTCACGATCGTGGTTCGCACGATGCCGACGTCCTCGTTGGTCCGAAACATCTCACGACCGGACCGGCTGAAAGCCGGTGGGTTTCAACCTGGCACGTGGGCACTAAAACGGAATGTCGTCGTCTGTCAACGGTTCGGATGAGGGGTCCGGGCCGGGCGCGTGACCGCCCATGTCGTCGCTGGCGCCCCGTCCCATCGCCGGACCGCGGCTTCCGCCCGCGCCGCCGCCGCCGCCACCCAACAAGACGATACGATCGCCGCGAATTTCAGTGGTGTAGCGCTTGTTGCCGTCCTTGTCGTCCCATTGGCGGGTTTGCAGACGGCCTTCCACGTAGATCTGCTTGCCTTTCGTGAGGTATTCCGCCAGTGATTCGGCGGTTTTTCCCCACAGCACAATGCGGTGCCACTCGGTCTTTTCCTGCCGCTGGCCGGCTTTGTCGTTCCAGATTTCAGTGGTCGCCATGTTCAGCGTCGCCACTGCGGCCCCGCCGGGTGTGTAGCGCAATTCGGCATCTCGTCCGAGGTTGCCGACCAGAATGACTTTGTTGACGCTTCCCATGAGTTGCTCGAGAGTTCGGAGTTAAGAATTAGACCGTGAACGGTCGCACGTCACGGCAAGCGATACGCAGCTTGAGTGCACGAATTCTACCATCGTCCGGCAGGGCACGATGACGCCGATTCGCCGTTCGGGTGGTTAACGTCCCGTCGGAGCGATCAACTGCTGGAGTTGTTGTTTGGCGAGCAAAGCGGCCGTGCTTTGTTCGTAGGTCTTGACGACGTACTCCCAGGCTTGTCGGGCGAGGTCCATCTGTTTGAGGTTCTTCAGCGCCAGCCCTTTCTTGTAGAAGGCCTCGGGAATGGCGTTGCCGCTTGGATACGTCCGAATCGCAAGATCGTAGGCCTCAACGGCCTTGTCGTTCTTGCCGTCCTGCAAATACGCGTTGCCGATGTAGACCTGCGCGTCGTCGGCCATGTCCGACTTCGGGAACGAACGGATAAACGCGTTGAACCCGTCGATGGTGAGATCCCACAGCCCGGAGGTGTAGTTCGAATACGCCATGTCGTACAGGCGATTGGGCGACGTACCGACCGCGACGCCCGGTGCGCCGCCGCCCGGCGCGGCAGCCGACGTGCTGTCGCCATTCCCGCCGGCCCCGGTAGATGCGGTGAGGTCGGTCGAATCGGTGGCAGCGGCTGCAGCGCGGGCGGAAGCCTGGAGCGCCTGTTGGAGCCCCTGTCGCAGCGCCTCGACCTCTTGCGATACCGAGCCCAGCCGCGTGTTCGAGTCGTCCACCTTCTCGCGCAGGACGCCAAGATCTCTCTGCAGCGCATCAATGACGAGCTTCTGATCGGCGAAGGACTTGACGCTCGCCTTGGCCTGGTCGTCGAGTCTCTGACTGACGGCTTTCAGGGCTTCGCCGAGCTGCGCGAGCAGACTTTGCATTTGCTGCGATTGTTCTTGCTGCATGACCTGCAGCATCCTGACGTCGGCGGCGATCTGCTGATGTTCCTTGTCGCGCGCCGATACCGGTTGGGCCAGCCACGGGACCAGCGCCAGCGTCGCGGCGAGGAGGGGACGGGTCGATATTTTCATGGCAGCCTCACTTCGCGGTGACGACGAAGTGCGCGCGCCGATTCTTCGCGTACGCGGGTTCGTCGTGGCCGGCATCGAAGGGAAATTCCTTCCCGTAGCTCACGGTCCGGAGCCGGTCGGCGGGGATGCCAAGCGAGATCAGGTAGGTCCGCGCTGCCAGTGCTCGCCGTTCGCCCAATGCCAGATTGTACTCGGCGGTGCCTCGCTCGTCGGAGTGACCTTCAATCGTGATGGTCCAGCTGGGATACTTTTTGAGCGCTGCGGCATTGGCATCGAGCACGGCGCGGCCCTCGGTCGAAACGTCGCTGCTGTCGTATTCGAAGAACAATGGTTTCAGCGGCGAATTGCGGTTGAGGTCGTCGAGCGAGGCCGACGCAATCGCGTCCTCTTTCACCGGTTCGGCGGGCACGATCGTCGGCTCGGCCACCGGTTCTGGCGGCGCGGGCGAACGTGAGGGCGCGGTCGTTCCCGATGCCGTCGTGACGGGCGGCGGGGGGCTGGGCCGGGCCACCGGGGGCTTCTTGCCGGCGCAGGCGACCGCGGCCGCCAGCGAGGCAACCGCCACCACCGCACCCATCCGTCGAACCGCTTGCATCATCGTGTCTCCAATCGTCGCGACCGCCTCATTTGGACCAGTCGGGATAGTAGTTGTTGCCGGCAGTCGTGATCGGCTTGACGTTCTTGCCGTCGCGGCCCATGACGAAGATCTGGACCTTTCCGAGCCGGGTCGATGTGAACGCCAGGTGCCGGCCGTTGGGCGCCCAGGCCGGGCTTTCGTTGGTGCCCTCACCGAAGGTCAGCGTCCGCACCTGACCCGATCCGACGTCGATCACCTTGATATCGTAGCCAGGACCGACGCGGGCGGTGTACGCGATCTCGTTGAACGGCAGCGGAGACCACGTCGGCCGCGCCGCATAGGCGTCCCCGGTCGTGAGCCGTCGCAACCCCAGGCCGTCGGCGCCAACCGTGTAGAGCTGGGGCGACCCGGTCCGATCGGACACAAAGGCCAGCTGTGCTCCCGAAGGTGACCATGTAGGCGACTCGTCGATCCCTGGATTGTCGGTGAGACGGCGGACGTTGGAGCCGTCGCGATTCGCAATGTACAGCTCGGAGTTGCCGTCCCGGGTCGACCAGAACGCGACCCGCGTACCGTCCGGGGACCAGGTCGGCTGGAAGTTCTCCTTTTGATTCGGCGCCTTGGGGAACTCATCGAGGGTGCCCTGGTAGATGTTCGAGACGAAGATGTTCGGCAGACCGCGCCGGTATGACGTGTAGGCGACCGACCGTCCATCGGGCGACCAGTTCGGCTGGATATTCAACGATCGGCCGGTGGTGACGCGCTTCTGTCCGGCGCCGTCGTAGTCGGCGATGTAGATTTCCCGCACGCTGCGGGCCTCGATCGTATTGGCCATCCGTTCGCCGTCGCGATCCGACGCAAATGCCACCTTCGACCTGGCCACGCCGCGAAGCCCTCGTTGACTCATGTGCAGATCGTCAGACACCGTGTGCGCATAGAGCCGCGGGTTGGCGGCCGAACCGTCGTACTCCTTCCCGAACGCCTGCGTGTGCGTTCTCACGTTGAGGAGCCGCACCTCGACGTGAATTCCGGCGGCCACCTTCTGCACCGTGCCGACGATGACACCATCGGCGCCCAGTTCTCTCCAGCGGTCGAACGGCACGTCTTCGAACGACCGCGCGGCGGCAATCGTGCCGTAGGTATCGCGCGGGATCAGCGCAAACTCCCGCTCGAACGTCAGGTCGTCAAACAGCACCTGCGCGATCGTTTTGGCGACCGCCGCAGTCTCGGTATCGGCCGAGCGGGCGATGAAGTCGGGGACGGCAAGCCGGGTCGGCGCGCCGGGTCCGCCGCTGATGGTGGTCGTGATGTCGCTCGGCTGCTGCGGTGCCGCGGGTGTTTGCGGGGGCGGCGGCGCCGGCTCGGGCGCGGCCATCGCGACGAGGCCGAGTCCCGCAGCCAGTGTGAGGATGCCGATGGATCGAGAAATGGCAATCATCGTTGGTATTGGAAAGTCAAATGAACGGTCAACGTGCGATTGGGAAACTGCGGCGGCAGCGGCGCCAACTGCTTGGCGATGACGACGGCGCGCCGGGCGGCGAAATCGAGCGTCTGGTTGGCGCTGCTCTTTTCGACGATCGGCTCCAGAATCGTTCCATCACGATCAATCGTAAACCGAACGACGACGACAGCGGCCGAATCTGCGTATTGATCCCAGGTGCTGCGGATGCGTTCGACCATCTGGTTGACGTATTCAGGACAGCAGAAATCGCCCACGTCGAGCGTGGCGCCTGCGCCGGGAGCGCCTCCGGTTGAAAGCCCGAACCCCTGTCCACGCGCTCCCGTCTCTGCAACCGCACTTCCGTTGACGACCTCGGCGCCGTGCGTCGGCGTCCGCCCGCGCGCCTCGTCGGGTGCCTGCTTGATCGGTTGGAGCGCCGTCTTCGACTTCGTCGGCCTGGCCGGGGCCAGCGGCACCGTCATCTCCGGTGCCTTGGCGGCGGGTGGACGGGCGGCTTCAGGCTTCGGCTTGTCTTCTGGCGGCGTCTGAACCTGCACGGGCCGACCGCCGATTGACGTCAGGCCGCCGTTCTGGGGGCCGGCGGCGCCACTCCCGCCGAGGGAGATCGTCATGGAGGTCCGCGTGGTTTCCGGTCGATGCGCGAGAAACCCTCGAGGCGCGAACAGCACTCCCACGATCAAGGTCGCATGGGCCAGGACGGCGACGGTGACGCCCAGTTGCAGGCCGGCGGGCTGCTGCATCCGATCGCGCAGGACATCCGAGACATCCATTACGGCGACATCCCGTCGGCACCGGACGTGACGTCGACCAAGAGGGCAGTCATTTGTCTGGCGGCTTCGTGACAAAGCCGACGTGTTCCACGCCGGCCGCCTTCAGGAGATCGGTGACCTCGGTCAGCTCGCCCAGATTGACGCTGCGGTCGCCGCGCAGATTGACACTCTTCTGCGTCGCCAGTTCCATCTTCTGCCGCACGCGTTCCTGGACGACTTCGGTTCGAATCAACTCCGTGCCCAAATATATCTTGTGATCCTGGCGGTACGTGCTGGGAATGGTCACGTCGATGAGGTCGGGCTCGATTGGCTGCGCGCGCCGGGCGACTGGAAGGTTGACCTCGATGCCACGCTGGATCATCGGCGCCGTCACCATGAAGATGATCAGCAGCACGAGCATGACGTCGACCAGCGGCACGACGTTG
>JBDTVS010000082.1:0-30786 GCA_040007095.1 Acidobacteriota bacterium
CAATACTGTTCACTTACGTTGGTGCCACGATGGAGATGGTGATCGCGAGCCGGTGGGTGGGCCAAGGGCGCCGCGGCCGCAGGGGATAGTTGCTCATCTTGCGCTTGACACCGCGAGGCGTCTGCCGCTGACGACTGGACACCACGCGCTCGTCGAGGATCTCCGCCAGCAGTGCGTCATAAAACGTCGGACGGTCCTCAGGGGGGAATAGCGACCGATCGCGGCAGCGCCCGTCGGACCACCCGGACGGCATGCACGAACGAGAGGCGGTCCGGATCCTCGTCGACCGTCAACGCCGCGTCATGCATCAATCCACGCAGGGCAAAATGCGCGAGGAGCAGGCCGTAAAACTCCTGGCGGACGAGTTCCGGGGTCTTACTGCGAAGAATGATGCGGGCGCCACGCAGGTGCGTTTTCAGTTCGTCGAGCGCGGTCTCGATTTCCCACCGTTCGTGATACAGCGCCGCCAAATCCTGGGCGGGCGCCGCCGCCGGATCGAGGATCGTCGTCACGAGCCGGTAGATCGGCTCGGCCTCGTCGAGGCCGTCCAGCGTGTAGTCGATCACGCGCACGGCGAGCCCGTTGGTCTGGTGCCGCCGATCGCGGAGCGAGGCATAGATGACGCTGTGATACGACCCATCGGCGTGGCGCGTGTGCACCGGCAACTGCAGGTTTTTCTTGATCCGCCACACCAAGGCGGCGCCGGTGGCTTGGGCCTGCGCCCACAGCTTCCAGCCGAAAAAGCTGCGGTCCGCGAGACACAACATCGTCGGCGTGAGCGCGGGCACGACGCGCGTGGCCAGGGTGGTTTCCCCCACGCTATAGCGATCGAGGGCGGTCGCAAACAACACATGCGTCCCGTTCTCCACCAGCGCGACGAACCGGAGCTGCGGATAGGCGCTGGTGCCCCGACTCGTCCCAGGCCGGTGATAGGCGGTCACATTGTCGACGGTATCCGCCACGTCCATCGTGCTGCCGTCCAGGGTGACGACCCGCCAGCGGCGATACCATGCCCCCTTCGTCTGCGGGGTGGCGATCGGCTCGACCACCTCGTCATACAGCTGCTGGAGTGGCGCCGCGCCGAGCCGCGTCCGGGCTTGCGAAATGCCCGACTTGCCGGGAATCCGCATCGCCGCGGCCGGTCCCCGTAACCACTGCACGCCCTCCACCAAGCACCGGAGCACTTCGCGGTAGGACACCTGCATGTACAGCGCGAGCCCCATGACGTAGTAGACGACCACCTGCGCGGGCAACTCGCGCTGGCGCACACTCGCCTTCTTCGTGGCGGCCAGAATGGCGTTCACCCGGGCCGGTGGGAACGTCTTCGCCAGCACGCCCACGCTGATGTAGTCGGCGAGGCGCGTGCCTGTCGGGAGGTCGGCGGCGGTCCGGGCCATGATGGTCTCCGATCGGAACGGCGTGATTGCCGCCGTCAGAGTACCATGATGATTACTTAAGTGAACAGTATTGGCTCTAACCTGCATTATTCACGAGTGAGCGAGTTTCTGATCGCGCAGGCCCCCCCGAGTGTCTGCGACCCGATGAACGACGGCGTACCGACAGCGGGGGTGGTCTGAGGGGTGAGCCCACGGCTCGCGGGCGCGCGTCGGCGGGATCGGCGCGTCGGGCGGACGCACCTCCGGCACGACGGCGTCGGTGGGTGAGGTCGGCGAGTCCGTTAGGCGGGCGCCGCGCCGAGCGCGCGGGCGAGTTGTGCCCACGGCACCGCGTCGGGATGGGATTGCGGGAAATGCAGGACGATCCGGCGGACCGAGCGCACGACCTGGACGCCGATCGTGATCAGCGCCTGCCGCAGCCGCGGGACTTGCGCGCCGCGGAGCGCGGTCTGGTCGGCGTGGAGTTGCAGTTCTTGATACAGCACGAAGGCCGCGGCCGTCAGCGTGATGCGCAATTGATTGGCCCAGAAGCGGGTGCAGCTGGTGCGCCCGAAGGCCAGGGCGAGTTTCAGTTCCTTGAAGCGATTCTCACTGTCGCCGCGCGCGCAATAGACATGGGTATAGATCCATTCGGGCGTGTGGCGCAGATTGGTGATGACGAAGCGCGGATTGTCGCGCGGCTCTCGTCCATGGTGCCAGACGACTTCCGCTTTGATAATCGCGCGCCGGGGGGCCTCCCAGGAGCCCGCCTGATAGGCCGCTTCCGCATAGGTCGTCGCCGTCTCCTGCGTCGTGGCGACCAGCGCGCGCAGCGGCGCAACCGCCGGCTCGGCGTGGCGCGCGAGGACGGCGTTTCCTGCCATGGCGACGACATACTCGACCCCGGCGGCCTCCAGGTGGGCGAAGATCTCCGGGCTCGCGAAGCCGCCATCGAGCCGGACGCGGAGCCGGGCGCGGGGAAACGCCCGCCAGAGTCGTGGGAGCAACCGATGCAGCAGGCTCACGGCGCCCGCGGTGCCCGCCGCGTTGCCGGGCCGGAGGATCGCGGCGACGAGGTATTGCCGCGCCTCGTCGTCAAAGGTCAGGCTTGCCACCAGCGGCAGATAACACCAGTGATCATAAAAGCCGTTGAAGAAGGTGAGTTGCTGGGCGCCGTGGGTCTGGTCCTCGGTGGCATCCAGATCGATGGTGATCAGCCGGACGCGTCGCCGCCGCCGGCGATGTCGGGCAATCACCGTGTCGGCGAGGGCCGCGCTCATCTGCAGCAGCATCCGCGGGGCGGCCGTGTGCTCGAAGCGCGAGATCGTCGGCTGCGACGCCAACCGTCCGCCGTCGATCGGGTCGCGGCCCAGCAACAGTTTGTGGATCGGATCGTCGGCCAGTCGGTCGGCGTCGTTGCCGTCGGGATGCCCACACGCGATCGCGAAGACGCGCTGCGCGAGCAAATCGCCGACGCCGTGTGTCACGCGCGCCGCGCTGCGCGCATCGGGCACCGTCGCCGCCAAGGCGGCCAGCAGGCCGAGGCGTCGATCGACTGCCTTGAGCAGGATCGCGCCGCCATCCGAGCTCGCGTGGGGTCGATCGAAGGTGGCGATCACGGGCCGATCGGCCACGTCCGGAAAGAGAACAGTCTGTGGTATCGTCGGCTCGCTCAACGCAATCGCCTCCGGGTGGGGATACGCCGTCTTGTCAACAGCGTAGTACTCACTCGGGGGCGTTTGTGTTTCAGCGAAGCTCGCTCACTGGTGAATTATCCAGGCTAAGACGGTTTTCGAAGCGGCGCTAGGACGGCACTTCCTGCCCGGATCTGACGGCCCGCCGCGTCGTCGCCCGAGCTGTCGCCCACCAGGTACGATTCGAAAACGAGCGCCGTCGGAGGCAGTTCGATCCCGAATACGTCCCGTACGACGGCTCGCAGTTGACCGCGCGCGACCGGTTCTTCAGTAGTGCGACCGCCGCGGAACCTCACGATCAGGTTGTCTCGAAGCAGTGTCCGTTCGTCGCGGTTGCCGCGTTGAATCGTCAGCGTGCGCCGAAACCTGGAGTCTGGGTGCGTCGCCGTATAGTGATTCGCAACCTCGATGTCGCCCGCGGTCTGGGGATCCTCGGTGAATTCGTACAAATCGGTGACCGAGGTCCCGTCGTCCATGGACACCACCCACAGGCCGTGCTCGCGCCGGAGCGTGTAGGTGGCGCCGCCCTGCTCGGCGATGGCGCCGTCGACGAGCGGCATTGGTTCGAGCAGACCGAAGCCGCCGAAGCCGACATCCGCCAGCCATTCCGTCCCGTCGATCGTTACCCGCAGCACCATGTGCGTGCGAACCCAGCGCTCGGGCGGCCCGCGGCGCACGCGCCCGAGCAGCGTCGTGACGGTGAACCCGAGATCCCGGAGCGCTGCCGCGAACAGGGTGTTCTGCTCGAAGCAATATCCGCCGCCGCCATCGTCGAGAAACTTGCGCTCGAGGTCGTCGAGCGTCAGGCTGATCCCACCGCCTCGTTGAATCGAGAGATTCTCGAAGAGAAATGTCTCGCGATGCGCGAGATGCACGCGTGTCAGGCTGTCGAGCGTCGCCGCCAACGGTGGCGTCATCCCGAGCTTCCGGAGGTAATCGTCGAGCCGCATGGCCCATGATAGCGGCAGCGGCCGTGTTAGCATCGGCGACCACCGCGCCGGTAGCGGATCAAGGGTTTGCAGACGCGCGCGCGGGAGCTGAGGGAGCAGGGGCGCACCGCCGACCAGGCCGCTCAGGCGTTGACCGAAGAGTTCCGCGCGAAATATCCGGGCTGGATCGGGCCGAATCGAGTCGGCGCCGCCGTCCGGTCGTTTTATGGTGAGATGTAATGACGACGTCGTGGTGGATCGCCGATCGGAAGACCAACCACCGAGTTCACCGAGAAGATCAATCTTCATGCGCGGAACAAATACGGCACTTGCCGGTCTGGCCTTGAGCGTCATGCTGTTCGCGACGGCGAGCGGACAGGATCGCGCGAGTGACATCCTCGCCCAGGTCGACCATCTCGTGTACGCGACGCCGGACCTCGACCTCGGCGTCCGCACCGTCGAGGGACTGCTCGGCGTGCGCGCGACACAAGGCGGGCAGCATCCCGGCCTCGGCACCAGAAACGCGCTGGTCGCGCTCGGCCCGAACACCTATCTGGAGATCATCGGTCCCGACCCGGACCAGCCCAGACTGTCGCAGCCGCGCCGTTTTGGCATCGACGAGCTGAAGGAGCCACGCCTTGTCGGCTGGGTCGCCAAAGGCACTCGACTTGAAGACGTGGTCCGCAAGGCGCAAGGCGCCGGCATCGGGCTTGGCGAAGTGATCGGCGGGAGCCGCAAGCGTCCCGACGGCGTGGTCTTGACGTGGCGCTACACGGATCCGAGCGTCGTGCTCGAGGATCGGCTGATTCCGTACTTCATCGATTGGGGAGAGTCTCCGCATCCAGCCGCCACGGCGCCTCGAGGGGCGACGCTGCTCGCGCTTCGTGCAGAGCACCCCGACGCGTCACGCGTCGAGAAGATGTTGAAGCAGATCGGACTCAATCTCCCTGTGCAGTCTGGACGCCAGGGTGCGCTCATCGCGACGATTGACGGTCTCAAGGGACGCGTGGTCCTGTCCGGGGCAAAGTGAAGCGATAGCGTAGTCGTGTCCCGGTTGGTGGATGAACTGATCATGGGGTCTGTTTGTGGGGGAGCCAACGATGCGATCTGCGTTCCTTGCTCTCGTCCTCACCGTGGTGGGAGTGTTGTTCCCCCAGCCGGCGGCCGCGCAATCTGCGGACGTGGTACTCGTCAACGGTAAGATCCTCACGGTCGATCGCCAGTTCTCAACTCGCGAGGCGCTCGCGATCCGCGATGGCCGGGTCGCCGCCGTCGGCAGCTCCGCGGACGTGCGAACGCTCGCGGGCCCTCAGACTCGGGTCATCGATTTGCAGGGGCGAACCGTCATCCCTGGCCTCATCGACTCTCACCTGCACGCGATTCGCGCGGCGCTCAGCTTCAGTACTGAAGTGAACTGGATCGGCGCCCCCTCACTCGTCGATGCGCTCGCTCGCATCCGTGACGCGGCACGCACGATGAAGCCCGGGGCATGGTTGATCGTGGCCGGCGGCTGGAACGTGCAGCAGTTCAAGGAGAATCGCCGTCCCACGCAGGCCGAGCTCGTCTCGGCCGCTCCCAACAACCCGGTCTACGTGCAGTTGGGTTATGGGTGGGCGATGCTCACGCCCGCCGCGGCCAAGGCGCTGAACATCAGCAGCGAGTCGGACCTGCCGTCCGGTGGCCGATTCGAGAAGGATGCCAGCGGCAAGCCGACCGGCGCCGTCACAGGCGGCCAGGGCGCCATCGTCGCACTGTTCGACCGCCTGCCTCGGCCGACTTTCGATCAACAGGTCGAAGGGACCAAGCTGTTTTTTCGCGAGCTCAATCGCCTCGGGCTGACGGGCGTTGTCGATCCGGGGGGCAACAATCTGATGCCGGACGACTATCAGGCGCTCTTCCAGGTGTGGCGCGATGGCCAGATGGCGGTTCGCGTCGCGTACACCCTGTGCGGCCAGACGCCGGGCGCTGAATTCGAGGAGCTCAAGAACTGGACTGCGCTCCTGCCGATCGGATTTGGCGACGACATGTTGCGATTCAACGGCCTTGGCGAGCGAATCACGGCGGCGATGAACAACAACGATCGGCCCAGCGAGTCGGACAAAGACCGCTACTACCAAATCGTGAAATGGGCTGCGGACCGTGGGATGTCACTGACGATGCATTGGGGGCAGGATGCGTCGGTCGACCAGTTGCTGTCGATCTTCGAGCGGGTGAATAAAGAGGTGCCGATTACGAATCTGCGCTGGTCGATCGCCCACCTCAACAACGCATCGGTTGGCAGTCTCGAACGCATGAAGGCGCTCGGCGTGGGTTGGACGGTGCAGGATGCGATGTACTTCGGCGGCGACCAGTTCGTGCAGCAGTCGGGCGCCGCGGCGGCTCGGCGCGTGCCGCCTGTCGTGACGGCCAGCCGGCTCGGCGTTGCGGTCGGCGCCGGCACCGACGCCCATCGGGTCGCGTCCTACAATCCGTTTACGGCGCTACAGTGGTTTCTCGACGGCAAGACGGTCGCGGGTACCGCGATTCGCGGACCGGAGGAGACGCCGAGCCGTGCCGACGCCCTTCGCTTCTATACGCTCGGGAGTGCGTGGTTCTCGCGCGACGAGCAGAAGCGCGGCTCCCTCGAAGTCGGCAAGTTGGCCGACCTCGCGGTGTTGTCCAAGGATTTCATGACCGTGCCGGTTGCCGAGATCGGCGGCATCGAATCGGTAATGACCATGGTCGGTGGAAAGGTGGTCTTCGCGGCTGCCCCATATCAGCAGTTCGAAGGCCGATAGCAGAACCCCGGGAAGCTCGAGCACACCGGGTGAACAGGATCCATTTCGGTGATCTCGGTGCCTCTCGGTGGTCATTTCTGAGCTGGCGGGCCGAACGCTACCACGGCTAACCTCGAGGCTCATTCGAAGTCAGCCCGACGTCACATACAATCAGCGGCATGGACCTTCAACTGTCTGGTAAGGTCGCGATCGTCACCGGTGCGAGCCGAGGGATCGGCCGGGCGATCGCGGAAACGTTGGCCGCCGAGGGCATGAATCTGACGCTGGTGGCGCGGTCGCGCGATCAACTCGAGGCGCTGGCCGCGTCGATCGAGACGAAGACGCTGGTGCAGGCCATCGACCTGCGTGCCGCGGATGCGCCGGCGGCGGTCGTCGCCGCCACCCTCGCCGAGTTCGGCCGCCTCGATCTGCTGGTGAACAATGCCGGCGCCACCAAACGCGGCGATTTCCTCGAGCTGTCCGATGCGGATTGGCAGGATGGGTACGCGTTGAAGTTCTTCGGCGCGATGCGCGGCGCGCGGGCGGCGTGGCCGCACCTCTGCGCGTCGGGCGGCGGCATCATCAACATCGTCGGCATCGGGGGGCGCACCGGGACCGCGGAGTTCACCATCGGGGGCGCGGTGAATGCCTCTGTGCTCAACTTGACCAAGTGCCTGGCCGATCGGGGCTTGAAGGAAGGCGTGCGCGTGAACGCGATCAATCCAGGGTCGATCGCCACCGAGCGGTTGCAGATTCGATTGCGAGAATTCGCCTCCGAACGCGGGGTCGAGGTTGCCGCGGCGGAAAAGGAAATGGCGAACGCCTTCAAAATCGCTCGCTTCGGCGAGCCCGCCGAGATTGCCCGCGTCGTCGCGTTCCTGGCCTCCCCGCAGTCGAGCTATTGCCAGGGCGCCATCGTCGACGTCGACGGCGGTGCGACTCGGACGCTATAGCGACCGGCAGGTGGCTGGAAAAAGCCAGCGACCTGAACCGGCGTGTTTCGCCGCGCGACCAGATGAGCGGATTTGGATATGTCTGAACACAAGGCGACGGTTCGATGGACGTTCGCGGGCGGCGACTTTCTGAAGGGGCGGTACTCTCGGGAGCACGCCTGGACATTCGACGGAGGCTTGACGGTTCCCGCATCGTCGTCGCCAGCCGCAGTGCCCAAGCCCTACTCGAACGAAGCCAATCTCGATCCCGAAGAAGCATTCGTCGCGTCGATCTCGAGCTGCCACATGCTGACCTACCTCTATCTGGCGTCGAAGGCTGGTTTCGAGATCGCGAGCTACCAAGACGATGCGGTTGGGACCTTGACGAAGAACGAGCGGGGAGTGCCGTGGGTCAGCGCCATCGTGCTCCGTCCGCGGCTCGTCTACGGCGGCGACAAGCGACCGACTGTTGCGGATGAGGACAAGCTGCACCACCTCGCGCACGAACAGTGTTTCATCGCGAATTCCGTGAAGACCGTGGTGACGGTTGACAAGCAATCAGATTGACCACGATCTTTCACATCACCACGTCCGAGGAAGCCAATGCCGCCGCAAGGGCTGGCTCGTACGCGCCGCGCGCGTTCGCCGCTGAGGGTTTCATCCACTGCTCGTATCCGCATCAGATCCGCGACGTGGCAAACCGGCGCTTTCTCGGGCGGGCGGACCTGGCGCTGTTCGAGATCGACCCGGGACGCCTGTCCTGCGAGGTTCTGGCCGAGAACCTCGAAGGCGGTACGGATCTGTTTCCTCACGTCTACGGGCACCTGCCGATGGCCGCCGTGCTGCGCGTTCATCCGTTTCCGTGCGGTCAGGATGGACGATTCGAGCTCCCCGAGTCGGTCGAGCGTTCGATATGACGCCGTGGCAAGAGTGCTCGGACGGCTGTTTGGGCGCGCCCGGCCCGGGCCGGGCGTCCCGATGATGATTGGCGGAAGCTCGAGCGTCAAAAAGATTCCCCGAACGCGTCCCGTCGCGCGTCCCGGTAGGCTACACTCTGGAAACCTCGCCGCTGTGTCGCCGGGCTCCTGGGAGTCGACATCATGACCAGACGCCGTTTCGTGATCCTCGTCGGTTCGATCGTTCCCGCCCTGCTGGTTGCCCTGCCGCTGTTCGTCGGCGTCCGTACGGCCGCGGAGGCGCTTCCCACCCGTCTGACCGATCAGGAATTCTGGAAGCTCGTGAACGATTTTTCCGAGCAGGATGGATCGTTCCGATCCGACAATCTGCTCTCCAACGAGGTCTGGCTGCAGTACGTGATTCCCGACCTCGTCAAGACCGCGAAGACCAACCGCGTCTACATGGGGGTGGGGCCAGAACAGAACTTCACCTACATGGCGGCGCTGAAACCGGCGATGGCGTTCATCGTCGACATCCGCCGCGGCAACCTTGATCTGCACCTCGTCTACAAGGCACTGTTCGAATTGTCGGCGGACCGCGCCGAGTTCGTCTCGTTGTTGTTCTCGAGAAGGCGCCCCAAGGGCTTGACCGAGAAGTCGAGCGCGGACGAGATCTTCGAAGCCTTCGGCGAGGTCGAGCGCAGCGAGGCGTTGTACACCGAGAATCTCAAGGCGATTCGGGACCTGCTCGTCAAGAAGCATCAGTTCGCGCTGTCGGACACCGATCTGTCGGGTCTCGAATATGTCTACAGTGCGTTTTCTCAATTCGGTCAGAAGATTCAGTACTCCTCGACCGGCGCCGGGTTCGGCGGCGGCCGGCAGCCCTCGTACGCCGAGTTGATGACGGCGACTGACGCCGATAGCGTCTCACGCAGCTACCTGTCGAGCGAGGACACGTTTCGTTTCATGAAGGAGCTCGAAGCGAAGAACCTGCTGGTGCCGGTGGTCGGGAACTTCGCCGGCCCCAAGGCGATTCGCGCCGTCGGTCAATACCTCAAGGACAAGGGCGGCGTCGTGTCGGCCTTCTACTTGTCCAATGTCGAGATGTACCTGATGCAGGATGGGCTGATGGCCGCGTTCTGCCGGAATGTGTCGGCGTTGCCGCTCGACGACACGAGCACATTCATCCGCTCTTTACGCGGCGGGCGCTATGGGCAGGGGTTCGGATTGAACTCGGAACTGGGCGGCATGTCGGCGAACATCGAGCGCTGTCGATAAGGAGCGTGGGTCGTGGCGGTCTCGAAACTGACGATGACGGACGAGCAGCGCAAATCGGTGGCGCTCGAGTATCTCAAGGCGTTCGACAACGCGGGGGTGACGTCCAACGGCGGCAGCATCCTGGATCTCTTCGCCGACGATGCGCAGGTGTTCTTCCCGAAGTGGGGTCTGGCGACCGGCAAGCCAAGAATCGGCCAGCTGTTCTCCGACTTCGGCGGCGGCATCAAGCACATCCTCCACGACTACGCCGCGTTCAACTGGATCATGACCGGCACCGACGTCTTCGCGGTCGAAGGCACGAGCGCGGGCGAACACCAGGAAGGCGAGTGGCGCGCGGGTGTGTCGCATGGGGGACGGTGGTGCGACGTGTTCGAAGTGCGCGACTTTCTGATTCAGCGGTGTTTCATCTATCTCGATCCTGATTACGCGGGCCTCGACACTGCACGGTATCACTGGTTGTCTGCGGGTGGCCGCGACGCCTCGAAACCGATGGCCTGACCCCGTCTTCTGCGGGGTAGGCCTGGCGGCAGTTGGTGCACACGTTGAGAGGTCGGAGGGAAGCTATGCGAAAAGAGATTCGCGCGATCGCCTGGCTTGTGGTGCTGACGCTGGTGCCGATGGCGGCCGCGGCCGAGGTGGTGCGCGTGGAGATTGCTTCGCGCCGGGACGTTCTTGCGGGGCGCGCGTTCGGAAGCACCGGGGCCTACGAGGTGATTGTCGGCAAGATTCACTTCGTTGTCGATCCGGCGAATCCTCGTAACAAGGTCGTGATGGATCTCGACAAGGCGCCGCGCACTGCCGCTGGTCTGGTCGAATTGGCCGCTGACCTCTCGATTCTCCGGCCCAAGGACGCGGTCCAGGGCAACGGCGTGGCGCTCATCGACATCGTCAATCGCGGACGCAAGACCGTGCTGACCGGATTCAACCGCGCCGCCCCGTCCCAGGAACTGTCGACCGAGCCCGAGTTCGGCGACGGATTGCTGATGAGACAGGGTTTCACGCTGGTATGGGTCGGCTGGGAGTTCGACGTGCCGCGGCGCGACGCAACGGTCAGGCTTGATGTGCCGCTTGCGACCGGCACCTCCAGCCTGGTGCGCGCCTACTTCACGCCCGATGTGCGGCGGTCAGACTTCACGGTCAGCGACTTGAGCACCTATACCCCGAAGGACCCCGCGGCGGCAGGCAATACATTGTCGGTGCGCGACGGGATGCAGGGCGCGCCGACAGTGATCGCGCGCGAGAAATGGCAACTGGCCGGCAACGTCGTGACCTTGGATGGCGGATTCGAGGCGGGGCGCACCTACGAACTGGCGTTCGCCGCCACTGGCGCTCCGGTGGCGGGTCTGGGGTTCGTGGCGGTGCGAGATACCGCGTCGTGGCTCAAGTACGCGACGGATGCCACGGCCCCTTCGAAGTACGCGTACGCATTCGGCTCGTCGCAGAGCGGCCGCTTCCTGCGCGACTTCCTCTATGAGGGCTTCAATACCGACGAGAAGAACCGCCAGGTGTTCGATGCGGTGATCGCCAACATCGCCGGCGCGGCGCGAATCGACTTGAACGCGAGAGGCGCTACTCCCACGGCGCAGGCGCAGTTCACGGCCACCTCGTTCCCCTTTGCGGATATCAAACAGCGCGATCCGGCGACTGGCGTCGAGGAGGGCGCGCTGGAGAATCCGCGCGCACGCGACCACCAGCCGAAGATCTTCTACACCAATACGGGCGTCGAGTACTGGGGCGGCGGACGATCGGCGGCGCTGGTGCATACGGCGCCCGACGGTTCGAAGGATCTCACGCTGCCCGACAACGAGCGCTTCTATTTCATGACCGGCTCGCAGCACGGTCCGGCGAAGTTTCCGTCGAGCGCAACGAGTGGCCAGCTGAAGGAAAATCCGAACGACTACTGGTTCACGCTGCGGGCGTTGATGATCGCGATGGACAAGTGGGTGCGCGATCGGGTCGCGCCGCCGGCCAGTCGATATCCGCGGTTCGCGGATGGCACGCTGGTGCGCGCGGCCGACGTGTCGTTCCCGACCCTACCGTCGGTCACTTCGCCGCGGTCGTTGACGGCGGGCGCCCGCGGACCCAATCACCTGATCGAGCACCACGGCGCGCCGGGGACGCCATTGCCTCTCCTCGTGCCTCAAGTGGATCAGGACGGCAACGAACTGGCCGGCGTCCGCCTGCCGGACATCACGGTCCCCCTCGCGACGTTTACCGGCTGGAATTTCCGGAAGGCGGCGATCGGCGCGCCGAATCAGCTGTTCCCGCTGATGGGTTCGTATCTGGCGTTTCCGGCGACCAGGAGCGACCGCGAGCGTCTGAAGGATCCGCGCCTGTCGATCGAAGAACGCTACCCGTCGCGCGATCGCTACGTCGCGATGGTGCACGAGGCGGCGGCCGCCCTCGTGAAGGATCGGTACCTGCTACCGGACGACCTTCCCAAGCTCGTCGAGCACGCCGGCGAACATTACGACGTGGCCACGCGGCGAGGGGGGACGGCTACACGGTAGAAGTCTGAAGTCTCAAGTCTGAGGTTTTCGACGTCACACTTTAGACTTCAGACTTTCGAGTTCCTTCAACACCGCCTCCGCGTGTCCGTCGACCTTTACCTTGTCCCAGCGCCTGGCGACTTTCCCGTCCGGCCCGATGAGATACGTCGTTCTGGACACGCCCATGAACGTGCGGCCGTACAACAGCTTCTTCTGCCACACCCCGTATTTCTCGGCGATGTCATACTTTTCGTCCGCGAGCAGCGGAAACGTCAGCTCGTACTTGCCGGCGAATTTCGCCTTGCTGGCCTCGCTCTGCCCGCTGACGCCGAGGACGACGGCATTGCCGGTCTGAAATTTGGGCAGGTTGTCGCGAAATGCGCACGCTTCCCTGGTGCAACCTGGCGTGTCGTCTTTGGGGTAGAAGTAGAGAATCACCGGCTTACCGGCGTAGTCGGCGAGACGATGGATCTTGCCGTCCTGGTCCTTGAGGCTGAAGGCGGGGGCTTTACGTCCGACGTCAATGAGTGGCATGTTCGAGAGGATATCATCGGCGGCAGCGGGGTTCCCCAGACGGTTCTGGTAGCCTCGACAGCGGGTGATGATGGAGACTCTTCATATGGTGAAGTCAGCGCGTCGGCGTGTCGTGTTCGCTCTCACGGCCCTGGTCCTCAGCGCGGCTGGAGCGGGCGGCGTCAGGGCCGACGAAGGCATGTGGACATTCGACAATCCGCCGCTGGCGCAGTTGAGCGCGAAGTACGGCTTTACGCCGACCACCGAGTGGCTGGACCACTTGCGTCTGTCGAGCGTCCGCTTCAACGACGGCGGGTCCGGCTCGTTCGTCAGTCCCCGGGGCCTGGTGCTGACGAACCACCACGTGGCGCTCGGCCAGTTGCAGAAAGTGTCGACGTCCCAGAAGAACTACGTGGCTGACGGATTCTTCGCGAAGAGTGCGTCCGAAGAGCTGAAATGCCCCGACCTCGAGTTGAACGTCCTGGTATCGATGGAAAACGTCACGGCGCGCGTGCAGAGCGCGGCGCCCCCCACGGCGACCGCCGCGCGGGCGCTCGAGCAGAGAAAGAAGGCGATCGCCGCCGTGGAAGAGGAGAGCACCAAGGCCACCGGGTTGCGGTCCGACGTGGTGGAGCTCTATCAAAGCAGCGAGTACTGGCTGTACCGGTACAAGAAATACACCGACGTGCGGCTGGTCTTCGCGCCAGAGCAGCCGATCGCGTTCTTCGGCGGCGATCCCGACAACTTCACCTACCCGCGCTACGACTTTGACGTTGCGCTGTTTCGCGTCTACGAGAACGGCGCGGCGGTGACCAGCCGCGACTACCTGAAGTGGTCGGCCAACGGGGCGGCCGACGGCGAGCTGGTGTTTGTGTCGGGGCATCCCGGCGCGACCGATCGCCTTGGCACGGTTGCTCAGCTCGAGACCGAACGTGACCTGATCTTTCCCGTGTCCATCGACGTCATCAACCGTCGGATCGCGGTCCTGCGCAAATACAGCGGTCTCGGCACCGAGCAGGCGCGGCAGGCGGCCGGGACCCTCTTCAGCCTGGAGAACGCCCTGAAGGCGAACCGTGGCGAGTACGCGGGTCTGCTGGACGTCAAGCTGATGGAGAAGAAGCGCAAGGAAGAGCGGGAGTTTCGCGCGCGGATCGAGGCCAACCGCGAGTGGAAGACGCTGTACGGCGACGCATGGGACGCGATTGCGGCGGCGGAGAAAGTCAATCGAAGTCTGTACAAGGCGAGCCGCTTTCAACAGCTCCGAGGATCCTCCCTGGCCGGCCTCGCCACGTCGCTCGTCAGGTATATCGACGAGAAGCAGAAGCCCGACGCAGATCGGCTGAACGGATATCACGACGCGCAGTTGCAAGGCCTCGAGCTGCAGCTGTTCTCTCCCGCGCCCGTGTATCCGGCGCTTGACGAAGCGTTGCTGGCTGACGCGCTCCAGCAATCGTTCGAGGAGCTCGGCCCCAAGGATCCGTTCAATCTGGCCGTGTTGAAGAATCGCACGGCCGCCGCAGTCGCGAAGGAGGCGCTCGAGGGCACCACGCTCGCCGATCCGGCGGCGCGCAAGGCGCTCGCGGCCTCCGGCTCGGCCGGCCTCACCGCGTCGACCGATCCGCTGGTCGTGTTGGCGCGGAGCGCCGACGTGTACGCGCGCAAGAATCAGAAGCTGGTCGAGGATCGAGTGGCCAGCGTCGAGACGGCGGCCGGCGAAAAGGTAGGCCGCGCGCGGTTCGCCGTCTACGGCCACACGGCCTACCCGGACGCGACCTTCACTCTGCGGCTCTCGTATGGCCAGGTCAAGGGCTATCCGATGAACGGCACGCTGGCGCCCCCCAAGACCACGCTGTACGGGCTGTACGAGCGTTCGGCGGCATTCGACAACAAGGATCCGTTCGAATTGCCGCGCCGCTACACCGCGCGCCGCGCGTCGCTCGATCTCTCGACGCCGATGAACTTCGTCTCGTCGAACGACATCATCGGCGGCAATTCCGGATCGCCGGTCGTGAACCGCGCCGGCGAGTTCGTCGGCATCATCTTCGACGGCAACATCGAGAGCCTGGTCGGGCGATTCGTCTACAGCGAGGACACGAACCGCGCCGTCGCCGTCCACAGCGCCGTCATCCTCGAGGCGCTCCGGAAGCTGTACGACGCCGGTTCGCTCGCCGACGAGCTCACGGGAAGAGGCAGGTAAGGCGGGTGCATCTTGTCGGATCCTGACGTTCGGATTGAGCCGGCGACGCCCGACGACATCCCGACCATCCTGCGGATGATCAAGGGACTGGCGGAGTACGAAAAAATGGCCGCCGACGTCGTGGCCACCGAGGAAGGCTTGCGAGAGGCGCTCTTCGGTGCGAAGGTGTCCGCCGAAGTTGTCGTCGCCTACGTCGAGACCGAGCCGGTCGGGTTCGCTCTCTTCTTTCACAACTTCTCGACGTTCCGAGGTGCGCCAGGTCTGTACCTGGAGGATCTGTTCGTCGATTCGCAGTGGCGGGGCCGCGGGGTTGGTCGCCGCCTCATGGCGCATCTCGCGGCCATTGCCGTCGCGCGCCGCTGCCATCGGATGGAATGGTCGGTGCTCGACTGGAACGAGTCGGCCATTACGTTCTATCGAGGGGCGGGCGCGCGCGTCCTCGACGACTGGCGGATCTGCCGGATCACGGGGGACGCCCTTCACGTCCTCGCCGAGAGCAGCCCTGACTCAACAACCCCTGGTCAATAGGATTTCTTTGTGCAGCACGACTCTGTGAGGAACGCGGGGTAGGCTCCGGGCAGGCGGGTCGAGGCGCGGACGTCGCCGGTTTGGCGGACGATTTCCGGCTGGACGGCCGCTCTTGGTCCGCCCGGACCTCTCCGGCGGCCTGTTCGATCAGTCCCAATGATTCGTATCAGACCCAGCAGACCTGTGTTGTAATACTCCCGTCTCGGTGGTGGGTGCTCCTGATTCTTTCGGGGCCGTAAGAAGGAGATTCTGATGCGCAACAGATTGATTCCGATCGCTGCACTTCTTGCGCTCGTGGCCGTGACGGCCTACGGGCCTGCGACGGCCCGGCTGGCCGGCGCGGTGGAAACCGCTCCATCCCTGTCCTCGATCGGTCCGCTGACGTTTGGCCCGGACGGTATGCTCTACGCTGCCGACCCGCAGGCCGCCTCCATCTTCGCGCTCGACCTCGGCGCCCAGGCCAACGGCGGGGCAGCGGGAACGGCGAATGTGGCGGGGCTCGATCAGAAGCTCGCCGCCATGCTGGGAACGGCCGCCGGCGAAATTCAGATCACCGACCTCGCCGTGCATCCGAAGACGCATAACTCGTTCGTGTCCGTGATGCGTGGACAGGGCGCGGCGGCGAAGCCCGCGTTGTTCCGCGTCGACGGCGCCGGCAAGATCGATCTCGTGGCGGTGGAGTCGCTGAAGGGCACGAGCGTGACCCTGCCGAATCCGCCGTCGGGCGCGGCCAACGGTCGCAACAACCGGAGCCAGTCGATTACCAAGCTCGCCTTCTCGAACGGCCGCGTCTGGGTGGCCGGGCTTTCGAACGAGGAGTTCGCGTCGAAGTTGTGGTCGGTGGGTTACCCGTTCTCGAAAGCGGACGCCGGCACGAGCGTCGAGATCTACCATGGCAACCACCAGCAGCTCGAGACCCGCTCGCCGGTATACGCGTTCGTCCCGTACTCGATCGACAACCAGCCCTACATCATCGGCGCGTATCTGTGCACGCCGCTGGTCAAGTTCCCGGTCTCGTCGCTCACCCCCGGCGCGAAGTTCCGAGGCACGACGATTGCCGAGCTCGGCGCGGGCAACCGGCCGATCGACATGATTCTCTATCAGAAGAACGGGAAGGAATTCCTCCTCATGTCGAACACCAGCCGCGGCGTGATGAAGATTCCGACCGCCGGCTTCGCGTCGGCCACCCCGATCACCGCTCCGGTCACCAGTGAGACGGGCGGCGTGCCGTACGAGAAGGTCGCGTCCATGACTGGTATCCAGCAGCTCGACAAGCTCGATGCCACGCATACCGTCGTCATCGCGCAGGTCGCCGGCGGTCTGAACCTGTCTGCTCTTGATCTTCCATAACGGCGAATGTGGTCATCTGGTTGTCCGGTCATCGCTCATTGATTCATCAATGATTCGTGGCCGTACGACCAGATGACAAGATTCTGTGTCGCGCCGTTTCCTCGCCGCGTGGTTCGTCGTGGCGGCCGTCGTGGCGATTGTCGCCTGCGGCCGCAACGCGACCGTTCCCCCCGCCGTTGCGCTCTCGGTTGTTCTGCGGGCGGGAAGCGGCGCCCAGCCGGCGTACGTCGAGGTGACCGGACTCTCGCAGTCCGAGTTGTCGAGTCTGCGTGCACGGCATGACGCGTCCGACTGGCTGTCTCTGTTGAAGGTGACGGTCGGAGAGACCGCGACCGACGGGTTGCCGCCGGTCCAGGGGCGCTACGCCGTCACCGAGTCCGCCCTGGCGTTCACGCCGCTTTTTCCGTTCGATCCGGGTCGTGCGTATCTCGTCGCATTCGATCCCGCGCACCTGCCTCACCCGCGACAATCGGGACCCATTTCGAGTGTCGTCCGGTTGACGGCGCTGGCGAGCAGCCCCACGACCACCGTGACGGCGATCTATCCGTCGGGCGACGTGCTGGCCGAGAACACCCTGCGTCTCTACCTCGAATTCTCGGCGCCGATGGGCAACGCCGGCGCGCTCGACTTCGTGCGCCTGTTGGACGAACGCGGACAGGACGTGCCGGTCCCGTTTCTGCCGCTGCAGGCCGACTTCTGGAATGCGGAACACACGAGATACACGCTGTTCTTCGACCCTGGCCGTGTGAAACAGGGGATTCTCCCGAACCAGCAATTGGGGCGTCCGATGATCGCCGGCCACCAATACACGATCGAGGTGTCTGCCGATTGGCACGACGCGCACGGCCAACCCCTGGCCGCGCCCTATCGGCGCAGGTTTCGCGTCGGCCCGGCGGAAACACGGCCGCTGTCCATGACCAACTGGCGTATCGCCCCGCCGCCCGCGGGCACACGCGAGCCGCTCATCGTCACTTTCCCGGCTGCGCTTGACCACGGGCTCCTGTCGCGCGCGCTTGCGCTGGAAGGCGCCGGCGGCGCATCGGTCGACGGCGACGTCGTTCTCGAGGCTGGCGACACACGCTGGGCCTTCCGTCCCCGCTCGCCCTGGAGTCCCGGCGAGTACCGTGTGATCGCGCAGGCGATCCTCGAAGATCCCGCCGGCAATCGCATCGGCCGGGCATTCGAAGTCGACATGACCAGGTCGGCCGCCGACGCGCCGCACGAGGCGTTTCGAAGGAGCTTTCGGATTGTGAGTGCAGGATTCTGATGGGCTGCAGCCCGAAAGGCCTGTACTACGTGGAGCGGACGCCTTATACTACGGGCGTGACAACGGTGTCTCGGCGCGCGCGATTCGCGGTGACGCTGCTGGCGTGCTGTGTTTCCTTGGCCGCCTCGGCCACGGCGTCCGCGGCAAAGTTACCGGCCCGTCTCACCGACACGGAATTCTGGACACTGATTGCCGATCTGTCCGAGCCGGGTGGTACGTTCCGTTCCGAGAACCTGTTGTCGAATGAAGCGCGCTTCCAATTCGTCATCCCGGATCTCGTCGACGGGATCAGGCCCGGTGGCGTCTACCTGGGCGTCGGGCCCGAACAGAACTTCACCTATATCGCGGCGGTGAAGCCCGCGATCGCGTTCATCGTCGACCTCAGAAGGGGCAATCTCGATTTGCACCTGATGTACAAGGCGCTCTTCGAGCTGTCTGGGGATCGCGCCGATTTCGTGTCGCGGTTGTTTTCCCGCAAACGTCCGGTCGGTCTTCGACCCGACTCGACGGCGGCGCAGATTTTCGCCGCGTACGCCCAGGTCGAGCCGAGCGAGGATCTATACCAGCGCAATCTCCGCGAGATTCAGCGCCAGCTCGGATCGAGACACACGTTTGCGTTGACGGCCGACGATGTCAAGGGCGTCGAGCACGTCTACGGTGCGTTTTACGAGTACGGGCCGACGATTCAGTATTCATCGAACGAGGGCGTGGGCTCGGCGTACCAGCCGACCTACGTCGATCTGATGCTCGCGACCGATACCTACGGCCGAGCGCGCGGATACCTGACGAGCGAGGCGGCGTTCGGCTACGTCAAGCAGCTCGAGGGGCGGAACCTCGTGGTGCCGATTGTCGGCAACTTCGCCGGCGCCAAGGCCATTCGCGCCGTCGGCGAGTATCTGAGGCGGCGCGAGTCGACGGTCTCGGTCTTCTACCTGTCGAACGTCGAGCAGTATCTGCGGTTGCAGCGCTCCTGGAACACGTTCTGCGCGAACGTGGCGGCGCTCCCGCTCGACGACATGAGCACGTTCGTGCGCGCCGGCCACGGCGGGCGCGTCGCGCGCGGAACCGCAATGACTGCGGAGCTCGGGGCAATAGCCGCCGAAGTGGACAACTGCGGCGGTCGGTGACGGTTCACGTTCAACGTTCTTCTTGAGGAGATTGCATGGCGAAAAAAGCAGCAGCGAAGAAACCAGCAGCGAAGAAACCCGCGCGAAAGGCGAATGCCGCGTTCATGAAGCCGGTGCAGCCGAGCGAGGCGCTGGCTGCAGTAGTCGGCAGCAAGGCCATTCCGCGCACGGAGGTGACCAAGAAACTCTGGGCCTACATCAAGAAGAACGAGCTGCAGGATAAGAAGAACAAGCGGATGATCAACGCCGACGCGGCCCTCAAGGTGGTGTTCGGCGGCAAGGCCTCCGTCAACATGTTCGACATGACCAAGCTCGTCGGGAAGCACCTGAAGTAGTCAACGGGTTCCAACAGCGATCGCCATGCGATTGGTACACCGTCGGGCACGCTGAGCACCTAGGACGCTGGATCGTCTGTGGGCTCGGCGGGCTCTGCGGTGCGGACCATCGCGGCAGACCTGTCTCTCCTTGGACACAGCCTTCGAGCGCATCGAGACGGCCCGCCTCGTCCTCCGGCGTCCGTGCGCGGCCGACGTGGAGGCTATCTTTCGAACCTACGCCAGCGATCCCGACGTGACGCGGTATCTCGGTTGGCCGAGGCACGTCTCGGTCGAACAGACAGCCGCGTTTCTCACGTTCAGCGACGCCGAGTGGAGCCGCTGGCCTGCCGGCCCGTACCTGGTCTGCTCACACGACGGGAGGCTGCTGGGGGGCACCGGCCTGGCATTCGAAGCGGCCGACTGCGCAGCGACCGGCTACGTGTTCGCTCGATCAGCTTGGGGAAAGGGCTATGCGACCGAAGCCGTGCACGCCGTGCTGGACGTTGCCCGGGGGTGCGGCGCGCGGGTCTTGTACGCGCTCTGTCACGTCGATCACCAGGCGTCGGCTCACGTCCTCGAAAAGTGCGGGTTCGTGTCTGAGGGCATCGTCCGGCGATACGCGGAGTTCCCGAATCTTTCGCCAGGACAGCTGTCCGATGTCCGCAAGTACTCTCGACCGCTTGCGCCCCGGACCGTATCTGATAGAAAGTAGCGGATCGGCCCCGCCATCGAAAGAGGGATAGGAGACTCGTGGACACTATAGAATCGCCTCTGGCCCCGCGCCGCTATCTGCCCGCGCTGCTGGTGCTGTTCATCGGCAGCGGTTGCGCGGCGTTGATTTACGAGATCGTCTGGTTCCAGCTGCTGGAACTGGTGATTGGATCGTCGGCGGTGTCGCTGGGTGTCCTGCTCGGCACGTTCATGGGCGGCATGTGCCTCGGCAGTCTGGTGCTGCCGCGCCTCATCTCGCCACGCCATCATCCGCTGCAAGTGTACGGCTGCCTCGAGTTGGGCATCGGCGTGATTGGCCTGCTGGTGCTGTTCGGCATGCCGCTCGTCAGCGGCGTGTACACTGCGCTTGCGGGAACTGGCGTCACCGGTCTGGTTTTTCGCGGTGTGACGGCGAGCATCTGTTTGCTGCCGCCCACCATGCTCATGGGCGCCACGCTGCCGGCGATCGCCCGCTGGATCGAGACGACGCCCCAGGGCGTGTCGTGGCTCGGCTTCTTCTACGGGGGCAACATCGCCGGCGCCGTCGTTGGCAGTGTGCTGGCCGGGTTCTACCTGCTGCGCGTGCACGACAACGCGATCGCGACATTTGTCGCGGTCGGCCTGAACGTGGTCGTTGCGGTCCTCGCGTTGGTGCTCGCCAGGGCCACGCCGAATCGAGAGGCACCCGTGGCGGCCTCGATGGTCGGTCCGGCCCCGGGTTCCGGGGTCGTCTACGTGGCGATCGCACTATCTGGACTGACGGCGCTCGCGGCCGAAGTGATCTGGACCCGGATCCTCTCGCTGCTCTTCGGCGCCACGACTTATACCTTCTCTCTGATCCTCGCGGCGTTTCTGGTCGGTCTCGGGATCGGCAGCACCATCGGGTCGTCGTTGGCGCGAAGCCTGGCCCGGCCCCGGGTGGCCTTCGCGTGGTGTCAACTGGCGCTCTGTGCGGCGATTGCGTGGAGCGCCCACGTGCTGACGCAGTCGCTGCCGTACTGGCCGATCAATCCGTCCATTTCGAGCGATCCGTGGTTTACCCTGCAGCTGGACCTGGTGCGCTGCCTGTGGGCCGTGCTGCCCGCCGCGATTTTGTGGGGCGCGAGCTTCCCGCTGGCGCTGGCGTCGATTGCGGCGCGAGGACAGGACCCCGGGCGTCTGGTCGGCGGCGTCTACGCGGCCAATACCGTGGGCGCCATCGTCGGCGCGCTGAGCGCCAGCCTTCTTCTCGTGGCCTGGATCGGCAGCCAGCACGCACAGCAGGTGCTCATCGTCATCAGCATGGTGGCCGGACTGCTGGTGCTCGAGCCGGTTGGTGGGGGAGAGACGGCGGAAGAACGAAAAGGCTTTCGGTCGCAGATTCCCGGCATGGTGCTGGTCGCCGTGATGATCGGGATGGGCGCGCTGCTGATCCGCAGCGTCCACGAAGTGCCGGGCCTGCTGATCGCCTACGGCCGTTACGCGGCCACTCGAGTGAGCCAGGCCAACGAGATCATCTACAAAGGCGAAGGGATGATGGCGTCGGTCGCGGTGTCGAGGCTGTCGAATGGCGTGCTGAATTATCACAATGCCGGCAAGGTGCAGGCGTCGAGCGAGCCGCAGGACATGCGTCTGCAGCGGATGCTCGGCCACCTTACGACGTTGCTGCCTCCCCGCGAGCAGGACATGATGGTGATCGGCTTTGGCGCCGGCGCGACGGCGGGCGCCGTGTCGATCGAGCCGCGCCTCAAGTCCGAGACCATTGCCGAAATCGAGTCCCTGGTGCCCAAGGTGGTCTCTACGTATTTCAGCGAGCACAACTTCGACGTCGCCAGAAACCCGAAGGTGCACATCCATATCGACGATGCGCGACACTATCTGCAGACGACCAAGCAGAAGTTCGACGGCATCACCAGCGATCCGCTCGACCCGTGGGTGAAGGGCGCGGCCATGTTGTACACGCGGGAGTTCTTCGAGGAGGTCAAGACGCATCTGAACCCCGGCGGCGTGGTGACCTTGTTCGTGCAGCTCTACGAGAGCAGCCCGGAGGCGGTGAAAAGCGAGCTGGCGACCTTCTTCGAGGCGTTCCCGAACGGAGTGGTCTTCGGCAACACGACCAACGGCGAAGGCTACGACACGGTGCTGGTCGGGTCGATCGAACCGCTGCATATCGACGTCGATGCGATTCAGGCGAAGCTGGCAAGTCCCGAGTACGCACGCATGGCGCAATCGCTGCGCGAGATCGGCTTCAACTCGGCGATCGAATTGTTCTCGACGTTTGCCGGCCGGGCGTCGGATTTGAAGCCGTTCCTGAAGGATGCCGCCGTCAACCGCGATCGCAACCTGAGGCTGCAGTACCTGGCCGGCCTGGGGCTGAATGTGTATCAGGCCGGCCCGATTTACAGCGAGATGATCAAGTATCGCGGCGACCCGGGCGACTTGTTCGTCGGGTCGGAGGAGACGCTCCAGGCGCTGCGCGCCATGATTGCGAACCCGCCGCTGCGGTGACGAGTGGCTCGTACCCGCTGAAGCAGTCCCACTTGGCCCCGTTGTCGACCGCGATTTTCCGGGCGCGACAACGGAGTGGCCGGTCGTAGTTCCGAAGAGACAGTCCACTAGACGTAGGTGGTGTCCGGCTTGAGCCGGACCGTTGAGGTGCTCATGGTTCTCGAAGCGGTCACTCTTCACATCCGATCCGGCCAGAGCGGCGAGTTCGAGGCGGCCTTCAACCAGGCGCAGCCGATCATCGCGTCGATGGAGGGGTACATCTCGCACGACCTGCAGCGCTGTGTCGAGGTGAAGGATCAGTACCTGCTCCTCGTCCGGTGGCGCACGATTGAAGATCACACCGTCGGTTTTCGCGCGCATCCGGACTTTGCGGAGTGGAAGCGGCTGCTGCATCACTTCTACGATCCGGCGCCTGTCATTCAGCACTACGAGCAGGTCGCGGGTTCGGGCGTGTGAGCGTATCGAAGGACCGGGCTTCATGGTGCTTTTCTAACCGCCGGAGTTTTGCAACCACACAGCCCACCACGCACACGAAGGCGATGGTTTCCCGCTCTGGCGAACGGCGGTGGTCTCCATCGGTGCTCTTCATTTCTTTGTCAGTCCATCACCCCGACGCGTAACCAGTCATGTCTCTGCCGGCCGATTCACCCGTTTTCGGAACCCGGCTTCCCGGCTGCTGCTACAGCGTCCGAGCCAGTGCCTACGCGGTGCTCCGCGACGAGCACGGCCGAATCGCGGTGGTGCGCGCGGCCAGGGGCTGGTTCTTGCCCGGCGGAGGGATCGAAGCTGACGAAGCCGCAGAGCAGGCGGTTGAACGCGAAGCGAGGGAGGAATGCGGCCTCGTGATCCAACCGCGCGGGATTATCGGGAACGCGACCGAGATCGTTCACTCGCCGGCCGGACATGCGGGCGTCGACAAAGTGAGCGTGTTCTTCGAGGCGGTGGTGACGGGCTCCGTTCTCGCGACCGAGCCCGATCACGAGGTGGTGTGGTTGCGCCCCGCCGCTGCCGTCGCGCGGCTGTCCCACAAGAGCCATCGGTGGGCGGTTGTGACGTCAGACGTGTGATTTGGCCCTGATGCTTCGCCTATAATCGCGGTGCCATGCCGCTCCCGGCGTGCGACTCCGGAAGCCCGAGGAGGCCACATGCTCGCCAGTTTGAGTTTTGCACTGCTTGCCACCGCCGCTGTCGGCACCACGCCGTGCGAGAGTCTGAAATCCCTCTCAACTCCGCAAGCCGTCATCGAGAGGGCAGAGTTCGTTCAGGCGGGCGCGTTCGTTCCGCCTGGTGCCGAGGGTCTCGGCGCGGCAGCCGTTGGACGAGGCGCCGCCGCCGCCGGACGCGGAGCCGCTCCGGCTGGTGCGCCGGCGGCGGGCGCTCCCTCGCTCCCGCGACATTGCCGCGTCGTGCTGACGCTCAAGCCGGCGTCGGATTCCAAGATTGGCGCCGAGCTGTGGATGCCGGCCGAGAACTGGAACGGCAAGTTCATGATGATGGGCAACGGCGGGTTCGCCGGATCCATTCAGGGTTACGGAGACATGCAAGTCGCATTGCGCCTCGGCTACGCGGCTGCTGGGAGCGACGCGGGACACACGGCTGCCGAAGGGCCCAACGGCATGTTCGCGCTCGGGCATCCCGAAAAGATCGTCGACTTCTCCCACCGCGCCGTGCACGAGACGACGGTCACCTCCAAGCTGCTGATCAAGGAGTTCTACGCTCGAGCGGCGCAGTACTCGTACTTCAAGGGTTGTTCGACCGGTGGACGCCAGGCCGTGATGGCCGCGCAGCGCTTCCCGGACGATTACGACGGCATTATCGGCGGCGCCCTTGCGAACCGGCACATCCACATGCACACCGCGGGCTCGGCGCGCAGCATCATTCTCGCCAGGAACCCGGACATGGCGGTCTCGCCGGCCAAGGCGCAGCTGGTGAACGCCGCTGTGATGAACAAGTGCGACACGATGAAGGAAGGATTTCTGAACAACCCGCGCCAGTGCAGCTTCGACTTTTCGACGCTGTTGTGCAAAGCAGAGGACGGCGATTCGTGCTTGACGAAGGCCCAGCTGAAGTCAGTTGAGATGTTCTATGGCGGCTTGAAGAACAGCAGGGGCGAGCTGATTTTCTCCGGCCAGGCCCTCGGCAACCCGCTGCCCGCGCTGCGGAGCAACCAAACGGTCAACGTCAGCGACACGGTTCGTATCTGGGCGTTCCAGAACGCCGACTACGATTGGCACGGCTTCGATCTCGACCGCGACATGCCGATCATCGACAAGAAAATCGGCTTCGTGGACTCGGTCGATCCGGACCTGGCCCGGTTCAAGGCCCACGGCGGGAAGCTGTTCTTGTACGCGGGCTGGGGCGACACGACGATCACGCCGGAGAACACCGTCCTCTACTACGAGAGCGTTCTCGACAAAATGGGCAAGAGTCAGGGCGACTGGATGCGTCTGTTCATGGTGCCCGGCATGGCCCACTGCCGCGGCGGGGAAGGGCCGAACACGTTCGATTCAATCGGGACGCTCGAAGCGTGGCGCGAAAAAGGCGTGGCGCCGGCCCAGCTCACCGCGGCGAACGCGCAGTCGGCGCTGTCACGTCCGCTCTGTCCATATCCGCAGTACGCGAAATACAAGGGCACGGGCAATTTCAAGGACGCCGTCAATTGGACGTGCACCGCTCCTTGACGGGCTGGTTACGCCTCCAGCTTGACTGAAGTCTGCACGCTTCCGACTTCAGCCGCGAGGCGCTCTTTCTTTCGAAGTGCCGGCTTCAGCACGCGGTGCCACCACATGATGGCGCCGGTCACGAACAGCGTGACCGGCACGAATCCGAGCAGTGTCCACAGCCACTTGACCGACGTGCCGTACGCGCGGCCGAAATGGATCCGCGCCAACCAGGCCAGGACTTCGTCACCGGTCCTGGTCTCGCGGCTGTTCGCGTCGAGCGGCTGCAGATAGTCGACCAGGTTCGTGAACGGTTCAGGAAATGCCAGATAAATCCCGCTGATCCCCCACATCACCACGAAGGCGAACATCCAGAAGCCGACCGCGCTGTGCAGATCCCAGTTGAACCGGGCCCAACCGACCTTGCGGCGCAGAATCAGACTGCGCCACCAGCGGGTGACGCCGGGCCACCAGATGAGGATGCCGGTCGCGCACAAGACCGTCACCAGAATCGCGCCGACGCCGTTGTAGAGGCGTCCGGTGTGTCCGGCCAGCAGATCGTCGTGAAACTTGACGAGCCAGATCATGACTTTGGGCTCGTCGGTCCCGATCGCGCCGAGATCCTTTCCGGTATAGGGATCAAATGCCCGTTCCACACGCCGCTGGCCGCGCGTGATCAGCACTTCCGCCGCGCGGTCCGGCTTCTTGGCGAAGGTCACGGCGGCGACGTCGAACCTCGGGTAGGCTTTCTTGACGACGGTGCTCAGCTCGTCCCGCGAGAGGATTTTTCCGGTCGGGTTGACCGTGGGGGCCGACCACGCGAGCCTGGCGATCTCGCGGCGGAACACGATGGCGCTGCCGCTGAGGCTGATCGCGAAGATGTAGAGCCCGACACCGATGCCGGTCCAGAGATGCACTTGAAAGAGCGCCTTGCGCGCCCACAGGCTTTGTGGCTGTCGTGCGAGCCGCTGGCCGAGAGTCATGGCGCAAGTCCGCTGGCGCGCGCTTGCTCGAGCGCGAGCGCGGCGACGTCCTTGTCGGCATCGCCGTGGGCGATCGCGCTGAGCAACCGGTCGCGAAACGTGTTTCCGCTCGGCAGCGGCACCCGCGCGATGTCGCCGGCGCCGATGATCAGATTGGCATCCTTGAGGTTCAACGCAATGGTCGAGCCGGCGCGTTCGTAGCTTTCGTCGACGATGATTTTTCCGTAGACCTTGTAGGCAGGGGCGGAGAAAAGACCCTCGGTCAGCACGTCGAAGAGCACCTGTGGCTGAACGTCGTACTTTCGCACCAGCGAGAACGCTTCACCCATGGCCTGAATCGCGCACCCCAGCACGAGATTGTTGGCCAACTTGATCGCGCTCGCGGCCTCTGGCTCACTCCCGGCATGGAACGTCAGTCGACCGATGACCGCCAACAGCGGGCCGCAGCGTTCGAGCGCGTCGGCGGGCCCGGCCGATACGATGCCGAGTTGCCCCGACGCGGCGAGGTCCGGGCGGCCGAGCACCGGCGCCGCGACCAGGGTCTGTCCGGCGGCGGCATGAGCCGCGACCAGCGCGCGAATCGTTCCGATCCCGTATGTGCCCATCGCCAGGTGAACGGCACCGGGCGGCAAAGAATCACGCAACCCCCCCTGGCCGAAGACCACCGCGTCGACGGCGGCCTCTTCCGCGAGCATCGTGATCACGACATCCCGCCCGGCGCACAGCTCGGCCAGCGACGAAGCGCCGCGCGCCCCCGCCGTGACCAGCCTCGCTGTATTCTGGGGAAGGACGTCGAACACCACGAGGTCGTGGCCGGCCTCGAGAATTCTGCCCGCCATCCCCGACCCCATGCGACCGAGACCGACGAAACCAACATTCATGATAGGAACCCCGATCGCGATCCATGCCGAGACCGCGGAAGTCACCGCGGACATTGTTGCGCCTGATTCTGGTTGCGCCTGATTCTGGTTGCGCCTGATTTTGCAGCGTGTCTCGGTGACGATTCAGAGTCACGCCGCGCCGCGGAGCATGCGGAACACGCCTGTCTGCGTGCGATCCGCGTGCGGCGAGTGACGTTTCGTCACTCCAGCCCGCAGGCACGCGCCTGCTCGCGCGCCATCACCGCCCAATCCTTCTCGCCGTCCCCGTGCGCGATCGCGCCAAGCAAACGATCCCGGACGTTGTTGGCGCTCGGCATCGGCACACGCGCCTGGTCGGCGGCCGCCAGCACGAGGTTCAAGTCCTTCAACCCTTGCAGCGTCATGAATCCGGCCTTATCGTAGCTCTGGTCCACCATGATCTTGCCGTAGATCTTGTAGGCCGGCGCGGCGAACAGCGCGTCGGTCATGACGTCGAACAGCACCTGCGGGACCACGCCGTACTTCCTCACGAGCGAGAACGCTTCAGCCATCGCCTCAATCGCGGCGCCGAGCACGAAGTTGTTCGATAACTTGATGGCCGCCGCGCCTTCCTGTTTCGTGCCCGCTTGGAACGTCCGGCGCCCGAGAACCTGAAACAGCGGTTCGCATTCCAGAACGGCGTCCGCCGGCCCCCCCGCGACGATCGCCAGTTGTCCGGCGGCGGCGGCGTCCGGCCGACCGAGCACGGGCGCTGAGACCATCCGTTGATTCGCCTCGGCGTGCGCTCGGCTGAGCGCCTGGACTGCGGCGACGCTGTGCGTTCCCATGCAGAGGTGGATGGCGCCTGCGGCGAGCGACTCTCGAAGCCCGCCGGCGTCGAGCGTCACCTGGGTGACCGCCTTATCGTCGGCGACCATCGTGATCACCACATCGCGCCCGCGGCACGCATCGGCGATGGTCGTGGCGAGCGCTGCGCCCGCGCTGGCGAGGTCCGCCGCCTTCTCCTTGGTGCGGTTATAGACAATGAGGTCGTGGCCCCCGCCGAGGATGCGCCGCGTCATCCCCTGGCCCATCTTGCCAAGACCTATAAAACCAACGTTCATGCCTGCCTCCGTGAAATGACGGTCCGCGTGTGGGTTAATCATAGTGGCTGATGGCTAGCGTCCGATGCTGATGAGATTGCGATCCGTGCGGACATACCAGCGCCCCTCCGCAAGGGCCGGAGACGCCAGCACGGCCTCGCCGATCTGATTGACGTGCAGCAGCTCGAACTTCGGGCCGGCACGCAGTACGAACGTCTCGCCGTCGTCGTTCGTGAAGAAGATCTTTCCATCGACGGCGACCGGCGACGCCGAAAAACCCTCCCGTTGGGCGACGCCGATCCGCCCCTGCCACAGCGCGCGGCCGGTCATCGCGTCGAGACAGGTGACGATGCTCGCCATGTCGTTCACCATGTAGAGATGCTCGCCGTACAGAATCGGTGACGGTACGAACGGCGAGCCGCGTGGGCTCGACCAGGCGAGGTGGCTGCTGGTGACATCGCCGCGTCCCCCGGGGCGAATCGCGAGGGTCGGGCCGGCCCGTCCGGACGAGCAGAAGACCATCCCGTGTCCGACGACCGGCGTCGGGATCACTTCGTCGTTGCTGCCGTCGCAGCGCCACAACTCTCGACCGGTGTCCGGATCGTATGCATAGACGGTGCGTTGGCCATTCACGATGATCTCGTCGTGACCGGCGACGCTGATCGCGACCGGCGTACCCCAACCGACGTTGGCGGTACGGGGTGTTCGCCACAAGGTGCGGCCGGTGCGGGCGTCGAACGCGGCGATGAACGATTCGGAGAATGAGTCCTGGTAGAGGATGAGCCGATCGCGGTACAGGAGCGGCGACCCCGCAGTTCCGTGGTACGCGTTCATCGGTCCGATGTCCCGCTGCCAGATCAACGCGCCGTCCAGGTCGACGGCCACGAGCCCCCGGCCGCCGAATGACGCATACACCCGCTCGCCGTCGGTGGCCGGTGTCGCCGAGGCGTGACCGTTCTTGTAATGCGACGAGCCCGATCGCCCGGCAGGGACGAAGGTTTCCCAGAGTTGGCGGCCATCAGTTCGCTGAAAGCCCAGGACTGAAACGCGCCGTCCATTGTCGTAGCCCGTCGTGACGAAGACACGATCACGCCACACGATCGGCGAGGAGTTGCCTCGTCCCGGTACCGGTGTTTTCCAGCGCACGTGTTCTGTCGTCGACCAGGTATCTGTATAGCTCCCCTCCGCCACCAGCCCCTGGCCCGACGGTCCGCGCCATCGTGACCAGTACCTGGCGCCCTCTCCCTCGGCGGAAATCATGTGCACACCGGTGTCCTGGCCGACGAGAAGTCGTGGCGGCCACAACAGCGACGCCACCGCTCCAAGGACGGCGCGCCGGGATACACCCGGACTGGAAAGCCCGATGGTCGATGACGTCGACACTTCGACAGGAGTGTAGCGGACTTTGGGGACCGTCTCCATGATGCACTGCACCTCGCGTGCGCCGGCCCGCATCTGCTTCGATCCGCCACTTTTTGGTGCGCTCGCACTACAATTCAGGAGGACACCATGACTCGCCGCGATCACTTGAGAGGTCTCTTTGCTCTGGCGGCCGCCGCATCCGCACCGCTGGGAGCGCGCGCCGCCTCGGATCCGCCTATTCCGCCCCAGGGCATCGGCCGGCGCATCCGGCATGTGTCGTACAGCGATCAGGGCGGGCGCCCCGATGGCGTGCAGGTGATGCTCAACCGGCGTCACGTCTATGTCGGCCACATGTTCAGCGATGGTGTGACCATTCTCGACGCGGCGGATCCGCGCCGGCTGAAACCGGTGGGCTTCTTTACCGCCGGCGTCAATACGCGGACGCATCATTTGCAGGTCGCCGATGATCTGTTGCTGCTGGCCAACGGCGCAAACATCGTGGCCATGCAGTCCTACGACAATCTGCGTGGCTATTTCGAGAATACCCTCGTCGACAGCATTACCAACCGCAAGAAGTTCCGCTCTGGCCTGAGCATTCACGACATCTCGCGCCCCGCCGAGATGCGTGAGATTGCCTTCCTTGAGATGCCCGGCCTCGGGATCAATCGCCTGTGGTGGCCGGGTGGGCGCTATGCTTATGTGTCGGCGCACTTCGACGGCTTTACCGATCACATTCTGTGCATCGTTGATTTGCGGGACACGACCAAGCCCGAGATCGTGTCGCGATGGTGGCTGCCGGGCATGCATCGTGCTGGCGGAGAGAAGCCGACACTGCCCGCGGGTCGGCGGGCGGCGCTCCACCACATGATCACGGCGGGCAATCGTGGCTATGGCGCGTGGCGCGATGGCGGGTTGACGATCCACGATATCAGCGACCCCACAAAACCCACGCTGCTTTCGCACATCAACTGGTCGCCACCGTTCCCCGGCGG
>JBDTVS010000083.1:0-3730 GCA_040007095.1 Acidobacteriota bacterium
GTGACGCGCGTCGCGCCGACCAGCATCGGTGCCCCGCCGATTCGGGCGGCGGCGGCGCCGAGTGCGACTAGGCACAACAACGACACCACGAAGACGGCCAGCACGAGCCCTGTCGATGGTGCGACAAGAATCGTCGCAATGGGCACTCCGGCGCCGACCGCGAATGTTGCCGCTGACGCGAACGCCGCCTGCAACGGCCGCGCGGCTAGTTCCTCGGTCAGGCCAAGCTCGTCGCGTGCGTGTGCCGCCAGTGCGCCAGTGGCCGTCAACTGCCGCGCCACTGTTCGTGCCAGCTCCGGTTCCAACCCGCGCCGGATGTAGATGCCGGTGAGCTCTTCCTCCTCCGCCTTCGGGTCTGTCGCCAGCTCCTGCCGCTCGCGCGTGAGATCCGCCTGTTCGGTGTCCGCTTGAGAGCTGACCGACACGTATTCGCCTGCGGCCATTGACAGCGCGCCAGCCACAAGACCCGCCACGCCGGCGACCAGGACGTCTTGGCGGGCCGCTTCCGCCGCAGCCACGCCGACGACAAGACTCGCGGTTGACACGATGCCGTCGTTGGCGCCGAGCACCGCCGCGCGAAGCCATCCGATCCGCTCGCTCCGATGACGTTCACGATGGGCCATAGCGCACCTCGTTCATCCGATGATTGGAAGGGCCGACGACCGTGCCTTAAGGAACCGATAAGGTTTCGCCGCCACACTGGCCGTGGTTCTGAAGACAAGGAGATTCGCCATGCCAGGTCCCTCGAATCGGTCCGTCCTCATCATCTCCGGACTGCTCACGCTGCTTGTCCTGGGCGGCGCGACGCTGGCCGTCGCGTTCCGCAATGGTTGGGTACACGTCGCCTCGGCGACACCGAGCCCGGGTACCGTGAACGCCCTCGCCCAGCCGACCGACGCCGACCGCACCCGCGGCGAAATCAGAGGAAGGTGAAACGAACTCGTCGAGCCATGTTTCGTCTCGGGCCTCGTTTACGACTGCGACTGCAACCGTGTACGCCATCGGGGCTTCAAGAGCTCAAGGGCCGCAAGAACAAGAACGCCGGCCGCCAGCGTCAACGAGAGATCGTCTGCATGCAGTGGTCCGAAGCGGAAGAGGCGACTCGCGAATGGCCAGAGCAGGGTCAAGCCCAACATTGTCGTGACCGCTATCAGCACCCACGCGAGCGCCGGGTTGGGCCGCCGGAGTGCCGTGACCAGCGATGCGCTGAAGGATCGGTTGACGAAGATGAGGCCCACAATCGTCAGGACCAGCGAGAAGAATGTCAGCGCCCGCACTTCGGCTTCCGGCATCCCCCGCCGAGAGGCGACGATGAAGATGGCTGCAACGAGCACGAACGCCAAGGCTCCCTGCAGGAGGCTCCAGCGAATCAGCGCCCCAGAGAAGAGTGGTTCATCTGGGGACCGCGGGGCGCGGCGCATCACGTCGTCTTCCTCTGTCTCTGCCTCGAAGACCAGGGAACTCACCGGATCGATCACCATTTCCAGAAATGCGATGTGCATCGGCCCGAACAAGATCGGAAAGCCGAACAGCAAGGGTAACAGCGCCAGCCCGGCGATCGGCACATGAACCGCGAAGATGAATCCCATGGCCTTACGAAGATTGTCGTAGATTCTTCGGCCGAGCCGGACCGACGTGACGATGGAGCCGAAATCGTCGTCGAGTAGGACGATCGATGACGCTTCGCGAGCCACGTCTGTCCCACGCCCGCCCATGGCGATGCCGATATGCGCCGCCTTGAGGGACGGTGCGTCGTTGACGCCGTCGCCGGTCATCGCCACAATGTCGCCGTTCGCCTTGAACGCGTTGACGATGCGTAGTTTCTGCTCAGGCATGATCCGCGCGAACACCGTCGCAGTCCTGACGCGGCCGACCAGTTCTGCCTCGCTCAGCTTCTCGAGTTCCTGTCCCGTGACAAGATCTACGGCGTCAAGGCCTGCCTGACGGGCGATTGCTTGAGCTGTCGCCGGATAGTCACCGGTGATCATCACCACCTTGATGCCAGCGGATCTGCATTCGCTCACGGCATCGGGCACGCTTTCCCGGAGCGGGTCCGCGAGGCCGACCAGACCCAGGACCTCGAACACGAAATCGTGCTGGGTGGCGGGCCACGCATTTCCGGTGGGCCGGGCGCGCGCAACACCTAGGATCCTGAGACCCTCCGCTGCCATCTGGTCTACAGCACGCGTGAGCTCGGCACGCTCCGTCGCGCCGAGATGACAGAGTTCGGCAATCGCTTCAGGTGCGCCCTTGGCGGCGATGACGAAGTCCTGAGGGTCATCGGCTGCCTGCCAGACCTGCGACATGGCGAGGAGCTCGGGGCGAAGGCCGTAGGCCTTCACGATGGTCCATTCGGGGCCATGTTGGTGCTCGGTTCCCGTCAATACCTGGCGGCCGAGTTCGTGGAACGCCTTTTCCATCGGGTCGAAGGGGTCCTTCGCGCTGGCGAGCACGCCGAACTCGACCAGATCGTGAAACGCGTCAGGCATCGTCGCGCCGAGCGCGTCACGAGGTCGAAAGACCGCGGTGCTCGTGAGCCGCAGCTCGGCGACCGACATCCGGTTCTCTGTCAGCGTCCCCGTCTTGTCCGTGCACAGCACCGTGGCGGATCCGAGCGTTTCGATCGCGGCGGCGCGCCGTGTCAGCACACGCGCTCGTGAGATGCGCCAGGCGCCCATCGCCATGAAGACCGTCAGTACGACTGGAAACTCCTCGGGCAGCATCGACATGCCGAGCGCGACGCCGCCCAGCAGCGCGTCGAGCCATCCACCTCTCAACGTCCCGTAGAGCAACACCGCCAGAACGCTCACCGCGGCACCGACCATGGCGAACACCCGCACGAGCCGGCGGGTTTGAGTCTGCAGACGCGGCGGCTCGAGCTCCAGGGTGTTGAGCGACTGGCCGATCTTCCCGATTTCGCTCAAGGCACCAATCGCGATCACCTCGCCAATGCCCGTCCCGCTCACGACCAGCGACCCTGAGAACACATACGGCAGATCGTCACCGCCAGGACGTGGCCCCGCCCTCGGCGCGTCATTCGGCCTCGAGACCTTGCGCACGGGAACAGATTCTCCCGTCAACAGCGACTCGTCTGTTTGCAGATCCTGGCTGTCGACGAGCACCGCATCGGCCGGCACGCGGTCCCCCTCGGCCAGCACGACGAGGTCGCCACGCACCACTTCCCGCCCGGCGATGCGCTTGCGCTCGCCGTCGCGAATGACCAGTGCACGGGGGCTGGTGAGGTCGCGTAGCGCCTCCAGCACTCGTTCGGTGCGAGCTTCTTGCACCACCGTGATCACGACCGACATCGATGCGAAGGCGAGGAGGATGAGAGCTTCCTGCAGGTCGCCCAGTACCAAGTAGATGACGCCGCCGCCGACGAGCAGCGCCAGCATTGGTTCGCGCAACACCTCGAGGACGATTCGAAAGGGGGTGCGTCGTTTCGTCCGTGGGAGCTCGTTATGGCCGTCTGTCTTCAGTCGTGTCCGAGCCTCCGTCTCGCTGAGACCGCGGAGCGAGGAGACCGGGGAGGTGTCGGTTGGCATGTGGTTGGTCCTGCATCGGCAGCGCTAAGCCTGGCGGCTCCGAAGGTGAAGGGGCCCTCCCTCCACCGCCGCGTTCGCAAAGGTATCGTACGCCTTCATCGCGTCCTGGATCGCTTTCTCTCCAGTGGCGACCGGCTGCGCCTTAAGGAACCGATAAGGTTTCGCCGCCACACTGGCTCCGGTGG
>JBDTVS010000084.1:0-39866 GCA_040007095.1 Acidobacteriota bacterium
CAGACCCGCGCCGTCGGCGACTGCCGTGCGGACCTTTTCGATCAAGGCGGGGCTCGCCGCCTCAATCGTCGTCCCCGGCAAGACCGCGCCAGAGGCATCCTTGACGACACCCGCGATCGTGCCGAGCGTTTGCGCGCCGCTTGCCACGGGCATTGCCAGGCACGCCATCATCACCAGAATCCCGCCCGTCAGTTTTCGCATCGCTCTCTCCGTCATGACAGTGGTTGGTGTGTTACGAAGGCCGCCTCAAATCCAACGAGACAGCGTCAGAAGTGTTCTCCCCATTGATCGAACAGGGCTGTGCATTGCGACGAAACACTAGTCCCGGGCTATTGGACTGTCAAGCGAAATTGCGTCGTTTCACCGCTGAGGCTGTCGCTTTTTTGGCGACCGGCTCATCCCCCTGACAGGTGATCCGTTGACCGAATCCTTGTGTGTTGATGGTGAGAATCGATGGCGCAGCTCCTCCGCGCGATTCGCCGGACGATCGATCGCGGCGCCCGCGTGGCCTCGATTGCAGCGGCGCGGTTTTGCTGGCGGCGACCGGAGCACTCGATGGCTTGCGAGCCACCACTCATTGGCGCGGCGCCGCAGAACTGGCGCGACGCCATCCCAAAATCGACGTCGACGCGGGGTGCTCTATGTGGACAACGGAAAGATACTGACGTCGGCGGGCGCGGCGGCGGGCCTCGATCCATGTCGTCACCTCGTCCGACGCGATCTGGGCGCCGAGGCGGCGGCAGAAGTTGTGGACTGTCTCCTCGGAATGACTATCGGCCGCTCCGTTGTCGCGGCCGGAAAATCGCGTTCAACACTTCGCGGTGATTTGGCGTGCGGCAGTGAATGCGGGCAGTCTGGCCGAAAAATGACCGCGGTGGCGAGGATCGGCGCTTAGGACCCGTGCGTCGGCGACGCTATTTCGCGGATGACAGCGCGATGCCCTTGGCGGCCATGAGCGATTCGATCAGGGCGACGGTTTCCGGGAACGGCTCCCTGACGGCCTGACGAACCCCAGGCACGCCGACACCCTTCGCAAGATCGAGCGCCGTCCTGCCGTTGGCGTCCTTCGCCTGCAGATCCGCACCATTCTCGGCGAGGAATTTCACCAGGGGGGTGAAGCCCCGTTCCGCCGCGCCGTGCAGAGCGGTCTCGTGCGGCACGGCCGACGCGCTCGGCACCTGACTGCCGCGTCCAGCTCGACCCACCGCGGCCGCCGCGCGGTACGCCGCACCCTCCGGCACGACGCGTCTGGCCTCGGTCGCCATCCTGGCATTGATGTCCGCGCCCGCGTCGAGCAGCAGTCGCATGGTCGCGATCACGCCTTCGTTGGTGCGATTGCGGCCGCGCGTTACACGCGTACCGAATTCGACACCGGCGGCAGCCATCAGCGGCGTGACGCCTTCCTTGCTCGGCAGATCGACCAGCGCCTTGTGTTTCAGCAGCAGGTCGACGAACGGAGCGTCGCCGGCCCGCGCGGCGCGCAACAACGCGGTCGCGCCCTGCGCCAGGATCGTGTCGCCGCCGCGATCCTGCGGCACATCGCGATACGGCGGGCGGCGTTTGAGCTGAAGATTCGGATTGGCGCCTGCTTCGAGCAGCAGCTTCCCGACCTCGATCGCCGTGACCGAATCCTCACTCGGGATGACGGCCATCGCGCCGTTGCCTTTGACCGGCAGCGTGCTGACATCAGCGGCCATGTACAGCGGCGATCGGCCGAAGAGGTCCCATTTGTCGACATCCGCGCCCGCCTTGATCATGTACGCGGCGAACTCGAAATGCAGATTGAGCAGCCCCATGTTGAGCGGTGTGATGCGTTCGGGATCCTCGAGATCGGGATCGGCCCCAGCCGCAACCAGGTGCCGCGCGCACGCGACACAGCCCTCGCGAGCCGCGTAGAGCAAGGGCGTGAAACCGCCCTTGTTCAGGTCCTTGGGCCGTGGCTCGGTGATCACCTTGCGTTCCCACTGTCGGACGATACCGCGGGCGTTGAGATCGGCGCCCCGGGAGGCCAGGAATCTCACCATCTCGGCCTGGCTTTGCGCGGCGGCCCACATCAAGGCCGATTGTCCGCCCCAGCTTTCCCTGGCGTTGACGTCGGCTCCCCCGTCCACCAACCGCTTGGCCGCGTCGAGATGACCGCTGCGGGCGGCGGCCATCAGCGCGGTTTCACCCTCCGGGTTCTTGGTGTTGGGATCCGCGCCGGCCTTGAGCAGGGCGTCGATGACCGGCGCCGAGCCGACGATGGCCGCCTCGGTCAGCGCCGAGGTGCCAAACCGGTTCTTCAACTTGACGTTCGCGCCAGCTTTGATCAGCGCACGGGCCAACTCGAGATCGTCGTTCGATGCGGCCCACATGATCGCCGTGGTCCCATCCGGCCCGGGCGCATTCGGGTCGGCGCCCTTGGCCAGCACACGCAACGCGGTTGCGCGATCGCCCTGCTCGGCCGCCTCGAGCAACCCGACTTCACCAGGGCTACGTCGGGCAGGCGTCGTGTCGGCGGCGGTCGCGATCGACATCGAGGCCGCCCATACGACGACCACCACCGCCACCAGCCACGATCCCATGGCGCGCATACCAGGACGTTGCTGACACCACATCAAACGCGGAGACCGCAGAGCGTGTTTTTCCAAGAGACCCTCTGCGAGCTCAGCGTGCTCTGCGTTGATCGTCTTGTGTTTCAACAATGTCCTAGACCTCCGAGAGAATGCCGCCGCTGTCGCCGATCTTCTCCACCGGGATGTTGTTGCGGTCGAACAGCGTCACAAGCAGATCGGCAAAGCGCGAGTCCTGTGGATACTTGACGTGCTGACCGCCCTTGATGCGTCCGTGCGCGCGGCCGAGCACAACCGCCGGCAGCGGATCGTTGTTGTGCCGGTCGCTGTTGCTCATGTTGCTGCCATAGAGAATCGTCGAGTGATCCAGCACCGTGCCGTCAGCCTCCTGGGCTTTCGCCAGGCGCTCGACGAACTTCGCGAACACTTCCGTGTGGTAGCGCTGAATCTGCACCAGCTTGTCTTGCTTTTGCGGGTTGTTCCCATGATGCGAGAGCGGATGGAACGCTTCGGCGATCCCGAGGTTCGTATACGTGCGCATGCTCGCCTCGCGATCCATCGAGAACGTGATGACGCGGGTGATGTCCGCCTGGAACGCGAGCGCCATCAGATCGAACATCAGCTTGAAATGCTCGGTGATGTCGTTTGGCGTGCCGACCGGCGCGTCGGGAATGTCCAGCGTGGAGGTGTCCTGCTGCGAGGCCATCTGCACCCGCCGCTCGATCTCGCGGACCGAGTCCAGGTAGTCGCTGACGACGACACGGTCTCGAACGCCGAGGCTGGCCTGCAGCCGCGCGGCCTGTTCCCTGACACGGTCCAGAATACTGCCGGTTTCGTGGAGAATCGCCGCGCGCTCCTTGTCGGTGTCGCCCTGACCGAACAGCTTTTGAAATACCGCGCGCGGATTGCCTTCCTGCGGCAACGGCTGTGTCGGCGTGCGCCAGGCCAACCGTGCACCGACTTGCGCCGTGGTGAGCTCCAGCGAAGGCAGCCGCGTCTCCTGCCCGATGTGCCGTGCCGCCAACTGGTCGGCGGTGACACCGGCCTCCGGACCGATCACTCCATGGTCCCAGGGCTTGACACAGCTCAGCCACGTGGACTCGATATAGCCATGGGGCTCCGGCGTTTCACCAGGCTTGTTCCGCAGTCCCGAGACGATGGTCAGATACTGACGGAAGGGCGTCAGCGGCTCGAGGATCGTCGACATCTCGTAGTCGGCGCCGGTCTGCCTCGGCGACCAGCGATCCATGATCGCGCCGTGCGGAAACCCGACAAATGCGAACCGCTTCGGGCTCGAGCCGGCTGCCGTCTTTGCCCACGCGGTGGCGGCGGGATTCATCGCATCGAGGAGCGGCAGCGCAATGCTGGCGCCGACGGTCTTCAACACGGTGCGCCGAGAGATGTGCTTCTGGGACAAATACATGTCGTATCTCCGTCAGAGAACCGATTCAGAACCGTTCATCAACCAACCATGCCTCACAACTATTCCTTCCTGCCGGCGGCCGCCACCCGATCTCCACTCGGCGCAGGTTGAGGCACCCGCCGCATCCGAAACTGCTCGCTCCGAACGACGGCCTGGACGAGCGCCGAAAACCGGTAGCCACCGCCCGCGGCGCCGCGCACAATCCGGCGCACGGTGGGCATGTCGTAGTACTCCAGCTTGCGCCCGGTCGCGTACGTCAGCAGCCCCTCGGTGAAGGTCTGCACGAATTGTTCGGGGCGACGCAGCAGGGCTTTGCGCAAATCGTCGGGACCGTTGATGGGCGTGCCATCGGGCAGCTCACCGGAGGCATCGATCACCGCGCCCGCATAGCGATCGCGATCCCGCCACTTGCCGGTCGCATCGAAGTTTTCGAGCGCCAGACCGAGCGGATCCATCACCGCGTGACAGGACGCGCAGGTCGGATTCGATCGATGCTTCGCGATCATCTCGCGGACGGTAAGCGCCTTGGTCGTGCCGATGTCCTTCTCGTCCAGCGTCGGGACGTTCGGCGGTGGGTTCGCTGGCGGCACCCCTTCAATGTGTTTGAGGATGAAGGCGCCGCGCAAGACCGGTGACGTGCGGTTCGGATACGCCGCCGCCATCAGCACCGCGCCCTTGCCAAGGAGCCCCCAGCGCGCCGACTGCGTGAGCTCGACCCGCCGGAAGCGATCGCCTTTCACGTCGGTGATCCCGTAATGGAGGGCGACGCGCTCGTTCAGGAACGTGTGGTTCGCTCTCAGCAGATCGACCACGCTGCGGTCTTCCCTGAAGATGCTGTCGGCGAACAGCGTCAGCTCGGTGCGCAAGTCGTCGCGGGGATCAGATCGGCCCGAGGCATACGGGAACACTGACGAGTCCGGCACAATCTCGTCCAGCCGCTTCATGTCGAGCCATTGCTGGACGAAATTGCCGGCCAGCGTCCTGGAACGCGCATCGGCCAGCATGCGCCGCAACTGCCGCTCCAGCACGGCAGGATCGCTAAGCTTGCCGTCGATACCGAGCTGCAGCAGTTCCTGGTCGGGAATCGTGTTCCAGAGAAAGAACGACAGCTTCGACGCCAGCTCGAGATCGTCACTGGCGTAGGCGTCGCCCGGATGCAGACCGGCGGGGATGCGCTCGCTGCGATACAAGAAGAACGGGCTGGCCAACAGCCCGGTGATGGCGCTACGGATGCCTCCTTCGAAGCCGCCGTCTTTCGCGCCCTCCTCGTAGTAGCGGAGCAGCTCGTTCACATCCTCGCTCGAGGCCGTTCTCCGGTAAGCACGGGTGGTCAGCGACGTGAGGATCTGTTTGGCGCAGACCGCCTGCGCATCGCGCTGAGCATCGAGAGCCGGGTGGCAGCTGAAAATCCGATCGCGGCTCGGCGTCGACCCGAGGCCTTTGGCGTTGAACGGCCCCTGAAGCTGAAACGAATTCACCCGGTACAGACGATCCTGGCCACCGCCGGGCGCGAACATCTGCAGCTGATCGTCGGACTCGGCGAAGGTCCGGCGCTTGAATGCCACGCCAATCCTGTGTGGTCCCGCGGTCGCGAAGAAACGGATGTTCTTCAAGCGGACGTTGACCCGATCCAGCGCGCCATTCTGCACCTGATCGTAGAGCTTCATGTCCTCTTCGCCGCCGATCACCGTCTCGTACACGGGCTTGGTGTCGAGTGTCACCACCAGCGGGTTCTCGAACTCCATGCCATTGCCCCAGATGTGGGTGGCCATGTCGGCGACGTCGACGACATATTCGCCGTCCGAGGGAAGATCGACTCTCGCGAGAATGCCGCCGCGCGTACCGAGCGGCAGGCCCGCCACGTGCGTGAGCTGCGTGCCGGCCCCGGCGCGGAACGTCCACCCACCCGGTCGCGCGTCGGGTCTGCCGACCGCCTTCACGGCGACAGCGCGCGCGGCAATGACATATTGCTCGATGAACGACGGCGACACCTGCAACGCCGTCGCGATGTTATCGAAGCCTTCGGCCACATCGTCTGCCGGAAGCAGCTCGCCCGCGTCAATCTCGACGGCCAGGAGATCCCGAACCGCGTTTGCGTACTCCTTGCGATTGAGCCGGTGCAGTTCGATCTGGTCCCGAACGTGCGACTGGCCTGCCGCGCGATCGAGGGATTCCTCGAGCCAGCCGACCAATGAATCGACGGCCGCGGCTTCGGGCTGTCGGGCGCCGGGCGGCGGCATGACGCGCCCGCGCAGCTTGCGCACGGCTTTTTCGAACAGCTCGGCGTGTTGACCGACGCTCGACGGAGTGAGTCCTTCGAAGCTGACGCCCCCGGTCTTCGCGCGGTCGTTGTGACACCCGGCGCAGTACTGCTTGATGGCGGCCAGCTGTCGCTCGGTCTCGGCGGTTTGGGGGACAGACTCGTTCTGAGAGGCGTTGAACCCGGTGGTCAGCGTGGCAACGAGCACGCCGGCCAGCGAAATCATCACGGCAGGCCTTACGGGAATCGTGGTCATGCGTCGCATCATCGTCTAAGCGTCTGGTGAAACGTAGGCCCACAAGCTCTCGAACGCGCGGCGCACGAACTCGTCCGGATTTCCCATCTGCGCGTCAAATTCCTGTGTCGGGTGGGCTGCCACGGCCTCGGTTGGCCCGCGCCCCTTGTTCAGCAGTTGAGTCAGACGATCGTAAATCGCGCCGTACATCTCGTACTGCGCTTTGAGGTCCGCCAGGCTGAGCACCGGTCCGCGCGCAGGCACAATCCGTGTCTGCGCGTCGGCGAGCGTCTGCAACCGTTGCAGGCCCCCGACGATGCCGCCAATCCACCCGCCCGTGGCCCAGTCGACAACGGGCCAGCCCTGGCCCGAGACCGCGTCGCCCACCGCGAGCACGTTCTGATCGGGAAAGTGCACGTACAGATCGCCATCGGTGTGCGCCGCATCCGGGATGTACCCGTAGCGAATGCCTGGGTCGAGTTGCCCCGTCACGTAGAAGGTCTTGTTGGGTTGCGCGATCTTGGGCACGCGTTTGAAACGCCGCTCGTTCCAGGGCCAGGTGACATCCGTCGTGAGCCACAGGCGGGTGTTCTCGTGCGCGATGATCACCCTGCCTGCCTTGCCCAGCGGCTCGTTCGAGCCCACCTGCTCGGGGTGCCAATGCGTGTTGAAGATTGTATGAACCGGCCCGCCGGCCGGCAGGCCGGAGACCGCTTTCATCAACGCATCGGAAGCGCCGGCGGATCCCCCATCGACAAGCACGACGCCACCGGCGCGGGCGTGCGCGACGACATTGGCTTCTCCGGGGATTCTCACGACGAACAGATCGTCGCTCAGTCGCTCGATGTCTGCGGATTGGGACGCTTTTTGCGCGGATGATCCGGCAAGACGCGCAACCGGCGCGCCCAGAACGATGCCGGCGGCGCCGCCAAGGGCGGCCCGCAATATTTGCCGACGCGTTTGACCGCCCTGATCCACCAGCACGCCTTTTCTTTCCGCGTCCAGTGTAGGCATCTTTGCAGGTCGGATCCACTCAAAAAACGCCGGCCGGATTCTACGGCGAATCGACCCCAGTCCGTGTGGTCCGGACGCACCGAGGCCCACGATGTGTCGTGGATCGCGGGCAAATGTAGGCTGATGTGCAAGGGGATCCAGCCGCAAGAGCCGCGCAGCCACTGAAAGCCGCCTGGCGGCTAATGGCCTGTTGTGCTGGTTTTATGAACGCCAAATGCAACCACGAACACACAAGAACGAAAGCGTGTTTTTGTAGTGTTCGCCGAGGCAGGCGACCGATCCGGTCGGCAACGTCAGCTCTGGACCCACAGTTTGGGCTTTCCTGTTCCGTCGTCGGTGCCCTTGATGTACCAGTTCTTGCCCAGCGGATCGTGGTCCATCGTGGTCACGAAGTCGAAAGGCGCCTGGAACTCGATGTAATCGAAACCGGTCTCCGACGCGATCAGCTGATGCCATTCACCAGCCGGAATGAGGACCAGGCTCCCTGGTCCGACCGGAAGACTCCCGGTATCGTGTTTCACTTCGCCGGTCCCCTTCTCGATCAGGTAGAAATGCTCCGGTGTGACGGGACTGGTCTTCGAGGCGTTGTGCACGTGACGCGGAGAATGCGCATGCGCCGCATAGGCCATACGGCCGAGCTGGAGGTCCCAAGAGCCCGAGAGGCCGGTCTCCTTGTTGACCCAGAATGTCCGCTCCCGGAAACCCTTCTCGTCGACAAGTGACCTGAGCTGCGCCTCTTCAAAGAAGTAGCCGGCCGCCGGTTCGCCGGCGGTGGGCTTGCCGGCATGTTTTGGTACGGTGATGCGCAGCAGAAGCAGGGGAGTGGCAGACGCGGTGACGGTGGCTTCTTCGCCTGGCTCGAGATACAGGCCGGCGCGTCTCTGGGCGGTAATTTCGGACGTGTTCCCGGCGATGGTGTGGCGAACCTTCGCGTCGTTCCCTTCCAGTATGTAGACGACCTGGGCTCGGTCGCTGGCAGCAAGCCGGGATGTCTGGCCTGGATCAACTTCTTCGCTGACGACCTGAACCCTCGTTCCCCCGTCAGTTGGGCCAAGGATATTCCTGACGTGCCCGTCCTCAACCGGGATCCGGGTCTGACTGTCGATGTCGATCACTTTGATCATGTTGCTTCTCAGGCGCTCCTTGGGAATCGGAAGTGCCATTTATATCACGGCGAGTAAATCAGCTCATCCATTCCGAGCGTAAAGCTCAGGTATGATTCCCCCGAATCATATGTCGTCAAAGCGAGTGGCCAGCGCGTCAGAGACGGCCGAGCAACGCGTTGGCCCGGCATTGAAGCGGCTGCGCGAGAGCGCCGGTCTCTCCCTCCGCACGCTGGCCGATCAGATCGGGTTCTCCGCCAGCTTTCTCTCACAAGCCGAGAACGGCGTCGTCTCGCCGTCGATCAACTCGCTGGAGAAGATGGCGTCCGCGCTCGGCGTCACACTGGCCGATCTGTTCTCGGTGGAGCCCACCACCGAAGGAACCGTGGTGCGGGCTCACGCGCGCCCGAACTTTCGGAGTGCGTGGTCGAAGGCACGCATCGATGCCCTCATGCCGTCCGGTGGGTCACGAACGCTTGAAGCACTCATGGTCACGCTCGAAGGCGGCGGCTCGAGCGGAAAACATCAGGCCACGTCGCGGGTCGATCAATTTGCCATCGTGTGGGATGGCAGCATCGGGTTGACGCACGCCGGCGAGGAGATCGTGTTGAGATCCGGCGACAGCGTGCTGGTCCGGGCCAAGACGCCGCATCGATGGCACAACCCGGGAAATGACGCAGCGCAAATCCTCATCGTCTCTTCCCGCGTGACGTGAGCTGACCACCCCGCGCGGCACACCGCCACGGATTCGACCGACCGCCAGACTAGCGAGTTGACAAGAGCCACTTGTCGATGTGATCGCACGCCCGCGCAAACGCCATCTCCTCGGCCGAGGCCGCGATCTGATCCATCCCCAGCACGACAACTTCTCTCCCGCCGGCGCTCATGTCTTTCACGCACTCAATCGTCCACGCCGACGACGACGGCGCCGCGGCGTTCGTCAGGGTGATGGCAAAGCGCCGCATGCCAATCGAATACACTCGTGTGACCATCCAGCATCCTCTGGCAGCGAAGATCGTCAACGCGACCGGCGATCGAGGTCGCACTTCGAGCGCAAGCGAAATCACCGCACCCCAGCAGCCCGTGGTGAACGTCTGACTGCATTCGACGAACGAGACATCCCCGCCTCGCCTGTCTCGGTGCGACGCCGGACGTTCACCACGGGCTGCCATGCCGGCCGCCCGATGCGAGTCGGCGGAGCACTTCTTCGGCGACCAGTCGATGGCCCGTTTCGTTGTAGTGGCCGACCATGCGGAAAGGAAAGAGGGACAGCGGATCGCCATGCGCCTGAAAGACCGGGTCGACGTCGATGACCGGTATGCCCAGGCTCCGGACCAGACGCAACGTATCGTCCCGTTTGGCTTTTCCCCACGAACTGTAGCTCGTGTAACGCGTCCACTCTGGCAGATAGACGAAATACAGCTGTCCCTTCCAGCCATCGACTTGCGTCTTGGCCTGTCGCAGGACTTCTTGGAAGACCGCCATATTCGCCGTGTCGAAATCGCGGGCTGCCTCGCCAGCACTCGGCTCGGAACCTTCGATGAGTCCGAACCGTTCACGAAGCGACCCCAGCGCCACAAAAGTCGTCAGGCCGTGCCTGATGACATTGCGCCTGCGCCGTTCGTCGTTCTCCCGCGCGGTCTTTTCAAGGCGGGGAATTTCGGCGAGGATTCCGTGGTCGACCTCAGCTTGTCTCGCAAGATGAGGCTGCGAGAAGCCGGCGGTCAGATATCGCGACAGGAGCGCGCTCTTCCGCTCGATTTGAAGGTCGACCAGGTCGTTCCCTTCGTAGTAAAACCACAACACGATGTTCGGTGAGCGAGGTGCCGCGAACTCCGCGAGGGTGGCGAGCATCAACAAGGGCCCGTCGCCGGCAATCCCAAGGTTCACCGTCGCGCCGTCGTGATCCCGAATCAGCGCGACAAAGCTCTTGTCGTTCTCGACGCAATAGCCATGCGTGAAGGAGTCTCCCAAGGCCACGATATCTATCGGTCTCGAGTCCCAGACCCGATCGGGATTGTTGAAGCCCCGGCGATCGCTCCGGTAATCGACCCATTGGCCGCTCTCATTGCACAGCAACGTGACGCGTCCCGAGACACCGGCGAGGGGCAGCACTTCATCCCCGTCGATCGTCACGGCTGACCTGATGCTGCCGTCCGATTGAGGCATGAAGAGATGGTTGCTGGGAGTCACGACGGAAATGGCGTCGTGGTCCTGGCGGCGCAATTCGTCGAGCATCTCTCGGGAAGTGCGAACGTCAATCGAGCCGCCGAACCGTCGCGTGAGGTCCGCCGCGAACTGCGTTTTGTCGCCAGCCGCCGCCAGCGAGGTCATGGCCGGGCGCAGCCGAGCGTGATCATCCAGTGAGGCAAAGACGCTGCGTCCAGCGCCAGCGAAGATCGTGAGCCACGCCTCTCCGGCGTAGAGGGACAGGGTGAGCGACGCGATCAGCATCAACAGACGCACCCTGGCGCGCAGCTTGAACCCGAGCGAGGAAAAGCACAGCGCCGCGAGGGTCGCTGGCATGAGGTAGTAGAAAACGATCAAGGGCCAGGTGTCGAAGCGCCGTTGTCCCGACCAGGCCGAGTAGACCATCCGCCCGCACGCGGCGAGCGCGACGGCGCCAGCGGCAGCCAGCACGATTGCCGTCAGTCTGCCGACGCTTGCCAGGAGCGGCTCGTCGATTGTCGAGGCTGCGTGCTGCTCGTCGTCAGGTGACATGGACTTCGCTCACCCATCCGGAACGGGGACCTAGACAGGCCGTGGTGAAAGCCGACCATCTCTCGGAGCGGTGAATGGGGACGGTGACAACCCCTTCGGGCGCCTCGGCTGAATTGACGCGCTCAGTCCCAATCGTCGCGGTTGGCGGTTCCGGCGAGATTCGCGTGGAGGCTCCTGCCGCTGTTGTGCATGGCTTGACGGTCGTTCACTAATACCATACCACCGGGGAGTGGTTGGTGGCGTAAGTGAGGGCCCGTACAGGAATAAAGGGTGGTCAATGCTGGGCGTCGAGACGCCCCGAGTGGCAAGGCGCGAGGAGCGCGCATACCGGGCGTATGAAAGCGACGAGCAACGCAGCCAATCGGGATGGACGGCGGCCAGGATGGCACCCTTATTCCTGTACGGGTCCTGGCAGCCCGTGGTGAAAGTCCGTCGTTGCACCGAGGCGGGCGGTGCGCCCGGATCGCCAGGCGCGAAACGCGAGAATACCGGGAGTATGGTCCTGAGGGGGCCGGATTGCACACTGGACGGGCCGTCGACGAACGGCCCGTCGGCTTCGGGAGGGCTCAGATGCCGTCAGGTCAGCATCAGCTGAACCTCCCTGAAACGATCGAACAAGCACCGATTGAACGCCCCGGCGTCGACCAAGGCGAACAACTGAGGCGAGGCGCAGGCGATGATTCGCGTGTGCGGCGCGCACGGATCCCACCATTCCAGCAGACGTTGCTGGTCTTGCGCCACCAGCTGGTGCGCGTCCCTGATCACGAGCGTGCCTTCACGATCGACCGGAAGAATGAGCCGCCGGCCTTCGCAGTGGACGACGGGCTTTCGGAGCGTCGGCCACAAGACGTTGAGCACGCGGATCATCAGGGCGCTCTCCCCGATAATCAGCGCGTGGGCTTTCGTTGAGGCGAGTCCGACGACGGACGAATCGAGTTGAAGGTTGTCGGCAGGCGGAACCCTGCCCGCAATCGGGAGCGCCCTCGGCCGAGTGGAACCGCCGATTTCCATCGACAACGCATTCATGGCAATCACCTTCCCAGTGAAACCGCACCAGCGGGCGGTGCGCGGTCAGTTTCTTCGGACGGTTGCAAGAGGCGAGCCGTCTTGCCGAAGGCCCAATGGATGGAAATCTCTCAACAGATCAACGACTTCTCAGAGCCGGCCGATCCCGACGAGACATTTGTGTCGTTTGGACGCTCTGGCGTACGACAAGAATGCAGGATCCCATACAAAAATGCGGGGGGCGCGTCGGCACCTGGTCGTACGGTGCCTTCATTCAGGAGCATCGCAAAACGTTGACAGACTCTCAGCCGCCATTTAATACTCTGGACCGGCGCGTTCCGCTTCGGATCGCAAGCGTGACGCCAGGTAACGTCCTGAGGGCCATAACTGTCTGAAGCTCGCCGACGCGGCGCAGGATTGAATGCAGGGCCGTGCGGTTCAGATTGGCTTTGACGCGCCAACCCGGCGGTGTGACATCGTCCTCAACCGAACCCGTCTCGACTTACGCCCTTTCGGATCCGGGCGTGGCGGCGGCTGTAGACTCTCTCGATCGTGAAGTCAGACGGTTCGCTCGAGCACACGGACAGTCGACGCGCTATATCACGCAAACGCCATGGGGAAGCATCGGTCGCGGTTTCGACCGGTGGCGGCGAAATTGCCGGTCAATGGATGACACCCGCGGGAATCACCCCGCAACCCGTGATTCGAACGGGCGACGTGTTTGTTTTGCCGTAAGGAGAAGAACGCTGTGTCGAAAACACTCTCGGTCATCGCAATCGGCCTCACGTTTCTGTGTGGTAACGCCGTGGCGCAGGAGGCCCCGGCCGTCATCGCCAGCGCGCAGAAGGCATTGGGCGATCTGAAAGCCATCACGTATTCAGGCACCGCCAAGGATGTCGCATTCCAGCAATGCGGCTCGAACGCCGCCGACATGAATTGCCGGGGCACCCATGATCCGATGCGGCCGATCAACAACTACGTCCGCGTGATCGATCTGACGGCCCCGGCGTCGCGCCACACCGGAGCGACGAACAATCCCGCTGGCGGCGGCGCCACGGCGCCAATGCCCGGAACGTTCTTCCAGCAGGTCACCGCCCAACAAGCGGATGTCGCGCAACCCTGGAACAACGCGCTGGAGCTGTACCTCACGCCCTGGGGTTTCCTGAAAGGCGCGGCCGCGAACAACGCGATGGCGAGCCGCCGGAAGGTCGAGGGGAAGAACTACGTCGTCTTGACCTGGAGTCCTGCGGTCAAGGCGCCTTCGGGCAAAAACTACGTCATCAACGGCTACGTGAACGAACAGAACATCGTCGATCGGGTCGAGACCTGGCTGGGCGAAAACATCATGGGCGACATGCACATCCTCGCCACCTACACCGGGTGGAAGGACTTTGGCGGCGTGATGGCGCCTGCGAAGATCGTGCAGACGCGCGGCGGGTGGCCCTACTTCGACGTCGATGTGACGGCGGCCAAGGCGAATCCCGCCGATGTCGCCACGCTGGTGCCTGCCCCCGCCCCGGCCGGCGGGCGTGGCGGCGGCGGAGGCGGCGCACCTGGGGGCGCGCCAGCGCCTTTGACCGTCACCTCCGAAAAGCTCGGCGACGGCGTCTACAGGCTCACCACCGGACCCGGCAGCTATGACTCGGTGATTGTCGAGTTCAAGGACTACGTCATGATGCTCGAGGCCGGACAATCCGAGGCGCGTGGTCTCGCGTACATCGCGGAAACGAAGAAGTTGATGCCCAACAAGCCAATCCGCTACGTCATGAACACACATCCTCATGCCGATCACACCGGCGGGCTGCCGCCGCTGGTGGCCGAGGGCGCCACCATCATCACGCAGAAGAACAACGAGGCATTCCTGGAGAAAGCGCTCAACACTCCACGAACGCTGCTGAACGACACGCTCGCGAAAAATCCGAAGAAAGCCAAGATCGAAGCGGTGTCCGAGAAAAAAGTCTATTCCGATGGGACGCACACCGTCGAGCTGTACCACATCGCCCCAGTGCCTCATTCGAACGGCCTGATGATCGCCTACCTCCCCAAGGAGAAGGTCGTCTTCCAGGGAGATTTCTCGCTGCCGGCACCGGGTCAACCGGCCAACGACCACATCAAGGCCATGGTGCCGATTCTCGAGAAGCTCAACCTGACGAACTTCGATCGCTATATCAACGTGCATACCTCCGCGATGCCGCAGACAAAAGCGGAGCTGTGGAAAGCCGTCGGGAAATGAGCCGGAAATGAGCCGGAAATGAGCGGCAAGTAGGACACCCTCGCACCGACAATGGCGGCCGGTGGCCGCCATTGTCGTGCACGCACACACGGCTCGGATCGACGAGCTCCCAGTGTCCCGCTAGCGAGGCGCATCATCATTCCCGATTCCATCGACGCGCTCCAGACGTGCCTCGCTGCACAACACTACGTCGCGGAGCGCGGACTGGCGGTGTCCGTCTACCTGTCGATGCGTCTCAAGCGTCCGCTCTTCCTCGAGGGCGAGCCCGGCGTCGGCAAGACCGCCTTGGCAAGCGCCCTCGCCGACGCCCTCGGCACGGAGTTGATCCGCCTCCAGTGCTACGAGGGCCTCGACATCAATCACGCCGTCTACGAATGGGACTACGCGCGCCAGCTCGTCGAGCTCCGGATCCTGGAGGCCACGAGCGCGCTCGACCGACAGGCGGCCCGGCGCGAGCTGTACAGCGACGCCTTCTTGATCAAGCGGGCGCTGCTTCGAGCGATCGACCCCCAGCGTCCACGAGCCGCGGTCCTGCTGATCGACGAAATTGACCGCGCCGACGAAGAGTTCGAAGGCTATCTCCTCGAGCTCCTGGCCGAGCACCAGATCACGATCCCGGAGCTGGGCACCATTCGCGCCAGCCATCCGCCGATCGTGATCCTGACGTCGAACCGTACTCGCGAGGTGCACGACGCGCTCAGGCGCCGCTGCCTGTACCAATGGATCGACTATCCCTCGTTCGAGAAGGAGTTGGCGATCGTGCGCATGCGCGTGCCGGACGCATCGGCGGCGCTCGCGACACGGATTACGGCCCTCGTGCAGGAGATGCGGAGCGTGGATTTGCAGAAGGCGCCGGGCGTGTCCGAGACGCTCGATTGGACCGCGGCACTCGTCGCCCTTGACCGGGACGAGCCCGACGCGGCCGTGCTGGATCTCACGCTTGGCGTCGTGCTCAAGGACAAGGACGATCTGGATACCGTGCGCGGCGAACGGCTGGTGTCGCTCCTCGCCCGCGCCCACGCCGCGCATCCGCAAGTGGACTAGAGCGGTTTCGACAACGGCGTAGTGGAGTGATTCGACATTTCCAAGCACGACTCGCCCTTTCAGCGTCGGCTGCTCGCCTTCGCCCGGTGCCTGCGGCCGCTCGGACTGGACGTGCCGGTCGGACGGATCTTGGACGCGACCGAGGCGCTGCTCCACATCAGTCTGGCGGATCGCGACGAGGTTCGCCACGCGCTACGCGCGCTCTTCGTTGGTCGACGCGAGGATCTCGAAGTCTTCGATCGCGCGTTCGATGCGTTCTGGCGCGTCGACGCCTCGCCGGGCGCCGCCGAATCCGGCCCGCCCGCGACCGACGCCGAGTCTTCAGCCAACGACGCGCTGGCGCCGATCGGCATCGACCTGCTCCCGGGCAACGCCGTCGCCACCGACACGGCTCCCACCTGGAGCGCGGTCGAGGCGTTGGCCTCGAAGGACTTCGCCGCGTTTACCCCGGAGGAACTGGCGATCGGGCGGGCGGCCCTGCAGTTGCTTGTCTGGCAGCCGGGCGTGCGCCGTACCCGGCGATGGATCAAGGGTCGCGGCTCGCGGGTCGATCTGCGCCGCGCCCTTGCGCGCAGCGTGCGCACGGGCGGCGACCCGCTGGCGCTGCCGCGGCTGCGCCGCAAGACCGTCCCCCGACGCCTGGTGCTGCTCTGCGATGTGAGCGGCTCGATGGAGCGCTACACGCGGATGCTCCTGTATTTCGCGCACGCTCTGGCCAGGCGCGACCCGCGAGTCGAGGCCTTCCTGTTCGCGACTCGGTTGACCCGCATCACGCCGCAGCTCCACGCACGCCGTGTCGACGCCGCGCTCGCGAACGTCTCGCGGACCGTGTCCGACTGGTCGGGCGGCACGCGCATCGGCAGCGCGCTGCAGCAGCTTCGCCGACGCTGGAGCCGTCGTGTCCTCGGATACCGTCCCGTCGTCCTCTTGATCTCCGATGGGTGGGATCGCGGCGATCCAGCCGAGCTTCGCCAGGAGATCTCGCGGCTCAAGCGGCATTGCCGTCGCCTTGTCTGGCTCAATCCGCTGATAGGCACAGCAGACTACGCGCCTTTGACACGCGGCCTGCAAGCGGCGCTGCCGTTCGTCGACGACTTCCTCCCGGCGCGGAATCTCATCAACCTCGCGGATCTCGCGGTACACTTGAACGGCCTCGTGAAGGGCGGCCACTAAGAACGCGTCGCAGCATTGAAAAGCCGCAACCACAAAGACACGAAGAACTAAGCAATGGACGTCACTGGTTCGTACAGATTCGACGCTTCACCAGATCGCGTGTGGGCGCTCCTCATGGATCCGGCGGTGATCGCGTCGTGCATTCCCGGCTGCCAGGCGCTCGAGCCCGACGGCGACGATCGCTACCGCGCGCGCCTCAACGTCGCGTTGTCCGCCATCACCGGCTCCTACGACGGCATCGTCGTGCTCTCCGACAAGGTTGCGTGCTCGTCGTATCGATTGAGCGTCGAAGGTCAAGGGAAGACCGGCTTCGTCAAGGGTGACGCAGCCATCGCGCTGCGCCCCGACGGCGCGGCGACCGTGCTCGACCTCACAGGCACGGTGCAGACCGGCGGAACCATCGCGCGCCTCGGGCAGCGCCTGATCGCCGGCGTCGCCAAGATGATGCAGGACCGGTTCTTCGCGAGCCTTCAGGGCAAGCTCTGATCGGCGACCTCGCCCACATCACACCCCCTCGGCTCGTTTTGCTGCCGCTGGTTTCAACACAGCGGTGGCGGGTCTCGATCGAACCACAAAGCGCACCAAGGACACAAAGGCGTTCTCCAGACCGGAAAACAGTCTTCGTGCTCTTTGTGTTCTTTGTGGTTCAAAAATTCAGTAAAGAACGCTCGTTGCCGGCGTGGTGCCTGTTCCCGATTTCAGCTCGCCCGTTCGAGGGCGCGCGTCAGGGCGCGGCGCGCGAAGACCGGAACCATTGCCCGGCGATACTCGGCGCTCGCGTGAATGTCCGAGTTGACGTCCACGAGACCGGCGCCTGCATCGCCCACGGCGGCCTCGACGGTGGCGGCGGTGGCCGGCCTGCCGACCAGCCCCTGTTCGACGCTCGTGAGACGCTGTGCGTACGAGCACGCTCCGGTCAGGGCCAGGCGCGCCGACTGAAAGCGTCCGCGAGCGACCTCGATCACAGCCGCCACGCCTACGATCGCGAAATGCGAGGCGCGTTGATGGAGCTTCGCGTACGCGGCGGCATTCGCCGGCGCGAATCGCACATGCGTGATGAGCTCGCCTTCCTGCAGATCGACGGTGAAGAGATCCCGGAAAAATTCGCTGGCCTTGATCGTCCGCGATCCGTTCAAACCGCGGACGTGGATCTCGGCGTCGAGCGCCAGGATGACGGGCGGATAGTCGGCGGCGGGGTCTGCGTGGGCCAGGCTGCCCCCGAGCGTGCCCCGGTTGCGTACCTGCGGATCGCCGATCTCCGCGGCCGCCTCGGCGATCACAGGACAGCGTTCCCGCAGGAGTGCCGACGCGGCCACATCGGCGTGAGTGGTGCCCGCCCCGATCTCGATCGCCCCGTCCACGGCACGGATGCCCGCCAACTCCGGGATGCGCGCGATGTCGACCAGCCCGGTCGGCTCGCTCATCCGGAGCTTCATCAGCGGCACGAGGCTGTGGCCGCCGGCCAGGAACTTCGCGCCCTCGCCCGCGGCCTGCAGCTGGGCCAGCGCGTCGTCAATCGAGGTCGCCCTCTGATAGTCGAACGAAGTCGGAATCACGCTCGGCCTCCCTGGATGATGCGCCACAGCTTTTCGGGCCGCAGCATCATGTCGATGTGGGTGACGCCGAACTCACTCAACGCATCGACGGCGGCGGATACGATCGACGGCGTCGAGCCGAGCGTCCCGGCTTCGCCGACGCCCTTCGCGCCGAGCGGGTTGGACGGCGTGGGCGTCACGGTGCTGTCGAGCTCGAAGCGCGGAAAGTCCGTCGCTCGCGGCATCGCGTAGTCCATGAAGGAGCCGGTCACGAGCTGCCCCTCGCTGTTGTAGACCGCTTCCTCGATCATCGCCTGACCGATGCCCTGCGCCAGGCCGCCGTGAATCTGCCCTTCGACAATCAACGGATTGATCAGGTGCCCGGCATCGTCCACGGCCACAAGCTTCAGGAGTGTCGGCTCCCCCGTCTCGCGGTCCACTTCGAGCATCGAAATATGGCAACCGAATGGATAGGTATTGTTCGTCGGCTCGAAGAACGCCTCCTCGCTGAGGCCAGGCTCGAGACCGGGCGGCAAGGGCACGGGCACATACGCAAAGGCCGACACTTCGGCGAACGACTTGCCGGAAGCCGGAGCGCCCTTCACGAAGACGCGTCCATTCTCGAAGACCAGATCTTCTTCGGCCGCTTCGAGCATCGCCGCTGCGAACTTCGCCATCTTCGTCTTCACTTTGCCGCCGGCCAGGTGGAGTGCCGTCCCTCCGACGGCCTGGGATCGGCTGCCGAAGGTCCCGACCCCCTGCTTCACGATCGCCGTGTCTCCGTGGAGAATCGTGATGTGCTCGATCGGCACGCCGAACTGATCGGCCAACATCTGCGCGAAGGTGGTCTCGTTGCCCTGGCCGTGGGGAGACGCGCCGGTCGTCGCACTGATCCGGCCGTCGCGCTCGACGGTGATCTGGGAATGTTCCCACCCGCCGGTGGGAAGAATCGCAGACGGTCCGAGCCCGCACACTTCCACGTACATCGCCAAGCCAAGGCCGACGAGCCGCCCCTCCCGCTTCGCAGCATCTCGTTGCTGCTTCAGCTCGTCCCAGTTGGCGTTCTTCAGCGCGCGATCGAGCGCCTTCTCGTAGTCGCCCGAGTCGTAGACGGCGCCCATCTGCGTCGCGTAGGGAAACTGATCAGGTTGAATGAAGTTCTTGCGGCGCACGTCGGCCGGATCCATCTTCAACTGGCGGGCGAGCATGTCGAACGCGCGCTCCACGAAGTAGGTCGCTTCGGGACGACCCGCACCGCGATACGCATCGGTCGGCGTCTTGTTGGTGAAGACCTCGGTGACGGTCACGCGAATGGCCGGGATGTCGTAGGTCGCATTGGCCATCAACATCGTCAGCGTTGGAATCATCGCCGTGAAGAGTAGGTTGTACGCGCCGATGTCCGCCACGAGGCGCAGCTTGATGCCGAGTACCTTGCCCTCGTGCGTCGCGGCGAGATCCACGTAGCCGATGATGTCGCGCCCGTGGCTCGTGGCCACGAATGCCTCCGATCGATCCTCGATCCACTTGACCGGCATGCCCAGCTGCTTCGAGACCGCCGCGGCGACGAAGTCCTCTCCGTAGACGTTGATTTTGGCGCCGAATCCGCCGCCCACTTCCGGCGCGATCGCGCGCACTTGATCCTGGCCGAGGCCGTTCATGGCCGCGATGATCGAGCGCATGACGTGCGGGTTCTGGGTCGACCCCCAGATCGTCATCGTGCCCTTGCCCGGCTCGTAGTGTGCGACAACGCCGCGTGTCTCCATGGCGTTGGGGACCAGGCGGTGGTTCACCATTCGCTGCGAGATGATCACGTCGGCGTCCGCGAAGGCCTTGTCGATCGCCGAATCGTCCACACCCGCGGCGGACACGCCGGTGCCGCCGGGAAGGCCGTCCAGCGCGAGATTGTTCCGGAATGCCGGATGGATCACGGCCGGCTGACCGGTCATCGCGAGCTCGGGATCGACGACGGCCGGCAGGGGATCGTAGGAGACCGCAATCGCATCGGCGGCATCGCGGGCCACGTAGCGGTCGCGGGCCACGACAACCGCCACCGGCTCGCCGGCATACCGCACGACGTCGACAGCCACGGCCCGGTGCTCGGGCGATGGCCAGGCCGTGCCGATCGGCATCGGCGCCACCAGTTCGGCGATCTGCGCGCCGGTGAACACGGTTTCGACGCCCTCCATCGCAAGCGCGGCGCTGACGTCGATCGACCGGATGCGGCCGTGCGGGATGTCGCTGCGCTTGAAGGCCAGGTGCAGCATCCCGGGCAGCTTGATGTCATCGACATACGTGGCCCGACCTTGAATCAGCCTGGGGTCTTCGCGGCGTCTGATGCGCTGGCCGACGAGCTTTGGCAGGACCGGAGACGTCATCGGGTTACCTCCCGCCGGCCGCGTGTTGGATGGCGTTCACGATGTGCTGGTAGCCGGTGCAGCGACAGAAATTTCCGGAAATGCCCTCCCGGATCTCTCGCTCCGACGGCTTCGGGTTGTCCTGTAGCAGGCCGACTGCCGCCATGATCATCCCCGGCGTGCAGAACCCGCACTGCAGACCGTGCTCCTCCCAGAATCCCTGCTGCAGCGGATGAAGCGTCGCCTCCGTCGCCAGGCCCTCGATGGTGGTGACCGTGGAGCCGTCCGCCTGCACGGCGAACATCGTGCAGGCCTTCGCCGTGCGACCATCGACGAGCACGGTACACGCGCCGCACTGACTCGTATCGCAGCCCACGTGCGTGCCGGTCAGGAACAACTGTTCACGCAGGAAGAAGACGAGGAGCGTTCGCGACTCGACGCTCGCCTTCCGCAACCGGCCGTTGACTGTGATCGATACCTGTGCCATGAATCTCCCTCACACGACACGACGAGGCCGGCAGCCAGCCTTCTACCACGGGCTGTTACCGCGCTTCGGCGCGTTGGCCGGCCGGAGCGGTCCCGACGATTTTCAGGAACTCTTCCTGGGTGCCGACGCGTCCGTGGGCGGGCGCGTGCTGAGCGACGTCGAGTTTCAGCCGGCGGATGTTCTGATCGAGGGTGCGGATGCCGGCATTCGGCGCCGGGGCCGGCGCACCCTGTGCCGGCGGCGAGTAGAGATCCGCGTTGAACAGGATCTTCTCCTTCGGCAGATAGGCGATCAGCATGTCGGCGCTGTGATTGCCTTGGGCGTACGACCGGTCTCCGAGCTGGTACGACACGTCCTCGACCTTGTCGATTTCGAGGATTCGCTCGCCATCGGTCACCACGTATTTCGCGGAGCTGCGAGCCTCGCCGGCGACGGTCTCGATCGGCGGCGGGCGGCGGCTGATCCAGTACATCGGGCTGAACAGCGCCATCCGATCGGGCTGCAGCGTGCGCGGCGCGGGATGGAACAGGATGTCGAGGTAATACTGCTTGTTCGACTCGTGAGTGACGATCGTGGTGCCTTGCGAGAGATAGGTGCGGAGCCCGCCCGCGTGATCGAAGTGGTGGTGCGTGTTGATGACGTACTGCACCGGCTTGCCTGGCGCGAGGCGGGCGGCTTCGGCAATCACCGCCAGTGAACGCGCCTCGTTGTTCGGCGCGTCGACCACGGCGACATAGTCCTTGAACGCCACGAGCAGGCTGTTGTGCGTGCCGCCGCCGAGCAGCCACACACCCTCGGCCAGCTTCTGACTCTCCACCCTGGCCGGGGCGACGACCGCGGTGCGCACCGAGTCTGGCACGGGCATCGTGGTGACCGGTGCGTTCGGCTTCACGCTCGTCACTCGATACTCGTAGTAGTTGTGCGCGACGTTCACCCTGGGATCCCCCTGGTGGGTGTGCAGCAGCATCGGGAATTTCACCCCGCCGAAATCCTTGTACTCGGTGTAGCGCATCTCGTAGTCCATGTCGCCGTAGACAGGATTCGCGAACTGGGTGCCGACCAGCTCCACGAGATTGTGATCGTCGATATGGCCGTTGATCTTGTATTTGCCCAGGAAGGTGAAGTTCACGATCGTCACCCACCGCCCGTGCTGTGACAGCCCGAAATCCGAGGCGCCGTTCAGCTGAAGCTTGATCGCCTTCGCATCGGAGGCCGCGAGCGCCGCCTTCAGAAATCCGTGTGGCGTGATCGCCAGTTCGAGCTGCCGCAGTTCGTTGTACGGCACACCGTCGAGATATCCCCGCGTGAACGCGACCGGTTTGCCGTCGGTGATGTCCCACGCGTAGGCACCGTTGACAATGGCCGTCACGCGCTGATCGGCGAGCGGCACGCGGCCGAACGTCGGGAAATTGCCCTGTCGCCGGGTATAGTCCTCGCGCGACCACCTGGCGTCGAAGTCGATGGCGCGGGTGTAATCGGCGATCTGGATCTGCGGCCAGTTGCCCTCCACGGAGTACTGCTGGCCGATGAGCGAGGTCGAGCCGGCCGCCGCAATCTCGATGGTCTTCAGGTTCTCGGCGCCCATCGCTTTGGCCGAGGCCACCAGGGCCGCCCGCGCGTCGACTTCCTGGGCGAACGTGGTCCCAACCGACAGACCGAACAGCACGACAAGAATCGCGAATCTTCGCAACATACCCTGCCTCCTCTTGACCGACCGCACGCCAGTCCCCTGAACGTGGACGCAGTCTGTCATGGGTTGGCGCGGTTGAAAAGACCTTCGCGCTCAGGATCCGACCATTCGCGGTGGACACTAGCGCCTGTCGATCACCAGCTTGCCTTCCTTCAGGACGACCTTGGTCTTGAGCATCTCATAGATATTCAGCGTCGGGTTGCCGTCGATCAGGAGAATGTCGGCCAGTTTGCCGGCCTCGAGCGTCCCGATCTGATCGGCCATGCCGACAAAGCGGGCGGCGTTGGGACCGATAATCCTGTGGATGTCGGCCATCGAGAACACGATGCTGAACGACTTCAGTTCGTGCTCGAGCACCACGATGTCCGCGGCGTTCTGATCGGTGGAATACGAGATCGTCTGGTGGTTCGGGTCGGCATCCCAGATGCGGCGGGCATTGATGATCGTGTAGCCGCCTTCGGTGCCGGTGGCCCGGCCCTTCGGGTCGCGGTTCGCGCCGGCGATCGCTTCGGGCCACGGCTTGCCGTCACGAAAACGTGCGGTGTTGTCCTTCGGCCACTGCACCTGCGCCGGCGCGGGCGACAGGCTATCGATGTTCGGCGCGCCGAACGCGATCAGGCCGGCGACGATCGCCCCCGCCTGCGCCACCTTCTCGGCCTGCTCGTAGGTGGTGAAGTCCTTGTTCGGGAGGTGCACCAGGCGGGTCACGCCGGCGTCGATCGCCGCGACCATCGCGGGGCTGCTCACCGCGTGCACGTTGACCTGCACGCCGACCTTCTTGGCCTCGTCCACGATTGCCTTGAGGACTTCGATCTCGGACTGCGGCGGAGCGGGCTCCGGCGTCAGTGCGATTTCCCCGGTGTGCTTGATTCCCCTGGCGGCCAGCGCCTGAACCGCGGCACGCGCCTCCGCCGGCGTCTGCCGGAGATTCACCTGGCCGGAAGCGATGATGCGCGGGCCGACGAACTCTCCCTTGTCGATGCGGTCGCGCAGCGCGACGTTGGCATCGGCCTGTCCCCCGCCGGCGAGCACCGTCGTGTACCCCGCCTCGAGCAACGAGCGCATCTGGGCCGCGGCCGCCTCGCCGTTGGCCACGTGCTTGTGGCCGTCGATGAAACCCGGCATGGCGCTCATGCCCTTTGCGTCGATGGTGCGCAGTCCCTGCGTCGGCGCCACTCCGGAGGTGACCGAGACAATCTTGCCGCCGCGCACGATGATCGTGCCCGATTCGATCACCTGGCCGCTGCCGACAATCACCCGGGCATTGGTGATGGCGACATCCTGCGCCGCCGTCAGGCCCGGAGCGACTAATCCGGCCAGGACCACGTACGCCGCAACAATCATGCGCTTCATCGGAGTTCACCCCGCCAGGTCACTGATGGTTTTTGCATGGGATCAACTGATTCAAATGATCTTCGTTTTCACACATGCGAGAGATTCTACGGCAGGCGCGAGGCCTGCGGACTGGATTCTTTCGAGCACTTCGGCGGCTGACGACTCCCTGTCACGTCCTGAAGCGCGAGATGACCGCGGTCTCTGCCGCGTGACATGATTCGGCTGATGCCCGAATTACCGGAGGTCGAGACGATCCGCAGGCAGCTTGAACCGCTGATGCGCGGTGCACGAATCACGCACGTGTTACTGAGGCGAAAGGACCTGCGCCGGCCGTTTCCTCCTGCCTTCGCATCACGACTCGAGGGACGCCGGATCCGTTCGGTCGATCGCCGCGGCAAGTATCTGCTGCTGACGCTCGACTCCGGCGATACATTGCTGATGCACCTCGGCATGTCGGGATCCTTCCGCATCAGTCGTCATTCGAAACGCAGGATATCGGCCGCCGCTGCTCCAGACGAACGCCACGATCACGTCGTATTCACGCTGTCGAACGGCGTGACCGTGACGTTCAACGACCCGCGGCGCTTCGGCGTGATGGATTTGCTCGGTGATGGCCCGGGTGCTTCCCAGGTGTTCGCAGCGCTGGGGCCGGAACCGCTCGAGGCGTCCTTCATCCCAGCCACACTGGCACGGGCGCTGACTGGCAAGCGCGTCGCGCTGAAGGTGGCGCTGCTCGATCAACGTGTGGTCGCAGGTCTCGGCAACATCTATGCAAGCGAAGCGCTGCACCGCGCCGGTCTGTCGCCGCTGCGGCGCGCGTCCACACTGGCGACCGCAGCAGGGCGGCCGACCCCGCGGGCTGTCCGCCTGACGGCGGCAATCAAAACCGTCCTGCGAGAGGCCATCGCCCGCAAAGCACACCCATACGTCGCCGGCCGCTTCCGCGTCTATGATCGCCACGCCGAGCCGTGCCGAACGCCCGGCTGCCGCGGGACGATCCGCCAGATCCCCCAGGCTGGCCGCTCGACGTTTTACTGTCCGACGTGTCAACGCTGATCGCTCGAGGCTTGCTCGAAACACCCCCTCTTTTTCGTGGCCTTTGTCTGCTTGGTGGTTCCAAAACTGGCGGCGGCTTCAAAAGACGAACAACCAATATTTCATGTGAACAATCTGGTGCGATCCGCAATAATCTCGCGTGGTTCGGTGCTGACGCACCCGACCGGCTCACACACGGGGTGATGGTAAGGGCCCGGACAGAAATAAGGGTGCCAAGCATGGGCGCCGAGGCGCCCGGATCGCAAGGCGCGAGGAGGGAGCATGCCGGGTGCATGTGACCGACGAGCAACGCAGCGAGGCGGGATGCATCGGTGCCCAGGATGGCATCTTTATTTCTGTCCGGGTCCTAAGACTGAGGCAGGGCTATGCAGATCACAAGACGATGGCTGTGGGCGGGCGCGATCGCGGTGGCGGTCGGCGCGGCGCCGGCGCGAGTCGGTGCGCAGAACGACGCCGACGTTGACGGCGGCAGACGGCTCTTCCAAGGCATGTGCGTGGAGTGCCACGGCAACGGCGGCACCGGCGGCGACGCACCCAGCCTGAATCGTCCAAAGCTGAACCACGCACCCGATGACAAGGCGCTTGAGAGCGTCATTGCCAACGGCATTCCGAATACCGCGATGCCGCGCATCAGGCGCTTCACCGAAAGCGAGCTCAAGCAGCTCGTCGCGTATGTGCGCTCGGTCGGAAAGCTGTCACAGGAACGCGTCCCGGGCGACCCGAAAAAAGGCGCCGCTCTTTACAAGAGTCTCGCCTGCGCGTCATGCCACATCATCGCCGGCGAGGGCGGCACCCTCGGTCCGGACCTCACCGATATCGGCGTCATGCGGGGGGCCGCGTATCTGCGCGAGGCGGTCGTCGCTCCCGGAACGTCGCTGCCGAAGGGCACGCTGTCGGTGCTTTCTCGAGGGTACGCCGAATTCCTTCCCGTCCGCATCGTCACCCGCCAGGGCACCGAGATCCGCGGGATGCGCGTCAACGAAGATGCGTTCACGATCCAGGTGCGCGACGCGGCCGGCAAGTTCTACTCGCTGCGGAAAAGCGATGTCGAGCTGCTGGACAAGCAGTCAGGGAGGAGCATGATGCCGAGCTTCGCATCGCGGCTGATGGCGCCGGAGCTGACCGACCTGGTGGCGTATCTCGTCAGCCTACGGGGGGCTGAATAATGAAGACGATCATTCCGGCACTGGTATTCGCGGGCGTCGCAGGCGTCCTCGGCGGATCCGCATTCGCCCAGGTTCCCTACGACCGCCTCGTCAAAGCCGAGAGCGAGCCGGCGAACTGGCTGACATACGCCGGCGGCTACAAGTCGCAGCGCTACACGCAGCTCGATCAGATCAACAAGCAGAACGTCTCGCAGCTCAAGCCGGCCTGGATCTACCAGCTTCGAGCAGCGGGCGTCTTCGAAACTTCGCCCCTCGTCGTGGACGGCGTCATGTACATGACCGAACCGCCGAGCACGGTGACCGCCCTTGATGTGCGCACCGGGCGTCCGCTGTGGACCTGGACGCCGAAGATTCCCGACGATGTGATCGTGATCGGATCGCCGCCGGTGAATCGCGGCGTCGCCGTGCTCGACAACATGGTCTACGCCGGATCGATCGCCGGCCACCTGGCGGCGCTCGACGCCAAGACGGGGGCGCTGCGGTGGGACGTCGCCGTGGACGACAACAAGCTCGGCTACTACCTGACGCTGGCGCCGCTCGCGATCGACGGCAAGATCATCGTCGGCGTGTCGGGCGCGGAAAACGGCATCCGCGGGTTCGTCGACGCCTACGACGCGAAAACCGGCAAGAGAGTGTGGCGCAGGCATACGATTCCGGCGCCGGGCGAGCCCGGCAACGAAACCTGGGGCGGCAACGACAGCTGGAAGACCGGCGGCGGCTCGACGTGGCTGACCGGTTCGTACGACCCGGAGTTGAAGTTGCTGTACTGGCAGACTGGGAATCCCGGACCCGATTGGAACGGCGATAACCGGCCGGGCGACAACCTCTACACGTGTTCGGTCCTCGCCCTCAACCCGGATGACGGCACCATCAAGTGGCATTTTCAGTTCACGCCCCACGACACGCACGACTGGGACGCGAACGAGACGATGATTCTGTTCGACGCACCGGTTGGCGGGCGTCCGCGCAAGCTCCTGGCCCAGGCCAATCGCAACGGCTTTTATTACGTGCTCGACCGCGCCACGGGCGAGTTCGTCGCCGGAAAGTCCTTCGTCAAGCAGACGTGGGCCGACGGACTCGATGCCAAAGGCCGTGCGATCGCGAAGCCAGGCCTGGAGCCGAGCCGGGAAGGCATTCTGGTCTACCCCAGTATTCAGGGCGCGGCGAACTGGCACAGCCCGAGCTACAGTCCGAAGACGAACCTGTTTTATCAGACGGCCGTCGAGATGGGGACGATCTTCTATAAGGGCGAGGCGACGTACAACCCCCTGATCGGTTTCACCGGAGGGGGCGGGCGCACGCTCAACACCGACGACTCATCGAGCGCCATCCGTGCCTGGGAGGCGACGACCGGCGCCTTGAAATGGGAGTTCAAGCTGCTGTCCGCCGGGAGAAGCAGCTTGTTGTCCACCGCGGGGGGACTTGTGTTCAGCGGCACCGAAGAAGGCAACTTCTTTGCGCTCGACGCGGAAACAGGCAAGCCGCTGTGGAACACGCAGCTCGGAGGGAACATCCGCGGGATCCCGATGTCGTTTGCGGTGGACGGCAAGCAGTACGTCGCGATCGCGGCAGGTTTCGCACTGTTCGTGTACGGGCTGCCGTAGCAGCCCGTCGGTGAAAGTCTGGCGTCGCACCGAGACGGGCGAGGCGCCTCGGTGGCAAGGCGCGACGACCGAGAATATCGGGAATATTCGAGCGAGGAGCAACGCAGCCAACGAGCATGCATCGCTCGTCGAATGCAGCCAGACTTTTACCACGGGCTGCTGACCGGCTCCGCGACGACCAGCGGCCGCAGAGAGGGTACGCGCATGCGGATGGTGTACGTCATCCACGATTCACAGGACCGGGCCATCGTCGAAGCTGTGCTGATTCGCCCCCTGCCGATCCTGGGCGTCGACCACTGGCTGTCTTCACAGTCTTGCGGCACGAGTGCTGCCACGTCCGCCACACCATCTGGCGGCCTCGCCTCGAGCGACGTGGTCATCGCCGTCGTCTCCGAGGCCGCGAGCCAGTCCGCCCACGTGCGCAGCGAGATCGCGGCGGCTGTTGACGGAAAGCGTCCGCTCATCCCGGTGCGGATCGACAGCACGGATCCTCAACGCGTCAGCGACCGCATCGCGGCGCTGCCGTGGGTGGCGCTGCGAGCCCCTGGCGGCGTGCCCGACGTCGATCAGCTGCGGCGGGACATCGGGGACCTCCTTCCGCCGTTCCCCGATCGACAGGGCAGCGGAGATGTCGACGACGAAGCGGTGCCCGAGGACTACCGGAACCGCACGGGATACGACCCACGGTTTCTCGGTGCCGGGCTCGAGGTCCCCCTCCCCAAGGTCGTCGGACCGGCAGCGGCGGACGTGCTCACCTTCACGGTGGACGGACGGCACGAGAACGAGCTGCGCTACGAGCACTTCTCGGTGGTGATGAGCCGCAGCCGGCGCATGTGCCGCTTCAGCGCGGTGAACATCGACGGCACGCAATCGAAGAAGAAGAAGCGCGTCGGCTGGCGGATCGATCCGCGCATTCCGCGCCAGGCACAGATTCGCGAAGAGTGTTATGGGGATGCGCCGAAATTCGCGCGCGGACACATGACCCGGCGCGAAGACCCGGTCTGGGGCACGGACGCGTCGGCAACGACCGGGAATGCCGACTCCATGCATGTGACGAACACGGTGCCGCAGATGCAGGTGTTCAACGCCGGGGTGTGGCTTGGACTCGAGGATTACGCGCTGGACCATGCCCGCGAGGACGACATGCGGATCTCGGTCTTCACCGGTCCCTTCCTGGCCAACAACGACCCGGTACGGGACGGCGTGGCCATTCCCCGTCGCTTCTGGAAGGTCATTGCGTTCGTCCACGATGAGACCGGCGAGCTGTGCGCGACCGGATACACGATGTCGCAGGAGAAATTCGTCCGCGACGAGGAGTTCGTGTTCGGCGCACACGAAACGGCCCAGGTATCGATCCGGTCGATCGAGCAGGGCACGGGCGTGTCGTTCGGTCCGATCGCGGACCTCGATCCGGTCGATCAGGCGCAGGAAGCCATCGCACCGCAGCTCACCGATTTCAGCCAGATCAGGTTCGTCAAGGCGCGCTGAACCGAGTTTGTGAGCCACAAAGAACACAAAGCACACGAAGGCTGTCGTCTCCCGCTCGGAGAATGGCTTCTTTCAAAGCATGTCGTTTGTAGGTAGTGTCCGCCTTCAGGCGGACCGTCGTGGTCCGGCTAAAAAAAGCCGGACACTACGTACAAGTCGAAAACGCTCTAGAAGGCGGCGAGCAGAGCCGTGACGTCGATGACGCCGTAACCCTCAGACCCGGTCCAGCGCGACGTATGGTTCAGCGTGTTCTGTCGAAGGGCCACGGCGATTTGCATGGCGGTCGGCACGTCGCCGGCCTTTTTTCCCTTCGAGAGGACGAGGGCGATCGCTCCTGTCACATGCGGCGCGGCCATGCTCGTGCCGTCCTTCTTGACCACGTCGGTCGCCGTTCCGCTGCGCGCCGCCGAGATCGCCACACCCGGGGCCACGACGTCGGGCTTCTCGCGGTTGTCTCGAGTCGGACCAAGCGACGAAAACGGCCCCACACGAATCGGCCTGGCCGGATCAATCGCCCCCACCGTGATCACGTACTCGGCCGTTCCCGGGATGCTCAACGTGACTTCATTGGATTGAAAGTTCTTGAACCGCGACGGCACCGGGTCGCCTCGTTCGATCCAGGCGTGAATGGTCGCTTCCTGCCCGACCTTGCGGCCGACCACGTCCAACTGCCAGACGCCCGACTGAATTTCCGTCGCACTGTCGAGGTCGATACGCAGCAGGCTGTCGCCGTGATTCGGGTGCGATGGCACCAGCTCCAGACGGTAGCCCGTCCCGCCGGCGCTCGACATCGGCGGCACTCCGTCGCTCGCGAACATGCCCGTCACGCGCGCCTGTCCGCGCGTCACCCATGGCGACCAGAGTCCGGACGGCGAGCCCAGTCTGAACTCCAGTTCGTTGCCGTAGCGCCACCACAGCTCGATGTGCTCGGAGGGCCACTGCGCGGCCTGGGCTCGGCGCCACTGCAGGGTGCTGAGCATGTCCTGACCAACACTGAACTTCGCATGGCCTTCCTGGTCGCCCTCGTTGCCCGCTGATTTCACCACGACGCGTCCCGGAGACGCGCTGCAGAACGCGTTGAATCGTGTCTCGAGTGGTGACTTGCCATCATGCGCCCCCGCGTTCATCCCCTGGCTGACATTGACGACGACCGGCAGCTTGAGACGCGTCGCCTCGTCGTCGATGAAGACGAGCGCGTCTGCGTGCGGGCGAGAGTAGCCGATTGAGCTCCGGTTGTCGGTGATGACCACCAGCAGCGATGCCTCGGGAGCCACGCCGCCGGCGAACGAACCGCAGGCGCGTCCGGCCGCGATGCTGGCCACATGCGTGCCATGGCCTTCGTCGTTGCGCCCGATGCCCAGGTCGACCTTGGCCGCGACGGCGGCGGCAATGGCCGCGGCATCGTAGTAGGCGCCATAGGTGAAACCCGCAGGCGGCGTGCCGGTGTTCGTTTGATCCCAGATACTCACGATCCTGGGCGTCCCGTCAGCCGCCAGGAACGCCTGATGTTGGATGTCGATGCCGTCATCGATCACCGCAATCAGCGCGCCGTCGCCGCGTTCGGTATAGACGGTCCCCTCCGGTCCCACGTACTGAGCGTTGACGTTGACGTTGATGAACGGCACCGATCGCACGCACTCGGTGGTGCCGCCAGGACGACTCTCCTCAAGCGAGATGACGGCGGGATCCTGAAGCAACCGGCGCAAGCTGTCGCGCGAGCCTTCCGCAGTGATGACGCCTCCAGTGCGACTGTGGACGAGCACGTCGGACGGTTGCGGCTGCCAATTGGGATCGGACACTCGCAGGAGGACCGACACGCGTGCGTCCTGGAGTGGCGTCGCCGCATCCCCCAGGGCGCCGCCGCCACGAAAACGCTCCACCGCCTCACGCAGCCTTTCCATGATCCTCGTGCCCGGAGGCATCTGCAGCATCTGCGTGAACTGCCGATGCGTGGATGACACCTCGAAGGCGTCCATGTCGGGGTGCGCGAGATACACATCGAGGCTGGCCTCGGCCTCCGCGATTCGATTGAGGATCAGCAGCGCCTCGACGCGCGTCGCGTAATCCCATACGTCCAGCGCCGGGGTCCGGTCTTTGGCCTCCGCCTCGAGGATTTGGATCTTTTCGAACACGGCGTTTGCGACCCGTTGCGCGCGAGACGCGTCGGCCCACTGCAGGCCGTCGCGGTGCGCCCGCAAGGTACAGGTGGCCACATTGATGCCATGCCATAGCATCGACTCGTTCCGGCCGTAGACGCTTTGATAGGCCTCGACCGCACGGCGCAGCCGCTCCCCTGCCTCGGGGTCAGCCGGATGATCCACATACTCCTGCTTGTAGGATCTGCCGATCAGTCCGAGTGCTTCGAACTCCTCGTCCCGATTGACGTCACCGCGGGTGACGACGTCCTGGAGGATCGCGCGTGCCGCGTCGAACTCGCCGAGCTCGATGAGCGCCTGTCCATGCTGCCGCTGCACCCGCATGTTCTGCGTACCGCTGGCGCTGGCGGCTTCGGCGTAGCGCCGCATCAGGACGAACTGACGCTTCTTGCGAAGCGCCGCCAGATCACGGTTGGCGTAGAGCGCCGCCTGGGGGTACGACCGGCTCGCCGCGTGCTGCTCGAACGCCTTGATCAACGTGTCCGCGGCCTTGGAGTCGTACCGGGCCAGCGCCTCGCTCAACGCCACCGAGAACACATCGGCGCTCCACGCGATTCGCTCCGGGCGGGGCGCGTCAGGCGGTGGCGGGTCCGTCGCCGGTTCACCCTCTCCTTCTTGACGCAAATCTTCGGATCCCTGCGACGCGACGTTCACGGACACGCCGCCGCCCGCCGCCGGCGCATCGATATCGACGGTGACCCTCAACGGCAGGTTGAACGACACCGATGCCGCGGATCTCGCGGGGGCGGGTTGTCCTGACTGCGCCGGCGCGTCAATCACTCCACCCTCAGTTGGCGGCGGCAGGACGGCGCGACGCGTGCTGGCAGTCCTCGTCAACTGCTCGAGCCGCTGCTGCACCACGATGCTGGGCACGGCAAAATTCGCGGTGAGGAAGGTTCCCGCGAAGTGGAGGCCGACCGCTTCACCGGTTGCGAGCGAGATGACCGCGGAGCCCGAATTCCCGCCGAGCGTCGTGCAATCGTGCCGCAACTGCCGGGGACCGGCTTGCAGAATCTGGCCGGGCGCCAGACGCTTCTTGTCGTACCTGGTGCCGTAGATGCGATCCATCAGATCAAGGTCAGGTATGCGGCTGTCCCGCGCCGGATACCCGATGACGGCGACCGTTTCGTCCAGCTGCGGCAGTGCCGCCGAGAGCGCAATCGACTTGGCCAGCGCTGGTCCACCGGCTGCGCGGACCCGCAGGAACGCCAAATCGGGACCGTCTTCATCCTCGATGTGCAGAATCTCTGACAGGCCGAAGCTGAGGCTGTCCTGACGTTCGAGCTCTTCGAGAAAGTCGATCGACGCGGTCATCGCCGCGCCGGCAATGCCCTGCCGAAACACGAACTCCGCGCCGCGCCTCCGGCCGAACTCCTCGGCAACATGGCGATTGGTGACGATGATGTCCGGAGAGACCAGCCAGCCCGTGCCCAGCCACGCCAGCGAGTGCCCCTGAACTTCGACGCGCCCGACGGCGCTGGCCGCCAGGGCAAGCGCGGCGCCGGCGCGTTCGAGGCGCTCCTTCCAGATCGGGCTGTCCGCCTCTTCGAACACCAGGCGCGCCTGATTGCGGATGATGGCGAGCACCGGCCGCCCCGTCCTTCGGACGATCGTCTCCTGTGTGAACTGTTCTGAAATGACCTGACCGCGTGGGTCGATGGATTCAGTAACGGGCCGGCCCTCGGGTGTCACGCGGGCACGGGCGCGCACCTCCTGCAGTTCTTTCTGGAGGGCGGCATCGCGCCGCTCGAAGTCCGCATTCGCCGCGCTCAGTCGCGCAAGAGCATCCACGTCATCGCTCCCTCTTTCAGCCGCTGTATGTTACTCCCCTCGCGTGTAGCGGCCTGAGAGCGCCGGGTCAGCATCGTTCTTCGGTGATCTCGGTGATCTCGGTGATCTCGATGCTGATCGTGAGCACACCGGTTCGCCACACACTCACGGTCCGGCCGAGTGCTCCGTGGTCGCAGCGGAATCGTGCGCGACGCACCGCGAGCGAGCATCGCCGAACTCGCGAAGGGCGTTCAGATCAGACGGCGGAGTGTGTGGAGGGTTGGGCGGATTGAGTTGCTGCCAGGCGTCACGCGCATGTGTGCCTCCCGCTGGCAGGGCGAACGGGCGCGTGCAGACTGTCTTTCCTATCGCGCACGTCCGATCAAGGTGGCTGTGAACTTCGAGCACCCGGTCATCGGAGGGTTTCACGTCCCACCGATGCCGGGTGTTCAGGCTGCGTTTTTCAGCAGCCCGCTAGGTACTAGAGGCCCGCGCCGGCCTTGAGGGCGGCCGCCTTGTCGGTGCGTTCCCAGGTGAACTCCGGTTCGGTGCGGCCGAAATGCCCGAACGCGGCGGTCAACTTGTAGATCGGGCGGCGCAGGTTCAGTTCCTCGCCGATCCCTCGGGGCGTGAGCTTGAAATTCGCCCGGACGAGCTCGGTGATCTTCTCCTCCGGAATCCGCCCCGTGCCCTCGGTCCGCACCATCACCGACACCGGATCCGCCACGCCGATGGCATACGCGAGCTGCACGAGCGCCCGCTCGGCCAGCCCTGCCGCGACGACGTTCTTCGCGATGTACCTCGCCATGTAGCACGCCGAGCGGTCCACCTTGGTCGGATCCTTCCCCGAGAACGCGCCGCCGCCATGCGGAGCCGCGCCTCCGTAGGTGTCCACGATGATCTTGCGTCCCGTCACCCCCGCATCGCCGTGCGGTCCGCCGACCACGAACCGGCCGGTCGGATTGACGTAGATCTTCGTATCGTCGTCGATCATCGCCGCCGGAATCGTCGGCTTGACGATCTTCTCGATGATGTCGGCGCGCATCTGCTCCTGCGAGACATCCGGGCTGTGCTGGCTGGACACGACCACCGCATCCACGCGGACCGGCCGCGTGCCTTCGTAGTCAACGGTCACCTGCGACTTGCCGTCAGGCCTCAGATACGACAAGGTCCCGTCGCGCCGCATGCACGACAGCCCTTTGACCAGTTTGTGCGCCAACATGATCGGCAGCGGCATCAGTTCTTCGGTTTCCGTGCACGCGAACCCGAACATCAGCCCCTGATCCCCGGCCCCTCCGGTGTCCACCCCCATGGCGATGTCCGGCGACTGGCTGTGGATCGACGACAGCACCGCACACGTTTCCGCGTCAAATCCATATTTCCCGCGTGTGTAGCCGACCTCGGCAATCGTCGCCCGCACCACGTCCTGATAGTCGATCACGGCCGAGGTCGTGATCTCGCCCGCGACGATGGCCAACCCCGTCGTCACCAGCGTCTCGCAGGCGACACGGCTCATCGGATCCTTCGCCAGAATCGCATCGAGAATGGCATCAGAAATCTGATCGGCAATCTTGTCGGGATGTCCTTCGGTCACCGATTCGGACGTAAAGAGATGTCGAGCCATTGATGGCATCAGTCCTCCAGAACAATGTCGGTTATTGGTTGCAGATTCTCAAATCAGTCGCGACGGACGACGACGAAAGCCTCGTCGTTGAACCAGAGGCCGCCGTGCTGGTGCAGGACCGCTTGCGTGGCGTCGAGGTAAGACCCGGTCGTCACCACGGGATCGAGCCGTTCTTCCTCGATCTGGTTGACGTAAATGGCGGCGTTCCACGCGGCAAACAAGGTGGACGTGCCGATCCGATCTCCGATCTCGGACGGCAGCGTATGCATCTGATACTGGAACACCGCTTCGTCGTCGGGCAGATCGTTGACGACGAATTGTTCAAGCTCGGGCCCGAGCTCTGTCTGCAGCGCTTCCACCAGTTGGTGGCGTCCGACCTGGAACGGATTCTCGCTCGGCCACAGACGCTGCACGATTTCGAGTCCGGGATCCTGCCCATAGGACTGCACCGTCAGCAGGCGTCCGCCCGGGCGCAAGCTTCGCACCAGGGGCGCCAGCACGTTGCGCGCCTTGAAGGCCGCCGACGTACGCGCCCGCCACGGTTGTGAGGCCAGCACGAAGTCGAAGCCCCCGATGGGTGCGTGTGGCGTGGGAATGACCGTGTCGAGGATGAACTCATGGTCCTCGCGGTACAACACCACGACCGATGGCCGTACAACCGTCGGGTTGCCGGTCTTCGGATTCGGCCGCGTCTGCCACTGTTGCGACAGCATCGGCCCCAGGGCTTCGATCTGCTCGATATACTCGTAGGTGCTCTGGCCGCGCAGTGGCACCATGTGCCAGCTCAACTCGGCGGCGCAGCCGACGCGCGCACGAAGCTGGGGCGCTTCCATGTAACTCAGGTTGGTCACGGCCAACACCGTGTGCGGGTGCTCGCGGAACCGGTCGGGCATTTTCTCGAGCCCGAGCCGCACGTCCTCCAAGCTGATTTCCTTGGCGACGGCCAGGAGCGGGACCGTCGGAAACTCCCGGTGAACGCTGCCCATCAGGCGCGTCAGCACGGTCGCGTCGCCCATTCCGGCATCGAACAGCCGGAGGGCCGGCGGCTTCGGTTTGAGGACCCTCAGTTCCTTCGCGGCCCGCCTCGCGACAACCGACTTCTCATTGCAGGTATTGACGAAGGCGAGATATTTCTGCCGGTTGTCATAAAAGCGGAACGGCGTCTGCGGCTCGGCCACGGCGTCGCCCGGCGATAGTGGTCGGCGTCGCTCGGTTGAAGTCATCATGATCCTCATTCAAGAAACGAACTGGCCAAGGTTGAGCAGGGCGCCGATCTTGGCGAATCGTGCGCGGCGGGGCGGCACGCGATGATCTTTCCAGGCGCATTTTTGAGCGCGTTTATTCTAGATGTACATGAATCGAGCCTGTCAAGTGGCGGCCGCGAACGCACGGACAACGCTCGGGTGCGCGAACTGTTTTGATCTACCCAGTGGTCTTGGCGGCAACCGCGCGAGGTCGATGGACCACGGCGGCGCTGGCGAGTTTCTGTTTCAGATACTCCCAGTCGCGGCTGAATCGGTAGGAGTGTCTCGCCGGCGGCTGCGGCGATTGCGTCTCGAGCCAGCGCACCGTACGATTCGTCCGATTGTAGAAGGCGTGGACACATCCCACGCCGGTCCAGAAGAGATCCCCCCGCCGAAGCACGTAGGTCTTGCCATCGGCGACCGCTTCGATTTCGCCGTCGAGCATGTAGTAGGACTCTTCGAGCGGATGGTCGTGCGGATGGGCGACGCCGCCCGGTTGATACTCCACCATGAACATCGTCGACAGTTGGGCGTCAAGGCGTTGATCGACCAGCATTTTCACGGCGATCCCGCTGTAGGCCAGCAAGGCGGTCGACATGCTCGCAGAAACGGTCGGCGCGTCGACCTGAGCACCGGTCTTCAGGCCCTCGAGAGCGATGTCGCTGTCGTCGAGGCGAAACAGATGTCGCGATCGGGGGTCGCGAATGTCGAGGGGCTCCACGTCATCCGTCACGGCCGGCCCCAGGAAGAACGTGTCGTCGGCGGCGCCATTCATCCGCGGCTGCGGCGCCAGCATGTCGACCCATCGGGCAATGCCGGAAACGGGTCCAAGCCAGGCATGAGACACGCTGACGGGGACGACGCCGCATGCCCCGGGCATCAGCGGATACGATCGTCCATCGAGCACGAGCGTGGGATGTCCCTCGAGGACGAAGAAACTCTCCTCGAATGAGTGCACGTGAGCGTCGATGTACCCGTCCGCGGCCAGCGCGCACAAACCCAGGCCCATGTGCACGGAACCGACCGTCTCGTCCACGAGAGCCGAGCGCCGGAACGAGCGGCTGTGCTCGAGATACGCGGGCCTCAACTGAATGTCTGTTGCCTTGAGAAAATGATGCATCGTCTTTGATCCAAGACGCTCGTTGCTTCGGGTACGTGGTCATGACGGTACCCCGTCAAAACGTTCATTGTCAATAAACAAGTCGTCGGGAACGAGGACATAAGAAAGGCGCAAACACCTATGCATGTATAATTTGCGGCCATGGCAAAGAAGGTGAAAGCAGCGGCTGCGACGCCCCCAGCACCGCACCGGCAGGTGAGCGTGTCGGCGGATCTGGGCGTGCGGCTGCGGGAAGGACGCGAGCGCAAGGGATTTACCGTTCGCGGGTTGGCCCGGTACGTCGGCGTCTCACCCAGTCTGGTCTCGCAAATCGAGCGCGGCAAGGTGATGCCATCGGTTGGCACCCTTTACACCATCGCCAACCAGCTGGAGCTGGTTGTCGACGATTTGTTCCGCGATGCGGGGGCACCCCGTTCCGAGCGGGCGCGCTTATCCGGCGACGCGACGGACCCTGTCCAGAAGGCGCACAACCGCAGCACGATCCGTCTGGCCGAGGGTGTACGTTGGGAACGCCTGACGCCGAGGCCCGATCCGGAGGTCGAATTTCTCAAGGTTGTCTACGAAGCCGGAGCGGAATCCTGCGGCGAGGAATCGCTGATCCGTCATGGGGGTCATGAGTACGCGTACATGTTGAGCGGACGGCTGGGCCTCAAGATCGGGTTCGAGCAGTTCGAGCTCGGTCCAGGCGACTCGATCACCTTCGATGCGCAGATGCCGCATCGATTGTGGACGATTGGCAAGAAGCCGGCCGAGGCCATCTGGGTCGTCTACAACCGTCACGGTGACAGCCGCACCCAGGCCAAAAAGTAGCAACCGAACCCTCGCTGAATTTTCCAGCCGGAGTACACGATGGCCTCTCAGCCGAACACCAGGCGCCGAGTCTCGCGCAGACACATTCTGAGAAGCGGTGCGGCGGCGCTGGGCGGTGGCGCGGCCTACCTGGCGGGAACATCGGCGGAAGGCGCACTGAACGCGCAGGCGCCGGCCGTGTTGACCGGTACACAGACCGGACGAACATTCCGCGGACTCGTGCGCCACTCCAACACTCTCGATGTCCAGGAGATGCGGCTCCTGCCGATCGACCCGAGACAGGTGATCATACGGTCCAGGGCGGTTGCCCCCTGCTACACGATCGTGCGGGGAGCGCTCGGGACCAACGAGGTCCGCCGGGCAGAGGTCCCCAATCACTGCGGCTTCGGGGTCGTCGAGGCGGTGGGCGCGATGGTCAAGCGGGTCCAGGTCGGCGACAACGTCGTCGTCGCCGGCACGTCGCAGTGCGGCCAGTGTTATCAGTGCCTCCAGGGTCGTCCCGATTACTGTCAGTTCACGTTCTTCTCGAATGCTCCAGGGGTGGAAGCGTTTCCGCCATTCGCTGAGATGCGCGACGGTACTCCGGTGTACGCGCAAGCCGGAATCGGCGGCATGAGCGAAATCATGACCGCGTTCGAGGAGTACTGCGTACCGGTGTTCAGCGATCTGCCAGCTGCGGAGCTCACACTGCTGGGAGACCAGCTGGCGTCTGGATTCGCCGCGGGTCACGCCGACATGCACTTCCAGCCCGGTTCCGACGTGGTGGTGTTTGGCGCCGGTCCCGTCGGTCTGGGCGCTGTTCAAGCCGGACGGGTGATGGGGGCGGGCCAGGTCATCGCGATCGATCCGATCAGATATCGTCGCGATTTTGCGCTGAAGCTGGGCGCGACCATCGCGCTCGATCCCGTGACCGAAGGCGACGGTCTGGTCGAGCGGATCCGCGAGCTGTGCAAAGGACCGAACGATCGCAGATTTGCCGGCGGCGTCAGCTGGGGCCGAGCGGGAAACGCGGTGATGGCCCGTGGCGGCGACTTTGTCGTCGAAGCGGCGGGCTTTCAGGCGTTTCCGCCGAAGGTCGAGGCGCAACCCGATCCGACCAATGTGAAAACCGTGCAGCAGGCGTGGGATTGCACGCGCATGGGCGGACACGTCATGTTGATGGGCTTCACCTTGCAGCCGGTGTCGTTCCCCGGGGCCGCGCTGGCGCTGCTCGGCCGAACCATTCATCCCGGACAGCAGGGCGGGCTCCACGTCATGCGCGACCTCCCGCGGTACGTGAAGCTGATCGAAAAGGGGATCATCGACGCCAAGTCGGTGATCACCAAACGATACACGCTGGACCAGGGTCGTCAGGCCATCCAGGACACAGCCGATCGCACGATCATCACGGGAGTCGTCGAGTTCACGTAGCAGGTGCTGAAAAACGTTGACCACCGAGTTCACCGAGAGAAATTCTCATGTCTACCTCGGTGTGCTCGGTGTGCTCGGTGGTTTCGTGAGACTGAGGCATGACCTTCAGTCGGCTTCTCCCGGTGCGGACCAGTCCTTCTACGTTCTAACTTCTGAGTTTTCAGTTTAGGCTGCGTCGTTCAGCAACCTGCTAGACGAGCTGACTCTTGACCCACTCGATTTCGCGGACGACGTAATCGACGATATCGCCGGTC
>JBDTVS010000085.1:0-30503 GCA_040007095.1 Acidobacteriota bacterium
CGACTAAGTACTACGGCGATTGGGAGATCCCCGACTTGTGCGTCCGGAACTTCAGATTAGGAGGAAGACGTCATGGCCCGTGGATGCGGCCCGAAGATCTGCAGTGGTCCACGCCGTCTCCCGCGGGCCTTTCCGACATCCGCGTCGGGTGGGATGCGAGCGGGACGATCACCAGTTATCAAGCGGATCACTACATGCCGGCGATGCAGGACGACCGGCTCGTTGGAGCGGTACTCGCGGGCCTGCCGACGCCGCCCCCGACGTAAAGGCCGAAGCGGGATCGATCAGCTCCAACGAAGAGATGACCTTCGACGAGAGCGGCGTGACGAGTCGCGACTGGCGCAGCTATCCGATTCTCACCATGGCGGACGTGCCGGAGATCAACGTGGTGATTCTCCCTCACCCCGAAGTGGGCGCGTACGGCGGCGGGTCGGAGGCGGCCAACGCGCTGGCCGTATCGGCCATCGCCGCCGCCTTCTTCGACGCCACGGGCAAAGCCGCGCGCCGGCTCCCACCGAAGCCGGCGTACGTGCAGTGGTTGCTGAAGGCTTAGTCCTTAGCCGGCCGGCGGTGCTGAGACGGCGCCGCAGTTCCACCGCGGCTTGCTACGGATTCCTGGGGGCGGGTGCGGCCGCCTGGAGCAGTACGAGGAAGAGATTGTCAGGATCGCGGACGATCGCGACCTTGGTGGTGGCGCTGCCTCGCCCCGGCAGCTCCACGGTCGTGCCGCCGGTCGAAACGACGACTCCACCCGCCTGCTTGATCGCGGCAATCGCGGCATCGACGTCCTTGACCTGCAGCTGCATGCGCGTCGAGCCGGGATCCTGAATGCGGCCGCGGACGGCGCGCCGGTCGAGGCCCTTGAAGTCGATCAGCTCGAAGGTGAGCCCGGTCGTCGGTACGGTGAACATCGCCGCGCGGTACTCGCCGCCGGCGAGGCCCAGCATGTCGAGCACGGCCTGTTCCTTGCGAAACTCGCCGGGCGCACGCACCTGGAGGCCAAGCGCGTCGCGGTAGAGACGCGACGCCTGATCGACGTCGTTGACGGTCAGCCGGACGCGCACCTCGATCACGTTCGAGGTGGCTGGAGCCGTTGTCGCGGGGATGGGATCTGGCTGGAACAGTTCGACGAAGTGGCCGTCGGGATCCTTCACGACGACCGCACGCGACCTGGGCGCGCCTGCCGGCACAGCAATCGGCGCGCCGCCTTTCGTCACCACCGGCGTTCCGAGCTGCTTCAGCCGGCCGAACGCGGCCTCGAGGTCGCGGACCAGCACGATCAGCGTGAACGCGCCGCTGTCCTGTATGCGACGCGGGATCAGCTGACCTTCGGCCTTCTTGATCTCGACGATCTCCACGCCGGTGCGCATGCCCGCCGGCCGGCCGATCAGCCAGCGCAGCTGCGCGTCGGGCAGGCCGAACATGTTGCGAAGCGCCGGGTTGGCGTCGGCGTTCGCTGGCGCTCCCTGCACGTCGAGGCCGAGGCCGTCGCGGTAAAACGCTATCGCCTTGTCGAGGTCGCTGACGATCGGGCTGAAGAAATTGCCCGAACCGACGACGAGCCCGGTCGGTGCCGGACCCGCCGGGGCGGCAGGGGGCGTTGAGACCTGAGCTTCGACGCTCGCGGCCGCGAGCACCAGCGCCATTGCCATTGCCATTGCCATTGTCAGCTGCCTCATTGCAAATCTCCTTCTCCAGTCGCGGTCGTGCGGAGGCCGCGCCGTCAAATCATGGGAGCGTGTGGTCGTGGAGTCAATAGGCCGGCAGGGCTGAGCACAAGTTGACGATGATTCCCGGTGGCGCGCGCGTCGAATGATTTCCATCGAAATGCCCCTGCACGCCGAGCGGTGCAGTTGTAAGATGGGCTACCGCGCCGAGAGGATCAATTGGAGGTTCTATGAGCCGTCGCATCCTGACGTCGATCGGTGTCGTGGCTCTCTGGTTGCCGGTCTGGTTCTCGCCAGTCTCCGTCACCGCGCAGTCGCCAGCCTCGACCAAACCGCGACCCGCCTCGAAGCCGTGGACCGTTGGACGCACTCCCGACGGGCAACCAGACTTGCAGGGGTATTGGTCCAACACAACCTATGTGCCGCTCGAGCGACCGAAGGACGTGACCAAGGAGTTCTACACACGGGAAGAAATGGTGGAGGTGATGAAACGCGCCGCCACTGACGAAGCCGAGCAGACCGTACCCGGGACTATCGCTGACGTGCACTACGACTTCACGCAGTTCGGCCTGGACCGCAGTCAGAGCCCGATCGCTTTCAACCTGCGAACGTCTCTGATCGTCAATCCTGAAAACGGACGGCTCCCGCAGCTTTCGCCTGAAGGACAGCGGCGCGCCACGGAGCGCGCCGAGGCGAGGAAGCTTGCCGGCGGTCAGTTCGACGCCGCGCAGAACCAGCCGCTCAGTGTGCGGTGCATCATCATGGACCGCGTCGGTCCGCCGATGCTTGCGGGCGCCTACAACAACAACTACCAGATCGTGCAGACGCGCGACTACGTGATGATTCTGGTTGAAATGCTCCACGAAGCGCGCCTCGTCCCGCTCGACGGACGCCCGGCGCTCGACGGAAGCATCCGCAGCTGGAAAGGCAGCTCGCGAGGCCATTGGGACGGCGACACGCTCGTGATCGAGACCGGCAATTTCAACGGCAAGAACCCGTTTCAAGGCGCGAGCGAGAACATGAAGCTCACCGAGCGATTCACGCGCACCGGTGAAACCTCGCTGCGTTACCAGTTCACGGTCGACGATGCCTCGACGTGGCTGAGACCGTGGTCGGCTGAAGTGGCGTGGGCGAAGTCCTCGCCGCCCATCTTCGAGCATGCCTGCCACGAGGGCAACTACGGGCTCGCCAACATCCTCGCCGGAGCGCGCGCAGAGGAGCGAAGAGCCGGAGTCAAGAAATAGCCGCTTTTCTCCGGTGTCGCGAGGGCACTCAGTGCACGTGCTCGAGGAACCGACGCAGCTTGTCGGGGTTACGCACGACGTAGATCGCGCGAATACGGCCGTCGACGATGTCGAACGAATAGGTGCCGTCGCCGGCGATCGGATGGCGCATCAGCAGGCCCGGAGCGCCGTTGATCACGACCAGTTGGAAGTCCGACTCCGACCAGTGCATCTTGCCGGCATAGCCGAGCACGAACTTCGCGACCCGATCCGCGCCGAGCACGGGACGCGTCGCCGCCGCCGCCTTGCCGCCGCCATCGGCGACGAGCTTCGCGTCGTCGTGCATGACCGCCATCAATGTCTCGACGTCGCCGGTGACACAGGCGTGGCGGAAGCGCCGCACGATCTCCTCCGATTCACGGCGCGACACGGTGAAGCGAGGACGTGACTCGCGCAGCCGGCCGCGTGCCCGAGTGAGAATCTGCCGCGTGTTCGTCTCGCTCTTGCCCACGTTCTTCGCGATCTCGTCGAAGTCGAGATCGAATACCTCGCGCAGCAGGAAGACCGCGCGCTCGGTCGGCGCCAGCCGCTCCAGCAACACGAGAAATGCCGTCGTCAGCGACGAAGCCAGCTCGACGGATTCCTGATTCGGTGCGGCCAGCGGTTCGGGCAGCCATGGACCTGGATACTCCATCCGCGTTCGCTCGGCGCTGCGTAGATGGTCGATGCACAGCCGCGTGACGATGGTGGTGAGATACGCGCGGGGGGAGCGGATGTCGGTGTGCTCGTCCTGAGATGCCCGGAGCCACGCGTCCTGCACGACATCCTCGGCTTCGCTGGCGCTGCCGAGCATCCTGTAGGCAATCGAGAACAGCAGGGGTCGATGCGCCTCGAACGCGGCCTCGTTCCAGTCAGTCCCTGTCATGGCTCACTCGCTTGCACTCCCTCTCCTCTCTAGACGAGTGACGGGGGCCGTTTGTGACAACCGCGTCCCCCCCGGCGCCCGGTGTCACAAGATTCTGTCTGCTTCGTCTTGATTAGTGGAGGCGAAAGACATCATGAAGGCTCGAATCGATCTCATGCACGTGACCCCAGGCGTCATCCAGGCCATGCTCGGCCTCGAACGGCAAGGTTCGTCAGGCGGGCTTCGATCACCGACTGCTCGACCTGGTCCGGATGCGCGCGTCGCAAATCAACGGCTGCTCTTACTGTCTGGACATGCACAGCAAGGATGCGCGCGCGGCCGGCGAGACCGAACAGCGGCTCTACGGCCTCGACGCGTGGCGCGAGACGCCGTACTACTCGGCGCGCGAGCGCGCCGCGCTGGAATGGACCGAAGCGATCACGCTCGTCTCCGAGACTCATGTCCCGGACGACGTGTACGAGCGCGTGCGGGAGCAATTCTCGGAGGACGAGCTGGTGCACCTCAGCCTGGCGATCGTGTCGATCAACGGCTGGAATCGGCTCAACATCGCCGCGCGCACGGTGCCCGGCGACTACGTGGCCGGCAGCCTCGCGAAGTTGCACGCGGCGGGCTGAGCGCGCGCTACGCCGGACGGACGGGAACCAATACTCCGTCGGGTGCCGGGTCGAGCTTCGAGTGATGGAGTCGGTAGCACTCGCGGTTCGGCCCGCGTCCGGGAGTGCTCGCAGCCGAGCCGCCTTAGTACTCCGTTTCGCAATTACGGTGACGTATTCGGGCGGCGAGGCGCCCGGATCGCCAGGCGCGAGGAGGAAGAATGCCGGGAGCATTTGACCGACGAGCAACGCCGCGAGGCGGGATGCATCGGCGGCCGATACGTTAGCGCGATTGCGAAACGGAGTACTTAGCATTGGGGCCCAGTCCGCGTGCAGGATGTCAGCGGCTTGCAGGATGGAGTCGTCCTGCAAGCACGCAATCGCAAGGCGTTGTGTTGTTTTCGCTGCGTTACAATCGAGCCGTGCGAGAAGCTCTGGCTTCGGATACATCGGCCGACGCGGAGGATCTGCAGCTTCGATGCTGGCGGGCCATGACACCCGGCGACAAACTGCTGCTGGCGGTATCGCTGTCGCAGGCCGTGGATCAACTCGCAAGGGCCGGAGTCGCGCGACGGTATCCGGATGCATCGCCGCGCGAACGATTCCTGCGCATCGCCACCATCCGCTTAGGACGTGATCTCGCCCTTCAGGTGTACCCCGAAATCGCTGACCTTCAAGCCCCTTGACCAGAAACCTGGATGCCATTGCCGTCGCTGCCATTGTCGCTGACGCCCTTGGCAGGCTGGGCCTGCCCTATTCCATCGGGGGTTCGCTCGCGAGTTCGGTGAGCGGTGAACCACGGTCGACGCTCGACATCGACATGGTGGTGGCCTTTGAAGAACGCGACGCACCGGCGATTGCGGCCGCCCTCGGCGACCAGTTCTACGTCGACGAGCGTGCGGTGGCCCGCGCTGCACGCGATCGAAGCAGTGTCAACGCCATCCACATCGAAAGCTCGATCAAAGTCGACTTGTTCGCCGCCGGCGGATCGGCCCTCGACGGCGAGCTATTGCAGCGTCGTCTGCTCATGACATTCGGCGATGAGCGGGACGAAGAGCTCTGGGTCCACAGCGCCGAGGATATCCTCCTCCAGAAGCTGCGCTGGTATGGCCTGGGAGGTGCAAGCTCAGACCGTCAATGGCGCGACGTCGTGGGCGTGGTCCGTGTCCAGGGTACACGCCTCGATCGCGCCTACCTCCTTGCTGGCGCTGAGCGTCTAGGCGTCGTCAACCTTTTGAACAAGGCCCTGGACGCTGGATAGGCTTTCGGCGAGCCTCAATGCCGGGCTGACTTCGCTCGCGGTTGAGGAGGTGGCATTGGGACGGTCCGATCTAGACAGCTTCCAAAGCCAGAGTCTCGCAAGAAGAAGCAAGTTTTGCTCGGTTCGGCTTTGGAAGCTGTCTTCGCTGCGGCCGCTGAGCGGGCTGCCTAGTGAAGATTCGCCGCACCCTGGTCGGCTTTTGCTGGTCGGTTTGAGGCGAAGCTTCACTGACTGCTCAGACGTCGATCCGTTGAGACTGAGAAAGTCGAAAATCGACGACTTCTTCCGAGAGGCGAAGTTGGCAGCAGGCTGGGATTCCCACGGCGCTCGCGCCGTGCACTGGCTAAGCGACGTTTTTCCTCTGGAGATTGGCGGAGGGAGAGGGATTCGAACCCCCGGAACAGTTTCCCGTTCAGTGGTTTTCAAGACCACCGCCATCGACCACTCGGCCATCCCTCCGCGTCGACAACCTGATCGTATTGTATCGCCGGACTCCAGGCGGGCAGCCGGCTGGCGTGGCCCAACGTCAGCGGCGCAGCTCAAGACGTGTTGCCTCGTCGCCGCGAAGGGTCTCTTCGATGAAGGCCTAGTCAACGGCTGCACGTCCCACCCTGGCGGTGCCGCGGTCGTTGTCCGTCTCGCCGGAATCCACAGGTTGATGTCGCCGTGATCCTGGTCAGCCCGACGCGCGTCAACGAGGTGACGGGGCTTCCAGGTTACGCGCCGATGTTGGGAATCAGACTCACGCGGAAGGCGGAGCCTGACCCTGTCCGGTACGGCGTGTGCATTGAGCCAATGGCGGAGAGCTGATGCGGTGAGTTTTGTGAGAGCAGTCGAGCGACACGAATCCGCTGTTGAGGGATGGTCTGCCTCGCCTCGTCCGGACAGCACGGCTCCGCGGACAAAAGGTCGCCGGGAACGTGGCCTTTCTTTGGGCGCACCTTCCAATGCCTCTGGCTGTCCCAATCCGCGGCTGCTCTCCACCGCACGGGATGCCAGGCGCGCGATTTCACTGTGCCACGCGCTCCTCTCGGAGCGCGGCGAGGTGTCGGGCGCAGGTCTCGCGACCGCGGCGCTGGCCGCGATTCAATCGCTCGACGCTCCGGCGCTCGACGTCTTCTTCGATCTCCTGGTCGATGAGTTCTCGCCCGATCCAGCACGAGTCGAACAAGCGGCGGCCGCGTACGGCACACACCCATCCTCGACCAACCTCAGGCGATTGCGGGAGGCGGTCGAGCCGCCACGCCAGGAATTGTTCCGGCGCCTCAACCTGGCTCCCGCGGGCCTCGCTCGGCTGATCGAGATGCGACGGCGGCTCTTGTGCACGCTTGCCGATCACGTGCAGCGGGCCAGCATCGACGACGACCTCGTCCAGCTGTTCCGGTCGTGGTTCAATGGCGGCTTTCTGCTGTTGCAGCGGATTGAATGGAGCACCTCGGCGCTGGTGCTCGAGCGCCTGATTCAGTACGAAGCGGTGCACGAGATTCACGGTTGGCGCGATCTCCGCCGCCGGCTCGAGGCGGACCGCCGCTGCTATGCGTTGTTCCACCCCTCACTGCCCGATGAGCCGCTCATCTTCATCGAAGTGGCGCTGACTCGCGGCATGAGCGCGAAGGTGCAGCCGCTCCTCCATCCCGATTCCGTGGTCGTCGATCCCCGGACGGTCGACTGCGCCACCTTCTACTCGATCAGCAATTGTCAGGAAGGGCTGCGCGGCGTGTCGTTCGGCAATGGCTTGATCAACCAGGCCGTGGCAGACCTCCGGCGAGCGTTTCCACAGTTGAGAATGTTTGCCACGCTCTCGCCAATCCCGGGTTTCACGCGATGGCTCGCGACCGCAACAGCGTCACTCGGGTGCGACGTGATCTCCGCCGAACTGGCGGCGCTGCTGGCGCGGCTGGCTGCCGGGGACGCGCCGGACCCCACGACGATGTCCGGGGACCTGCAATCCGAACTCAGCCGCTTGTGTGCGTACTACCTTCTGCACGCGAAGCGCGGGAACGTACCGCTCGATCCGGTTGCGAGATTCCATCTGGCAAACGGAGCCTTCCTCGAGCGACTCAACTGGCTGGGTGACACGTCGGTGGCGGGCATCCATCGATCGTTGGGCATGTGTGTCAACTATCTCTATCGCTTCGGCGACGTGGAGCGAAATCACCAGGCATACGCGAGAGAGAACAAGATCTCGGCTTCGTGCGAGTTCGAGCGGTTGGCTACTCTCCAGGTCGGCTGAAACCGGCCGGCATCTCGCTGGCGAAGGACAGCCGTCTGTGAGCACGACGCGGCTCATTCGACAGGCGCGTTTTTTTGTTCGATCAGTTCTTTCCTCTTGGCTTCAGCGGGCGCGATGACTTCGGTGCCGAGTGACGCCAGCAATTCATCCAGGCTGCGATAGCGGTGCAGCCTCAGCACCCAGTGGTACTTCTTGTAGTCCGGAAACATTCCGTAAGGTAGATCGCCTTTGAGCAGCGGCTGTACGGGAACGGCAATTTGCGGCACGATGGCTTGCAGTTCCTGAGGAATAGACGAGGGCTCCGTGAGATCGGCTATCACGAAGCGCGCCATGCGCGCGAGCAGCGTAATCGTCTCGGTGAGATCCAGACTGAGCGGCTTCTCGAAGTCGAACAGTACGGGCATGTAGTCGCGCTGGCGCAGCTCCTGACGTAGCCCATCGAGCACCGCTTTTCTCTCCGGCGTGAAACGACCGAGAATCAGCACGACTTTGGCGGTCACCGCATCGATCACCGTGCGGATCTTGCGATTGTTGAGGAGCAGGTACATGAACTGCGCCATCTCCAAATCGTCGACGGTAATCGCTGGCTCGTCTTCGATCGTAATCCTGAGGTCATTCTGGACGGTCCCCTCCAATTTGGTTTCCCACACTGCGACACCGAAGACGGACGATCCACTCAGGGTGGCTCGGCTGAAGTTGGTCCGGACCATGTGCGCGTTATCCAGGCGGGCGCCACTGAGATTCGCCTCCGTGAAGTCGGCGCCGGCCAGCAGGGTCTGCCGCAAGTCTGCACCTTCAAGCTTTGCCCCGACGAGCTTCGAAAACATCAGGTTCGCACCGATCAGCCAACTGTTCCTGAGGATCGCTCCGCTGAGGTCCGCGTACCAGAGATAGGCCATTGGACCGATCGACAGCCCGGAGAGGTCCGCTCCCGTGAGATCCGGCGTCACGGACAGCTTCATTTCTCTTCGCCAGGCGTTCCAGATCTCGATATCGTCTTCCGCCGCCTGCTTCAGGCGATCGAGATGTTCGGGGTCAGCCAATCACGTTTCCCGGGGGATTAGCGCTTCGTGACGATGCTGGCCGTTTCACCCACGATGGTGATCCGGGTGCCGAACGGCTTCGACAACTCCGCCAAACGCTCGAGGATGTAGCCCGCCTGCGCGCCCGTCGCCGGCGCCGGCAATCCACGCGTGAAGAGAAATGAGTTGGTGGCACGCGGATCGTGGACGTCGGGCTGCCCTTCGCCGATGACGTTCAGAACGACAGGCCGGAAAGAAATCGATTGCAGCGTCTTGCCCTGGTATTCCAGGTTCGCGACGACGCTCTCGAAGTTGATCGGCTCGTGGATGTAAGTCAACGTCGGGGGCACGTTATAGATGAAGTTGCCAAGGTCGTAAAAAATCGGTCGACCGCGATAAATCTCGACGCCGTGCAGCAACGGTGCTCCGTGCATCACGACGATGTCCGCACCCGCGTCCACCTCGGCATGTACCCACTTCTTCAACCAGTCGTTGGGGGCGAGCCGTTCGGCCATCCCTTCGGTAAAGATCGTCGTGAACGATCGGTTGCCGAACACGTGGTTGTGCTGGTAGACGATGACGATGTCGGCCCGTTGCTTCGCCTGCCGGATGCTCGTCAGGATCCGCTCGGCGTCCTCCGGGTTCGGCACATTGGGCGGTGCTCCGGGAAGGTCGGCCGACGCCTCATTGTCTCGATCGCCGGCTTTGAGGCGAAGCTCGTTGACACCTGGCCGGCCGGCGGCGGCCATCCCGCCAGGCGCAATGAGACCTGATGCGCTCGACACCAGCGCGATGGTGCCCTTCGGCGTTCGAAAGTACGCGGGCGCCGCGGCTTCGGCGAGATCGTTTCCGATACCGGCGTGGACAATCCCGCGCCGTTCCGCTTCGCGGAGCGTGTTCTGAATACCGGTCGCCTGCATGTCGAACGCGTGATTGTTGGACAGCGACAACAGGTTGAACCCCAGCGTCTTCAAGCCCTCGAGCGTCTCGGGCGGCGTGAGGAAACCTCGCCCCTCGCTCACCGCCTGGCCGGGCAGGGCCACCGCCGCTTCGAGATTCGTGAACACGACGTCGCCCTTGAGGAGTCCCTGGATCACGGGAACGGCCTTGGGTGCGGTAACCCGGAGGTCGGAGCGAACCATCGACTGCCCAGTCAACGTGATGGTCAACGAACTGGACTGGGGTGTTTGAGTGCCGGCCGCGGCAGCCAGCATCACGACGAAAGACGCGCTGGCGGCGACGAAGCGGCCGCTCCTCGAATGGACGTGCCTGCCCTGCAGCAGGACCCTGGACAGCGCGGCTCCAAATCTGTTCATGCGAAAACCTCTCAAATGAGCGTGAAGCCGAAGCGCGCCGCATGCACTCCCGCCAGTCAATCGGCAAGGCGCTCACGCCGCCGACGCGACAAGAGCGGATCTTTTGGCAGATCGGCCGCACGTGGCAAGGAAAAAGCGTGGCTCCCGGTGATCAGAGATCCAGAATCCCTTTGGCGTTCGGCGGAAGGTTCCGCAGCAGGTTCCGGTCAATCTTGCCCACGCCGTTGATTGGCAGCGCGTCGAGCCGGCGAATCTCGGCAGGCACATAGATGCGCCCGAGGGAGCTGTTTACAAAAGCCTTCAGTCCGGCTTCGTCGAACACCTCGCCGTCTCGAAGTACGACGAACGCGATCGGCACTTCTCCAAGATGGTCGTCCGACGCGCCGACGACGCAGCAGTCTCTGATGGTGGGATGCGTCGAAAGATGACGCTCGATCAAGGCCGGCGAGAGGTTCTCGCCGCCGCGGTTGATCACGTCCTTGATTCGCCCGGTAATCGAAAGGAACCCCTCAAGGTCGAAGCGCCCGAGGTCGCCGGTCCGCAGCCAACCATCGACGATTGGCTGCTCCGCGCTGCCGAGATAGCCGGCCATGAGGGCCGGCCCGGCGATCCGGATCTCCCCCTCGCCGCCTCTGACGACTTCAGCGTTGGTGATGGGATCGAACAGACGGATCTCCTGCCCAGCGAGCACCGTCCCGATCGTACCGATCTTGCGACGATCGGGCGGGTTCATCGTCGACGTGCAGGTCGCCTCGGACAGACCGTAAGAGACGACGAGCGGCACGCCGAACGCTTCCTCGATTTGCTCGTGCAGCGCCGCAGTGATCGGCGCCGAGCCGCAGCGTAGGAAGCGCAGAGACGGGAAGCGCTCACCGCTTGTCAGATGCGGCAGCATCCGCGCATAGATGGTGGGCACGCCCGTCATATACGTCGGTGCGTCATGCCGCAGCGCCTCGAGCGTCGCCTCGGGTCTGAACCGATCGAGGAGGATCACGCTCGCTCCCGCCAGCAGCGGGACGATGAGCTGGTTGTTGACGCCATTCGTGTGATACAGCGGCATGACGTGGAGGAGCCGATCGTTTGGACTGGTACCGGTGTGGCCCAGGACGCCGTCGGCGTTGCAGATCAGGCTGCCATGCCGCAGGACCACACCTTTGGGGCGGCCGGTGCTGCCCGATGTAAAGAGCAGCATCGCGCGGTCCTCGCTCCCGAGTCCGCTGTCGATGAAGGAGCCGCCCGCGTCCAGTGTACGCAGTGCGCGCACCGCCAGACCGCGCAGCTCCTCTCTATCGAACCGATCGATCAGGCTCTCGTCGACGACGAGGCGGCGCATGTCGACGAGGTCCAGCTGTTCGGCGATTCGCTCGATCGCGAGGCCTGGATCGATGAAGCAGACACAGGCCCCGGCTTGCAGCGCGCCGAAATAGGCAGCGATCGCCTGGGCGACTTTTGGCGCGACGATGCCGAGGGTTTCGCCGCGCACGACACCCCAGTTGCGGACGCCGGCGGCGTAGCCGCTGATGAGGCGCTCGAGCTCCGCGTAGGTTACTGGTTCGGGGCCGGAAAACGCCTCGCGGCCGGCGGCTGCATGGAACGCGATCGCCCGATGGAGGCGTGCGCTCAGCGACTCGGTCATCGGCCTGATTCCTCGAGGTTCTTTCTTCTCGGCGTTTTTCTCAACGCAATCGGATCGCGGCGTCGCGCTGGAACTGGCCCTCCGGATCGAGCGTGGCGAGCGCGTTGGCCTCGAGCTGGGTTGGCGGCGGCGTGGGGCCGGCACCGTCGGCTTCGAAGTCGAAGCCGGTCCGCCGGCGAACTTCGTCCAGGCTCGCCTCAGGGTGCCAGGAGGCGAGCGCGAGCCGCCCCTCTCGCTTCGTGAAGACCGCGATCGGCGTCACCACGCCATGCATCCCTCCGGCGGCAGTGACGAAGTCCAGCGTCTCGACGAGCGTGCGCAGTGAATGCTCGGTCCGCCACGTGACCGCTCGGCGCGCGGTCGGCAGCATCACGGCGCCGCCGCCGCCGCCCGGCAGACGCACCTTCGGGGAATGCCAGTCGCCGATACAGGAGACGTTGGTGCGTCCGAGCCCATCGATTTGCGCCGCACCAAGGAAGCACAAGTCCATCTTTCCCCGGGTGCATAAGTCGTAGAAGTCCTCGTTGGCGAAGATCGCGCGCGAGCCCTCGGCCAGCAGCGGATCGGAGGATGATATGGGCACTTTCGACGGTGTCGGATCCACCCCGCCGGCCACGTTGATGTAGGTGAAGTCGAAGGGATAGGCCCGCTTGGCCAAGAGGCACGCCAGCATCGGCAGCGCCGAGTTCACGCCACTGAAGGTGATCTCGTGCGGGCGGATGAACCGCGCCAGGTTCGTGACGATGTAGGAGAAGGCAGACCAGTCAGGCATGCGCCACATTCCGGCCTTCGGGAGCCGCATCGAGATGGGCCTGGAGCCCGTCGCGCGCGTCGACCAGATAGGCTTCGATTGCGGCGTAATCAACCTCGTAAGAGGGCCAGCACGAACCCGGCCATGCGCCGTTTGGGACGATGCTCACCGCCTCGACGAGGAAGTGCGGAATGAGCGTGAGCTCCGGCTGCACGCGGAAGGACGCGCTCGGGGCGATCCGGTCGGCAGTGACGAAGACGCGTGCGGCCGACCGGCTCAGGATGCGGTCCCAGTGGGAGGTGCCGTAGACGCGCACGTCGCCCTCCTCGCTGACTTCGTTTGCGTGGATGACGGCGAATTCCGGCGCGATCCTCGGAATCAGGTACACGGTCTGCCCGCTGCCGTAAGGATCCAGGATCGCCCGCCAGCCGTTCAGCGCCGGCAGGTCGGAGCCATGGATTCCACCGCAAGGCATGAAGGGCACGCCGGCTGCCGCCGCGCGCAGGCCAGCCGTGAGGGTGGCGCACGCATGCTCTTCGAGGCGGATCTGTCCCGTCTCGACTGCCCGCCGGTACCAGGGCGCGAGGCCGAAATTCCCCTCCATCGCCACGATTCCGGCGCGCGCACGCGCGAGGGCGCCCGCGCGACAGAGAAGGTCGATGTCGTAGCCGGGCGATTGTTTCACGAGCTCCAGATTCTTCCGGCCCTGTCGGATCAGTTCGCGGATGAACGCGAATGGGCCACGGTGCAGGAAGCTGCCCCCGACGGCCAGCGAGCTGCCGTCGACCACGCGGGCGGCAAGTTCCTGCAGCGGGATGATCTTCGCGGTTCCAGCACTCACATTGCTCCTCCTGCTGGGACAAGCTCAATCGCGGCACACCTGGACGCGGGCTCCGGCCCCCGAACGGGATCGTCGCGACGAGCACACCGGCGTGCGCCGAGAAAAAACATTGGAAATTGTCTCGGCGATCTCGGTGGTTGAGCTTGAAACTGAGACACTACTCATCCGGGTGAAACGCTGTTCTAGATAATAGAACACCCATCGATGAAGCTTTGCCTCAAACCGACCAGAGGAATCCCGCGAGTCGGTCTGCAGCGAATCTTCACGAGCAGCCGCCTGGACGAGAGAACATGAGCCTCACGATGAAGAGAACAGCGACGACGAAGGACGTGGTTCGCGTTGTCAGCGGCAACTTCCTCGAGATGTTCGACTTCATGGTGTACGGGTTCTACGCGGCCACCATCGCGAAGGCGGTATTCCCCAACGACAACGAATTCGTGTCGCTGATGCTGTCGCTGACGACATTCGGCGCCGGCTTCCTGATGCGCCCGCTTGGGGCGGTCGTGCTGGGAGCTTACATCGATCGGCACGGCCGCCGGGCGGGATTGATCGTGAGCCTCGGCATCATGTCGGCAGGCGTCGCGCTGATTGCCTTCACGCCAACATACGCGTCGATCGGGATGGCCGCGCCAATCCTCGTCGTCGTCGGGCGTCTGCTCCAGGGTTTCTCGGCCGGCGCCGAATCCGGGGCAGTGTCTGTCTATCTCTCGGAGATCGCCCCGTCTGGTCGGCGCGGTTTCTACGTGAGTTGGCAGTCGGCGAGCCAGCAGGTCGCCGTCATCTTCGCGGCGGTCATCGGTGTGACGCTGCGCGGGCTTCTCACCGAGGAACAGATGGTCGCCTGGGGCTGGCGCATCCCGTTCCTGATTGGCTGCCTCATCGTGCCGGTGCTCTTCTGGATCCGGCGGTCGCTACAGGAGAGCGCAGAATTCGTCGCGCGCGTCAAGCATCGTCGAGCCACGCTGCGCGAGATCTACCGCTCGCTCCTGCGGAACTGGGGCATCGTGCTGAAGGCCGTCCTGCTCGTCACGCTGACGAGTGTGTTCTTCTACATGATCACCGCCTACACGCCGACCTACGCCAGCCAGGTCCTCGGCTTGAGCGACCGCGACAGCTTCATCCTCACGATCTTTGTCGGCATCGCGAATTTCGTCTGGGTACCCATCATGGGAGCCCTGTCCGATCGCGTCGGACGCCTGCCGGTGCTGATGGTCTTCTCCTCGCTCGTCGGAATCACCGCCTATCCGGTGATGGCCTGGCTCGTGTCAGACCCCTCATTCGGGCGAGCCCTCGCGACCCTGATGTGGATGTCCTTTCTTTACGGCGGCTATCAGGGTGTCATGGTCGTCACGGTCACCGAAATCATGCCCGCCGAGGTGCGTGCCACCGGCTTCTCGTTGGCGTACAGCCTCGCTCAGGCGATCTTCGGCGGCTTCACGCCTGCGATCTGCACCTATCTGGTCCACGTGACGGGAAACCGGGCAATGCCCGGCCTCTGGCTTGCGAGCGCTGCGGTGTTTTCGATCGCGGGCGCGCTGAGCTTGTATCGCAACGCGAACCCGGCGAGCAGGCCTGCCCCGTCGGCGGGCCTCGCCTGAAGGCTCGTTGGAAGAATCTGGCGGGGTCACGAATCAACTCTGAGAGAGAATGACCCAGACGATCACGTCTGGGACGATTCGCCGCCGGTAGCTCTCGCGGAGGCCTATGTTGAAGAAAGTCCTGCTTGGCGTTCTTGGTCTGATCGTGGTGCTCTCGATCGGACTCGTTCTGACGGTCCGAGCCGTCTTCGCAGGAGACACTGTGCGTCTGGCGCTTGCCGAACAGTTGTCGAAGGCGCTCGGCCAACCTGTGACCGTCGGCAGCATCGCCGCCACGGCTTATCCGCGGGTGACGGTCAACCTTGGACAGGTCAGTATTGGCGAGCCGGCCAGCATTCACGTCGAGACGCTGCACGTTGGTGCCGATTTTGGAGCGCTGCTCTCGCGGCGCATTGAACACGCCAGACTGGAGCTCTCGGGCGCCCGTGTCGAGCTGCCACTGCCCGCCTTTGCCACCGGCACCGGTACAACGTCGAGTTCCGGATCCTCCCGCACAGCACCCGTCGAGCTCGTCTCAATCGACGCCATCGTGCTGCGCGGCGTCCAGATCGTCAGCGGCGGCCACACGCTGACGGGAGACGTGGAGGTCGTCCCGGAAGGCAGAGGACTGAAGTTGCAAAAGGGCGCGCTCATGTCCGACGGCGACGCGATTGACGTGACGGGACGGATCACCAACCTGTCGGGGCCGGTGGGTGAAGTGGCGATCCATGCCGGCGTGCTGAACATCGATCGGCTGCTGGCCTTCGCGAACAATTTGGCGTCCGGCACCGGAAGGGGTCCGACGCCCTCTGCACCGCCGGTTCCCGCGCCTGCGACAGCTCCCAACGCCGGATCTACTCGGGTGCCGCCGATGGACCTCGCGATCTCCCTCGATGCGAACCGCGCGAGCATTGGTCAGTTGACACTCGATCGGCTTTCAGGCCAGGCACGGATCACCTCCGATTCGATGACGCTCGAGCCGATTCGTTTCGGCGTGTTCGGCGGCCGCTATGACGGTTCACTGGCGTTCACGCTGGGCGCGCGTCCTGCTTTCAAGCTCAATGCGATCCTGGCAAGCGTCAACATGGCCGACGCCACCGCGTTCGCGGGCAGTCCGGGTGTCATGAGCGGGCAACTGTCGGGGAAGCTCAATCTCGCCGGCAATGGCCTGGACGCTGCATCGGTGATCCGCGCGGCACACGGGACGGCTCGTGTCGACATCGTCAATGGCTCCGTCAAGAATCTCGGTCTCATTCGCGGCATCGTCATCGCGACGTCGGGCCGCGCGGCCCCTGTAGACGCAGGTGGTGGGACGAGAGATGAACCGTTCACGCAGCTCGGAACCACGCTGACCATCGCCGAGGGACTGGCGAGGACGGACGACCTGCGTTTCGAGTCGAAGGATGTGGTGCTCGCTGCGGGCGGTATCATGCGACTGGACGGCAGCGAAATCAATTTCCTGGGCCAGGTGCAGTTGTCGGACGAGCTTTCCAAGCAAGCGGGGCAGGAACTGGTCCGCTATACGCAGGAGCAGGGCCGCGTCACCTTGTCCGCGACGATCACCGGTTCCGTGGACGCGCCGAGAGTGGGAATTGACCTCGTGAGCACGGCCAGGCGAGCGCTCACCAACCTTGCCAACGAGGAAGCGCAGAAGGCCTTGACCAGGGGTCTGGGCGGATTGTTCAAGAGATGAAGTGTGAGTTGTCGTCGGGAGTCGGAGGCGGCCATGCCGACGGTGCCAACGGAGTCTGGTGATCCACGTCTCGCTGTGGTTGAGCAGCACGTACGTTCTGAGAACCTGCACGATCTGGATGCCGTGATGGCGACGTTCGGAGCCGATGCCCGGTACCACGACGAGCCATGGGCCGACCATCGCGAAGGCTACGACGGCGTCCGCTCGTACTACACAGAGCTCCTGCGAGCACTCCCGGACCTCGTCATCGACGTCGTTCGTCGTCACGTCTCGAGCGACTGCATCGTCCTCGAGGTCGGCATTCGTGGAACTCACCTCGGCGCCTGGCGTGGTTTGCCCGCGACCGGCCGACGGGTGGATTTCCCGCTGTGCGCCGTCTATACGTTCGATGCGAACGATCGACTGGCCGGCGAGCGGATCTATTACGACCGAGCGACCGTACTGCGGCAATTGGGCGTTTTCCGCGAGCCATCGTCGATGCTCGGGCGCGCACTGACGGCACTCATGCATCCGGTCACGATCGCGCGCGCGTACTTGCTGAACGGCGGGCGCCTCAAAGGCAGTCGCGACGTGCAACGACGGTGAGTGGAAGATGTGTGCACAACCGGCTCGAGCCCGCGACTCGCCTCCTTCGTCAGACTGCCGGCCTCAAGCCCGGCCTGAGCGTGCTCGACCTCGGCACGGGGCTGGCCACGTGGCTCGGCTTGCCAGAGACCTCGTCGGCCCCAGCGGGTCGGTCGTCTCCATCGATCGAGCCATCGAGGCTCTCGACAGCGCGCGCCGGCGCGCGGAAGCCGCGCGAGACAGTCACGTGTCGTTCGTCGAGGGCGAGGTCGGCCCGGACACACCGCGCAATAATGGCGCATGGCCCGGCGCAGAGCCGTCAACAGCTCGAACGACGTGATCGCGGGACTCCTGCGCGATCTCGCGTCGGTTCAAACCTCGAAACAGAGCAAGTGGGGTTATGCGCGGGCCGCCGCTGCGGTGGCGGGGCTGGCCGCACCCATCGAGTCGTTCTTACAGCCCGACGGCACGCTGCGCAAGATTGCGCAGATCGGACCTTCCTCCACGCGTGTGATCCTGGAAGTGCTGCGAACGGGAACGTCCGCGACCGTCGAGCAGGCGCTTGCCAACCAGCAGAAGGCCGGCGGCGCCGACAAGAACCCGCCGACGCCCGATACGTTCCTCACAGGCACGCAGGTACTCGCGGCGCTGAAGAACCGGCGGCTGCGCGGGCTATCGCTCGGCGACTACCGCGGCGACCTGCAGATGCACTCAACCTACAGCGACGGCACGCAGACGCTCGAGGTCATCATCGAGACCGGGATCTCACGCGGATACGAGTACGCCGCGGTGACGGATCACTCGTACGGGTTGCCGATCGCGCATGGCGTCTCGATGACGCGCCTGGCGGAGCAACACCGACAGATCGATCGATTGAACGAGACCTACGCCGGGCGATTTCGGTTAATCAAGGGCATCGAGGCGAATATCCTCGCCGACGGGGCGGTCGACATGACCGCCGCGGAACTGCGAACGCTCGAGCTCGTCGTGGCCGCGCCACACTCGGCGCTGCGATCGTCGGCGGATCAAACGGGCCGGATTCTGAGAGCGGTACGCACGCCCGGCGTGCACATCCTTGGCCATCCGCGAGGCCGCAAACACGGCGTGCGCCCCGGCGTCACCGCGAACTGGGACCGGATCTTCGAGGCCGCCGCGCGAGCGACCGTCGCGGTGGAGATCGATGGGGATCCGCGGCGGCAGGACATCGACTACGAGCTGGCGCGTCGCGCCCTGGACGCGGGCTGCATCTTCGCGCTCGACAGCGACGCGCACAGTCCCGAGGAATGGGCCTTTGCCGAGACGGCCATCGCGCACGCGCGGCTGGCGCACATCCCACTCGAGCGCGTCATCAATTGCTGGCCGCTCGACTTTCTTCTCGAATGGGCCGCGAGCCGTCGGGGCTGAGCAGACGGCATATTGGCACCCAGACCCATCACAGCCGCGGCAAGCATGCGCTACGGAAAAGCCGGCAACGGCGCAGGGACACCCGGTCCGAGCGGCGTACGTGCGGTGTTGAGCAACATCGCGACCATGGTGTAGTAGCCCGAAAGGCTCACCGCTTCCACCACGGTTGTTCCCCAAATTTCGACACCGCCCGGGCGTAGGTGGCATCGCTGATGGTGCGATTGTGGAGCAGTTCCTGAATCAGGTCGTACAGGCTCGCCTCGTCTTCCGCCATCAGCGCCGGTCGGCGACCTTCCGCGATCGCTTTGGCAATCTCAGGATTCAATCCGCCTTTGACCGCGAGCGGCTGATGCGCATTCCACTCGTAGTTCTGACCCCACTCCCGGGCGGTCATCAGAATGACGAATTCACTCAGTCTGGGCGGCAGCGTGCTGTTGAAGCGCAGGTAGTCGCTCAGCATCAAGGTGCGCGACATCAGTTCCGGGCTTCGCGTCAGCACGGCCCACGGGCCGCCGGGCTCCCCGCCGCGTGCTTTCTTGTATTCATCAACGGTCTTTTTCTGCGCCGGCGTGAGCTTGTCGGCGGGTATGGGCGGGAGTCTGTCCTGCGCGCTCGCGAGTGCCCCGAACGCCAGTCCGAACACGAATGTGCCCGCCAATAGACGCACGACTGTTTTGGTGCTGCCGTATGCCATCGAAACCTCCAGGCACGGCGTCCTCGCATGAGGGGCGGGGAACACTGCGCGGTTGATATTACGATACTCTTCCCGCGGCCGGATCGAACTGGGGCCCGGAGCGCGGCTGGGCCGCAGAGACTGACCGATTTTCTGTTGTGCGAGGTGTGCCGATGCACACGATTCAACCATCATCAGCCACGCAAACGGTGAGTCCGAACTGGCGCAGCGGCTGCAGTGAAGCCGCTGGTGGACGTGCTCGAGATGACGTCGGCCGCGTTCGGTCCGCTCGAGCTGGCACATCGGATACGTCCGCGGCGGGTCCCGCGGCAGTGTAATCTCATATGCGTCCCATGATCAGGCCACGCTCGCCGCTTGCCTTCGCCGCTGTCATCGTGCTCACCGCCCTCGCCGCCTCGAGCTGCGACTCCTGGTATTACAAGACGATGAAGAAGTTCGGCATGGAGAAGCGCGACATCCTGGTCAAGCGCGTCAAGGACGCCCGCGAAAGCCAGGAGGAGGCGAAAGCTGAGTTCAAGACCGCGCTCGAACGGTTCAAGTCGGTGATCGATGTGGACGGCGGCGCGCTCGAGGACAAGTACGAAAAGCTGAACAAGGAACTGAATCGCAGCGAGGACCGCGCCAAGCAGGTCCGCGATCGAATCGACAGCGTCCGCAGCGTATCGGACGACCTGTTCAAGGAGTGGGACGGGGAACTGAAGCAATACTCCGATCGATCCCTGAGGGCAGAGAGCGAACGCGAGCTAAGAGCCACGCGCCAGCGTTGCGAAGCTCTCATCAGATCGATGGAGAAGGCCCAGAAGCGCATCGAGCCCGTGCTCAGGCCGCTGCGCGATCGAGTGTTGTTCCTGAAGCACAACCTGAACGCGCAAGCGATCGGGGCGCTGAACGCCGAACTGCTGACGGTCCGCACCAATGTCGATGCGCTTGTCGCCGAGCTCGAGACGGCCATCTCAGAGGCCGACCAGTTCGTCGCCTCGATGGCAGCGACTGCCAGCCAGGACGGCAAATAGGGACGGACGATGGCGTCACCTGTTCTGCGCTTGCGTGAGTGTCGTGACTTGGCTACGAACAACTCGCCGAGATCATCTTGACCGACAGCACGTTGAACGTCGGCAGGGCTTCTTCTCCGCGGCAATGTCACTGGTTGTCGCGTCCGCCACTTTCAAAGTGCTGCCGCCCGTCCCAGTGACTTCGACCTGGTGTCCAAGGTGCGCTTTGAATTCACCGCCTTGCAGGTCATAGGGGCCGGTCCGATCGAGCGCCCTCTCAGCCGATCCGACCAAGCCGACATTGCGCGGATTCATGGCGTCTCTCAATTCCTAGCGCTGCTACCGGGAGGCGCGATCGACGCCAGGCCGTCCATGTAGGGCCTCAGAGCCGTGGGGATGGTCACTGAGCCATCGCGTTCCTGGTAGTTCTCGAGAATCGCGACAAGGGTGCGGCCGACCGCAAGGCCGGATCCATTCAGCGTATGGACGAACTCTGCTTTGCCCGTCCCGCCGGCGCGGAACTTGATGTTCGCCCGGCGGGCCTGGAACGCCTCGGTGTTGCTGCACGATGAGATCTCGCGGTAAGTCTGCTGACTCGGCAGCCATACTTCGATGTCGTAGGTCCTGGCCGAGGCAAATCCCATGTCTCCGGTGCACAGCTGGATCGTGCGATAGGGCAGTTCGAGGCGTTTCAGGACCTCCTCGGCGTTCGCGGTGAGCGCCTCGAGTTCGTGGTACGACTGCTCGGGCGTGGTCAGTTTCACGAGCTCCACCTTGTCGAACTGATGCTGACGGATCAACCCGCGCACGTCCTGGCCGTAGGAACCGGCTTCGCTGCGGAAACACGGCGTGTACGCGGTATACAGGATGGGCAGCGTGCGGCCGTCCAGAATCTCGCCCCGATGGAGATTGGTGAGCGGCACTTCGGCCGTCGGGATCAGATAGAGATCCCAGTCGCCCGCGATTTTGAAGAGATCCGCTTCGAACTTGGGGAGATTGCCAGTCCCGAGCAGCGAGGCGCTATTGACGAGAAATGGCGGCTCGATCTCCCGATACCCGTGTTCGCGGGTGTGGAGGTCGAGCATGAAGCCGATCAACGCGCGAGAAAGGCGCGCGCCGGCGCCGCTGAGGACAGTGAAGCGAGCGCCGGACAGGCGGGTGCCGCGTTCGAAGTCGACGATACCAAGAGCCGGACCGAGATCCCAGTGCGGGACCGGCTCGAACTCGAAGGTACGCGGCGTGCCGTGGCGACGCACTTCCACGTTGTCGGCCGAACTGGCGCCGATCGGCACAGTCGAATGCGGCAGATTCGGCAATAGCAGGAGCGCTTGCTGGCGTCGTTGTTCGACCGCCTCGAGCTCCATGTCGAGCTGCTTGATACGTTGGCCGCGCGCGCGTCCAGCTTCTTGAATGGCCGTTGTCTCCAGGCCCTGGCGCTTCGCCTTGGCGATCTCGTCGCCCGCCCGGTTCTGCTCGCGTTTCAGCCCCTCGACCTCTTGAATGAGCTGCCGGCGTGCGAGGTCGAGCGCTGCGATGTCTTCCAGCGCCTTGTCGGCGTCGAGACCGCGGTTGCGAAGGCCAAGACGAACGGCGTCGATCTGGTCGCGCAGGAGGATCGGATCGATCATGCTACCTCTGGAAGTAAAGCGTGGCCCGCCCCTAGCCGCTGGATATGGCGGTCCATTTTACATGGGGGGATGCGGCATTGGTGTCGCGACCGATTCCTCTGCTACCATCCTGCCGTGATCTCCAACATCCGCAAAGCGGTCTTTCCGGCAGCCGGTCTCGGCACCCGTTTCCTTCCGGCGACCAAGGCCCAGCCGAAGGAAATGCTGCCGCTGGTCGACAAGCCGATTATTCAATACGGCGTCGAGGAGGCGGTCGCATCCGGTATTTCCAACATCATCCTCGTCACCGGGCGCGGCAAGAACGCCATCGAGGATCATTTCGACGTCTCGGTCGAGCTCGAGTCGTTCCTCGAGGCACGCGGCAAACGCGAGCAACTGGCGGAGATCCGCAAGATCTCGAACATGATCAATTTCGCCTACGTCCGGCAGGGCGAGCCGCTCGGCCTGGGGCACGCCGTGCTGGTGGCGAAGGAGCTGGTGGGTGACGAAGCGTTCGCCGTGATTCTTGGCGATGACGTCATCGATGCGGATCCGCCGGCGATGCGGCAGCTGATCGACGTCTTCCACAACGTCGGGGGCCCGGTCCTCGCGGTCGAGCGCGTCAATCCCGACGAAGTATCCAGCTACGGCATCATCGATGTGGCGCCGAGCGGGGACCTCGGGAACGGCGTGTTTCAAGTGCGCGATCTGGTGGAAAAGCCGCCGCGCAACGAGGCGCCGTCAAACCTGGCCATTATCGGCCGCTACGTGCTCACGCCGGATATCTTTCCCGCGCTCGCCGCCACCAAGAGCGATTCCACGGGAGAGATTCAGCTCACCAACGGCCTGCGCCACCTGCTGAAATCCCGGCCGATTTTTGCCTACGAGGTCAAAGGGGTGCGTCACGACACGGGCAACAAGCTGGGCTTTCTCAAAGCGGTCGTGTACTTCGCGCTCCGCCGGCCGGATCTCGCCGACAAGTTCTCGGCCTACCTCTCGACCCTGAACATCAAGGCGCCGGCCGGCAAAACGTAGCCAAGACGTAAGAACGGATGGGTGCGGGGCGGCTACGAGCTCTTCGACGACGTCGTTCCCGATGTCGCGTCGCCGGAGGAACCGCCCTTCGAGCTGTCGGCGGCCTTTTCTGATTTCTCCGACTTCTCGGACTTATCCGCCTTGTCGGATTTTTCGCCCTTGTCGGATTTTTCAGACTTCTCCGAGCGCTCCGACGAGGCCTTGTTGTCGGCCGTCGAATCGCCAGACGATTTCGCGGACCCGCCCTGATCCTTCTTGGCGTAGTCGGTGACGTACCAGCCGGTGCCCTTGAACTGAAAGGCCGGAGCGGACTGGAGCTTGTGGACCGTCCCGCCGCATTTCGGGCACGTCTCCTGGGGTGGATCGGACCATTTCTGAATGATCTCGAAGCGGTGACCGCACGCGTCGCATTGGTACTCGTAAAGGGCCATCTGTCAGGTTCTCGTGATCATTCAAGCACGTCGCCGGTATCGTCAGTGAGCATCAGCTGACGATGGAGCCAGAACGGCGCCGAGCCATTGCCAAGGAGCGTGTCGTGGAAGGTGCGAAGCGAGAACGCTTTGCCCTGCTGCTGTTTGTAGTCGCTGCGCAGTTTTAACAGCATCAGCTTGCCGGCGGCGTACACGAGGTAGGTCGGATCGAACGCGCCCCGCTCGGCTTCGCGGCGGGCGCTGGATTCCTCCATGAATGCCTCGTCGCGAAAGAACCTCATGCCCTGCTCCACCGACATGTCCTCGGTGTGCAGCTTGATCCCGACCACCACTCGGGCGAGCCGGACCAACGCTTCGGCAAGCTGGCCGAGCTTCACGCGGTGGTTGTCGCGCCCGAACCCGGCCTCGACCATCATCTGCTCACAGTAGTGCGCCCACCCCTCGACGAAGGACGCCGGCGCGAAGAGGATCGACTTGCGCACTTTCGATTCGACGCGCCGCAGGTGCTGGTACTGGAGGAAGTGGCCCGGATAGACCTCGTGAATGGAAATCGACCAGAGCGTGGGGTGGTTGTAGTCGCGCAGGTGCTCTTCCTGGCGCTCGGGCGGCCACGCCGGATCCACGTCGGTCAGATAGTAGTAGGCGCGCGTCGGCTTGGTCTCGAACGGGCCGGCGGTCCACATGCTCGCGAACGACCACCGATAGAAGTCGGGGGTCGGTGCGACCGTGATTGCTTCAGCGGTGGGCACCGACACCAGTCCGCCGCGCTGGAGGAACGTCATCAGCTCGTCGACCTGGCCGCGGCCGGCCGCGATTAGCTGGCCCGGCGCCGGATGCTCGGCCTTGATGCGCGCCCAGGCGTCCAAGGGATCCGTGCCCTCGAGGCGGCCGGCCAGCGACTTGAAGGCCTCCTGCGTCGTGCTCAACTCACGCTCGGCGATGGCGAGCAAGCGCTCGACTGGAACCCCAATCCCTTCCTCGAGCTTCAGTTTCTGCTCGAATTTATCGCGGCCAAGGCGGAACGATGCCCGGGCACGGGGACCCACCTCGGTTTCGAGGTAGTCGATGTAGGCGCCAAGCGACTGCGACGCCTCGGTCTGCGCGTCGGCCAGATCGCCCAGCAGATGCAGGTCGTCGACGTTGGAAAACGCTCGCGGCAACTCATGATCGATGAACTTCAGCGCCCCACGCAGCGTCTCGATGCCGACCTTGATGAAGATGCCCGGCGGGTCCTTGATGTTGTCGCGCGCGGCCTGAATCAACCGCGGCGTCTGACGCAATTTCGACATCACACGACGCGCGCGCTCCTCGGCGGACGCGTAGGTGAACAGGGCCTGCCCGGCCAGACTCGACGCGAGAATGTCGGCGTAGCATTGCGGGTTTTTTTCCCACGTGCGCACCGTCTCGAGCTCGAACATGCGACCGCGAATGTGCGACGTCAACATGCGGTGTTCGAGGCGCTCGACCGTCGTCAGCGCCTGGGGAGCGATTTCGTCGAGCCGGCGTAGATATCCCGCCAGGGCGTGCGCTTCACCTTCCATCGCGTGAGCGCTGAAGTCCTCGAGGAGGTCGTCGTGCGTATGCACGCCGTCGAGCGTCGCGTAGGTCGGGTGGGTTTCGCGCAAATAGCCGAGCAGGTCGTCGACGAAGTGGGGGAGCGGTTCGGATGCAATCATTGAGTCAGGCTGAGCTTTGGTCGTTCATCCAGATCCGCCAATGGTACAATAAACGCGCTGTATCCGCGCTCTCACATGCCCGGTACCTTGTTCGTGGTCGCCACCCCGATCGGCAACCTCGAGGACATCACCGTCCGCGCACTACGGATACTGCGTGAAGTCTCGCTGATTGCCGCCGAAGATACCCGGCGAACGCACCACCTGCTTTCACGCTACGCGATCACCACACCCACAACCAGTCTTCACGAGCACAACGAAGGTTGGAAATCGAGCCAATTGATCGAGCGCCTGAGCGGGGGCGAGCACGTCGCCCTGGTGTCTGATGCCGGCACTCCGACAATCGCCGATCCCGGACAGCGTCTGATTCGGGCGGCGATCGACGCGGGAGTTCGCGTGGAGCCGATTCCCGGCCCCAGCGCGGCGGTTTCAGCCATTGCCGCTTCTGGCATGGCGGCCGTGTCGTTCACCTTTCTCGGATTCCCACCGACTCGGTCAAGAGACCGCAAAATTTGGTTGAGCGAATTGGCAAAGGCCGGCCGACCCGTCGTCTTCTTTGAGGCGCCTCACCGAATCAGACGAACATTGAGCGAAATCCTAGATGTACTGGGAGACAGACCCACGGCGGTCGCGCGGGAACTTACAAAGGTCCATGAGGAATTCATTCGAGGGACTCTGTCCGAAGTGCTGCACCGGCTGCCGGCACCAATCGGGGAGTTTACGGTTGTCGTTGATATTGGTCATGAGACAGAAACAAGCGCGCCAGTAGCAGGCGACATCGCATTAGAGTTTGGTCATATGACTGCTTTTGATGGAGTTTCAAAGCGCTTGGCGATCGGCCGCCTCGCCAAGGAGCATGGTCTGTCGACGAATGCTGTGTATGAGGCGATCGAAAAGGCCAAGAAGTCGGTCTGATGACCTTATCGGTGTCTCGGCTTGTGAACCGATGGCTTGACCGAACGAGCAGGTTCTGTTACTTTAGCCCGCTTTCGGCGCGAAATTCTCGCCTGTCAGGAGATTGATGGCGAAGCAGCGGCGACCGTCAAAATCGGTCAAGGGCAATGAAAGTGTCCCCGGCTCGGCTGTCCCAGGGGCCCGGGTGGCGCATCAGGCTGCTCAGCCGCCGACGTCCTCTCAGCCCGCTGTTCGCCGGTCCACCTACGTTGAAGCGGTCGGCGTATACGAACACGGCCTCGAGGCGCTCCAGCGACATGACTATCGGGGCGCCACTGAATTGTTTGAAACCGTCCTCCGGAAGTACTCCGAGGAAAAGGAGCTGCACGAGCGTGTGCGGCTGTACCTGAGTATCTGCCAGCGTCAATTGTCGCGGGCTGAGCCGGCGCCTCGGACGATCGAGGAGCGCCTGTTCGCGTCGACAATCGCCATCAACGGCGGGCGCTACGACGAGGCCCTTTCGCAGCTCCACCTGGTTCGAGACGAGGACCCCGATAACGATCACGCCCTTTACATGTTGGCGGTGGCACACGCGCAGCGGGGCGACCTGGTGGAGGCGGTGGCACATCTGCTTCGAGCCATCGCGGTCAACCCCGAAAATCGGAGCCTCGCGAAACACGATCCCGATTTCGAGCCGCTGCGAGCCGACGAAACGTTTCGCTCGGCGGTCGATTCCGCACGCCTGGCTCGAGGCGAGCGGCACCGTTCAGTTCGCACGCGAACCGGCGACAGGCGATAATCGGGGAAGTGCTAGGCATACGTAACACCCTGGGGCCAAGCCAACGCCAGCTCCGGCACGAATATCGCGGTCGCTGACGCGTCTTCTCGACGCACGCGGGCCGCCGGATATTCCTTGAGCATCGACGCCCAGGGAGATCCCCTCGCCAGCGCCTGGCTCGGATGCATTCCCGGGTCGGACTGAAAGGCCGCGAACTCCAACCTGTGCCGATACACATCGTTTTACTGGCGGCGGGTAAGGGAACGCGGATGAAATCCGGCATCCCCAAGGTTTTGCACCCTGTCGCGGGCTGTTCCCTTATCGATCGCGTGCTGACTACGGCCTCGGCACTCTCTCCGGACTCAATAGCCATCGTACTAGGTCATAAGGCAGAACTTGTTCAATCTGCCCTCGCACACCTTCCCGATCTCACATTTGTGGTTCAGCAGCCACAGCTAGGCACTGGGCATGCCCTCCTGACAACTGCGCCGCTTCTTAACGGCGCAACCGGGACACTTGTGTTGTTGTCGGGCGATGTCCCGCTGCTATCGACAAAAACCCTGCAAAATCTCATTGATTGGCACACGTCGACCGGCTCGAGTGCTACCGTGGTCACTGCCCTCGTTGATGAACCGTACGGCTACGGACGGATTATCCGTGATGGCGAGCGTATTGCACGCATTGTCGAGGAACGCGACGCCACATCCAGCGAACGGACGATTCAGGAAATCAACTCCGGGATTTACGCGTTCGCGCTCGAGGGCCTGTTCGACGCGCTCCGGCAAATCGCACCAAAAAATGACCAGGGTGAGTACTACCTGCCCGATCTCTTCGCGATTCTTTCTGCGCGCGGCAGACGAATCGAGACATGGGTCGTGGAGGACGCCGACGAGATTCGCGGCATCAACAGCCGGATGGAGCTCGAAGCCGTGAGCCGAATCGTCCGATCGCGTAAGAACGACGAACTGATGGCGGCGGGCGTCACGATTGAAGATACCGCGACGACCTACATCGATCGCGACGTGACGGTCGGCGCCGACACGCGCATTCACCCGGGGGTCTCCCTGGAAGGCGCGACGTCGATCGGCGCCGGCTGCGAAATTCACAGCGGCGTACGCATCGTCGGTTCGCGGATCGGCGATCGGGTGACCATTCTCAATCACTGCGTCATCACCAGCTCGACGATCGACGATGACGCGCGCGTCGGACCCTTCGCGCACCTGCGGCCCGACGCCGTCGTCCGCGAGCGGGCGCGCGTCGGCAATTTCGTCGAGCTGAAGAAGACCGTGCTCGGCGCCGGGTCGAAATCGATGCACTTGAGCTATCTCGGCGACACGATTGTCGGCGCCAACGTGAACGTCGGCGCGGGCACCATCACCTGCAACTATGACGGCGAGAAAAAGCAGCAGACGATCATCGAGGACGGCGCGTTCATCGGGAGCGACTCACAACTGATCGCGCCGGTGACGATAGGCAAGGGCGCCTACATCGGCAGCGGCACGACCGTCCGGGAGAACGTTCCGCCCGGCGCGCTCGCGGTCAGCGCCGGCAGACAGCGCACCATCGACGGTTGGGCGCAAAAGCGGAAAAAGAAATCGTAAACTTCGGAAGAGGCTTTCTATGTGCGGGATCATCGGCTACATCGGGCCGAAAGAGGTCGTTCCGGTTCTCATCGACGGGCTGCGACGGCTCGAGTACCGCGGCTACGACTCGGCGGGCGTCGCCGTCGTCCATAACGGAGACGTGGAACTGCGGCGGAGCGCGGGCAAGCTCTCCCGTCTCGAGGACGTGATTACCCTGAATCCCCTGTCGGGGAGCTACGGCATCGGACACACACGGTGGGCGACCCACGGACGGCCCACCGAAGAGAACGCGCACCCGCACCGGGACTGCACCGGCAAGATCGTGGTCGTGCACAACGGCATCATCGAAAACTATCTCGATCTGAAGCACCAGCTGCAGCAACAGGGGCACACGTTCGTCACCGAGACCGACACCGAAATCGTCGCGCACCTGGTCGAGCGCGAGATGAAGGACGACGGCCTGGAAAACGCGGTCAGGCGCGCCCTGATGCTGACACGCGGGCTGTTCGCGCTGGTGCTGATCTCGGCCGACGATCCTGGAAAGATCGTGGCGGTCCGCAACGGCCCGCCGATCGTCGTCGGCCTCGGCGAGGGCGAGTTCTTCGTCGCGTCGGACGTTCCCGCGATTCTCAGCCACACGCGCGACGTGGTCTTCCTCGGCGACGAAGAAATGGCGATCATCACGGCGACCGGCGTGACATTCACCGACTTTTTCGGCCGCCCGGTCTCCACCGCCACCCAGCGGGTGTTATGGGACCCGATCATGGCGGAGAAGGCCGGCTACAAGCATTTCATGCTCAAGGAAATCTTTGAGCAGCCGACAGCGGCCCGCGAAACCGTCCTCGGTCGAGTGTCGCAGGACACGGGACGTGTCTTCCTCGAAGAGATGGTCATCAACGACGAGCAGTTGCGGACGATTGAGCGCGTCACGATCCTCGCCTGCGGCACATCGTGGCACGCTGGCCTGCTGGGGAAGTACGTGATCGAGGCCCTCGCCCGCCTGCCCGTGGAGGTCGACTACGGATCGGAGTACCGCTACCGTCAGCCGATCGTTGCGCCACACACGCTGGCCGTCGTCATCACCCAGTCCGGTGAGACAGCAGATACGCTCGCCGCCCTGCGCGAGGCCAAACGCCGTGGCGCTGCCAGCGTCGCGATCTGCAATGTCGTCGGCAGCATGGCGACGCGCGAAACCGATGGCACGATCTACACGCATGCCGGCCCAGAGATCGGCGTGGCATCGACGAAAGCATTCACGTCCCAGTTGGTCGCCCTCTACCTGCTGGGTCTTCGATTGGCGCAGGTTCGGGGGACGCTGACCGAGGAAGAATCGAAGCCGCACGTCGACGCCTTGCTCCAACTGCCGCTCCTACTGGAGCAGACGCTCAAGCTGGCACCGCAGGTCGAGGAAATCGCCGCCCGGTTCCACAGCCGCACTGATTTTCTGTACCTCGGTCGAGGACTTCACTACCCGATCGCTCTCGAAGGCGCGCTCAAGCTCAAGGAGATCTCCTACATCCACGCCGAGGGATATCCGGCCGGCGAGATGAAACACGGGCCGATCGCCCTGATCGACGAGCAGATGCCGGTGGTCGCGCTGGCGCCGGACGATGCGGTGTTCGAGAAAATGATCGGCAACATGCAGGAGGTCAAAGCCCGCGGCGGATCGATCATCGCGTTGACAACCCGCGGCGCGACCGGATCGAAGCTGTCGTCGATTCTCGACAGCAGCCGTGATGTCGTGCTCGAGCTGCCGCCGGCGCCGGCGCTGATCGTGCCGATCTTGATGGTGGTGCCGCTGCAGTTGCTGGCCTACGACATCGCCGTCCGTCGCGGCTGCGACGTCGATCAGCCGCGAAACCTCGCCAAGAGCGTGACGGTCGAATAGCGCGTGAGCCGGTCGGTCGGTGTCGACCCGGCTCGAGTAGCATGACGGCCGAGCGCGCCGAGATCCCCGAGACCAACCTCTCGTGTGCCGCCGACCTCGACGGTCGCTGGTTCTGACTTTTGAGTTTCACGGGCTGCGTTTTTCAGCAGACTGCTGGAGCTGAAGGTTAGCCTGACTTTCGCAGTTCGAACCCATTCGAGCGCGTTTTAGCGAGTCCGCAAG
>JBDTVS010000086.1:0-7388 GCA_040007095.1 Acidobacteriota bacterium
TTGCGGACTCGCTAAAACGCGCTCGAATGGGTTCGAACTGCGAAAGTCAGGCTAGATATTTTCTAAAGCCAGAGTCTCGCAAGATGAAGGAAGTTGTGCTCGGTTCGGCTTTTGGAAGCTGTCTGAGCCGCGGCCGCTGAGCGGCCGCCTCGTAAAGGTTCGCCGCACCCTGGTCCGTTCTTGCTGGTCGGTTTGAGGCGAAGCTTCACTGATGGTCTGTCCTGCTGCGCGGTTTTCCGCAGTCCGCGCGGATTATTTGGCGGCTGGGACCGCGATCGCATGCCGGTGGTATGCAGGTCATCGCACAGATCGGCCGGCAGTGAGAGTGCGGAATGAACCACAACCGTTCGTTTCCGTCTGTGGGTCCCGGACGCGTTCTTGCAGAAGCCCTGAGCCACCGCGCTTGAAGGAGTCTTACATGAACCGTCCGTCGCTCAGTTCAATGGCCGCCGCTGTCTTTGCGCTCGCGCTGGCGCCCGTGGTCGTGATGTTCGGAGTCATCGACCTGCCTTCCCTCAGCGAGATCCGTGCATCGAAGACCGCCGATATTGTCGGTGTGTGGGTGATCACCTGGGGGCTGATTCTGCTGGGCGTCGCCGCCGCCGGCATCGTGGCATGGCTGGCGTGGACTTCCGAAGCTGCCACCCAGGAACTGGGGACCTCCGCCGGCCCCGACGAATCAGGGGCGAGATCGGTCAGCCCAACACAACGCTCCGTGGCGTAACGCGAGTCCCCTGCCCCAACGGGGTCCGCGCCACAATCGTGTGTGCCTCTATTCGATCTTGTGGCACGTTTCGCAGTCCTGGTTGATCTTCCTTCCGTCCGAAGCTTTGTGGTTGTCGTCGTGGCAGCGGAAGCATCCGGGAAAGTCCACGTGCCCCGCATTGTTGGGGTAGGTACCGAACTGCACGTTCATCTCAGGGAAGACGTTGCGCCGATAGACCTGCTGCGCACCGAGGACCGCCTTCTCCACGTCCGGCCGGCGCGTCGTGTACACCGCCTGATAGGAGTTGCCGTAGAAGTCCCGTAGTCCCTTCGCGATGGCCTGCATGGCTGCGTCCTCCGTCGGATAGCTCACCTTCAAGACCTTCACCGCTTCTCGGCGGACGAATGGGAGACTCGACGGAATGTCGGCGCGCGCCAGGGCGGAGTCAATCGCACGCTCCGCCGTCGATGCCATCTGATGGCTCGGGCGGTTGTGGCAATCCATGCAGTCCATGCGTCTCCGCTCCCCCTTCGCCAACTGATCCGGGGTCACGCCATCGACGACGTACTCGCGCACCGCCCCCGTGCGGTCTTTCACGCGCACGTAAGGAATCACCTGGCGCTTGTCATCCGTCGCGATGTAGTCGATCTCGTTGGCCACGTCGGCATGCCAGTGGATCTCCGAGGCGGCTCCCGCCCGTCCCGAGGCGCCGCCGACGTGCATCTGCAGCGTCGTGACCGACTCGGTATTCTTTTCATTGTTGGAGTACTCGACGATGCGCTGCACCTTGTCACCGTGGAACTTCGCCGGCCAATGGCATTGCTCGCAGGTGTCGCGGGCCGGCCGCAGATTTTGCACCGGCGACGGGATCGGCCGTGAGTAGGTATGCAGGCTGACCGCCACCAGTTGGCGCGTGCCCGAGATCTTCGACTTGGCAAACCAGGTCGCGCCCGAACCGATGTGACACTCGACGCAGGTGACGCGGGCATGCGGCCCGTCCTGATGGGCCGTGGCTTCGGGCTTCATGACGCTGTGGCACACCTGACCGCAGAACTGGACCGAGTCCATGTACTCGACGCCCCGATAGGCGGCCAGCGACACAATGACCACGTTGGCCATCGTCAGCGTGAAGACCGCCACGGCGACGCGGCGATGGTGCGGGTTATTCAAGTCGATGCGCGGCCACTGAAAATCGGACGCCCTCTTTCCCGCGGCGCGACGCCGGCGCTCGATCCACGCGCCGAGCGGAATCAGGAACAACCCGAACATGAAGATGCCGGGAAGAATCAGAAAAAACAGGATCCCGATGTACGGATTGGAATGGAAGCCGAACAGGTCGGCGAGGAACACCACCAGGAAGACGACGGCGCTGATGGTGGTCACCACCATGCCCGCGACCGACAGTGGACTGCGGATCAGCGGGATTGTTCGTTCGATTCCGGCATCCTTGGGCAAATCGTATCTCTCCAATCGACTAGAGGCTGTGCAGACGGCCGTGGGGCCCGGCGAGCGTCACGACCGAGTCATTACCGAATAGTAGTCGGTTCCGGTTTTCCCGGCACAAGACGTCCCGACGCCGATCAGCGAAGGACGCCATACAGGATGAGCGCGACGAGGGCGAGGCCGACGGTCAGGCCGGCCGTCCCGATCAGACGCCCTTTCCTGGACACGGCGCCCGACGGCGGCGGGACGGTCAACGCGGCCAGCCCGCCGGTCTCCACCAGACGGGCGTACTCGCCGGGGCGCTCCTCGCGGAGATCTTCCGCGCTCACCGAGCCGGTGAAGATCACAAGGTCCATGGGAAACTTGCCCGGACGCAGGTGCCCGTTGAAGAAGTGAATCACGAAGATGAAGCCGATGGCGAGCGTCGCCTCCGCGCCGTGCACGAACAGCGCGACATTGAACATCCAGCCTGGCAGAACCCGCGAGGCAGCCTGCGGGAACCACAGAATCAGACCCGCCGCGCCCATCAGCAGGGTGCCCCAGAGCACCGCCCAGTAATCGAACTTCTCCCAGTAGGCGAAGTGCTCGAAGCGCGGCCGCGGGCCGGCACCGAGGAACCACCGGATCTGCTGAACAAACTGCACGACGTCGCGCGGCTGAGGCACCATCGACGTGGGGCCCCAGAAGAGCCCGCGCTCTCGACGCACGAAGGCCCGCCAGAAGACGTTCCCGACGTGCCATGCGACGGCGAGCAACAGGATCGCTCCGAACAAACGGTGTAGCCGTCCGGCGCCCTGAAAGCCGCCGAACAGCGCGGCGAGCAGCCGGCTCCACTCGGCCTCGCTGAACAGCAGCGGCAGCCCGGTTGCGGAGAGGCCCAGAAACGTCACCATAATCACGATGTGCAACCGCCGCGTCTGTCGGTCGAAGCGGCGGATGTGGCCCATCGCAGGGGCGGCAGACGTCTCGGGCAGCTGGCCAACGGCCGGCGCGTTCACGACGGGAATCATCGTGTCGCGTCCGTGTGGGCGCGCGCGTCTCTGCTCGAACGCCAGAACCACAAGATGCTGTGGAGTCCGAAGAAAGCGAAGCAGCCCGGGATGAGGACCCAGTAGAAGCGGTTGGCCCACCACAGCGTCGCGCTGCGCTGGTAGTCGGCTGGATCCGGATGCGGGTCGTATTGCACGAAGCGTGCGTTGGCGCCTCGGTGACACTTGCCGCAGGTCGCCGGCAGATTTTTGGGCGATATCGTGGAGGCCTCATTCGACCCGGGCAGGATGTCGTGCGCGCCGTGGCAGTCGGCGCACGCGGCCGCGCGTGCCGAGCCCAACTGCGTCACCTTGCCGTGGAACGTGCGGGTGAACGCCGCCGCGACCTTCGAATGACACGAGCCGCATTCGGCGGTGGCGCCAAGTCGAGACGCGTCGGTGTCGGCGCGTTGAATTGCGTGGGCCGTGTGGCAATCGGCGCAGACGGGCGCCCGCGCGTCGCCCTTCTGCAGAGCCGCGGCATGGACGCCCATGTCGTACAGGCGCTTGATCCCGTCGTGACACATGCCGCAGGTACTCGGCACCTGCGCGTGGAACACGCGGCTTTTCAGGTCCGCTTTGCCCAGAATGTCGTGGCTGCCGTGACAGTCGGCGCAGGCCGGCGCGACGTTGAGGCCGGATCGTTCCCGCGCCCTGGCGTGAATGCTGTCGTGATACGTCGCCCCGATATCGCCGTGACAGCTGGCGCAGCTGACCTTCTTGAGCGCGTCGGCGTGGGGATACTCGGTCAGTGTGGCGAGATCCGCATGACAGTCCACGCACGCAAACATGCCGTGCGTGGAGGCGGCAAACGCTGGTCCGTCAACCGCCATCGACTTCCCGTTGGCCCGCTTGGCGTCTGGAGTCCCATGGCAGGCCAGGCAATCGTCGTTGGCCGGCGGTTTCGGCGCCGACTGCGCGGCGCTCGCGACGTCTGCCGCGCCGAGGAGCAGGCCGACGATCGCCAGTAAGACACGGAACCCTGTGCGCATAACCACTTCGAGAGCGAACGTCGGCGGCTACTTCTTGAGCGTCATCATGTACGCGACCAGCGCATCGACTTCCTCTTTCGGGAGTGTGTACGACTTCATCTCGGGCTTACGCGGCGCCTTGGTCTTGACGGTCATACCCTTGGCGTCGACAATCCACGCACGAAGCTCGTCCTCTTTGCGCTTCGAGGCCACACCGTCGAGCGGCCCCTTCTTGTTGCCCTTGTCTCCAATCGAATGGCACAAGGCGCATTTCTGATCGGCGTACACTTTTTCGCCCTGCGCAACCCTGGCATCCTGCGCGGCCGCCGTCGCGGTAATGCCCAGACAGCAGATCGATCCGACAAGCCACTTGGTCATAAACGCTACCTCCACCGATCCCCCGGGCAACAGTCCACCGGCCCTGCCCTGCGTCGACTGCCCCACCTCTACCAGAAGACCGTGACGCGGCCCACCACCGTATTCGCCGTATAAGGGCGGTAGAAATATCCGAGCAGCATCAGCGTCGGCGTCGCCGTCGCCGGCTGCGCGAGGCTCGCGACCGGGCTCAAGGCGAAGTCGTCCACCCGGTACTTGTCGTACCAATAGGCGAGTCCCACGGCGAAGCGGCGATTGACAAAGTAGCGGCCGTCGATGGTCCCGCGCTGCAGCTCGTTCACGACCGGGGACAGCTGAACCGGCGCGACCACGACGGTGTTCGGCGCCAGACCGTAGGTGTAGGTCGACTCGGCCCGGCTGTAATCGTAGGCGAACTTGATGTCGGTGTTCCGCAGCACCTTGATCAGATCCATCGAGGCGCTGACGGTTTTCACCCTGTCGGCGCTGTCGTCGGTCCAGTCCCGCCGTGGATCGTTGAACTGCTGCGTCGGATCGTTCAGGAAGGCCACCGTGTTGGCCGGCAGCGGGTTCGCGGTGCGCGACGCCTGCAGCGCCGTGTATTTCTCGTAGCCGTAGCTGGCGCCCAGCGACACGGCATTGGACGGGACAAAGTCGAACCCGACCGAATAGACGTGGTTGTTGTTGTTGCGCAGGCCGAAGTTCGTGCCCGGGTACTCCTGCCGGCCGATGCCGGCCGAGGCGTTGACCGAAAACTGCGACAGCGGCGTCACTTGAACGATCCCGTTGAACCGATCCTGATCGCGATCCGAAATGTCGTACTGCCGCAGGGTCGGCTGTTCGCCGATCGCCAGCAGCTCGAGCCCATCGACCGCCGAGCCCCTCCGCTTGGAATGCTCATAGACGCCGCGCACCGTCAGCCACGTCACCCCGGTCAGATCCACCGACGCGCGCGCGATGTTCTCGGTGGTGTTCTCGACGATGCGGTGGGTTCGGTCGACTTCTTCCCGGGTGTAACCGGCGCGGAGGCCGAGGTACATCACCGGCGTGAACGACGCGTCCGCATCGAACGTGTGGCGAGTGGCGCCGAACGGTTCGCTCGCCGAGTTGAGCGCGACAATCGCGGTGTCGTAGTTGACGCTGTTGGCGGTCTTGAACGGCACCGTCCGGTTGTCGAATTCATACTGACGGTACCTGGCGCTGAACCACAACATCGTCACCGGCCTGGACGTGAAGGCATAGTTCATCGACGTCACGGTGGCCTTGACGTCGGAGGTCTCACGATCCAGTGCCGGCGACACCAGCGCGCTGTTGATCGTGTAGGGCAGCAGCAGGTTGTCGTTGGTGAGGCTGGCCACGGACAGGAACGCGGTCGCGTGGCTGCGGCCGGGCAGGTTGAAGCCGCCCGCCGCGCTGACGGTATTCATGTTGGTGTTCGGCCAGAGCGCCATGCGCCCCTGCGCCGGTCCCGCGGTCGGCGAATCGGTGATCCGCGACGGGTTATCCCAGGTCAGCGTGGTGACGTTGTTGTGGAAGAACGACCCGTCGTAGCCGATCCGGGCGTAGCCGCGATCGTTGGCATACTCGAGGCTGGTGCCGAGATCGGTGGTCCGATGATCGACCGGCACCGGCAACTCGGTGGCAATCGCACCGCTGATCCCGAAGCTGCCGCCCCACGGGTAGGCACCGGTCTTCTGCGTATTCCGGAAGTTGACGTTGAAATCGATATTTGGCGTGGCGCTGTAGGTGAGGGCAAAGCTCGCCACGTCGCGGCGCGTCCGAAGCTCGAACGCCGACGCGCCGGTCAGCGCATCGGCGAGCGTGAGCGTCTTGTTCTGAATGCCGGACTGCACCGGATCGCTCAGCGTCAGCAGCCCGGGAGTCGACCGGTCGTACAACGTCCGGGTGCTGTCGCTGTAGAAGAGCGGAATCTGGTTCCACTCGAAGCTCGCCTTGACCTTGCCGTAGTTCATGTAGGACGCCGAGAACCGCTGGTCGCGGTAGCCGACGTTGTCGGCCTGCAGGCTGTAGCGATACCCCTCGGTATCCTTGTAGACGCGCAGGCGGTCGAGGACGCCGCCGTCCCGCAGGTCGCGATATCGCTCGAAGCGGGCCCGATCCGAATCGGCGCCGAAGGCCGTGCCCCGAAACCCGAAGTCGATCTGGTTGACGAGCGGCGTGTCGGGGCTCGTCGCCGCCGCGACCGCGGGCTTGGGTGCGTTCCCCTGGACCGCGGCGGCCGTCGTCGATTCCTGTGCCGCGGCGCCTGCCGAGAGCAGCACGAGCGCGGCAACCATGGTGATTCGTGTGTTGCGCATCACAGGCTCCTGCCGGTTACCGAAGGAACTTTTCGCCCGCAGGATGATTCGATCCGTGGATCTGCGAGTGACAGTTGACGCAGCTGCGGCCGACGGCGCGGTTGCTGGCGGCGGCGATCTGCGTCGCGTCGTAAATCGTCGCCGGATGGCGGCTGCTGACGTGGCAGCGCTGGCAGAGCATCGGCTCCTTGGCGATCAGCATGCGGTCGTTGTTGGAGCCGTGCGGATCGTGGCAGCTCGCGCAATTCTCGCGCCCGGCGGCATGGTCGTGCAGAAACGGCCCGCGCTTCTCGGCATGGCAGCTCGCGCAGGTCTCGTTGAGGGTGTTCCCCACCTTGAGCATGCGCACGTTGGTCGACCCGTGCGGCGTGTGGCAGGTGGTGCAGTCCATCTTGCCCTCGCGCACCGGCATGTGCCCCTGCTTCTTGACCTTCATCGCCTCCTGCTTATGGCAGGATTCGCACGTCTGGATCGCCGTCACCGTCTTCAACTGCCCCTGCTCGGACTTGGCGCTGTGGACGCTGTGGCAGCTCGCGCACGAGAGGTTGCGCGCGTCGTGCATGCCGCC
>JBDTVS010000087.1:0-32032 GCA_040007095.1 Acidobacteriota bacterium
GATGCCCCGCCCGGAAGACGTCCTAAAGCGTCGGACGCAGGACACTAGGCTCCCAGCATCGCCCTCGTAAGTCGCCGTCGCCAGTCGTCAGTCTCCGGTCACTCCTGGAGACTGACGATTGAGTGCGGCTGCCTGCACGCAATGTCGTTGACATCTTCCCGTTTTTGGTCAAACTGGAGGGCGCTTGCGAAGGGCCGTTCTCCTAGGCTGGTTCGCGTTGACGGCGGTCGCTGCCGGGCATCTGCATGCTCAGGCGCCGCGGTCAGGGGGCGTCAGCCCGCTCAAGCAGGAGCCGGGTGTCTCCGTGCAGAGCGCGCCACCGGCCCGGGCCCTTCTCGATCGATACTGCGTCACCTGCCACAACGCCAGACTGAAAACCGCCGGTCTTCTGCTCGACCAACTGGACGCCGACCACCTCGGCGCCAACCGGGAGGTCTGGGAACGAGTGGCGCGGAAGCTGCGCACTCGCGAGATGCCGCCGCCCGCGGCACCCCGGCCGGATGAAGCCACCTACGGTCGCGTGGTGTCCTCGCTCGAAGCGGCGCTCGACGCCGCCGCCGAGGCCTCACCGCATCCTGGACGTGTCCCGGTCCACCGGCTGAACCGGACCGAGTATGCCAACGCCGTGCGCGACCTGCTGGCGCTCGAAGTCGATGGGCGGTCGCTGCTGCCGAGCGACGGCCCGGATCCGTATGGCTTCGACAACGTCGCCAGCATTCTGACGGTGTCGCCATCGCTGATCGAGAGCTACATGACCGCGGCGTCGACCGTCAGCCGGCTGGCCGTCGGCGATCCCGCGATCAATCCGGTGGTCGACACCTTCAAGGCGCCCACGGCGCTCGTGCAGGACGATCGAATCAGCGAGCGCCAGGGGTTCGGGTCGCGGGGCGGCATGGCGATTCGCTACCAGTTCCCTCTCGACGGCGAGTACACCATCAAGGTGGTGCTCAAGCGCCAGTTGTATCTCTATCTTGTCGGGATGGGCGAACCGCACCAAATCGATCTGCGGTTGGACGGCGCTCTGCTGAAGCGCTTTACCGTCGGCGGCGAAGGCGCCGGCATGACGGCCCCGGAGAGCTTCGCCGGGAACACCCAGGGCGATCCGGCGTGGGAAGTGTACATGCACACGGCGGACGCCGGGCTCGAGGTGCGTGTGCCGGTGAAGGCGGGCGCCCGCGAGGTCAGCGCGTCTTTTGTCCGGAAGTACTGGGCCCCCGAGGGCGTGCTGCAACCGCCACAGCGTGGGTTCGCCCGCACCACCAACGAGCTGTACTTCGGCGATCCATCGGTCGACTCGGTGCTGATCGGCGGGCCCTACCGGGGTGTCCCGGCGGCCGACACGCCGAGTCGCCGCAAGATTTTCATCTGCCGGCCGGGCGCCAACAGCGCCGACGAAGCCTGTGCCAAACGGATTCTTTCAACGCTGGCCCGCCGCGCCTACCGTCGCCCGGTCACCGACCGCGAGATCCAGACCCTCCTCACGTTCTACAAGGCCGGCCGTGCCGAGGGAGGGTTCGACGCCGGGATTCAACGCGGACTCCGACGCATTCTGGCCGCGCCCGGCTTTCTATTCCGAGTCGAACGCGAGCCGGCACAAGTCGCGCCGGGCACGCCCTATCGTCTCGAAGCGCTCGACCTCGCGTCGCGGCTGTCGTTCTTTCTCTGGAGCAGCGTGCCGGACGAGGAGTTGCTGGACGCGGCGGTCCGAGGCACTCTCGACACACCCGCGGTACTGGAACGGCAGGTCCGGCGCATGCTCGGCGATCCGCGTGCGCAGTCGCTCGTCGACAATTTCGCCAACCAGTGGCTCAAGCTCGGCAAGCTTGCCGGCGTGGTGCCGGATGTGGACGAGTTCCCGGACTTCGACGAGAACCTGCGGGAGGCGATGCAGCAGGAGACGCGGCTGTTCATCGCCAGCCACCTTCAGGAAGACCGCAGCGTGACGGATCTGCTTTCTGCGAACGACACCTTCGTGAACGAACGGCTCGCGCGGCACTATCAGATTCCCAACGTCTACGGCAGTCGCTTCCGGCGCGTGGCGTTCGACGATGGGAGACGCGGCGGGCTGCTCGGTCAAGCCAGTATCTTGACGGTCACGTCGTATCCGAACCGGACATCGCCCGTCCTGCGCGGTCGGTGGCTGCTCGACAACATGCTCGGGGCGCCGCCGCCCGCGCCGCCGCCGGATGTCCCGGCGCTCAAGGAGAACGGCGCGAACGAAGCACCCCGCTCGGTGCGCGAACGCCTCGAAGCGCACCGCAAGAACCCGAGCTGCGCCGTCTGCCACGTGCGAATGGATCCGCTGGGTTTCTCGCTCGAGAATTTTGATGCGCTGGGCAAATGGCGAGTCGCGAGCGACGGTGCGGCCATCGACGCGGCTGCCTCACTCCCAGACGGCAGTCGGTTTGAAGGCGTGGCCGGATTGCGGGCGCTCCTTTTGAGCCACCGCGAGGATTTCATCCGCACGTTCACGGAAAAGCTCCTGTCCTACGCGATCGGCCGCGGTCTCGATTCCGACGACCTACCGGCCGTTCGCAAGATCGCGCGGGACGCGGCGCCCGACGGCCACCGCTGGTCGTCCATCATCACGGGGATCGTCAAGAGCGCTCCGTTCAGCATGAGTACCAGCGCGCAGGAGCCGTCCGGTGCGGTCGTCCCTACCCAGGCCCGGCAATGACAAGGCCACGCACATGATCATCAGCAGAAAATCGATCCCTCGTCGTGCAGTGCTCCGCGGTCTTGGCGCGACCTTCGCCCTGCCTCTCCTCGACAGCATGGTGCCGGCGATGACCGCCCTGGCCCAGACAGCGGCCAAACCGATCAACCGCCTCGGCGTGATGTATCCCGTGAACGGCATGATCATGGAGCAGTGGACGCCGGCCGCCGTCGGCGCGGGGTTCGAGCTCTCGCCGACGCTGGGAGGGCTGGCGCCGTTTCGGGATCAGCTCCTGGTGCTGAGCGGCTTGGCCTGCGTCCCGACGCCGGGTCGTCCCGGCGGCGCCCACGCCAAGGCCAGCACGCGATTCCTGACCGATATCTCGCCCCCCACGAGCGAAACCTTCCTGGATGCAGGCGTCTCGATGGACCAGATCGCGGCGAGGGTCACCGGTGAGCACACCCAGCTCGCGTCCCTCGAGCTGGCGATCGAATCGGGCGAGACGGCGGGCGCCTGCGATGTCGGGTTCGCCTGCGCCTACACGAACACGATTTCCTGGCGTAGTGCCAATACGCCGCTGCCGACGGAAAACAACCCGCGGGCGGTATTCGAACGCCTGTTCGGCGACAGCGGCAGCACGAATCCCGCGGCGCGGCGCGCTCGCATCGCGCAGGACAAGAGCGTCCTCGATTCGGTCATCGAAGAGGCGGCAACGCTGAGGGGCGCGCTGGGGCCTGGCGATCGCGGCAAGCTGGTCGAGTACCTCGACGCCATCCGCGATGTCGAACGCCGCATTCAGAAGGCGGAAGAGCAGAGCAGCCGGGAGCTGCCGACGATCGATCACCCGGCGGGAATCCCAGCCACCTACGATGAGCACGTGCGGTTGCTCTGCGACCTGCAGGTGCTGGCCTTCCAGGCCGATCTGACGCGCGTCGTCACCTTCATGTTGGGGCGCGAGTTCAGCGGCGTCACCTATCCGCAGATCGGGGTTCCTGATGCGCACCACCCGATCACCCATCATCAACAGGAACCCGAGAAGATCGCGAAGGTGGCGAAAATCAATGCCTATCACGTCCTGCAGTTCGCCTATCTGCTCGAGAAGCTGAAGTCGACCCCCGATGGCGACGGCTCGCTGCTCGATCACGCGATGGTGATCTACGGGACGGGCATGGGCGATTGCAATGCGCACGATCCCCGCAGCATCCCGCTGGTCCTTGCCGGCGGGGGAGCCGGGGAGCTGAAGGGCGGCCGTCACATCCGTTATCCGAAGGAGACGCCGCTCGCGAATCTGCACCTCACGCTGCTCGACAAGCTCGGGGTTCGCCTCGATCGGATCGGAGACAGCACCGACCGGCTCGCCTTATGAAATCTGCGTGGCGCCCGGCGATCGTGTCCCGGGTCTACCGCCGGCATCTCGCGGCCGTCGCGGTCGCGCTGGCATGGTCGATCCCCGTGTACGCCGCGGGCGATTTGCGTGTGATCGAGGCGGTCAAGAGCCGCCGGACCGACACGGTGCGGGCGCTCTTGACGCAACACGTCGACGTGAACACGACGCAAGCCGACGGGGCCACGGCGCTTCACTGGGCTGCTCATTTCGACGACCTCGGCACGGCCGATACGTTGATTCGTGCCGGCGCGCGCGTCAGCGCGGCCGACGATACCGGGGTCACGCCGCTCTATCTGGCCTGCACGAACCGCAGTCGCGCCATGGTCGAGAAGCTGCTCTCGGCGGGTGCGAATCCGAACGCCGTCCTGACCAACGGTGAGACGGCGCTCATGACGTGCGCGCGCACCGGCGAGGCTGGCGCCGTGCGGGCGCTGTTGGCACAGGGCGCCGACGTGAATGCGAAGGAGCCGTCTCACGATCAGACGGCCCTGATGTGGGCCGCGGCGGAAAAGCACTCCGCCGTCGTCGCCGCCTTACTGGAGCACCGGGCGGATGTGCGGGCCCGTTCGCGCGTCTACACGCAGACGGTCACCAGCGAGGTCACGCAACGCGCGGGACGTGAAGCTTTGAACTACGCGGTGCCTCGCGGCGGGAGCACGCCGTTGCTGTTTGCGGCCCGCTCCGGCGACGTCGAGTCCGCGCGCCTTCTGCTCGCCGCTGGCGCCGCCGTCGATGATGCGCTGCCAACCGGGATGACCGCTCTCGTGGAGGCGGCGCACAGCGGCCACCAGGCGGTCGGCATCCTGCTGCTGGAGAAGGGCGCCGACCCCAACGCCGCGAAAGTCGGCTACACCGCGCTTCACGCCGCAGTTCTGACGAGCAGCCTAGACCTCGTGAACGCGCTGCTCGCGCACCACGCGAACCCGAACGCCCAATTGACCGAGGGCACGCCGGTCAGGCGCAATAGCGAAGACTTCGAGTTGCCGGCCACGCTGATCGGCGCGACACCCTATCTTCTCGCGGCCAAGTTCCTCGAGCCCGACGCGATGCGCACGCTGGCGGCCGCCGGTGCGGATACCCGGCTGCCGATGAAGACCGGCGAATCGCCGCTCATGGCCGCCGCAGGCGTGGGCACCAACGCGGTGTTGGATCGTCGGGGCGTCAGCCTGCTCGACGGCGGTAGAGTTGAGCCCGAGAGTCGCGTCCTCGAAACCGTGGCTGCTGCGATTGCGCTCGGCGGCGACGTCAACGCGGTCAACGAGGCGGGCGATACCGCCTTGCACGGCGCGGCGCTGCTCGGCTACGACCGCGTGATTCAGTTGCTGGTGGACAGCGGCGCGCAGCCAAGCGTCCGCAACAAGCGCGGACAATCCCCGCTGACGCTGGCGGCAGCGAAGAAAAACGAAGCCGCCAGAGCCCCGGATCGCTCGGCCCGGACGGCGCAGCAGAGCACGGCGGATCTGCTCATCAAGCTCGGCGCGGTCGAGTAGCGCCTCGTTGATCAAGTCTGCCGCCATAAACCTGCCTCTCCGAAGACTGTGGCTGTCTCCTTTTGCACACGCGAAGACTGAGAAATGAGCTCTACTTAAGAGTAGACTTCCCACGGGTACCGCGAACCCGAACACCCGGGAAATCCCGTGTCGCGCGTGCTCGACCTCTACCGGCGGACCTTCAACTGATAACTCGGGGGGATCGCCGTCATCGGACCGCCGCCGGCGTCGTGCCGTCGCGGTGGCCGGCATCGACAGACCTGGACCTCGGTGCGGTCCAGCATCCCAACCGTCGCAACTATTGCTTCGACCACCGGGTTCGGAGCATTCACGTGATCAGAGGCGCAACGATGTCGAACAACCCCCTGACGGCCATGCAGATCAGCGTCGGCTACGAGCTGATCTACGACTTTCCGCAACCCACGCCGATGGTGCTGATGCTGCACGTCCATCACACGCGCGCCAACGACATTGTCGTTCCCGACGTGATGACCGTGGAGCCGGCCGTATTGCAGACCCCCTACCGCGATGGTTTTGGCAACTGGTGCACCCGGATTCTGGCGCCAGCGGGCCGTTTGCGGCTGTCCGCCACTGCAGTGCTGAACGACACAGGCGAGCCCGATGCGGTCACGACCTCGGAGTATCAGCACGCCGTGGAAGATCTGCCCGACGACACGATGGTGTTTCTGCTCGGGAGCCGATATTGCGAGACCGATCGGCTGACCGGCATCGCGTGGGACCTGTTTGGCAACTCGGCCCCAGGCGCGCGTCGCGTCCAGGCCATCTGCGACTATGTGCATCACCATATCGCGTTCAGCTACCAGGACGCGCGACCGACGAGAACGGCGTGGGAGGCGCTCCAGGAAGGCAAAGGGGTATGCCGCGATTATGCCCATCTCGCAGTTGCGTTCTGCCGGTGCATGAACATTCCCGCCCGCTATTGCACGGGGTATCTCGGCGATATCCGCATTCCGCCCTCCTCGGCGCCGATGGACTTCGCCGGCTGGTTCGAGGCGTATATCGGAGGGCGATGGCATACGTTTGACCCCCGAAACAATACGCCGCGGATAGGCAGGGTGCTCATCGCCCGTGGACGCGATGCGACCGATGTGGCGATCAGCAATACGTTCGGCCCCAACACCCTCGCGGGCTTCACCGTCTGGGCGAATGAGCTCCGCAGCCCTGTCGAAAGCGCGGGATTCGGCACCTCGGCCGGATCTTCATGCGCCTTCTGACCGTCCGGCACGTCACCATCTACCGGTATTCGGAACCGGTGCGATTTGGCGAACATCGCATGATGTTCCGACCACGTGAGAGTCAGGATCTCCGGCTCGTCAATACCAAGCTCGACATCCTGCCGCGCCCATCGAAGCTCCGGTGGCTTCACGATGTGTTCGACAATTCGGTCGCGATCGCGACCTTTGATGAAATGGCGTCCGAGCTTCGTTTCGAGAGCACGGTCACCCTCGAGCACGAAGAGACGGTGTTGCTCGAGTATGCGCTCGAGACCGCGGCCCGCACCTACCCTTTTCAATATTCGGACGACGATCGGCCGGATCTGATCCGCGCCATCGCCCGCCAATATCCGTCGGACGACCTCGGGCCGTGGACGGCGCGGTTCCTGAAGGCGCCCGGACCGACGGCCACGATGACGCTGCTCCGCTCGATGACACGGAGCATCAAGGAAGAGCTGAAATATCTGCGGCGGACTGAAAAGGGTGTTCAGAGCCCGGGGGAGACGCTGCGGCGCGGCAGCGGAAGCTGCCGGGACTTCGCGGTGCTGATGATGGAGAGCGTGCGGTCACTCGGCCTGGCCGCGCGATTCGTCAGCGGGTACATCTACGTCCCGCCGTTAAATGCCTCCGACGCGGTCGGTGGAGGAGCGACGCACGGCTGGATGCAGGCGTATCTGCCGGGAGCAGGCTGGGTGGACTTCGACCCCACCAACAGCATCGTCGGGAATCGCAACCTGATTCGCGTGGCGGTGGCGTGGGACCAGCGCAACGCGCTGCCGCTGTGGGGCACGTTCTCCGGCTCGGGCTCGTCGTTTCGCGGCATGCACGTCGATGTGAGCGTTGTCGAAGAGACTGTGCCTGGTGGTGAGACTGCCGTTCCGACGTCCGCCGCCAATCCGCTACCCGCCTGACACTCGAATCGCCCCCGCCCTTCACACCGGGAATGGCGGGGCGGCCGTTCTTCCCCTCGGCTTCTTTCGCACCGGTGGCGCGCTGCGGGCCGCGAAGAACGTCTCGGAAATTCCGGTGCCGACCTGATTCACCCTGTTTTGCAGGCGATCGAGGTACTCGTGCAACCCCGCCGAGATGATCGTTTCGACGCGGGCGTAGGCGAGCTCGGAGCAGAGCTCCCCGAGTAGCCGTTCGACCTGATACCGGAAGATGCCGGTCGGCGTCCCTGAAATCGCGTGTACCGCCTCGCGCGCCCGCACGAGGCAGTATCGGATGCCGCGCGGGAACTCGTTCTCGAACAGCAGGAACTCGACGACCCGCTCGGGCGCGATGCGCCCGTGCGCCTTCCGGTACATCTCGAATGCGCTGGTGGATCGCAGCACCGCGGCCCACTGAATGTCGTCGGCGGTCGTGCCCACGTCAGCCGCGCTGGGCAGCAGCAGGAAGTACTTGACGTCGAGGATGCGGGACGTCTTGTCGGCGCGCTCCAGCATCCGCCCCAGCCGGCAGAAATGCCAGCCCTCGTTGTGGGTCATCGTGGCGTTGGTCACGCCGGTGAACAGATGACTGGCCATCTTGACCGACCCGAACAGCTCCTGCGGGTCGGTTTGGGTCTCGGCGTCGACGGAATTCACCATCAGGTAGAACTCGTTGAGCTTCTCCCACATCTCAGACGAGATGACTTCACGCACGGATCGGGCGTTCTCGCGTGCGGCTCGCAGGCAGGAGCGGATCGAGTTGACGTTCTCTTGATCGAAGGTGAGGAATTGGATGACGTTCTGCTGCGTGGCAGCGCCGTACCGTTCGGCGAATTCGGCGGCATCGCCCGTGGTCTCGATCAGCGGTTGCCACTGCTGGGCGGCGTCGACCGGCGAATCGAGCATCAGGTTGAGATTGACTTCGATGAACCGCGCGACGTTTTCCGCCCGCTCGACGTAGCGGCTCATCCAGTAGATCGAATCGGCGACTCGCGCGAGCATCAGTTCCCCGCTCCTCCAGAGGATTGCGATTGCGATTGCGACTGTCCTGACACCGTCGCACCGGCGGCCAGGTCGGATCCCGCCGGTCCTTCGCCCGCGTGAGGCTCGTCGGCAAGCACCCAGGTATCCTTGCTGCCGCCGCCTTGCGAGGAATTCACGACCAGCGACCCCTCTTTCAAGGCGACGCGCGTGAGACCGCCCGGCAGCACGACCACGTCCCTGCCGTAGAGGATGTAGGGGCGCAGGTCGACGTGCCGGCCGTGGAACGCACCGTCGATGATCGTCGGCACGCGCGACAGCGACAGCGTGGGCTGCGCGATGTAGTTGCGGGGTTTGGCGTCGATCAAGCCAGCGAACACCGCCTGCTGATCCTTTGTCGACGCCGGTCCCACGAGCATGCCGTAGCCGCCAGACTCGTTGGCGGCCTTGACCACCAGCTCAGGGAGATGCGCCTGAACGTACGCTCGATCGGCGGGGCGGGAGCACACGTAAGTCGGCACGTTGGGAATGATGATCTCTTCGCCCAGGTAATACTTCACGATCTCGGGCACGTAGGCGTAGACCACCTTGTCGTCGGCCACGCCGGTGCCCGGCGCGTTGGCGAGCGCGACACGTCCGGCCCGGTACACGTCCATCAGCCCGCGCACGCCCAGCGCCGAATCCGCGCGGAAGGTCTTCGGGTCAAGGAAATCGTCGTCTATCCGCCGATAGATCACGTCGACGCGTTCGAACCCTTTCGTGGTGCGCATCCAGACGAGGCCGTCCGATACGACCAGGTCGCGTCCCTCGACCAGCTCGACGCCCATCTGCTGGGCCAGGAACGAGTGCTCGAAGTACGCGGAATTGTGGACGCCGGGCGTGAGGACGACCACTCGCGGCGACTCGACGTCTTCGGGGGACAGCGACTCCAGCATGTCGCGTAGCCGGCTGGGATAGTCGTCGACCGGGCGAATGCGCGACGACTCGAAGACCTGCGGAAACGTGCGCTTCATCACGACGCGGTTCTGCAGGACGTAGGAGACGCCGGACGGGCAGCGCAAATTATCTTCCAGCACGTAGATCTGGCCGTCGCGGTCGCGGACCAGGTCCGTCCCCGTGATATGGCACCAGATGCTTCCCGGCGGATTCAGGTCGACACACTGCTTGCGGAAGCTGCTGGCCGACCGGATGAGCTCGGCTGGGACGACCCCGTCGTTGACGATCATCTGCGCGTGATAGATGTCGTCGAGGAACAGATTCAGCGCGCGGATTCGCTGCTTGAGGCCGCGCTCAATCCAGTGCCATTCGGCCGCGGCGACGATTCGGGGGACGAGGTCGAAAGGGAAGATCCGTTCGGTGCCGGCGCTGTCGCCGTAAACGTTGAACGTGATCCCCATGTGCAGGAGTGCGCGCTCGGCCGACAACTGCCGGCGCAGCAACTCCCCCGCCGACATCGTTTCGATCAGCTGGACCAGCGCTTTTGCGGCCGCTCGCGGCTGGCAGCCGGTCTCGAACATCTCGTCGAAGAATGCGCCCGTTTGATAATGCTCAAAAGTCATGCAGGGACTTAATTGTTAGTGCAAGATTCGGGAAGACTCAACCAACAAAAATGTGCACACGCACACACATGCTGCTCGACCCCCGTTCCGGTCAGTAGCGGGGCACGGAACTGTCCACGAGTTGTGACCAGGCGTCGATGCCGCCCTCGAGGTTGTACAGACAACGGAACCCGTGACGGACGAAGTACTCCGCCGCAGACTGGCTGCGGATTCCGTGATGGCATTGAAAGACGATTGACGTGTCCCGATCCAGACCGAGCAGGTAGTCGTGGCACGCCTGGTCGAGGAGGCGCGCGCCTTCGATCTTCGCGATCGCCCGTTCGCCTTCGGTGCGCACATCGATCAGCTCGAACAAGACGCCGCCATCGATCATCTCCTTGAGCTGCGGCGCCGACAGCTGCTGGATGCCCGGCCGGGGGCTGGAATCCGTCAGATTGCTCATTGCATCTCTCCTGAATCCGCGGTCCGCCGAGGGCGGACGTCTCGCCCGCCTTCTTGATGGCTGCCTGAGTACGCGCGGGCATTCCTGCTCAGCCCGGCTGATGGCCTGGACCCGCTGAAGCAGTACCACTTGACCCCGGTATTGACCGCGACTTTTCCGGCCGCGGCTCCGGCGCGCCTCATAGTCATTCCGAGGAGACCGTCCACGAGTCAGCGTCCCGAGCCAGGTGTGACCAGACGGGAGAACGGCGCGGCCGCGTGGACCACTTTCCCCCCGAGTATCGTCAAAACCGACTCGATCTTGCGGATCGTCTGTTCGGGCACGGTGAGATAGTCGTGACTGAGGACAGCCAGATCGGCGTACTTGCCCTCCGCGAACGATCCCAGCTGGTGATCGTCGAACGAGAACCAGGCGGTGCCTTCGGTATACAGCCGGAGCGCCTCCGTCCGCGTGATCTGCTGACCGTCGTTGGTCAGCGTGCCGGCCAGATTTCGCCCCGTCGTCATGTAGAACAGCGACAGCCAGGGATCGAGCGCCGAGACGTTGGTGGAATCGGTGCCGACACCCGCCCGGATGCCGGAGTCGACAATCCGCCGGAAGGGCGGTCCGCCGCCGGTTGAGAGATAGGTCCAGGTCTGCACGCTGGCGCCGGCGCCGAGTTCCATGAGGAGTTTCAGCCGGGCGGCATCGATGCTCTGCAGGTGGATGAGCGACCAGCGGAGTCCCTCGAGCGGATGGTCGCGCGCAATCGATCGAAACGCGGCGAGATGGTAGTCGTTTTCCGCCAGGGTAATCGAATGCTGCTGGAGGAGCCAGCCGTGCCTGGCGATCATTCGTGCCGTCGGCTCGAACATTGCCGACGTCGTGTCTGCCCCGCCGATTCTCTCGCCGAACCCCGCCACCCTGAACAGGTCGTCTCCCACGGCCCGGCCGGACTGACTGAAGTTGTTGAGCACCCGCGCCTCGACCTCCTGAGGCGAGTCCGCCGGGAAGAGCGGCCGCATGCGAATGGTGAGCTTGTCCTGTCGCCAGAGCTTGAGGGCGTACTCCTGGTCTGGAAAATTGCCGGCGTTGATGACGGCGGTGAGCCCGACGCTGTTCGCGTGGGCGTTCAAATCGGCCGTGCCGCGCAGCTTCTGTTCAGGTGTCTGGGCGGCCTGCAGCGCAGTCAGCGCAGCGGCCGCCGACATCACGACCCCGCTCTGCTCGTCGACGGCGACACCCTTCGCGGCCAGGAACGATCGGCCCAGGCTGTTGGCGACTGCGCCGGTACCCCCGCCGGTGCCGGAGATGTAGACCGCATGTCTGGGCGCTGCGGCATCCAGGTCAGCCTTCGTCGGCCGCCGCGCCTCGGCGAATTGCGTGTGGTTCCAGCCGCCGATGCAGGTGATGAATTCTCCCGGCGGCACCGACTCGGCGCGCTTCGCGATCGCCTCCTGGAGCTCGGCAATCGAAAACGCGCGCTCGATGCGGCGTGCTTCGTATCCCGGGTTGACTCCGGCCCGAGTGTAGTGGGCGTGCGAATCGAACAAACCGGGAACGACGGTCCGTCCTCCCAGATCGATCGTCAACGCATCGGGGCCCAGCCGCTGTCCGGCCGGGGCGATGCGGCCGTTCTTGATCGTCAGCGACGCCCCGACGAGGCCCCGGCCATCGACGAACTTTCCGTTCACGAGGGCGATGTCGCCGTCGTTTCCCCTCTGTCCGGTGGTCCCCGCGGCAGTCTGAGGCGCCGCGCCGATCACCCGGGCGCCGGCCAGGGCCGCCGCACCCGCGATCAGCTCACGCCGTGAGAACCTGGCCCCGAGTCTGTCCTGACTGGTCATGCTGAATCCGGCGATGATTCTACCGTTTCACGGCATCGGTGCCTGGCGCGGATAGAAGCGTCGCCCGATCGCAGACGGCGTCAGTTGACTCATCAACGATTTGAAGCGTTGGTTCAGGAACGACTGCTCCAGCGCATCGAGTTTCACGTACGCGACCGGCACCAGCAGCAGGGTCAGGAACAGACAGAGCGATTGCCCGCCGATAATCGTCACCGCGATGGCCGCGCGGCCCTGGCCGCCAATCCCCAACCCCAGTGCCGTCGGAATCAGCCCCGCCACAATCGCCGAGGTCGTCATCAGGATCGGACGAAGACGGGTCCGGCAGGCTTCGACGACGGCCTGGCGCAGCGGCATCCCCGTTGCGCGCAGCACGTTGGCGTAGTCCACCTGCAGAATCGAGTTCTTCTTGACGATCCCGAGCAGCAACAGGACACCGAGTGCGCTCCACAGGTTGAGCGTGCGGTTCGTGGCCCAGAGTGTGAACAGCGCGAACGGGATTGAGAGCGGCAGCGCCAGCATGATGACGACCGGCTGGATGAAGCTCTCGAACTGGGCGGCGAGGACCATGTAGACGAAGATCATCGCCAGGGAAATCGCCATGATCAGATTTCGAGTCGTCTCATCGAGGACCTTTGTCTGTCCGCTGAGCGTGAACGACATGTCCGGCGGCAGGTTGAGGTCGGCCAGCAGCTTTCGCACGTCGTTCGACGCCTCGTCGAGCGCGTGCCCGGGAGCGATGTCGGCGACCACGCCGACCGAGAACTGGCGGTTCGCCCGCTGCAGCTGGCTGGGCCCGAGCCCGCGCTCGAGCTTGGCAAGATTGTCGATGCGGACGGGAACGCCCTTGGCCGAAGGCACCGTGATCTTGCCGATCGCGGCAATGTCGCGGCGCTGCTCCTCGAGCACCCGGACTTTCACCGGATACTGCTCTCCCCCTTCCCGATACGTCGAGATTTCGTCGTCGCCGGACACCGCGAGGCGAAGCGCACCGCCGATCGTGGCCATTCTGACGCCAAGGTCGGCCGCCCGTTTGCGATCCACCGCGACGTGGATCTCCGGGTTCGAGATGCTCAACGAGAGTTTGGGATCCGTCAGGCTGGCCACATGTTGCGCGGCGGCAAACAGCTTCAACGAATAGTCGGTGAGCCGGTTGAGATCCGGCCCGAGCAGCTTCGCGTTGATCGGGAATCCGCCCTGCTCGCCGCCGCCGAGCGAGTTTCTAATCGTAAAGCTCGGACGGTACGACGGATGGGCGCGGAGTCGTTTGCGCATCTCCGCAATCATCTCGTCCTGAGTTGCCGTTCGGCTCTCGAACGGCGCCGCATGCACGAGCAGATGGAGGTGGGTCGTCAACTGGGTGACGGCCGGTTCGATGTCCTGGACGCCTTTGACGTCGCCCAACTCCTTGACCAGCTGCCGGGCCATGTCGCTGGTGCCCTCGAGCGAGGTGCCTTCGGGCGCGTCAAGGTGGATGGTCCATTCGCCCATGTCCTCGTCGGGCACGAATGTCCGGCCGACCAGACGGTTCAGCGGAAACGTCGTCAGGAATACCGCGATTGATATCCCGATGATCACTCCGGAATGATCGAGCGACCAATCGACCCAACCGGTGTACCACTGATCGAGCCAATGGAAGAAGCCGGACTCCTTCGTCTTGCGATCCCGGTCGGCGTCGGCCAGCTTCAGAAACCGCGAGCTGAGCATCGGGGTCAGCGTAAAGCTCACCAGCATCGACACCATGATCGAGAACGCCATGGTCAAGCCGAACGGGTTGATGAACCGCCGGGCGTACCCGGTCATGAAGGCGATCGGCAGGAAGATCACGACCAGCGAGAGCGTCGTGGCCATGACCGCCAGCGACACCTCCCGGGTCCCCTGAATCGCGGCTTCGTACGGGGTGCACTGCTTCTCCTCGATATAGCGAAAGATATTCTCGAGAACCACGATCGCGTCGTCGATCACGATGCCGACCGCCAGCGTGATGCCGAGCAGCGTCATGTTGTTCAGCGTGAAGTCCATGCCGCGCATCAGCGTGAACGTGGCGATGATCGAGGCCGGGATCGCGAGGGCCGCAATCAGGACGGCGCGGATGTTGCGGATGAAGAACATGACGACGATTGCTGCGAACAGGCTGCCCCAGACGAGATGCTCCTCGAGCGCTTCGACCGAGGCGTAGATGAACGTCGAGTCGTCGCGGGTGATCGACATGTTCACCGAGGCGGGCAGCGCCTTTCGCACCGCCGCCAGCTTCTGCTTGACGCCTTCGATGACGGCGACGGTGTTTTCGCCGGTCGCGCGCACGATCTCGAGGGTCACCGCCGGAGTACCGTTCAGCCAGGCCGCGCTTTTCGGCCGCTCGAAGCCATCCTCGGCATAGCCGATGTCGGACACGCGAATCGGCGTGCCGTTGTTGGTCGAAATCACGATGTTGTTGAACTGTTCGGTCGCATCGATGCGGCCGAGGGTTCGCAGCAGCAACTCTGACTTGCCCTGCTCAACCGTCCCGCCGGGAATCTCCACGTTCTCGCCGACGACCGCGTCGCGAACCTGCTGAATCGACAGGCCGTACGAGTTCAGCTTTTCGATGTCGACGACGATGTGGACCTCGCGGGCCCGTCCACCTCCAAGCGCGACCTGTCCGACGCCGTTGACCGTGGCAATCGCGCGCTTCACCTGCTTGTCGGCGATCTCGGTCAGCGTCCGGAGGCTCATCGCGTCCGACGAGACGACCACCGTCATGACCGGATCGGAATCAGGATCGACCTTGGTGATCACCGGCGGCAGCAGCTGTGGGGGGACGCGCCCCATCGCGCTCGACACCTTTTCCCGGACGTCGTTGGCGGCGTCGTTGATGTCGCGTTCGAGGACGAACTTGACCGTGATGTTCGCGGTGCCTTCCGTGATGCGGCCTGACGTCAGCTCGTCGATGCCGGAGACGCTGCTGAGCGCCTCCTCGACCGGCTCGACGACCGAGCTGGCCATTTCATCAGGACTCGCGCCCGGCAGGCTCAGGGCCACGTTGACGGTCGCTGGATCCGCCTTCGGAAACAGATCCACGCCGAGCGTACGGAAAGAGAACACCCCGAGCACCACGAGCGACATCACGAGCATCGTCGCGAACACGGGCCGGCGGACGCAGAGCTCTGCAAGCATCGAAAGTCTCCGTTGAGCTATTCGCCGTTCGGCGCGACACTCACACGCTGTCCGTCGGCCAGCTGGTCGACGTCGGTGAGCGCGACCGGATCGCCGGCCTTCACGCCAGTGAGAATCTCGACCCGGTCCCCGAGACGCTCGCCCACTTTCAGTTCCCGGGCCGCCAGTTGTCCCCCTGCGACGACGAATACGCGATTGACGCCGTAGCGGTACTGGAGCGCGCCGTAGGGCAGTGACAGCACCTGATCCACACGGCTGCTTTCGAGGTGCACGCGTACGAAGGTGCCAGGCTTCAGGAGATTCTCGGGATTGGGCACCAGCGCCTCGAATGGAAAGGCGCGCGACTGGGGGCTGACCGATGGGCTGATGCGTGACACGGTTGCCGTGAACGGCTTGTCCGGATAGGCGTCGACGACAAGCGTGACCGGCTGGGCGACCTTGACCCACGGCGCCAGGGCCTCCGGAATCTCCGCCGTGACTCTCAAGGGGTCAACCCGCACCACGCTCATCACCGGAGTCTGGACGTTCACGAGCTGACCGAGCGAGACGAGGCGTTTTTCGACGAAGCCGTTGAAGGGAGCACGAATGGTGGCGTCGCGCAGCTGCCGATCGGCCAGCTTGGCCGAGGCGACGGAAGCGGAGATGTCGGCGCGAAGGTTCTTGGCGTTCTGCAGCGACGAATCGTACGCCGCTTGCTTGGCGCCATAGGTGGCATCCGCATCGTCGAGAAGCTGCTTGGGGACCAGCTGGCGCTTGAAGAGCTCCGTCGCCCGATCGAGCGACTGCTTCGCCTGCAGGAGCTCCGCGGCGGCTTTCTGGACGTCGGGTGTCTGTTCGATGGGCGGCAGGCGGTCCGGGCTGGCGGCGCCGTATTTTGCCAGCGCGCGTTCGCGTACGGCGTCCTGCTCGTCGGAGTTGTATTGCAGTTTCTCGCGGTCGAGCTCGACGAGCACCTGCCCGGCGGTTACGCGATCGCCGAGATCGGCCAGGATCCGATTCACCCTGCCCGACGCCTCGGCGGAAATCGTCACCTGGTCATCGGCGACCAACGTGCCCACCACCTCAACGTTACGTCGAATGGCCTGCGTCTTGACGGCCTCGATTTTGATCGCCTTGATTTCTTGCGCGCTCCGCGCCGGGACCTTCTCACTTTTCGAGCAGCCCGATGACACGACGCCGAGGAGCACCGCGAGTCCAAGGCAGGGAAACCGCACTCGAGAAGTCACGCGCATAGGTCAACAACCGGCGGAGGAGAATCCATGGATTCTCTGATCCTACGATGTTCTGCCGGAAAAGGCTCGGGGGGCTGCGGGACCTCGGCGAGTCTATTTCTGAAAGGTCGCCCGGTCCTTGAACTCCACCATGATGAACTCCGCCTCGCCGGCGATGTTCTCGGGCAGGTGAACGTTGCCGTCGCTGCACCCAAGTGCGCCGGCTGGGACCGAGGCCGGCTCGGTGTCCCCGTCCGGGAGCGTGAAGTTGAAGGTCTGGTCGGTCAGAAAAATGACGCAGCCGGGGGAATGCCGGTGCATGACCGACTTCTCGCCTCGACCGTACTTCACGCGGAGGAAACGCGCCACGTCGTTCTCGAACGACACGGAGTAGTGCTTCGGGTCCGCAGTGACGGCGTCGGGAAAAGCGTCGGCCCTCCGCTGCGCCAGCAACGTCGACGACGCGACGCCGAGAAGAACGCCAAGAACCAACCCGATCAGCAGATTCCGCATGCCCGTCTCTCCTCGGCCCAAGGTCCACGTCGGGCCCGTTAGGGCCCTGGGGGCTAACTGCAACGACATCATCACACATTGCCGCAAGGGGGCCGGCGCTCGCGGAGTTCCGACGCCTGGGTGACGGGACGGACGGGCTTGTTGCTGGCCGAAAGCATCGCGCAAGAGCGAAAAGTTGAAGCCGCCGCAGGTCGGCGCGTGACTTCGCGAAGGGAATACGCTACCTTCCGGCAGATGCGGTGTCTCGCAGCAGGGATGCGCGGCTTGATCGCCGCGTCGGCTTGGGTGTGCGCCGCAGCCTGTTCCAACCCATCCGCCGATCCGCGCTATTTCGGTTCGACCCAACCACCGGCCGGCCAGGTCCTTCGTTACATCACCGGCCCGGAGCCGGAATCGCTCGATCCTCAAATCGGCAGCGGGCAACCGGAGGCACGAATTTACATCGCGCTGTTCGACGGGCTGACCGAATACGATCCAAAAACCGGCGAAGCCGTGCCGTCACTGGCCGAGCGGTGGGACATCGGCCCGGGCAATACCGAATTCACGTTCCATCTGCGTCCGGCCCGCTGGTCCGACGGCACGGCGATCACCGCCGGAGATGTCGTCTACAGTATTCAGCGTGGGTTGAGCCCCGCGTCCGCCGCACGGACTGCCTACATGGCGTACGACATCGCGTACGCGGAGGCCTTCAACAGCGGATCCGCCTTTGTCCGCGAGGCCGGGACCGGAGCGTTCCTGCCCGACCCCGACAATCCGGAGTGGCGCCTGGTCGTGCCGGGCGACGCGGGCGACCGCGAGAAGCTGCCGAAGGATGTCAAAGCGCGAATCGACGGAAAGGAGCTCGTGCGGGTCCGCGGGACAGATCTGGGTGTCGAGGCGATCGATGATCGCACCGTGCGATTCCGGCTGCAGCGGCCGGTCCCCTTCTTTCCGAAACTTGTCGCGCACCAGTTCTTCCGCCCCGTGCCGCGCGCGGCGATCGAGCGGTACGGTGACAGCTGGACGCGTCCTGGCCATCTGACGGCCAGCGGCGCGTTCACGCTCGAGGCGTGGAAGCCGTACGATCGGTTGACTCTCGTCCGGAACAAGACCTACTGGGACGCCGCGGCCGTCAAACTCGATCGCATCACGTTCTATCCGATCGAAGACATCACGACGATGATGAATCTGTACAAAGCGGGGGAGGTTGACGCAACCTTCAACCACACCGTGCCGGCGTCGTGGAACGATCGCATCCGCGGCCTCAAGGACTACATGAACGAGGCCGAGAATGCGACGGAGTTCTATTATTTCAACACCCTCCTGAAGCCGGTGAGCGACGTTCGAGTGCGCAAGGCGCTCAACATGGCGATCGACAAGGTGGCGCTGGCGGAGTTCCGGAGAACCGCGACGCCGCTGACCGGGTTTATTCCGCACGGCATCTTTCCGGGCTACACCGAGGCGCAGGGCGATCCGTTCAATCCCGCGCAGGCGAAACAACTCCTCGTCCAGGCTGGATTCCGCAACGCCGCCGGCGAGTACGACCCGTCGACCTTTCCGGCGAGAGAGGTCGACATCAACTACAACACGAACGACAGCAACCGTCAGGTCGCCGAGTTCGTTCAGGCGCAGTGGAAGCAGCATCTCGGCATCACCGTGGCCCTCAAGAACAGCGAGTTCCGCACCTTTCTGGTCACCCGGGCGAGGAAGGACTACAAGGGGCTCGCGCGCGCGGGATGGATCGGCGATTACATCGATCCGTACACGTTCCTGGATCTCCTTTCGACCAACGGCGGCGAGAACGGCACCGGCTGGACGGATCCGCGCTACCTGGATCTCCTGCGTCAGGCGAATCGCGAGCTCGATCCGCAGAAGCGGTACCAGATACTTGGCCGCGCCGAAGCCCTGCTGCTCGAGGCGCAGCCGGTCCTGCCTCTGTACACGCCCGCGACCAACTGGCTGAAAAAGCCGTACGTCAAGGGCATGTACGCCAACCCGCTCACGCTCCACCCCTGGAAATTCGTGTACATCGAGCACGATTCGTCGAAGTGGGACTAAGGGCCTGTCCGGAAATAAGTGCGCCATTCTGGGTGTCGAGGCGCCCGGATCGCAAGGCGCGAGGAGGGAGCATGCCGGGCGCATGTGACAGACGAGCAACGCCGCGAGGCGGGATGCCTCGGCGGACAGAATGATGCACTTATTTCCGGACAGGCCCTAAGCCGACCGCATGCTTCGATTTGCGCTCCGTCGTCTGCTGGCCATGGTGCCGATGGTGCTGGTGGTTGTCTCGTTGACGTGGGGATTGATCCGGCTCGCGCCCGGCAGCTTCTACACCAGCGAGCGGCGGCTGCCGCCGGCGATCGAGCGCAACCTGCGCGAGAAGTACGGGCTCGATCGTCCATGGTATGTGCAATACGGGAGGATGCTCGCCAACACGGTGCGCGGCGATTTCGGTTCTTCGCTGAAATATCCGGGCGAGACCGTCAATCAGATTCTCGCCGACGCGGTGCCGGTCTCCGCCATGCTGGGACTGCTGTCGTATCTCCTGGCCCTCGTTGTCGGCGTCACGGCCGGCACGCTCGCGGCCCGGCGGCAGAATACCGCCGTCGATCACGCGTCGATGGCCGTCGCGCTCGTCGGTCTGTCGATGCCGAACTTCGTGCTCGGTCCGACGCTCGTGCTGTGGCTTGCGCTCAACTGGTTCTGGCTGCCGCCGGCACGGTGGGAGGGCTGGAGCGTCAACCTGGTTCTGCCCGTGTTGACGCTCTCCGCGGTGTACATGGCCTACATCGCGCGGCTGACGCGAGCCGGCATGCTGGAAGTGCTGCGATCGAACTACATCCGCACGGCGCGCGCGAAAGGGTTGCCTGAGCGCACCGTGCTGTTTCGCCACGCGCTGCGCGGCGGGCTGCTGCCGGTCGTGTCGTTCTCCGGCCCGGCGATTGCGCTGCTCCTGACCGGCACCGTGGTGGTGGAGCGGATCTTTGCTCTGCCTGGCCTCGGCAACTACTTCATCAACGCGAACCTGAATCGAGACGAGCCGCTCATCATCGGCATTGTCGCGTTCACGTCGATCATGGTGCTGTTCTTCAACCTGCTCGTGGATCTGGCGTACGGCCTCATCGATCCCCGAGTCCGTTACTAACGTGACGACCGCCGGACGCCCCGACACCGCGTCGTCTTCGACCGAGCCGATAGCCGGCACGTCGCTCTGGAAGGATGCCTGGCGCCGGCTGCGCCGCAATCGCCTGGCGGTCGCCGGTCTGCTGGTCGTCGCGCTGGTGGTGATCGTCTCGCTGGCCGGCCCGCCGATCATCGAGACCGCAACTGGCTACACCTACGACTACATTCCCGCCGACCGCGGCCTGGTTCGCGCCATGGCGCCGTTTACCGCGCCCGACGGCGCCTTCTCGTGGCTGCACCCGATGGGCACCGACGTCGCCGGCCGCGATCTCCTCGCGCGCGTCCTGCTCGGCGGACGGATCTCCATGATGGTCGGGCTGATCTCGACCCTCGTGTCACTGGTCATCGGCACGGCGTTCGGTGCGACGGCCGGCTATCTCGGCGGGCGGATTGACGAAGCGATGATGCGAGTCGTGGACGTTCTGTACTCCATCCCCTACATGATGCTCGTCATCGTCCTGCTCGCGCTCTTCGGCAGCCGCTCGCCGATCGGCCAACTGGTCCTGCTCTTCATTGCGCTCGGTTCGGTCTCGTGGCTGACGATGGCGCGCATCGTCCGGGGCCAGGTGATTTCGCTGAAGAGCCAGGAGTTCGTGCTGGCGGCGCGTGCGACCGGCCTGGCGCCGGCCACCATCATCGCGCGGCATCTCGTGCCCAATGCACTTGGACCGGTGATCGTCTACGCCACGCTGACGATTCCTTCCGTCATGCTCTCGGAAGCGTTCCTCTCGTTTCTTGGGCTCGGTGTGCAGGCGCCGCTCGCGTCGTGGGGTAGCCTGGCTGCCGACGGCGTGCAGAACATCGCCGTGTTCCCCTGGCAGCTGATCGCGCCGGGCGTGACGATGGCCCTGACGCTGCTCTCGTTGAACTTCGTCGGCGACGGCCTTCGCGACGCGCTCGATCCGCAGATGAGGAAGGGCTAGTCCCCAATGCCGACGCCGCTGCTGTCGGTTCGCGATCTGCGGACCTATTTCGACGAGGATCACCGCGTCGTCCGGGCGGTCGATGATGTGAGCTTCGATCTCGGGAAGGGGGAGACGCTCGGCATCGTCGGCGAATCGGGATCGGGAAAGTCGGTGACGAGTCTGTCGATCATGCGCCTGGTGCCGGTGCCGCCTGGACGCATCGTCTCCGGGACGATCGCGCTCGACGGTCGCGATCTGCTGTCGATGCCGGAGGACGGGATGCGGCGATTGCGCGGGCGCCGCATCGCGATGATTTTTCAGGATCCGATGACGTCGCTCAACCCGTTCCTGCGAATCGGCGCGCAGTTGGGCGAAGTGACGCGCCTGCATCTCGGGCACACGAAGGCTCAGGCGCGAGACCACGCAGTGCACATGCTCGAGCAGGTCGGCATTCCCGATGCGAGCCGCAGCGTGGACCGCTATCCCCACCAGTACTCAGGTGGCATGCGCCAGCGGGTCATGATTGCCATGGCCCTGTCGTGCCAGCCCGAGCTGCTCATCGCTGACGAGCCTACGACGGCGCTGGACGTGACGATCCAGGCACAAATCCTCGATCTGATCCGCCAGATGCGGCGGGACACCGGGACGAGCGTGATTCTGATCACGCACGACCTCGGCGTGGTAGCCGGGATGACCGACCGCGTTGTCGTGATGTACGCCGGCCGGGTGTTCGAAAGCGCGTCGACCCTCGATCTGTTCGCGCGACCCGGCAATCCCTATACACGCGGACTGCTGCTGTCGGTGCCGAGCCCGACGCTCGAATTGGGTAAGGCGCTGTACCAGATTCCCGGCCTGCCGCCGGATGTCGCACATCTTCCGCCAGGCTGTCCGTTCGCGCCTCGATGCGAACGGGTCGAGGAGATCTGCCGGCGTCAGGCGCCGCCGTGGGTCGAAGTGGCGCCCGGCCACCACTCCCTCTGTCACTTCGCGCACGAAGTCCATGCGACGCCCCTGACGGGGGCTGCGGGATGAACGCGCCGCTGGTCTCCGTCCGCGATTTGAAGGTGCATTTCGATGTCGGGCGCCGATCGCTGTTTGGCCGGGACTCGCACCGCGTCGTGAAGAGCGTGGACGGGGTCTCGTTCGATATCTACCCCGGCGAGACACTCGGGCTGGTCGGCGAATCCGGCTGCGGCAAGACAACGCTGGGAAGGGCGATGCTGCGGCTGGTGGAACCGACCGGCGGACGCGTGCTGATCAAGGGGCTGGACGTGACCGGACTGCGCGCGGGCGAGCTGCGGCGCGCGCGCCGCCACATGCAGATGATCTTCCAGGATCCGTACGCCTCGCTCGACCCCCGCATGACCGTCGGTCAGATCATCGCCGAGCCGATCGACACGTTCGACCTCGCCCGGGGCGCAGCGCGTCAGGCGCGGATTCGCGAGTTGATGGCCACCGTCGGACTGAGCGAGCGATTCATCAACCGCTATCCGCACGAGTTCTCGGGTGGACAACAGCAGCGCGTCGGCATTGCCCGCGCGCTGGCCGCCAGTCCGGATTTCATCGTCGCGGACGAGCCGATTTCGGCGCTCGATGTCTCCATTCAGGCACAGATCATCAACCTCATCGAGCGGCTGCAGCGCGAGCGGAACCTCACCTACTTGTTCATTTCGCACGATCTGCGCGCCATCCGGCACACCTCGGATCGCATCGTCGTGATGTACCTCGGCCGGATCGTCGAGCAGGGCGAGGCGAAGCGGGTTTACGATCGCCCGCTCATGCCGTACACGAGGGCGCTGATTTCGGCCGTGCCGATTCCCGATCCGACCGTGGAAGGTCAGCGGCGGCGGATCGTGCTGCAGGGCGATGTACCGTCGCCGATCGATCCACCGGCAGGCTGCCGGTTTCACACCAGGTGCCCCTACAAGGTGGACGCCTGCCAGCGGGTCGAGCCTCAGCTGGCCGAGATCGAGCCCGGCCACTTTGCCGCCTGCATCCGAATCAGTCCCGAGCAGCCGGACATCGATCGGGTGCACGGCGAGAACGCGTGACGGTAGTAGTCGTGACCTCGTCTGCGTGGTTGTAGGCTCCAAATGCAACCACTAAAACACCGTTCGTTGGTACGTAGTGTCCGCCTTCAGCTGAAAAGCGCACTTCTTCCTCGTGATCTTTGTGCCCTTTGTGGTTCATGATCGAATTTCTCAACGTGCTCTCAAGCCTGTCTCTCGTCCTGCTCTTTGTGGTTCATGGTCGCTCGAGTCGGCAACCTACTCAGGAATCGGTGTGAGCCCTTCAGACGAGCAACAGATTCGCGAGCAGATCGAATACTACCGGGCGCGCGCCGGCGAGTACGACGAGTGGTTCCTGCGGCAGGGGCGCTACGACCGCGGCGGCGAGCATCGCGCCGCGTGGTTCGACGAAGTTGCGGTGGTCGAACGCGCGCTCGGCGAGGCGATTGAGGGCCGTCATGTTCTCGAACTGGCGTGCGGCACCGGGCTGTGGACACGTCATCTGGCCGCGGCCGATCGACGGGTGGTTGCCGTCGATGCGTCACCTGAAGTCATTGCCATCAATCGCGCTCGCGTCAATCCGGGCGTCGTACGTTACGTGATCGCAGACATCTTCGCGCTGCCCCTGGCGGGACGCTTCGATACGGTCTTCTTCGGGTTCTGGCTGTCGCACGTGCCCGAGACGCACTTCAACCGCTTCTGGAGGTCGGTGCGGCGGCTGCTACGGCCGGGCGGGCGTGTCTTCCTCGTGGACAGCCTGCTCGAGCCGGAGTCCACCGCTCGCGACCACGATCGACTGAGTACCTCCGGCATTGTCCGGCGCAAGCTGAACGACGGGCGCCTGTTCGAAGTGGTCAAGCTGTTCCACGACCCGGCTGAGCTCGAACGACGGTTGAGCGATCTGGGCTGGACCGGCTGGATCCGATCCAGCGGTCGCTTTTTTCTCTACGGATCTCTGACGGCGAGCGGGGAGGTATAGCGGCCTGTCTTCACCACGCTGGCGCTGCTGGTATTGGCGACCGCGGTCGCGTATGCGCGGGGGAGGGTGGCTCCGATTCAGTCTCGAACAATGGCCTGACCTCAACCGTTCACCGTGCTGCGGCGCCGATGAGCCGGAAGGCGGCTTCTTCCCGCGCGCCCGTCGTACATCGTTGCTGGACAATTGTTCGGGACTGGCCGTCGCGTCGCGCTGAACGCCGGAGAGATCGTTTAGAATGGCGCGGCGGCCCAGAGCCGGCGCGTTCAGTGTCTGTTCACAACTGGCTGCGCCGATTGATCGAGTCGCAAGGAATTTTCCCGGCGCCTGTGCGTTGAGGACCCAGGGTCCCAAGCATGTAGTTCGACTGTTAGGAGACTGAAATGAGAGCAAGGTCGTTCGTGGTTCCGTTGGCCTTTGCCGTGTTGACTGCGCTTACCGCGGTGATTGGTTTCGACACCGTTTCTCCTGGTGTCTTCGCCCAAGGCAACCCGGCTGCGGCCGGGCAAGGCGGACGTGGGCGTGGGGGTGCGCCGCCCGGGACGCCAGGGGCAGGGGGCGGGGGAGGTGGCCGGCGCGGTGCGCCGCCCGTGATCCTCGGGCCGCCAGCGGGCGTGACGCCCCTGCCGGTGGACATGTTCAGCTCGAAGAACTTCTACAAAGACAAAGCGAACTGGCTGGACAAGCGTTACTACCGGTGCAATGTGCCGCGCCAGCTGTACGGCATGTGGAACACGGGTCGCATCGGCACCAACCCGCCCACGTCGGCTTCCTGGGGCGATTGCAACGCCGACTGGACGCGGGAGCAAATCCTGAGTCCCTATCCCTACAAAACCGCGAAGGAACACTACGCAGCGTTGATGGCTGCGGCGAAGGCCAAGGGCGGACCTACCGTCTACACCAAGGCGACGATGCCCGACTGGGATGGGTACTACCAGCGAGACGGGCGCGCCGAGCATGGCTCCGAATGGACGTGGGGCGTCACCCAGGCGCCAACTGTCCTGTCGGTGCTCACGCCCGAGTATCAAAAGCGCATGGTCCAGATGATGTATCACGAGGCCGTCAGCAACTCTCCCCAGTGGAACGCCTCCTTCTGCTATCCCGAAGGGTTCATCCGCTGGTGGGCGGAGCCCTCAGCGGCGGGAAATTTCCAGCTCACGATGGCCACCTGGCAGGTTCAGTTCCTCTCCGGCATCGCGGACAACTTCCTGCGTCAGGTGCTGATCGGCAAGGAGCACGTGCAGAAGGTCCCGCAGTGGTATGGGGAGACCGTGGGATTCTGGGATGGAACCACGCTCGTCACCTGGACAGCGAATGTTCAAGCCTGGTCCTTGACGCACTCGATGTTCGACACGAGCGACAAGATGGAGACCGTGGAAACGTTCAAGCCGGCGGTCGACGCCACCGGAAAATTCATCGGCCTCGATCACGAGACGATTTTTTATGATCCGGAAGCGTTTGTCGCTCCCGTCCGCGCCGCGTTCCGCTTCGCCCGGGTCGCGACGCCCGACGATCCGAATCGTCGCTACACGTTCATCGAGTGTTTGAGCAACATCGTCAACAACGATGGCCGGCCGAAACAGTTGACGGCCGCCGACCCACGCTATATCGATTACTACGGCCGCCCGTGGGCCAAGAACTGGGAAAAGTACCTCGAAGCCGGGTGGGACAAGCCGCAGGACGACCTTCCCTCGGCAGTCACCGATATCTTCAAATAGGGGAACAGCGATGACGCATCACACAATCAAAGCCTTGACGGCGGCGGCGGCGCTGGCCGTGCTGCCGGTGCTGTTCGAGACGCCTGTATCGACGCATCATTCGTTCGCCATGTACGACCAGACCAAGACCGTCACGTTGACCGGCGTGGTCAAGCAGTTCGTGGCTCAGGCCAACCACGCCGAATTGCACATGGTGATGATCGCCCCCGACCGCAAAGGACTCGCCAAGGGTGCGGACGGAAAATACGTCGAATGGGGCGTGGAGATGGCGGGTGCCGCGGCAGTGGCCCAGCAGGGCATCACGACGGCCACGTTCGGGGCCGGGACGGTGTTCAGCGTCAAGTTGAATCCGCTTCGCGACGGCTCGAACTTCGGGTCCCGCATCGGAGCCATCGCCAAATGCCCGGTGGATCCGGCCACCAACAAGCCCAAGCTGCCGGCGCCGGAGAAACATTGCGATTCCGTCGAGGGCCACACGTTGAGCGGCGGAACAGCGTTCTGACACAGCGGCCACGTCGGGCAATTCGCTCGCTCGGTGGCTGCCACCGCTGGCGTCTCGGCGTTTCTTCAGGCCGGCCTTGGGTGCCCAAGGCCGGCAAAATCGGCGTCCGCAGAATTCTTATCATTATCCGAGTGACCCGATACCGAGGACATTAGCTCCGTATCTCGCGGCTGCGCGTCTCGAACGGCCGACTCAACGAGGGGTCATCGAGCCTTGACACTCTGAATCGGGGCGGGTTACCGTTCCTCCGTCAGGGCTGGATACGAGGCGTGGGCACGAGTTCGTGCTCCTGTTTTGCGTGAATCACTTTTACCATCCGCCCTGACCCTCCCGTATGCCCCCCATCCGCTTCGATCTCCTTCAGACTCGTGCGCAGGTGTCGAGTCTCTGGGGAGTGGCGATTGACGATCTCGAGACCATCGACAACACGCCCGACCTGACCGGCCGCTACCGTGAAATGCGGATTCCGAAACGTGGGAGGGTGAATCAAGGAAGGTATCGCACGGTCTTCAAGGTCGAATGGGGCGTCCTTCACCAGCTGCAGAAGAACATCGCGCGAGACATCGGCGACACCGTGACGTTCCCCGACTGTGTGCAAGGCTTCGTGCGCGGACGATCGATCGTGTCGAACGCGCGCGTCCACGTCGGACAGGTGGTGATTTTTCACGCCGACATCGAAAATTTCTTCGACGCGATCGGCGCCGAGCGTGTCGCCGGCGCATTCGTCAGCCTCGGATGCGAGCCCTCGATCGCGGAGCTGCTGTCGAAGGTGTGTACGCTGATGGGCCGTCTGCCGCAGGGTGCCAGCACCAGCCCGATCCTCGCCAATCTGGTGTCCGCGGCGCTTGACCTCGATCTGACGCGGCTCGCGGCGACACAGCACCTGCGCTACTCACGCTACGGAGACGACTTGACGTTCTCCGGCGAGCAGGCGCCCACCCCCGATGCCATTCGACGTCTCCTCAGCGCGCACGGATTCGCGCTCAGAGAGGATAAGGTCCGGACGCAGCGCCGTGGCAAGTGCCAGTACGTGACCGGACTCTCGATCATCGATCCTGCCGGGCCGCGCATTCCGCGCAAGACCAAACGACAACTGCGACTCGAGCTGTACTACGCGAAGAAGTACGGCATAGCCGGACACCAGGAGCGAACAGGCAATCACTGGTACGAAGAGCGCCTGTGGCAATATTGGCGCGGATGGATCGACTACATCGGCTCCGTGCCCGCGGAGCGACCGCTAGCGAAAAGGCTCGCCGCTCAGCTTCACGCGCTCAAGTGACCGCGGGCCTCAACACTCACGGAAGCCGCCATGCCGATGGCAGCGGGTGGCGCCGCGAGTAGTGTGCATGCGCCTGGACGTCATGAATGAGCCGCAGCTTGTTTGGATAGATGCGCAGAAAGCCGCGGCTGTTGTCCGCCGACGGATCGGCGAGCCGTGCTCCCGTCAACCCTCCGAGATAGTTGGCGACTTCCACGGCCGCGTTGTTGCGCTCTCCAACCCGAACGGTTGACGTGCCGACGAGCGTCACCTTGTCGAGCGTCTTGATTTTCTGACGGTACCCGGCCGCCGCCTCCGAGACGCCTTGCCAAAATTGCGCCAGGCGGGGACTGAGGACGACCTCGACCGGCGCGTCGAAAAGACTTCGGATGCGATCGAAGAGAATGCCCTCGAGCAGCATCAGGACGGTCTCGTCGTCTCCTTTGGACGCAAAAAACCGGGAATCCGCGAAGCTGACGTAGCCGTCCCATGGCAAGACAGCCAGCTCGCTGGCTATCCGCTCTCTCATCGAGGGGTCATCGTCCTCGTAGCGGAGGCCGGAGCGCCTGATTCGCTTCATGAGCGCAACGTCGGCGGAGAATGTCGGATCGAGCGCAATCGAGCTCTTCACCTGATCGAGCCGCTTCGACAATTCGTCTGGCTCATCGACTGCGACGCACGAAATCCCGATCACGCGGCGATCACGATCCAGTCCGAAGACGTCGCAGGCGAGGAGCACCGGCTTGGGCGGTGGTGCGCTGCGATCCAGCGATTTCGGAGCAGCCGGCGAGACGAGCGTCCCACCGGTCGCCAAGGCCCTCAGAAAGTCGGCGGTGTCCTGCGCGAGTTCCTCGAGGCGCTGCTCGTAGGCGGGGGAGCCGGAGTCGTGTCGCACCGGCCGTCCCGTGGCCCTGTTTCTCTCGAAGAACCAATAGCCCAGCGATTCGACGGGAAACACGTTCTGCTCGTCACGATCCAGCGGCGTTCGCACGACCTTCATCGTCGCCAGCCTGTTCCCGACCGTCCATCGATGCGCCTGTGAAGATGACTGCTTGAAGATCTCGAACTCGCGGGTGCACCACGACGACCGGCGATAGCCTGGCGACACGATCGGAATGAGGACCGCCGAGGCTCTCACTCGATCGTTGAGCTCGTCGGGGAACACGTCGTTTCCATCGAGGCGGGGATCCCGCCAGATCTGCGGCGGCTCTCCCAGGAACTCGCCGAGCTTCACCGTGAGCTCCTGGTGAAATCGGCTGACCCATCCGTGTCCGCCGTTGCCATCCGGCCCGAGGTCGTCGAGATGCCGGTAGCTGATGAAGCAGTCGTGTTCGAGTCCGGGAACGATGCCCATGTCGTCAGACGATGATGAACCTACGCCGAACCCTGAAGGACTGGCGTGATCTATCGACGAAGGGCGAGCACGTGGATCGGGTAGGCCGGGCCGTCGCCGTCCGCGAACCGCCCGGCGCGATCAGTCCTGCGGCAGCGACCACGGCACGAACTATAGTCAAGTTCCCGTTCAGACTTCTACTTTCTTGCGTCGTGTACCTGGTTGACGTTTACCACCAAGTCGTCATGAGCCACGCTCAGCATTCGGCACGGCTGATCCACAATCCTCGTGCCGCGTCGCGCCGGCCGCGATCGACTACAGTTCTTTGTCGAGTGACCAGATCGCATGAGCACACACGTTGATAAGTTGTCCGCGTCGCGTCCGTATCAGTCGTTCGCGTCGCTCAGGCATCCCGGCTATCGAGCGTTCTTCGTCGGCTCGGCGACGGCGATGCTCGCCGACAGCATCGAGCACGTCATCAGCTACTGGGTCGTGTTCCAGAAGTTCCATTCCCCGGCCCTCGGCGGCTTTGCGGTGTTGTCGCATTGGCTGCCGTTTCTGATCCTTTCAGTACCGGTGGGCGCGCTCGCCGATCGTCGCGATCCTCGCCGGCTGATCCAGCTTGGCATGCTGCTCTTCATGTTCGTGTCGGTGGCCTGGGCGACGCTGTTCGTGACCGACACGCTACAGATGTGGCACGCCATGGCGTTGCTCGCCCTTCACGGACTTGCCGGCGTCCTGTGGGGCCCGCCGGCCCAGTCGCTGATTCACGACATCGTCGAACCCGCCCAACTGGCCAGCGCCGTGCGGCTCACGGCGACCGCGCGCTACCTCGGTCTGTTGATGGGTCCGGCGGTCGGCGCGGCGCTCCTGCTCGCGCTCGGGCCGTCGAAGGGCCTCTTCGTCAATGCGCTGCTGTACCTGCCGCTGGCTGCGTGGTTGTGGCGGGCCCCGTATGGCAATCGCTTCCGCCAGGGAAAACCCCCGGCCCGTGTCGCGATGCGATTCGCCGATATCATGGCGACCGTTCGAAGCGTCGCCGACAACCTGCCGATCGCGTCGATGACGATGCTCGGCGGAGCGGCCTCGTTTTTCGTCGGTAACTCGTATCAAGCGCAGATGCCGGGGTTCGCATACGATCTCGGCCACGGCGATCCCGGCCTGTCCTACAGCATGTTGCTCGCCGCCGATGCCGCCGGCGCGTTGAGCGCCGGATTCGTCCTGGAGAGCCGAGGACTGTTGACGCCCGCGCCGCGCACGGCATGCGTCCTGGCCATGTTGTGGTGCTGCGCCCTGGGAAGTTTCGCGTTGATCCGCGTCTATCCGTTGGCGCTCGTGCTGCTGTTCGCCGCCGGTTTCCTCGAGCTGTCATTCAACACGATGGCGCAGACCCTGGTGCAGCTTCACGCGCCGGCGGCGATCCGCGGACGCGTCATCGGCCTGTTTTCGATGACCAGCCTCGGCTTCCGAACCTTCAGCGGCGTCAGCGTCGGTCTGGCAGGCAGCGCGATCGGCATTCACCGTTCGCTGGCCTTCAGCGCGGCCGCGGTGTTCCTCGTCGTGGGTGTCCTGCTGGTCGTTACCACCCTGCGGACGGCGTCCGATTTGCGCGTCGCATCGTCATCCGGCTGATTGTGCGGCATCCGCAGAGACCAGCGACTTCGTGCTTTCGTGGTTGCGCCTTGGAAATGACGACGAGCCTCAACTACTAACCCCAGAGTTCGCGTGAGGCCAGACGCGCGCCTTCGGCCAGCGCGCTGAACTTCGCCCACATCACTTGCGGGTGCACGCGCTGTACGTGTTCCGTTTGCGCGAACCCGCAATCGGTGCCGGCGATGACATGCTCGCGCCCGACGAGGCTGGCGAATCGCACGATTCGATCGGCGACCAGGCGGGGATGCTCGACCGTGGTCGTGTGGTGCGTGATCACACCGGGAATCAGGATCTTGCCGGGCGGCAGCTTGACCGTCTGCCACACCCGCCACTCGTGTTCGTGGCGGACGTTGGCTGCCTCAATCGCATAAGCGCCCGCGCGTACCTTCAGGATCAGCGGCACGATCGCATCGAGGGGAGCATCGGCGACGTGCGGAACGTGCCAGCTGCCAAAGCAGACGTGGTAACGGACCCGGTCTTCCGGGATGCCCCGCAGCGCGTAGTTGAGCGCCTCGATCCGCAGCTCCGCCCACTGCAGATATCGTTCTGGACTCTGCTGCACCAGTTCGTCGTACATGTTCGCCAGCACGGCATCGTCGACCTGCAGCACGAGACCGGAATTGACGATCTCCAGATACTCCTCTCGGAGAGCCTCGGCGATGGCGAACACGTACTCGCGTTCGTCCCGGTAGTACTCGTTGACAGTGTCGTAGCCGGTACTGGCCGGCGCGACGGATGTCAGAAAGCCTTCCTCGACGCCGTGTCTCTCGAGTGCCGCCTTGAGGTCGCCGATGTTGTGGCGAATGCTCTCCACGCCCTGATAGCGAATCGGACCGACGCACGCGTGGCCGGGCGAACCGACCGCGCCCCGCGGAAACTCGGCCTTCATGAATTCGCTGAACCTGGTGCGATCGCGGCCAAGCCAGGTCGCCTCGAACAGGGTGTTGGGCCGGGGCTCGAATCCGGTCATGCGATCGAGCACGTAGTTCGCCCAGCTCGACTTGCCGTACTCGCCGTCGTTGATGATGTCGAGGCCCGCCTCTTGCTGACGGGCGACGATGTCGGCGGTCGCACGGGTGAGGGCGGCGGCGTAGCGCGGCCGATCGTCGGGCTTGTCGCGAGTGTCGGCGGCGA
>JBDTVS010000088.1:0-13830 GCA_040007095.1 Acidobacteriota bacterium
CCCATCGCGGTCGCGGTCAGCATCTCGCCCAGGAACAGCGCCGTGAGCCAGCCGGCGCGCTTCTGAATCATTCGTCCAAAGGCGATTTCCATGTACGGCTCGTCGAGGGCTTCCATGCCGCCGACGCGCTGGATGTCTTCCGTGGCCTCCGCTTCCGCCACGTCCAGCATGTCGTCCACGGTGACGATGCCAATCAAGACGCCGGCGGTGTCCGTGACGGGCAGGGCCGCGAGATCCTCGCGGCGGAACACCGCGACGGCGGTCTCCTGCTCGTCGGTGGCCTTCAACGCCACGAACCGGCGGTCCATCAGGTCGCGGACCCGATTAGCGGGATCCGTCAGCAGGAGCTCGCGGATGTGAATGTCGTCGACCAACACTCCCTGGTCGTCGACGACGTAGATGACGTTGAGCGTCTCGCTATCCTGCCCGTGCCTGCGGATGTGATCGAGCACCGCCGGGACGGTCCACTCTTCCTTGACCCTGACGTAGTGCGGCGTCATCAGGCGCCCAATCGATCCTTCCGGATAGCCGAGCAGCGTCACCGCGACCGCCCGTTCCTCCGGGGTGAGCAGTGTGAGCAGCTGCCGCGTCGCGCTCGCCGGCAGCTCTTCGAGGAACCGCGTGCGCTCGTCCGGCGCCATGTCGTTGAGCAGCGCCGCCACGTCCTCCTGCGCCATCGCTTTCAGCAGCGCGTTCTGTTGTTCAATCGATAGATACTCGAAGGTGCCGGCGGCGTCTTTTCGAGGGAGCACACGAAACACGACCACCTGTTCGTCGAGCGCGAGGTCGGTCAACGCGTGCGCCAGATCGCCAGGCGGCCAGTTTCGGACCTGGTCGCGCAGCCGCGTGAAATCGCGCGAGCGGACACTGGCGGCCAGTTCGTCGCCGGGGCGGGCCGTTTCGCGCACCAGCGCGAGCGCGGCCTCCCGATCGGGGCCTTTGAGTTCGTTGTCCATATGTTTGAGGGCGGCGCGTACGACATCGCGGTGATGGATGTGCGGGCCAATGGCGCCGGCTGCGTCGAGCCAGAGCGTGTGAATCAGGTCGAGATCGCCGGCGTCCAACGCCGGTGCGTGCGCGCCGAGCTGATAGGCGGCGGTCGTGCCGCTCGGATGGTGAATGACGAGCCGAACGCCGAGCGGCTTGGGGCCCGACGCGCGCTCCCACGCCTTGCCAAGCAGCCGCGCCTGCTCCTGTGCGGGCAGCGTCTCCGATTCGCCGATGTGAATCTCCGCGGACTGGAGCCGCAGCGCGGTCTCGGCCACCGCCTCGGAGACGTCCACGCCCGGGGCAATCAGCAGCCGAATCGCCCGGCCGTGACGCTCGGCCAGCGCCACGACGGCCGACAACAGCAGCTTCTCGTCATCGGTCGCGCGCGGATTGAACTCGGGATCGTCCGGGACATCGAGACCGACCAGGCGAACAGTCATCACGACGATGTCGCGGTCGCGCGCCGAATGAAGGGCGGCGGAGAGATGCGTCAGGACGTGCGGCTTGCGGACGGGTACCAGCAGGTTGCCGGGGCGTGCTTCCACCCGCTGGAGATCGACGTCCTCCGAGGGCAATAGCTGGAATTCGTCGAGCGCCGGCGACACGTGGGTCTGCGCCGCGTGTCGCACTCCGACCAGCAACGCCGACGCGAGTGCCAGCACGAGCAAGGTGCCGGCCAGCGTGCCCGCATCGGGCACCGCCAACACCGCGACTGAGGGCACGACGACCAATGCGCCCATCAGCCACAGCCCGACCGGCCACACCCGGCCGGCAACGGCGATATTGAACGGCACCAGGAACGCGCGCGGCTCGCGCCGCAGCGTTCGATAGCGAATCAGGGCCGCGATCTTGAACGCCGCGCTCCAGGTCAATCCGACGGCGTAGGCAGAGACCAGCCAGGATGGTTGGCCCGCGCTCACGAGAATGATCGCGATCTGCAGCAGCGCCGTCAGGTCGATGATCCGCGCCGGCGTCCCGAAATGCGGGTGCGGCGCGCGAAGCATCGGACTCAGCAGACGCTCTTCGATCAGCCTCGCGACGACGTTGTGTACGCCGGCGAGCGAGTGACGGGCGGCTGCCATCAGCAAGACGACGGCCGCGGCGACGATCGCCGCCATCAGGACGAAGCGCAGTGCCGGCGGCCCGATCACGTGAGCGGCCAGACCAGCCAGCGGTGCGTCGAGCCATGCCCCTCGGGCCGGATTTGGCACCATCGCGCCAACCACGATCGCGCCAAGTGCGGTGATGGCGAAAGAGAACATGCCGACGAGCAGCGCCGTTCGCCGCAGATTCCGGATCCGTGGCGGCTCGAGCTCGGGCGCGATTTGCTCGAGCGCGTCGGCGCTGCCGACGCCGAATACGGCGCGACCAAACGCGACGATCAACCACAGAGCGGCGGCCGGAGATTCTGGGAAGGCCGGCAGCGGTGGCAGGGGCGCGGCTCGCACCAGCGCGGTGACCGCTCCCCAACACACCGCGACCAGCAGGACCGCGACCACCGCGGCGATCGCCCGCGAAATCGTCCGCGTCGAGAACCAGCGCCCTCGTCGATGGACCCCCCAGACGCACGCGAGCACCGCGACGGCTGTTGCCGTGGAGCCATCCGAAATCAGCCCGGCGCTGACATCGTCGGCGCCGGCCCAGATGGCCAGCGACCGCGCGACATACCGGCCCGCGACCGCCGCGGCGACCGGGCCGAGCAGGAGCCGTTCGGCGAGCAGCGTCGAGACCGCCACAGTCGCGGCTCCGCCGCCGAGCGTCTCCCGTACGCTGCCGAACAGCCCGCCGCGGACGAACAGCGCGCGAGCCTCGATATCGACCGCGCGGAGCCCCGTGCCAAGAATCACCGCGGCGAGGACGAACCAGGGAGCCGATGGCCCGATGCGCGACTCGGCGACGCCGGCGGCGATGAATGCCACGGGGCCGAGCTCCACGAGGACCAGCGCGGCGGCACGCCAAATCGAGATGAACGAGAGCAAGGTCCTCGTCGCGAGGACGACCCTGACCCGTTCAGGCACGGTGGAGCGAAAGCGTGGCGGCCACATGACGGCTACGAGAAGTAGTCGTGGATTTCAGCGACAACTTGTCGACGGTTCCTCGACGATAACACGGTGACGTAACGGCGGTGCAGCGTCAAAGAGCCAGCGGTGCACGGCTTCTGTTTTAGCGACTTTTTAGCGACCCTTAGGGCCGTTCTTAGTTCGGCCCTTGTAGTCTGGCGTTGTCGGGTGATGGCGTCGGCCTGAACCTGATCTGGAGGTAAGCGCGATGCTCGACCTGGTGTTCGTTCTCGCGACTGTGGTGTTCTTCGTCGTCAGCCTCGGCTATATCGCCGGCTGCGATCGGTTAGTCCCCAGGAAGCGTGATGGGTCGCATAAGTCCCGGAGCGCGGCGCCCGGATCGCAAGGCGCGACGACCGAGGATATCGGCCATATCTGAGGGAGGAGCAACGCCGCGAGGCGGGATGCCCCGCCCGGGAATTATGTGACGCATCACGTTTCCAGGGGACTAGTGAGGTGAGCAGGTGGTGATCGATTACGTCGTCAGTTTGATCGTCGCGGTGGGCTTGCTGGCCTACTTGACGTTTGCGCTGCTGAAACCGGAGAAGTTCTGAAATGACCCTGCACGATTGGTTTCAACTGGCGGCTTTCGTCGGTGTGACCGCCGGCCTGACCTGGTTCCTGGCGGCGGTCTTCCTGAAACCGGAGAAGTGAGATGACCCTCAACGGTTGGCTTCAGATCGGATTCTTCCTGCTCGCGATCCTCGCCGTGACGCCGGTGCTCGGTGGGTTCATGACGCGAGTCTTCAATCGCGAGCGGACCTGGCTCGACCCGGTCGTTGGTCCGATCGAGCGGGCGATCTATCGATCGACCGGTGTGGACGCGACGCGCGAGATGCGTTGGACGGAGTACGCCGCCTCGATCGTGTTGTTCAGCGTGGTGTCAATGCTGGTGCTGTATCTGATCCAGCGGGTGCAGCAGTGGCTGCCGTGGAATCCGCAGGGATTTGCGGCCGTCCCGCCCGCGCTCGCGTTCAACACCGCGGCGTCGTTCACGACCAACACGAACTGGCAGGCGTACAGCGGCGAGTCGACCATGAGCTATTTCACGCAGATGGCCGGCCTGGCCTATCACAACTTCGTGTCGGCGGCGGTCGGGATCGCGGTGGCGATCGCGTTCATTCGCGGCGTCGCGCAGAAAGAGAAGGACACACTCGGCAACTTCTGGGTGGATCTGGTCCGCGGCTTGCTCTACTTACTGTTGCCCATTTGCATCGTCGGTGCGCTCGCGCTGGTGTCACAGGGGGTGGTGCAGAACCTGCGCCCGTACGACAAGGTGGCCGTGATCGATCCGCAAACGGTCACCTCCCCGGATGCTGCCGGAAAGCCCCAGACGACCGTCGTGAACGAGCAGACCATTGCGCAGGGTCCGGTCGCCTCGCAGGAAATCATCAAGCAGTTCGGCACCAACGGCGGTGGCTTCTTCAACGCCAACAGCGCCCATCCCTTCGAGAACCCGACGCCGCTGTCAAACTTTCTCGCGATGTTCGGCATCTTCGCCATCTCGGCCGGTCTGACGAATACGCTCGGAAGAATGACCGGTTCGCCCAAACATGGCTGGGCCGTATGGGGCGCGATGGCGGTGCTGTTTGTCGCAGGAGTCACGACGGCGTACTGGGCGGAAGCTCGAGGGAATCCGTTATTGACTCGGGCCGGCGCCGATCAGACCGTGCGCGCGGCCGCGCCGGGCGGCAACATGGAAGGGAAGGAAGTGCGATTCGGGATCGCGAATACGGCGCTGTTCGCGACAGCCACCACCGATGCCAGCTGTGGAGCGATCACCGGCTGGCACGATTCGTTCACGCCAATTGGCGGCCTCGTGCCCCTGGCGAACATCCAACTGAGCGAAGTGGTCTTCGGCGGCGTGGGTGCCGGACTGTACGGCATGCTCGTCTACATCGTCCTCGCGGTGTTTATCGCCGGCCTGATGGTGGGACGAACCCCCGAGTATCTCGGCAAGAAGATTCACGCCTTCGACGTGCAGATGGCGATGCTCAGCGTCCTGGTCTTCCCGCTGCTGATCCTGGTGTTCACCGCGATTTCATCGGTGTCCCCGGGCTTCGGGACCTCCAGCATCGCCAACCCCGGGCCGCATGGGCTGTCCGAGATGCTCTACGCCTTTACCTCAGGAGCGGGCAATAACGGTTCGGCGTTCGGCGGCCTCAATGCGAACACCGACTGGTACAACACGACGCTCGGCGCCACGATGCTGTTCGGCCGCTTCTTCATGATCATCCCGCCGCTGGCGATCGCGGGGAGCCTCGGCCGGAAGAAGCGCGTGCCGCCGTCGCCCGGGACGTTTCCGGTGACCACGCCGCTTTTCACCGGGTTGCTGGTCAGCGTGATCGTGATCGTCGGCGCCTTGACGTTCTTTCCGGCGCTCAGTCTGGGGCCGATCGTCGAGCATTTCCTGATGTCGAACGGGCAGGCGTTCTGAAGATGCAGCGGTTTTCAACAACGCTCTGCCTGGTGAGGTCGAACCACGAGGAGCACTAGGGCCACAAAGGTCGCGGCAGCATCGAAGCCATCGGCCGTTGTTTCTGAGAGGGAGTTCATGGCACACGCACAAGCCAGGTCCATCTGGGATTCGCAAATCGTCGGGGCGGCAATCTGGGGCGCGCTTCGCAAGCTGCATCCGCGCACGATGGCGAAGAATCCGGTCATGTTCGTCGTGGAGGTCGGCAGCCTGCTGACCACGGTGCGCTTCCTTCTCGATGCCGCCGGCGGCCGGCCTGGTCTGGGGTTCGAATTCCAGATCACGTTCTGGCTGTGGCTGACCGTGCTCTTTGCCAACTTCGCCGAAGCCATGGCCGAGGGACGCGGCAAGGCGCAGGCGGACACCCTGCGTAAGTCGCGGACCGAAACGGTGGCGAACCGGATCGGCAAGGACGGGCGGCCTGAAACCGTGCCGGCGACCAGCCTGCGCAAGAACGACGTCGTGATGGTCAAGGCGGGCGAGTTCATCCCCGCCGACGGCGAGATCATCGACGGCGTCGCGTCGGTCGACGAGTCGGCGATTACCGGCGAGTCGGCGCCGGTGATTCGCGAGTCGGGCGGCGACCGGTCGTCGGTGACCGGCGGCACGCGAGTGCTCTCGGACTGGATCAAGGTCCGCGTGACCTCCGATCCCGGGCACACGTTCATCGATCGGATGATTGCGCTCGTCGAAGGCGCCTCGCGCCAGAAGACACCGAACGAGATCGCCCTGAACATCCTCCTGGCCGGATTGACGATCATCTTCCTCCTGGCAGTGGTGACGCTGCAGCCGTTTGCGATCTATTCGGGCGCGCCGCAGACCGTCTTCGTGCTCGTCTCGCTGCTGGTCTGCCTGATTCCGACCACCATCGGGGGATTGCTCTCGGCCATCGGCATCGCGGGGATGGACCGGCTGGTGCAGCGCAATGTACTGGCGATGTCAGGGCGCGCCGTCGAAGCCGCCGGAGACGTTCACACCCTGCTGCTCGACAAGACCGGCACGATCACGTTCGGAAACCGCCAGGCGACCGAGTTCGTGCCGCTGTCGGGCGTCAGTCCCGACGCACTGGCCGACGCCGCGCAGCTGTCGTCGCTCGCCGACGAAACGCCCGAAGGCCGATCCATCGTCGTGCTGGCGAAGGAAAAATACGGCATCCGGGGCCGGGAGCTCGCGGACCAGGATGCGGTGTTCGTGCCGTTCACCGCGCAAACGCGCATGTCGGGGATCGACCTGGGCGGCCGCGAGATCCGAAAGGGCGCCGCCGACGCGATCGAAAAATACGTCGCCAGCCACGGTGGCGTGGTGTCGCCGGAACTGCGACCGATTGTCGACCGGATCGCCCGATCGGGCGGCACACCGCTCGTGGTCGCCGAACCGTCGCGCGCGCTCGGCGTCGTCCACCTGAAGGACATCGTCAAGGGCGGCATTCGCGAGAAGTTCGCCGACCTGCGGGCCATGGGGATCAAGACGGTGATGATCACCGGCGACAATCCGTTGACGGCGGCGTCGATTGCGGAGGAAGCCGGGGTGGACGATTTCCTGGCGCAGGCGACACCCGAGGACAAGATGGCGCTGATCAAGAAAGAGCAGCAGGACGGCAAGCTGGTGGCGATGACTGGCGATGGCACCAACGACGCGCCGGCGCTGGCGCAGGCCGACGTCGGCGTCGCCATGAACAGCGGCACGCAGGCGGCCAAGGAAGCGGGAAACATGGTCGATCTCGACTCGAGCCCGACCAAGCTCATCGACATTGTCGAGATTGGCAAGCAGTTGCTGATGACCCGAGGGGCCTTGACGACGTTCTCGATCGCCAACGACGTGGCGAAGTACTTCGCGATTATTCCGGCGATGTTCGCGGTGGCGTTTCCCGTGCTGGTCGTGCTCAACATCATGCAGTTGAAAACGCCGGAGTCGGCCATCCTGTCGGCGGTGATCTTCAACGCGCTGATCATCGTCGCGCTGGTGCCGCTGGCGCTGCGCGGCGTGCCCTACAAGGCGATGAGCGCCGAAGCGCTGCTGCGCCGCAATCTCCTGATTTACGGCCTCGGCGGCCTGGTCGCGCCGTTTGTGGGGATCAAGATCATCGACGTGATCATCACGACCTTGCGGCTGGCGTGATCGTGTCTCCAGGCTGTATGAACGCGACGTGCGTTGAAACGTCTTGACCGTTGGAGGAATCATGAATCTCACGCGCAATCTCATTGTCGCCGTTCTGATGACGGTCGTGACGACCGTGCTGCTGGGCGTTGTCTACCCGCTCGTCATCACCGGCCTGGCCCAGGCAATGTTTTCCGATAAAGCCAACGGGCAGCTGATTGAAAGGGGTGGCAAGGTAGTCGGGTCGCGGATCATCGGTCAGGCGTTCTCGTCGCCCGGCTACTTCCGCTCGCGGCCGTCGGCGGCAGGCACGGGCTACGACGCCGCCAACTCGGGCGGCACGAATCTCGGGCCGACGAACAAGAAGCTGATAGACGCCGTGACGGCGGCGGTGGCGGAGGCACGGAAGGAGAATCCCGGGACACCGGTACCGATCGATCTGGTCACTTCGTCCGCGTCCGGGCTCGACCCGCACATCTCTCCGGCGGCCGCTGATTTCCAGGTGCCGCGGGTTGCGCGCGAGCGCCGGATCGCCGAGTCTGATGTACGACGCCTGGTTGAAGAGCATACCGCCGGACGTCAGCTCGGTTTCTTTGGCGAGGCGGTCGTCAACGTCCTGGAGCTCAATCTGGCGCTCGATGAACAATTCGCGATGAAGCCCTAGATCAGTGTCGAACCGGAAGGCCGACGACGGTCCGGCTGAAGCCGGACACTACGAATGTGGCACGACTACGAATGTGGCACGACTACGAATGTGGCATGACTACGAATGCGGCACGACTACGAATGCAGCACGGCAGCGCATTTAGGGCGCTGTGCAACTGCACGCTTTGCATGTGCGTAGTGTCCGGCTTCAGCCGGACCGTGAGTGGGTCCGCCGGCAGGCGGACACGACGGACACATGGAAATTGCTGCAGCCGGAAAGCATGAACGAGACGCCGCCCTCCGTGGCCGAGTCGCTGCTCGCCAAAGCCAAGCACGATGCCCAGGCACGGCTGCGGCTGTACATCGGTGCGGCGCCAGGCGTGGGGAAGAGCTACAAGATGCTGGAGGACGCGCACGAGCTGAAGCGCCAGGGCGTGGATGCCGTCATCGGGTTCATCGAGCCGCACGGCCGCGCCGACACGCTGGCGCGCATCGGCGACCTCGAGCTGGTGCCGTTGCGCGAGATTGCCTATCGCGGCGTCACGCTTCGCGAGATGGACGTCGAGGCGGTCAAGGCGCGACGACCTCAGGTGGCGCTTGTGGACGAGCTGGCGCACACCAACGCCCCTGGCTCGGCGCACCAGAAGCGGTACGAAGACGTGCTCGATCTGCTGTCGGCCGGGATCGATGTCATCTCGGCGGTCAACATCCAGCACATCGAATCGCTGAACGACGCCATCGCGTCCACGACCGGCGTCCGCGTGCGCGAGACCATCCCCGACTGGGTGCTGAAGCGGGCCGACGAGGTGGTCAACGTCGACGTCTCGATCGACACGCTCCGCGATCGGCTTCGGCAAGGGAAGATCTACGACGCCAGGAAGATCGACCAGGCCCTCAACAACTTCTTTCGCAAGGGCAATCTCACGGCGCTCCGCGAGCTGGCGCTCCGCCAGCTCGCCAGCGATCAGGCCGGCAAGTCGGATGCATATCGCGATCGCGAGGGGCTCGAGCGACCGGTCATCCCGGAGAAGGTGATGGTCGCCATCGCCTCGCGCGGCAGCGCGAAGACTCTGCTGCGCGTGGGCTCGCGTATCGCCGGACGTCTGGCGTCCGACTGGTTTGCGGTCTACGTCGAGACCCCCAGCGAGGAGGCCGGACGAATGAAGCCGGAAGATCACGTCGCGCTGGCGGACAACATCCGTTTCGCGAAGCAGCTTGGTGCGAAGCTCGTTCAGCTGAAGAGCTCGCGCGTGGCCGACGCGCTCGTCGAGTTCGCGAAACGCGAAGGCATCACCCATGTCATCTTCGGCCAGTCCGCGCGCTCGCGCTGGAATCTCCTGATGCACGGGTCGATCGTCGATCGTTTCCTTCGCGAGGTGCGCAACGCGACCGTTCAGATCGTTCCGGTCGGCGCCGAACCGTCCAGAGCTCCTGAGGACACCCTGGACGGATGACGATGAAACTGCGCACCAAGCTCCTCCTCGGGTATGTCGGCTTCGTGCTCGCACTCGGCCTGCTCGGCGCGTGGAGCGCCCGCACGCTCAATCAGATGAGCGCCGTCTCAGGGCACATCATCGCCGAGAATTATGACTCCGTGGTCGCGGCTCAGGACATGAAAGAGAGCCTGGAGCGGATCGATTCGGCCGCGCTGTTCGAGCTGCAGGGGCAGCACGACCGCGCTGCGGCGCAGGCCACTGAACATCGAGCGCGGTTCGACGCTGCTTTCGACAGGGCCGCAGCCAATATCACCGAGCAGGGCGAGCCGGAGGTCATCGGGGCTATCGGGCGCGGACGTGATGAGTACTACCGCCAGTTCGATCAATTCCTCCAGGCGTCGGGCGAACGCACGGCTCGATACTTTGCCCTCCTCGAACCACTGTTCAACGTCGTTCGGGCGGACTGCGATCAGCTCCTGCACCTCAACCAGGAGGCGATGCGCCGCAAAGCCGATGCCGCATCCGGGATTGCACGTCGATGGTTCTTCATCACGCTTGGGCTCGCGCTCCTCCTCATGGTCGTGGGCGTGGTCGTTGAATTCAGCCTCTCGAACGCCATCGTCGGTCCGGTCCGGCAGCTGACCGCCGCGACGACGAGGGTGGCGGCGGGCGATCTGGACGCGGCCGTTGCGGTGCAATCCTCGGACGAGATTGGAACCCTCGCCGCCGGTTTCAACCAGATGGCCGAACGGATTCGCGAGCTCAGGCGGTCCGATCTGGGCAAGCTGCTCATCGCGCAGCAGACGACCGAAGCGGCCATCGATTCCCTCTACGACCCGGTGATCGTGACCGACGGCGACGGGCGCGTGACCCGAATCAACCCGGCCGCTGAAGGGCTGTTTGGCGGGAGAGCCGCCGCCGTTGGCAAGCCAATCGAAGACGTCACGCGCGATCCGCGTATCGCTCAGGCGGTGAACGACGTCCTGCGATCGGGCCGCCCGATGGCTTCGGAGAGCGCGGCGGCCGTCCTACCCTGGTCCGTAGACGGCACAAGGCGTGCGTTTCGCGTCCGCTCGACGCCGATGCAGGATGCCGATCGCCGCCTGCTCGGCACCGTCACCCTGCTCGAGGACATCACCCACCTCAGCGAGATCAGCCGGCTCAAATCGGAATTCGTGGCGGCCGCGTCGCACGAACTGCGAACGCCGCTGACGAGCGTCCAGATGGGTATTCATCTCCTGCTCGAAGGAGCGGCAGGAACGCTCGACGAACGCCAGCAGGAGATCCTGCAAGTCTGTCGCGACGATGCGGGACGGCTCGATCGCTTGATGCAGCAATTGCTGGATCTGTCGAAGATCGAGTCGGGAGACGCTGCGGTGCCCGTCCTCGCCCCCGTGCGCCCTTCGGTGCTCGCGCGCGAGGCGGCCGAGTCCCTTCGACTTCAGATCGAGGCGAAGGGCCTGCGCCTGGAGGTGGACGCCCCGCCGGATCTGCCTGCGGTCTTCGTCGATCGCGACCAGATCGAGCGGGTGATCGTCAATCTCGTGTCGAATGCCGCGCGTGCGACGCCGACCGGCGGCGCCATCACGATCCTGGCGGTGCACCGCGCCGGCGAGGTCGCGATCTCGGTGACCGATACGGGTGCAGGGATCCCCAGGGACTACCTGGCGAGAGTCTTTGAGCCGTTCGTTCAGGTGCCGGAGGCCTCGTCCGGCGGATCGGGCCTCGGCCTGACCATCTCGCGCCGGATCGTCGAAGCGCACGGCGGCCAGCTGACCGTGCAGTCGGAGCTTGGGCGCGGATCGACGTTCACGTTTACCCTTCCGACCAGCGGAAGAGAGCCGCCCGGCGCAGATGTCAGCGCGGCGCCCGGGGCAACAGAGGTACACCGATGACGCTCTTGATAATCGACGACGAGGCCCACATCCGCCTCATGATGCGGCTGACGCTCGAAGCCGCGGGATATCAGGTCGATGAAGCCGGTAGCGGCGAAGAAGGCCTGGTGCGCTTTCGCGCCGAGGGCGACTACGACGCCGTGCTGCTTGATCAGAAAATGCCGGGCATCGATGGCTTGCAGACGCTCGTCCGGCTGAAGGAGCTGAAGCCAGAGGTCTCAGTCATCATGGTGACGGCGTTCGCGTCGATCGAACTCGCCGTCGATGCCCTCAAGCTCGGCGCGACCGACTTTCTCCGCAAGCCAATGACGCCGGAAACGCTTCGTGGCGCTGTCTCCGCGGCGCTCGCCAAGCGTCCGAAGACATCGTTGAGCGGCGCGGTCCTGGCGCCGCTGCACTCGAAGCCAGGTATCGAGACACTGACGTTCAATGGCTTTCGCGTCACGCGATCGCCCGGGCCGATCGCCCTCACCGCGCGAGCGCATGTATTTCACGTCAAGCGGTATCCAGGCGCAGCAGAAGTTCCGGTCACCGTCGAGATCGATCCCGAGGCCGAGGCCAGCGTGGCGCACTTGAGTCGGCGCACGCTTCAGCCGGGCGGTGCCTTCTGGCGGGAGCAGGCCGAGGCGCTCCTGACGTCGTACTTGTGGAACGAAGGCAAGACGCCGGACAACGGCCGCCTCACCGTGACCATCCGCGAGGTCTCGCGCGACGACATCGACCGCGCCGCCGCCTGGGAGTCCGACTGACACTGGTCCGAGGTTCTCCCGATCGAGCCAGCCATTTCCCAGGTTTCTAAGGAAGTTGATCGTTCTGCCGCCGCGGCAATGTCCGCACGCAATCAATGACAGAATCGACGGAGGAGTCCGTCCATGAAATGGCCTCGAGTGGTGTTGATGCTGCTCGGTATCGTCGGCGTGTGTGGATCTGTGGAGAGCGCCGCCGCGCCGCCGGTGCCGCTGGCCGGCCGCTGGAAGTTGAACCGGGAACTCAGCGAGTTTCCCAAAGAAGTCGCGTTCGGGATTGACACGACCGATGGGGATACGCCGCCGAGTGGACGGCAAAGCGGCGGAAATCAAGGTGCCGGTGGGCGCCGGGGCGGCGGTCGATCGAAAGCGGCCGGCAGCGGCGGCGGGGCAGGGTTCAGCATCCAGTCCGTCAGGGAAAGCGAGGAAGACGTCAACAAGATCAAGGAACTGATCGCCGACGCCAGGAATCCGTCGACCATCCTCACGATTTCTCAAACCGACACGGCCGTCGTCATCACCGACTGGCAGGATCGCACGCGCGCATTTCATCCCACCGGCAAAGAGGAGACCGCACAATTGGACTCGGGACCGATCGGCGCCACCGCGAAGTGGAGCGGCCCGCAGCTGTCGGTCCAATTCACGGTGCGAAGCGACCGGATCTTCCGATACGTGTATTCGCGCTTGCCGGGCGGTCAGCTGCTCGTCGAGACCCGGCTCGAGGAAGGACGCTCGCGTGGTGAGAAGGCGGAGGTCATCAGGCGTGTGTACGATTCAGAGTAGGCGTCTCCCTGCGTCCCGCTGGTTTGCCGCGAAAATTGGCGCGGGGCTGGTATGCTCGCCGCGACAGGTCGTCACATGGCACTGAACCTCACGCCCCGTCGCCGGCGAACAGCGATCAACACGCTGTTCCTGTTGTGTCTGGCGGCGTCCGCCCTGGCGCAGCGCGGATTTGGCGGGTTTGTCCAGGGGCGTGTGCGTGTCCTTCGCAACACGCCGTACGATGGCAAGTTCACCTTCGTGCGCGTGAATTACGAACCGGCGCCGGGTGGATACTGGGCCGGCGGCCGGCCGTCGTGGTCTCACGGTTACCCGCTCGCCGAGCGAAATCTGATGAAGATCATGAACGAGGTGAGCTACCTCGGCGCGCATGAGGAGGAAATCAACACGCTTTCGCTCGAAGACCCCCAGCTGTTCAAGTATCCGGTGGCCTACATCATCGAGGTCGGCTGGTGGACCCTGAGCGATCACGGCGCGACCGCGCTCCGCGATTATCTCGCCAAGGGGGGATTCCTGATCGTGGACGATTTCAAGACGCCGGGCTGGCGCGGCATTCCGGGCGGAGGCTGGGAGCCGTTCGAGAAGAACATGCAGCGCGTGCTTCCGGGCGTGCAATTCTTCGAGATGCACGCGACACACCCGATCTTCCACTCGTTCTTCGAGATCAACTCGCTCGACAATTTTCCACAGGCCTACAACGCCGGC
>JBDTVS010000089.1:0-31585 GCA_040007095.1 Acidobacteriota bacterium
CGATGATGTAGGACTGGCCGAGATTCGGTCCGACGTTGGTCAACTGGCTCAGCGCGACGCCCGCGACGCCGGCGATGCCCGAGCCGAGGCCGAAGGTCAACGCGTCGACCCACTCGCTGCGAATCCCCATCGATCGCGCCATCGCGCGGTTCTGCGCGACCGCGCGAATGTCGAGCCCCAATCTGGTGCGCTTGAGCACGGCGAGCAGAATCGCGAACACGATTAAGGTGAAGATCACGATATAGAGCCGATTGAACGTGATCGCCAGCGCCTCGTTCAGTTGGAGCGATCCGCTCATCCAGTCCGGCGTAATCACCGAGCGATTGTTCGCAGAGAAAATCGATCGCACGAACTGCTGCAGGACCAGGCTCACGCCGAAGGTCGCCAGCAGCGTTTCGAGCGGCCGGCCGTAGAGGAAGCGGATGATCGTCCGCTCGATGACGACGCCCGCGACCCCGGCGACGATGAAGGCCGCCGGAATGGCCACCAGGATCGAGAGCCCGATGTGATTCGGCATCACGAGCTGCACGACGTAGGTCGTATACGCGCCGAGCATCATCAGCTCGCCGTGCGCCATGTTGATGACGCCCATCACGCCGAACGTGATCGCGAGCCCGATGGCGATGAGCACGAGCACCGACCCGAGGCTCAGACCGAAAAACAGCGTTTCGACGGCCGAGTAGAACGTGCGGGACCGATCGATCGCGCTCACGGCCTCGCCAGCGGCCCGCCGGACCTCGGCGTCGCTCTCGACGAAGGTGCCATCCGCGGACTTTTCGAGCATGCCTGCCAGCCGGTTGCGGACTTCCGGCCGAAGCCGTCGCGACAGGGTGGCGATCGCGTTGAGGCGTGCGGTGCGGTCGCCGCTGTCGAGCTGAACCTGCGCGAGTCCGGTTTCAATCTCGCTTTTCACGCCCGCGTCGGACTCGATGCGGACGCGTTCGCGCAGTAGCGCAATGCTCGGTTCGTCGAGCGCGCGCATGACTTCGTTCACGGCAGCGAGCCGCACCGCCGGATCCGGGCTCGACATGTCGAAGCGCGCCACGGCCGTCTTCAAGACCCGTCTCAGACGGTTGTTCGTGCCGATCTTGGTCAAATCGCTCGGGTTGGCCGCGCCGGCATCGGCCAGAGAGACCGGATCGACCAGCGCGAACGACGTGAGGCCGTCGTCGGACGACTTCACGATGAAGACCTTCTGATCTTGCGTGCGGTAGAACAAGCGATCTTCGAGCAGGGCGGCAAGAACCGGACGCACGCTCGAGCCCTTGCTGGCGCTGAGCCGATCTACGACGGCTTCCTTGTCCGCGTAGGTGGCTTCGCGCAGCTCTCCGATCGTGGCCAGAAAATCCCCGCTCGGGGCGGAGGCTGCTGACGGCAGCGGATCCTGGCCTTGGGCGAACGCGGGCGACACGAACAGGACAAGGGCGCAGAGCAGCCAGGCCGCCCGCGCCCCCGCCATTCCCGCCCGCCGGCTGGAGGGGCGCCCCATCGAGCGCCTCCAGTCGACGCGCGGCATCAGATTCACTTGTAGTTCTGTCCCGAGCACGCTTTGGTCTTGGTATTGTAGTTCCCGCACTTCAAGGTCACCCAGTCGGCTTCGATGTCCTTGCTGCCTGGCAGGAAGTCCGACCACGCGTCTCCCGGCACCAGGCCGGTGGTCTTCCACACGGTGTTGAACTGACCGTCAGCCCTCACCTCGCCGATGAAGACCGGCTTGGTGATGTGGTGATTCGGAAGCATCTTCGCCATCCCGCCGGTCAGGTTGGGCACCTCGAGGCCGGGCAGCGCGGCGAGCACCTTGTCGACGTCGGTCGAATTGGCCTTCTGCACGGCTTTCACCCACAGATTGAACCCAATATAGTGGGCTTCCATCGGGTCGTTGGTGGTGCGCTTGGGGTTCTTGATGTAGGCGTGCCACTGATCGATGAAGGTCTTGTTGACCGGCGCTTTGTCGCTCATGAAATAGTTCCAGGCGGCGAGGTGGCCAACCAGCGGCTTGGCGTCGAGACCCGACAGCTCTTCTTCGCCGACCGAGAACGCGACGACCGGAATGTCTTCTGCAGAGACTTTCTGATTGCCGAGCTCCTTGTAGAACGGCACGTTGGCGTCGCCGTTGATCGTGGAGACCACGGCGGTCTTCTTACCCGCCGCCCCGAACCGTTTGATCGCGGCGACGCGCGTCTGCCAGTCGGAATGGCCGAAGGGCGTGTAGTTGATCGAGATATCCGCGTCGGCGACGCCCTTGGACTTCAGGTAGGCCTCGAGGATCTTGTTGGTCGTGCGTGGATAGACGTAGTCGGTGCCCTCGAGCACCCAGCGCTTGACGCCCACTTCCTTCATCAGGTAGTCAACCGCGGGAATCGCCTGTTGGTTGGGCGCCGCTCCGGTGTAGATCACGTTCTTCGACGATTCCTCACCCTCGTACTGCACGGGATAGAAGAGCAGGCCGTTGTCCTTTTCGAACACCGGCAGCACCGACTTTCTGGACACCGACGTCCAGCAGCCGAAGACCACCGCCACCTTGTCCTTCTCCAGGAGGCCGCGCGCCTTCTCGGCGAACAGCGGCCAGTCCGACGCCGGATCGACGACGACCGCCTCGAGCTTCTTCCCGAGCAGCCCGCCCTTCTTGTTCTGCTGGTCGATCAGCATCAGCACGGTGTCTTTGAGCGTGGTTTCGCTGATGGCCATCGTGCCGGACAGCGAATGCAGAATGCCGACCTTGATGGTGGCCTGGGCGGATGCTGCGGAGGAGACGGCCAGACTGGCCGTCATCAGCGCCGCGATCGTAAGTGTCTGCGTTAGTCTCATGGTGCAACTCTCCTCGGTGAACGAAACGGAAACAATCTATCGGGCTGGAACCTGCCGGGGGCGTCCGTCACATCTGCAGCTGAAGGCCGACGCCGAACTGCTTGTCGTTGGGGAACATCGCGTTGAAGCGCTTGTCCAGATAGAAGATCATCACGCGCGCGTTGAAGTCCTTGATGATGTAGTTGAGGTTGACCTCGTTGGTTTTCTGGGAGTAGTCAGCGAAGAGCGGGCTCCTGCCGTCGCTGTAGTTGGCCTTCGTGAATTTGCCGAGAATCTCGAACTTGCCGGTGGCCCCCATCGCCGCCGGGAACAGATAGCTGGCCAGGACGTAGGCGCCTTTGTCGGAGCCGTAGTTCCCGTTGTAGCCGCCCAGCTTGTTGTAGCTTGCGTACTCGCTCTCGATGGTGAACGCGCTGCCGCGGGACCCCAGCTTCTTTTCGAGGAGGAAGTCCGCGCTCCAGGCCTTGTTGTCGCTGCCCTGCACCTGGCCGGCGATCCCCACCGCGAGCAGGTTCTTGGCGCCGTAGTAGGTGCTGTTCAAGTAGTAGCCCGGCTCCGGATCCCAGAAATCGACCATGATCCGGCCTGCTTCGACCGGCTTGCTCGTGCCGGTGGTGGAGGGGCCGTCGAAGATGCCGCCGGAGACTTTCACCTTGTCGAACTGCCCCCAATACGCGACACCATTGTCGCGGCCGACTTCCATGAACGGATAGCCGTCCTGCACGCCTTCGCCCGAGGTGTAGACGTTCCAGTGATGGGCGTAGTACGGCCCGTAGAGATTCGCGCGGTCGCTGGGGGGCAGAAAGCGGCCGGCCCAGATGTTGAACTTGGGCGAGAACTCCAGGCGTGCGATCGCATCGAGCACGATCAGGCGGTTGTTGACGTTCGGGCTCGTGCCGCCGATGCCGTCGTACTCGGTGTTGAAGGTGAAGTTGATTTTGTTCGTGACCGGGCCGTTGACATACAGACGGACCGTGACCAGCTCGAACCGGTTGCTGGCATCCGCTCCCTCCGGCTGATCATTCACGAAGGCGGTCTGGACGCCGGCGCCTACAGTGACCGGCGGCAACGCCGGAGCCTGCGCCCGCAACGCGGTCGCCGTGAGCAGCAGAAAACACGACGCCAGTAGAGCAGGCGTACCGCGTCGAACAATGGCCCGGTGGTCATTGCAGACAACTTCCTTGAGCATGGATCAGTCCCTTCGTGTGGCGCGCGACGCGCGACGGATAAGCCCTCGCCTTCTGAGCGAACGAACCAAGACGAGGGGAGTGTGTGGTGTGCAGGTGTGCAAACCAAGTTCCATGTCACGCGCCTGAGATCGTGCAAAATGCGTTTAAAATCGTGCAGGACAGGACCTGTGGGCTACATTTTTGTCGATCGTAGCGTTTTAGACGAACAATGTTGTGGGTTTGCTGTCAGCCCGATGGCGAGCCGTCGGCCGGTGAATGTCGGTGCGCGGGGCGCTCGCTTCGAGCCGCCATCCATCTGGCGCCTCTTGCCGACGCACGCGGCCGCAATGTTTCAATAATGTCGCCTTCGCTTTTTTGGCGACACGCTTGTCGCCAGCCTGGCGGGCCCGGCACGGACGCGCGGGTTGGGCTAGCCGCGCCGAAGCGCCGGACGGCCGAAGACGCTGCGCAGGGTCATGCGCGCCGCCGCGAATTGCGGCCCACGCTCCGCGAGCAGCCGGCCGACCGCCAGATTGGGGGCGAGACAGTCGACGCCGGCCCGCAGTCCGCCAATGGACGTGAGGCGGTCCTGGGCCTCCGCCACGCGCACGGCGGTCGATTCCTCTGAACAGACCATCGTGGTGCCCAGGTAGTTCGCCCCGGCCGCGCTCCACGGATGCCGCGGCGAACGCGCTTCGGGCACGATCGCGTAGCGTTCCAGGTACTGCAACTTCCCGCCGACCACCACGCGTAGCTCGTGCTCGAGCGAGGCGAAGCGCCACGTTTCACCTCGAGCCACGCGCCCCGACATCAGCGCATCACTCCAGAACAGACGGCCGCCCTCGGCGACGCGCAAGGCGATGCGCTGCTGCAGGCGAGCCGCGGCGAAGGGGATCACCGGATCCCAGAAGCAGTCGAGCGCGCCGTCCGGCTCGACGTCGTACGACGAGTCGAGCGCCGCCGGACCGGCGGCCTCTGCAGGATGCACCTGCAGCGCCGCCTGCGAAATCAGCAGGACGCGCGCGCCCGGCTCCACGCGCACCCGCTGTTCCACCCGATCCCCGGCGAAAATGCCCGGCCCTGAGCACACGAGAATCACCTGCGCGATCGGTCCGGTGTCGATCAGCCGGCCCACGCGCAGCGGCGGTTCCGCGTAGGCGTGCGCGAGCACGGTCCGGCCGCGGCGGTAGGCAAACACGAGCTCGAGCCGGGCGCGCCGCCCGACGTCCCGGGCCTGGCGGGCGTCGGTGGCGGGGATGACGGAGCGATCAGGTAGTGGAGTAATCGAGTGATCGGGTGATGGAGTGATGGGATTACTCGTACAGCAACTCGCGCCGAATCCAGGCCACGACGTCATCGAGGCCGGTCTGGTCCTTGAGATTGGTGAACAGAAACGGCCGGTCGCCACGCATCAGCCGTGAATCGCGTTCCATGACCCCCAAGTCGGCGCCGATGCGATCCGCCAGGTCGATCTTGTTGATGACGAGCAGGTCCGATCGGGTGACGCCAGGGCCGCCCTTTCGCGGAATCTTGTCGCCGCCCGAGACGTCGATGACATAGATCGACGCATCCACCAGCTCGGGGCTGAAGCTGGCCGCGAGGTTGTCGCCGCCACTCTCCAGAAACACCAGATCCAGTTCGGGAAAGCGTCGGCTCAGCTCGTCGATCGCGTCGAAGTTCATCGACGCATCTTCCCGAATGGCGGTGTGCGGACAGCCGCCGGTCTGCACGCCGATGATGCGATCGGCCGGCAGCGCCTCGCTGCGCACGAGAAATTCCATGTCCTCGCGCGTGAAGATGTCGTTGGTAATCACGCCGATCTGGTAGTCGCCGCGCATCCGTTTGCAGAGCGCCTCGACCAGGGCGGTCTTCCCCGAGCCCACGGGGCCGCCGACGCCGAGCCGGACCGGTGAGCCGGTCGTCACGATCGGAAGAGCCGTGTCGGCAGGTATTGCTGCGTCATCTGGGCGATCTCCATGGCCGGTGCGAACGATTCCGGCCGCGCCTGTCGTGCGAGCATGTCGTCGACGCTGGACGGCACGCGCTCGAGCGCGCGGCTCAACAGCCGATGTGCGTCGGTCTGACCGATCGGGACCAGCCGCATCGCCGCCGAGACGGTCGAGGCCAGACGCGTATACGCGTAACCGTGAAGCGCGTCGGTCAGGGCGAGCCCCGCAGATTGACCGACCGCCGAACACGCGATCGGCAAGGTCGGTCCCAGACGTCCGGCTCGAGCGAGCGCAAGCAATGGCTCCAGACGGGCCTCGGGATGCAGCCCTTGCCAGGTCTTCATCAGGCGCAGCCCCATCGATTGATTCGACATCCGTGTCGTCGCCGCCGCACGCAACGCCGTGATTTCCTCATCGACGGCCACCACCGCATCCCAATCGCCCTGCTCGAGCGCCGACCACGAGAGGGCGATCGCAGGACCGTCGAGGCGTTCGAACCCCTCGTCGCGGCACGCCTCGAGCCACGGGTACAGGTCCGCCGCACCGGTCACCAGGCCGCTCGCCGCCGCCGACTCGAGACCGTCGGAGTAGGCGAACGAGCCGATCGGAAACAGCGAATCGCAGAGGTGAAGCAGCGACATGAGAGCCGCTGGCCGATTCACGTTCACTCGATCGCCACGTGGCCTGCGGCCGTCGTTGGCGTAAACGCCCTTTCCGCACGCACGTACGGAATGCCGTGGTACTGCAGCAGCATCTCGACGCCGGTCACCTCGGGGCACACCAGTGCGCGGTCGGTGACCATCAGCGGCTGATGTCCATTGCCGATATGGTATGCGAAGAGTCCCCATTCCTGGGGCGTTCGCGGCTCGATCACGTAGACCGGTTCGGCGCGCTCCACGACTTCGACGAGGGCTCGCGCCGCTTCGATGATCAGCCAGTCGCCCGCTCGCATGACCGTCCCGCGCGGCAGCGCCGTCCCGAACTCCAGGCCGGCATCCGATCGCCGGCGACCGCGCGTCTTCATGCGATCTTCCCAGCCGAGCGCGATCCTGTCGCGGGTGAAGGCACGGGCGCCATCCGGCAGTGTGTCAGCTCGATAGGTCGCATCGACGACAGGAATGGTTTTGAACACGGGCTAGAACAGGAAGTATCGCTGCGCCATCGGGAGGACATCCGCAGGCTCACAGCGCAGCAACTCGCCGTCGGCTCTCACTTCGTAGGTCTCCGGATCGACCTCGATGCGCGGCAGGGCGTCGTTCAGCACCAGGTCTTTCTTGCCGATCGACCGGCAGCCTCGCACGGCCGCAAGCGGGCGGGAGAGACCGGCAAGGTTGCCGCCCTCGATACCGGCCTGGCTGACGAAATGCACGCCGCAGGCATTGGTGGCGGCGCCGTAGGCGCCGAACATCGGGCGAGCGATGACCGGCTGGGGCGTCGGAATCGACGCGTTGCCGTCGCCCATCATGGCGCCCGCGATGAAGCCGCCTTTGATGATGAGCTCCGGCTTGACGCCGAAGAACGCCGGTTTCCACAACACGAGATCCGCCATCTTTCCGACGGCGATCGAGCCGACGTGCGGCGCGATCCCGTGGGTAATCGCGGGATTGATCGTGTATTTGGCGATGTACCGCTTGACCCGCAGGTTGTCGGATCCGGCGGATTCGCCGGCCAGCGGTCCGCGCTGGCGCTTCATCTTGTCGGCGGTCTGCCACGTGCGGCAGATGACCTCCCCGATGCGTCCCATCGCCTGGGAATCGGACGACATCATGCTGAAGGCCCCGATGTCGTGCAGGATGTCCTCGGCCGCCATGGTCTCGGGCCGGATGCGCGAGTCGGCAAACGCCACGTCTTCGGGCACGTTCGCCGACAGGTGATGACACACCATCAGCATGTCGAGATGTTCGTCCAACGTATTCCGCGTAAACGGCATCGTCGGGTTCGTCGACGAGGGCAGCACGTTCGGTTCGCCGCACATGCGGATGATGTCGGGCGCGTGGCCGCCGCCGGCGCCCTCGGTATGGTAGGTGTGGATGGTGCGGCCGGCGATCGTGGCGATCGTGTCCTCGACGAATCCGGCCTCGTTCAAGGTATCGGTGTGGATCGCGACCTGGACGTCGAATTCGTCGGCGACCGCGAGGCACTGGGCAATCGCGGCGGGAGTCGAGCCCCAGTCCTCGTGCAGCTTGAGGCCGAGCGCGCCGGCCCGAATCTGTTCGCGCAGCGCCGCCGCCCCCGACCCGTTGCCCTTCCCGAGAAATCCGAAATTGAGCGGAAACGCTTCGACCGCCTCGTACATCCGTCGAATGTTCCAGGCGCCCGGCGTGCAGGTCGTGGCTTTCGTCCCGGTGGCGGGACCAGTCCCGCCGCCGATGAGCGTCGTGATGCCTGAGTGGAAGGCATCCGGAATCTGATTCGGCGAGATGAAATGCACGTGCGAGTCGATCGCGCCGGCGGTCAGGATGTGGCCCTCGCCCGCGAGGACCTCGGTCGAGGCGCTGATCTCGAGGCCCGGCGTCACACCATCCATCAGTCCGGGGTTGCCGGACTTTCCGATGGCCGCGATCCGCCCGTCCCGGATGCCGACATCGGCTTTGTAGATGCCGGTCGAGTCGAGCACGATGGCCGACGTGATCACCAGGTCGGGCGATCCGGTCTCGCGGCTCGCCGTCGGCGATTGACCCATGCCGTCGCGAATGACCTTCCCGCCGCCGAACTTCGCCTCGTCGCCGTAGACAGTCGAGTCTCGCTCGATCTGAATGACGAGGTCCGTATCAGCCAGGCGGACGCGATCGCCGGTCGTGGGGCCGTAGTGGTCGGCGTAGGTGCGACGATCCAGCTTCATTCCGTATCTTTCAAATGCAACCACGAAAGCACGAAGACACTAAGAATCCTACTCAGGACTGCGAGCTCGCGAAATCTTTGACCGCCTCGAGGGCGCGCTCGCGGACCGTCTCGTCGTCCAACGCACCGTTCACCAGACCATTCAATCCGTACACCTCTCGACGGCCGCCGAGGGCGACCAATTCGACGTCGCGCGTGTCGCCAGGCTCGAAGCGCACCGCGGTCCCGGCCGCGATGTTCAACCGCATCCCATAGGCGGCGGCGCGCTCGAACGAGAGGTGTCGATTGGCTTCGAAGAAATGGCAGTGAGAGCCGATCTGGACCGGCCGATCGCCACGGTTGGTGACCTCGATGCGAGACGTGGGACGGCCCGCGTTGATCTCGATCGGCGTGTCGGACAGAAAATATTCACCAGGAATCATGTGGTCACCGTATGGGGTGATGAATGGTGACCAGCTTGGTGCCGTCGGGAAAGGTCCCCTCGACCTGGACCTCTGGAATCATTTCCGGGACGCCCTCCATGACCGCCTCGGCGGTCAACACGGCAGAGCCCAGACTCATGATCTCCGCGACAGATTTTCCATCGCGGATCATCTCGAGGATTTCGGAGGTGATGAGGGCCACCGCCTCTGGATGATTCAGCTTGAGGCCACGCGATCGGCGCTTTCGCGCCAGCTCGCCGGCCGAAAAAATCAGCAGCTTGTCGACTTCACGTGGGGTGAGATGCACGGGCGCTCCGGACCCGCATCATACCGCGGGCCCGGCTTGCGCCGAAATGGACAAAGATGTCGACCGATCTCTGCTATCGCGCGGGACCGCCTTCGCCGCCGGCTGTGCCCGGCAGAGGACGCGCGCCGGCGTCGAGGCCCTGCTGCACGCCTTTGCGCGGACGGATGATCCCTTTCTTGGCGTCCTCCTCGAGCGCTCTGTCTTCGGTTCGCTCGCCGCTCAGCACATTCGGCAGCATGTAGTTGCCCTCGTGGCACTCGTAGGGCAGCAGCTCGAAGCCGGGCGGCGACAAGAGCGGGATCGAGAACTTGAACGGTCTGGTGTAGGTCTTCGGATCGTCGACGGTGATGTCGTACTGGAGCACGTCGGACTCGGTGCGCGTGAAGCGCTCGATGATCTTCATGTCCGCGCTGTGGCGCAAGCCGTTGCCGTTGGCGCCGATGCTCGTCTCATCTGTGAGGTTGGTCGTCTCGACGACCAGGGTGTTGCCTTCCCAGTGACCGCGCGAGTCGCCCATGTACTGGCGAATCTTCTGGCCGATGTGCGGACGTCCATCGAGGGGGATGACCCGTGTTTCGTGAATCATCTCGTAACTCAACACCACCTGCCCCGGAGTCTGCAGGATGCGGTTGCCGTTGCCGTAGACGACCGGCAGCACGGAGCCGACGAGGCCGCGGGTGATGCAGCGGTCGTACAAGGTGAAGTCCTCATAGCTCCAGAACGGTCCCTCGCCGAAGCTGCCGCGGTCGCGCGGCGCCGCGCGCTTCTGGGCGTTCTCGGTGAGCGGCGGGAACCGCCCATCGGCCGGCTCGGTGATGAGCGACGTCTGGTTGAACGATCGCTTCAGCCACGCGCCGTCGTTGCGAAATGCCCCTTCAGCGTTCTCGGCTGCTTTTCTCGTCTGCTCGTCGCGCGCGACCTTCTTGGCGAATTCCTCGCCGGAAAGCTCCGCCTTGCCGGCGAGCTCCGCGGGACGCTGGGTGGGGATGCCACGGACGCTGTCGCTCGTCCAGACGCCGGAGATGTCGGGATCGCCCCAGGGCATCCTGGGCGCGGTCCAGGTTTTCGCCGGCGCCTTCTTCGGCCCGGCCTGGCCTTGCGCCGATAGAGGCGTGGCCGCCAGCGCAATGAACGCGATGGCGCCCACGAACCCCGCAGAAGAAATCAGCAATTGCCGTCGCATATCCCGTCTCCTTCGTTTCTGATGATGAGGCCTCGGGTGACGCCCATCCGTCGCCACGCCGCCGGCAGGAGGAGAAGCCTCAAGACAAATTATAGGCGAGAAGCGACAGCTCGCCGGCCCGCTCGGTCAGGACTTGAGGTGTAAGATTCTGCTCGTGACGCCGGTGTCCTTCAATCGCCCCTCGAAGCGTTGCGATCGACCGATGCGAGCATCGCGGCCGGATGGCAAATGGCGGCGACCGGCCCTGTTGGGCGCGTTCGGGTTGTTGCTCGGCGCGCTTCTCCTCTCGTTGCACGCGGCCGCGCAGGCGCCGGCTTCGCCGACCTTCGGGATGCGGCTCATCGTGGTCGGATCCCGGGAAGAGGCAGAGGAGATTCAGGACGAGCTGGCGCGCGGCCGCGATTTCGCGACTCTGGCGAAGGAGCGTTCGATCGACCCCACCGCCCCTGACGGAGGCGCGCTCGGACGCATCGACCCGGCGACCCTGCGCCCGGAGCTGCGCGACGCGCTGGTGAGCGTGGCCATCGGGAATTACACCGGCGTCGTTCGCATCCCGACGGGCTTTGCGATTCTCAAGATTCTGGCCGACGCCGAAGAGTCGCCGTCGTTTCACGACGATAACAATCCCGCCCGTGTGATGGCCGCCGCGGCGAACGGTGCGGTGCAGATCACGCTTCCTGTCGCGGGCCTGAACGAAGCGGATGCCGTATTTCTGGGATTCGCCAAGCCAGAGGGCTGGAACACGGACCTGCGCGGCATGTGCGAGGTTCGGAAGCAATCGCTCTCGACGATTCTGCAGCGGCTCGAGCAGACGCCGCAGACCGCCGCGGATGAGTCGCCGCTGGATGCGATGCAAGGGCAGTACGCGTGGGCCCAGCTTCACGGCTATCTCGGCCAAATGGACCAAGCGCTCGAGCGCTGGCATGTCGCGCAGCAGATCGTCGCGTCGAAGGTGCCCGACGCCGCGTCGATGATGCTGGAGACGCTCGGCCTCGCTCATTTTCACAAGTCCGCCATGGACAACGGCGTGTTCAGTAAACCTGGCGAGCTCTGCTTGTTTCCGCCGCACGGCAACGTCACCTATCCCCAGACGGCCGGCTCTGAAAAAGCGGTGGAGTACTTCCTGAAATTCCTGGAAGAGAAGCCGAACGATCTCGAAGTGCGATGGCTGCTGAATCTCGCCTACATGACGCTCGGAAAGTACCCGAGCGGCGTGCCGGAACGTTACCGGATTCCTCTCTCTGGCTTCGAATCGACGACGGACATCGGCCGCTTCCCTGATGTCGCCGCTCGGGCCGGTGTGAACGCGTTCTCGCTCGCCGGCGGGGCGGTCATCGATACGTTCGAGAACGACGGACTGCTCGACGTGGTGACCTCGAGCATGGACGTCTGCGAATCGCTCCACTACTTCAAGAACAAGGGAGATGGCACGTTCGTGGAGCGCACGGCCCAGGCAGGCCTGGCCGAACAACTGGGCGGGCTCAACCTGATTCAAGGCGACTACAACAACGACGGGTGCATGGACCTGCTGGTGCTCCGGGGCGGCTGGGAGTTCGCCATGCGCAAATCGCTACTGCGCAACAACTGCAACGGGACCTTCACCGACGTGACCCGCGAGAGCGGGCTGTGGAACAGCGTGTCCAGTACGCAGACCGCCGTGTGGGCCGACATCGACAACGACGGATGGCTGGACGTGTTTGCCGGCAGCGAGAACGGTCCGAGCCAGTTGTTTCGCAACCGGGGCGACGGCACCTTCGAAGACATCTCACGCGCGGCGCGCGTCGATCGGTCCGCATTCACGAAAGCCGTGGTCGCCGCGGACTATGACAAGGACGGGTACATCGATTTCTACCTGTCGAACTACAACGGCGCCAATTCCCTCTACCACAACAATCACGATCGGACCTTCACCGAGGTCGGCAAGCAGGCGGGTGTGCAGGCGCCCTGGCGCAGTTTCGCCGCCTGGTTTTTCGACTACGACAACGACGGCTGGCCGGACATCTTCGTGAACAGCTACTACATCAGCAACGACGAGAGCGTGCGGACCTACCTCGGGATGCCCCACAACGCGGAGACGTCCAGGCTTTATCGAAACCTCGGAGACGGGACGTTTCGCGATATCACGGCCGAGGTCGGGCTCGACAAAGTGCTGATGCCGATGGCCGCCAACTTCGGCGACGTCAACAACGACGGCTATCTCGACCTGTATCTCGGCATGGGCAGCCCGTCATTTGGTTCGGTCTTTCCGCATGAGCTGCTGCTCAACAAGCAGGGCAAGTCGTTTGTGAGTATCACCGCCTCGTCCGGCACCGGCGAGCTCCACAAGGGACACGGCATCGCGTTCGCCGACCTCGACCGCGACGGCGACGAGGATATCGTCGCTGAGATTGGCGGCGCGGTACCGGCGGATCGCCACGCACTTCGACTGTTCCGGAATCCCGGCCAGGGCAACGACTGGATCAACGTCCACCTGGTTGGCGTGAAGAGCAACCGATCGGCCATTGGCGCCGAGATCACGGTCACCGTCGACAGCGCCGGCGATGACAACGTGCGCGGCAAACGGACCATCGTACGAACCGTCGGCCCCGGCGGATCGTTCGGCGCCAACCCGATGGAACAGCACATCGGCCTGGGCAAGGCGGCCGAGATCCAGTCGCTCGAGGTCTGGTGGCCTGCCACCCGGACGCGTCAGACCTTCGCCAGAATCGCCAAGAATCAGTTCGTCGAGATCAAGGAGTCCAGCAACCAGTTCACGAAACTGGACCGAAAACCGGTCACGCTTGGTGGGCGATGACGGGCTGGAGTGATGGGGTGATGGAGCTTGTGAGGCAGTCGCGCCAATCGCAGCTCAGACACTCGCGGTGAGCGTTGCGCGCGCCGCGCGAATCGTCCAGTCTACTTGCTCACATCACCCCATCACCCCATCACCCCATTTAGAAGTCCCACTGCACGGTGATCTTCGTCGTGCGCGCCGTCAAGACCCCCGTTGGCACGTTCCAGGCGCCGCCCGGGATGAAGGCCTGGTTGTAGGTCAGGATCGCGTCGTTGTTCAGCGCGTTGAACAGGTCCGCCGAAATCGTCGCGCGCTGCCGCCCGAATTTCAGCACCTTGCCGACGCGCCAGTCGAGTTGATTGACGCGCTCGCTTCTGAGGTCATCAGGCTTGAGCAGGTTGACGGTCACGTTGGTGACGTTGCCCGACGGCGCTCGCCCGAGGGTTTGCGCAATCGTGGCTGCGGGGATGACATAGTTCGCCGCGAGCGGGATGCCAGGGCTGCTCTGGAAGGAGCCGCTCAGCAGCACGGCAATCTTGGGAATCGTGTACGACCCAGCCGCCGTGGCCCTGGTGGCCACCCCCGGAGCGAAGTGACAGTTGGGATTGACGAGGCTGTACGCGGGGACTTCGCTGCCGGTTGAAAACGTGCCGGTCTGGCCCGGTAGCTTCGCTCGGATGTCGCAATAGTCGGTCACACGCTGCCCGGTGCTGCTGCCCGCTTGAAACTGCAGCCCATTGCGAAGTCTGGCGTTCACGTTGACGTCGACGCCGTTGTAGTTCTGATACAGCGTGCCGTAGTTCACGGCGGACGTCCGCAGGTTGTCGGTCACGCCGGATCTGGCGGGCACCACGTCGTACAGGCCGGAGACGGTGTATCCGCCGCCGCCGGGCAGTCGCGGATCGAGCGGCGCGACGATGCTGTAGGGCGAGTAATCGGCCAAGCTCGTGGCGCGATTGTCGGTGACGGTGAAGTTCTGGAGCCATCGCCGGGTGTAGCCGACCTCGAGCGAAACACGGGGAATGAGCTCGCGCTGGACGGTGACGCCAAGTTGCCAGTCCCCCGGACGGACACCCCAGCCCTGCATGATGTTCGGGTCGTACGAGAGGGTGGGATTGCTCCGGCCAAAGGCGAGCTGGCTGATCTGGCCGCAGAAGTCCTGGCCGGCGGTCCGCAGGTCCTGGGCGTTCACATTCGTCAGATCGCAGTCAGGGTTGAAGTTCCCGTTCGAGTCGGTCCAGGTGCGTGTGACGCTTCTCGGCACGCGCGACGACGGGAGCAGCTCCGAGTAGTTTCCGTTGCCGTTCACCGCGGCTTCCAGATACCGCCCCATGTTGACCTTCAGCGCGGTCTTGCCATTGCCGAAGAGGTCGAACGAGGCGCCCATCCGGGGGGTGATGTCCTTGTACCCCTCGACGCCTCTCGATTCTGGAAACACCGTAATGCCCGGCAGGAATGTCACGCCGCCAATGGACTGTTCAGGGTAGTAGCTCCAGGAATGATCGAAGCGCACGGCGCCCTGTACGGTCAGCCGCCCGCGGGTGAAGTTGTCCTGGGCATAGAGTGCGTCGTACCGGACGCGCGAGTACGACCGGTAGTAGTTGATGGTTTCCGTCAACTGATTCGGGATCGCGTTGTTAAACCGGTAGGAGACATCATTGCCGCCAGGAGCACGATTGTCGGTGTGGTACGCGCCTTGGTACCCGAATTTCATGGTGTTGGCGCCGGTGATGTACGACGCCGCGGCGTTCCAGGTGTGCGCGCCGATCCAATCATGGCTCCAGCTGTTCAGCCCGCGATACTGGAAGTTCGCGATGCCTCCGTTGGTCGGGCAGCCGGCCGTGCACTGTTCCGTCACCTGGATGAAGCGGCGATCGTTTCCGGGCGTCTCGCGGTTGTTCCAGTTGGACAGGTACGTACCGATACCCGCCTCGAGCAGGAGCTTGTTGGTGGTGGTGGACGTCCACTTGGCTTGCTGCACGCGTTGGAACCCGTGGTTCCAGGCGCCCGTCTCCGGCGCGGCGGTCGCTGAGCCCTGGCCGATGCTGTCGTTGCTGATCTGCTCGTCCCAGAACAGGTTGACCCGGTTGCGCGCGGTGGGTTGAAGGGTCAGGCGCAGGTTCGGTTGCAGGGGGCCGTTGCCGTCGCTCTTCACCTGACTGCTCAGGTCGGGCACATAGGTCCACTTGGTGAGGTCGCCCGCGTTGAGGTTGCGAAACGTCGAGACGTCGTTGCCGCTGCCGCGGTAGTACAGCAAGCTGAAATACCACAGCCGGTCCTTGATAATCGGCCCGCCGGCCGACACGCTCGTGTCGTAGAGATAGTTCGTGTGGTTGGGCCGCCGCAGCCCAGAGTCGATCAGCCGTTGCGTGAAGTTGTCGCTTTGCATCGAGCCGTTGAGGCCGGTGAAGAAGAAGTGTCCGGCGAATCTGTTGCCGCCGGTGCGCGGTACCACGTTCAGGGTCGGTCCGCCTACTTCCGTCTCGCCCAGGCCGCCGGCCGTGCTCATGGCGACTTCCGCGGCGTTCTCCATGTCCTGACGGTATCCCGATACTCCGCCGCCGTTGAGCGAGGCCCCGGTATTGAGGCCGTCCACCTGCACGCGGCCCTCGTTCCCCCGGCCGCCCTGCCCGCCAAACACCACCATCCCAGGCGAGAGCTGGACGTTCACGTTGCCGCCGCCGCTCTGGACCATCGAAGGAATCAGGAGCATGACGCTCGCGTACCCCTTCGCCGACGGCAACGACTGCAGCAGCTCGCTGTCAAACGTTCGCACCCGCTTGGCGCTCTGCACGTCGACGATCGGGGTCTCGCCCGCCACGGTGATCGTTTCCGCGAGCGTTCCCACCTTCATTTCCGCGTTCACGCTCGCGGTAAATTCGGCGGTAATTTCAATGCCCTCACGCTTCACGGTGCTGAAGCCGTTCAGAGTGAAGGTCACCACGTAGCTGCCCGGACGAAGGTCGATGATGCGGTACTGGCCGCTGCCGTCGGTCACGGCGGCGCGAACCTTTTCAATCAACACGTCGCTGGCTGCCTCGACGGATACGCCGGGCATCACCGCTCCCGACGAGTCTTTGACCACACCTGCAATAGCTGACTGTGCGAACGCCGCCGCCGGAAGGAGCATGATCGCTGTCGACAACAGCGTCACCTTCACAGACTCACGCATAACGCCACCCCTCTCTTGTAGCTGTCCAGCTCCGCGAGACTCATCCCCGAAATGGTCGTCGTTTTATCAAAATCCCCCATGGCAACCATAAGGGCTCCGCAAGCCTCTGCATCATCGGCAGCCGAGGTAGCAGTGTCAAACAAAAAAACGCGCGCGCCTGGCTTTTGCTGGAAGCCAGACGCGCGCGATCCAAATTGCCCGATTATCCGACTACGACCCGATGACCCGACGATCCGAACGTTCCACCTTAGGCCGTTGTCGTTGACGGCGGCTTCGAGATACCGGCCCAGGTTGAACTTGAGCGCGGTCTTGCCGTTGCCGAACACGTCGTAGGCGACGCCGACACGTGGTGTGATGTCGTTGCAGCCGAGAACGCCGGTGCTTTGCGGGAACACGATCGCGCTGGCCAGGAACTTGGTCGGACCGATCTGCTCTTCAGGGTAGAAGCTCCACGAGTGGTCAAGGTAAAAAGCCGACTCTACGGCAGCGCCAGCGCGACGAATTCGCCCGGCATCTGTCGGCCCGATACCGCGACGAGAATGAATTGCTTGCCGTTGACCATGTAGGTCATTGGCGCGTTGCTGATCCCTGCGGGCAATTCCATCTCCCACGCGATCCTGCCGGTCTTCTTGTCGAACGCGCGGAACATCTTGCCGCCGTAGCCCGGCGGTACGCCGACGCCGCTGTCGCTGCCTTCCCCCATGAACACGAAGGTCTTCGTGACCAGAGCCGCCAGGCGTCCCGGCGTGCCGAGCGGCGGCAGATTCAGGCCCTTGAACGCCGGATGGTTGCGAAGGCCGTCGCCGTTGGCGACGGACCAGAGAATGTCGCCTTTGTTCAAATCGATCGCGACGAGGCGCGAGTACGGCGGTTTGAATGGGTCGGGCAGTCCCTGCGGGCCGGTGAATCGCGGCTCTGTCTGCTTGACGTAGGGCAGCGTGGATTCCGGATGCTCCGACTTGCCGAGCGCGATGATCGTCGGCAGATGGGCGGACGGGACATACAGGATGCCGGTTTCCTTGTCGAACGACGCACCGCCCCAGTCGGCCCCCCCGTTGGTGCCCGGCATCAGGATCGTGCCTTTCGGTCCTTCGGGACTGCCTTTCAATACGGGCGGTGTGTAGACGGGGCCGTACTTGTACTCGCTGACGATCTTGAGGGCTTCGGCTTTCAGCTCGGGTGTGAAGTCGATGAGATCCTTTTCCGAGACGCCCTGCTGATCGAATGGCGGCGGCTTGGTCGGGATCGGCTGCGTCGGTGAATACCACTCGCCGGGCACGTTGCCCTGCGGCACCGGCCGTTCCTCGATCGGCCAGACGGGCGCACCGGTCACCCGATCGAGCACGTAGACGTATGCCTGCTTTGACACCTGCGCAACGGCCTTGATGCGGCGGCCGTTGACGGTGATGTCCGCGAGGACAGGCGCGGCCGGGAGATCGTAGTCCCAGATCCCATGATGCAGCGTCTGAAAATGCCAGACCCGCTTGCCGGTCTTTGCATCGAGGCACATGATGCTTTCGGCGAACAGATTGTTGCCCGGCCGAGTCCCCCCGTAGTAGTCGCCGGTCGCTTCTTCGAACGGCAGGTAGACGTACCCGAGCTCCTCGTCACCGCTGATGAGCGACCAGGCGCCGCTGTTGCCCGAATACGACGCCGAATCGTTGAGCCATGTCTCGTTCCCGAATTCGCCCTTGCGAGGCACGACGTGGAAGGTCCACAGCAGCTTGCCCGTTCGCACGTCAAACCCGCGCACATCGTCCGGCGGCATCTCCTTCGGCGCCTTGGCACGCTCGTTCAGAATGTCGGTAGCGGGCGACGGCACGCCGGCGATCACGACGACGTCCTTGACGACGAGAGGGCCGCTGCTCCAGCGCCAGCCGGTGATTGGGCGCTCGAAGCCTTTGGTCAGATCGACCTGACCGTTGTCGCCGAAGTCGTTGTAGCGCTTGCCGGTTTTCGCATTCAGTGCGACCAGGTTGGCGCCGACGTTGGCCAGAATGCGCGAGTCCCGGCCATCGGTCCAGTATGCGATCCCGCGCGTGGGTGCGCCGCGCGCCGGTCCCTGGCCGTCGGGACGGGGCGGCAGGGCGTCGAACCACAAGGTCTTCCCGGTCGCCGGGTCGAGCGCCGCCACGGCGCCCACGGCCGTGCTGATGTACAAGACGCCGTCCACCATCAGCGGCGTGTGCTGATAGTTGGCCGGCGCCTGGGTGTTGGGAAACTGCTCCCGCATCTCCTCCGGCATGCCCGATCGGCGCCAGGCGATCTTCAGGTTCTTGATGGTGTCCTTGTTGATTTGATCGAGCGACGAGTATTTGGTGCTGCCCTTGTCGCCGGCATACGCGGGCCAGTCGCGATTCTTATCCGCCGCGCGTCCCGCCATCGTCCAGGCGATCGCGATCACGGCAACAACCCCGATTGACAGTGTCTTCCCGCGCATGTATCTCTCCTTCAATCTGCCAACGTACGAATCTTCTGAACGTCTTCATTGCGAGGCGGTGCGGCCCGCGACTTGCGCGAAGTAGTTCGTGTTCGTTCTATTTCTTCGGCAGCGCGAACACCATGTATTGACTCGGGCCCGGCGGCGTGGTCGGTCCGACGCCTCGCAGCGGAAAGAGGCCGCCGCCGCCCACGGCGATCGCGACATATTCCCGTCCGTTCACTTCATACACCGTGGGCACGCCTTCGGTCGCGGCCGGAAGTTCTCTCTCCCACAAGACCTTGCCGGTGTCCTGGTCGTACGCCCGCAGCTTACGGTCTGTCGACGTGCCGACGAAGAGGAGCCCGCCCCCCGTGACGACCGGACCGCCTCGCGGTGCGTGGCTGCCGGCCGCGAGGCCGGGGAAGTCGCCGTCCGGAATCTGCCAGAGGATGGTTCCCTTGTTCAGATCGTAGGCGGTAATCTGCGACCAGGGCGGATTGAGCGCCGACAGTCCATTGCTCTGCCACATGAAATCGTACGGCGAGGCGTAAGGGACGAAGCCTTCAGGCGAGCCCTCCGGCACCTGCACCGCAGGCGCCGCTCCCCGCCCGCGGCCGCCCCGGCCGGCTGCTGCGGCGTCGCCGCCCCGTCCCGGCTCGGCGTTCTGGCCGCCCGGTCCACCGCCTCCCGCCCCCGGCGCGCCCGGCGGCAGCACCCGCAAGAGCGTCGGGATGTTCTTGGCGACCACATACATCGTGCCCTTGGTCGGATCCACGGCGCTGCTTCCCCAGTTCGCGCCGCCGTTGTGTCCGGGAATCTCGATCGAGCCGCGCACACTCGGCGGCGTGAACAGCCCCTCGTTGCGAACGGTCTTGAAGAGCTCGCGCAACTTTGTCTGATCCTCGGCAGACACGTGCGGGTTGATGTCCTTCTCTGTGAAGGACTGGCGCGCGAAGGGCGGAGGAGCCGTCGGGAACGGCTGCGTCGGCGACGTTCGTTCGCCAGGCACGTCGGTCTGCGGCACCGGCCTCTCCTCAATTGGGAAGAACGGCGTGCCGTTCGTGCGATCGAACACGAACACGAACCCCTGCTTGGTGGCCTGGGCGACGACGTCGACGTTGCGTCCATCCTTGCGAAGCGTCAAGAGCTTTGGCGCTTGCGGCAGATCGTAGTCCCAGAGATCGTGATGGACGAGCTGAAAGTGCCACAGCCGCTTGCCCGTGCGTGCGTCGAGCGCCACCAGGCTGTTGCCGAACAGGTTGTTCCCGTGGCGGTTGCCGCCGTAGAAATCGAACCGCGCGGTGCCGAACGGGATATAGACGATCCCCCGCCGCTCGTCGAGGCTCAACTCGCTCCAGTTGTGGACGCCGCCTCCCGAGGCGAGCGCGTTCTCCGGCCACGTCTCGGCGCCGAATTCGCCTTTCTCCGGCACGCTGTGGAACACCCACTTGAGCTCGCCCGTGCGTACGTCGTAGGCGTGGGTGTCGCCGGGGTTCGAGACGTACGCCGCGCCGCCGGCCGGCAGCGACATGATGATCAGGTTCTCGAAAATTCGGCCGGGGTTCCCCGTTTGCAGCGGCCGCAGGCTGCTGACGTCGCGATGAAGGCCGACCCTGACGTCCAGTTTGCCGTTGTCTCCGAACCCGGCGATTGTGCTACCGGTCTTCGCGTCGATCGCGGTGAGGAATCCGCCGTTCATGTACAGCAGGCGGCGCTCCGATCGATCCTTGCTCTCCCAATAGTTGATCCCGCGGTCGCCGACCGCGCCTTCATTGCGATGCGTCCAGACTTCCTTGCCGGTCGCGGCGTCGATCGCCACAATCGATCGGTTGGCGCCCAGGACGTACATCACGTTGTCCACGACGATCGGGTTGAACCGCACCGTCCCTTCGCCCGCCGGAAGCGTCCACGCGAGCTCGAGCTGTTTTACGTTGGACTTGTTGATCTGCTTCAGCGCCGAATACTGGGTGGAATCGGGGCCGCCCAGATACTGGGTCCACGTCGTGTGCGGTTTGTCGTCGGCGGCAGACAGCACCAGTCCGCCAAGGCCGACGACGGCCGCGGCGCTGGCGGCCGCAAGGATCGGAATCAACAGGACGTAGGCAACCGGCACACGCCGGAGAAGAAAGCGTCGACGCATCGTCACAGGCCCTTTCATGGTTTCGAGGCGAGAATCCGAATTTGCTGGAGCGGCGCGAGCGACGTCCCGATTTCTGTGGCGCCGGTCGGAAATTTGTTGACCAAGAGGATGTAGGCGACCAGGTCGGCGTACTCCTCGCGGGACAACGCGCCCGGGTCGTTGTCCGGCATCGTCAGTCGAATGAGATCGAACAGGTCGCCAACCGATCGGCCCTCCCAGTTCGCGGCGAAACCAGTGCCCGCCAGTTCCGGCGCCGGGCCGCCGACGAAGCCATCGCCGTGGCACTCGACGCACAAGCCCGATTTCAAGGCGCCCCGCTTCGCCTGGCCCAGCGTGTAGACCCCGTCCCACACCGACCGTGGCGCGCTCTGCCGGGCGTCGGCGCGAGAGCCCAGCAAGCCGAGCGACATCGCGCCGATCGCGATCGACAGCAGCACGGAGAATCTCATCAGGCCTCGCAGATCGCCACCAGGGGAGGGGCTTACTATACCAGCCGCTGCGTTGTTCCTGGCGGTTCCCGTGCGGCGGTGACGCCGGACAACTGTGATCACGGTCCGGCTGACCAGCCTGCGCCAAAGATGCGGCGGTCCACCGCGGCGCCTTGGCTTCCGTTTCAATCTTCGGCAGCGAACGTCTCAGCGTCGTACGTAGCGTCCGGCTTCAGCCAGGCTTCAGCCGGACCTGGCAGCCCGTGGTAAAAGTCCGTCTGCATTCGGCGAGCGCTGCATCCCGCCTCGCGGCGTTGCTCAACGCTCAAATACTCCCGGTATTCTCGCGTTTCGCGCCTGGCGATCCGGGCGCATCGCCCGCCTCGGTGCGACGACGGACTTTCACCACGGGCTGCTAGCCTGCTAGGCGCAAGCGCTGATCTTCCGCCTCAGGAACCGCCGCTCGGGCTCCGAGCAGGCGCAGTCGAGGGCCGCCCGGAAGCTGTCGGCGGCTTCGCCACGGCGCCCGATCTCGAGCAGCAGGTGTCCTCGCACCGCGAGCAGGAGGTGATAGTGGCGCAGCTTCGGATCCATGGCCAACGGCTCGAGCAGGGGGAGGGCCTCGGCGGCGCCGTGGACCCTTGCCACCGCCACCGCACGATTGAGCGCCACCACGGGCGACCCGTTGATTGTCAGGAGCTGATCGTAGAGTTGGAGAATCAGCGGCCAGTCGACCGACTGCGGATCCCTGCCTCGGGCATGCGTGGCCGCGATGGCGGCTTGCACGTGATACTCGGTGACCTCGCGGCCAGCGATCGCCCGGTCGAAATGATCGAAGCCGATCGCGACCAGCTCGTCGTCCCAGCGGCCGCGGTCCTGATCGTCGAGCAGCACGAGATCGCCGGCTTCGTCAACGCGCGCACGCAGTCGCGCCGCCTGCAGGGCCATCAGCGCGACCAGCGCGTGCACCCGGGGTGCCGCCATCGACGAGGCGGCGATGAGCAAGCCCAGGCGCAGCGCTTCGAAGCAGAGGTCCTGCCGGATCAGCTCCTCGCCTTCGTGCGCGGCGTACCCCTCGTTGAACATGAAGTAGACGACGTCGAGCACGGAGTCGAGACGGCGTTCGAGATCCGCGCTGGCCGGGAGCTCGAGGGTGAGGCGCCGGTCGCGAATCTGCCGTTTCGCGCGGACGAGCCGCTGCGCGATCGTCGAGTCTTCCGAGAGAAACGCGCGCGCGATCTCGCGGACGCTGAAGCCGCCGATGGTCTTGAGACTGAGCGCCACGCTCGCGTCGCGCGGAATCTCCGGGTGGCAGCACATCGTGATCATCCGCAGCTCGTCGTCGCGGAGCTGTTCGTCGAGATAGGGATCGGCAGGTGTGATCCTGGCCGATCGCGTCAGGTCGTCGACGATGGCGTCGGTCTTGTCTCCGAACGTCTTGGCGCGACGGATGACGTCGATCGCCGTGTGGTGCGCGACGCGGAACAACCAGCCGGCCGGATTGTCGGGCAGGCCTTGATATGGCCAGGTCTGAAGAGCCCGGAGCATCGCCTCCTGCACGCTCTCTTCCGCGAGATCGACATGCGCCGGGCCAAGCAGCCGGGTGAGACGAGCCGTCAACCGGCCCGCCTCATGCCGGAACAGATGCTCGAGCAGCAGCGGGCCATCCGCTGAATCGGTCACGACCCGAACACGTGCCTCACTTCAATCGTCCCGCCGTACTCGAGGTGTGGATGGTCGAGCGTGCGGGCGACCGCTTCGTCGTAGTTGGCGGCCTCGATCACGTAGTAGCCGCCCAGAAGCTCTTTCGTCTCGCTGTATGGTCCATCGGTGGTTCGCGGCCCGCCGGCGCCGGGACGAATGACGCGGCCTCCGTCGTTGGCCAGGCGCTGGCTGTCCGACGTAAACGGCTTCTTCGCCCACGCCATGTACTTCTCGAGTGCTTTTTGCATTTCTTCAGGGCTCACAGGCCGATCGCTGACAGGGCTTTGGTAGAGCAAGAGCATGTACTTCGCCATCGTCTTCTCCATCAGGTCGAGGTGGATGTTCAGAACGCCGTCGGACATCGCTGTTGACCGCCTCAGGCAACGCCGTTGGTGCCGATGGTCAAGATCCATCAGCCGTGAGCTCCCAGCCATTGGTCAGCCAGTCCTAGCGTAACCGACCGTTCGTGACTTAGAGACGAACCGGGGCGCCGAGAATCGACAAGCGGTGCGCGGTGTTACGCCTACATGGTTGGCGCGGCGCGAGGTGGGAGAGCTTTGGTGTGCCTTCGCGCTTTCGTGGTGACGTTTTGGAAATGACGGATACACCCCAACAGAAGCCTGCGGGCGTGGTGTCCTTGCCGCAGGCCCTTACCTCGGCTCCATGATCAACCAGGGCGTCGGCCCCATGCGGAATTCCCAGATTGCGAGGAGCTGCTCCAGGTGACTACGCTTCTGCAGCCAGATTGGCAATGGCGTCGACGGCCACGCATGGTCGACGCGGATGACGTCGTGCGATCTGAATCGGCCGGCGATCTCATCGGCGGTGCGCGGGAAGAAACAGTCGTGGCATTCGACGAGGACGGTCATGTCGCGAAGGGCCGGGTACGCGACCGGGTCGAGCAGGTCGCGCTCTGCTCCTTCGATATCCATCACGAGCCAGGTTTTCCGGCCGGCGTAGGCGGCGAAGTCGGATCCGCGAAACGGACCACCCACCTGTACTCGATCTGAAACGCCGTTGAGCGCCGCGACCTCCCGGCAGCCGGCTTGCGCCTGAGGTTCCACATCATGCGCGAACACCGGAACGCCGGGCATCCGCTTCGCGAGTCCGGCCGCGTAGTACCCGTCCGCGCAGCCGATGTTGAGGATCGCGTCGTACCGCTCGCCGATCAGGCGTTCGAGGTGCGAGTGCAGCTCATGCTCGTAGCAGCCGAGCAGGCGCGGCGCCGTGCAGCCTTCTGATGTCTGGCCGGTGAAGCGCAGCCCGGCAAACGGCCCGGCCTGCACGACGTTGCCGTGTTTGGCAATCATCGTACCGGTGAGCTGCGCGTGGCGCCACTTGGCAAGCCAGCGCAGCATGTTGTCCCGATCCTCGTCGGTCAGCTGAGGTTTTTCGATCGTTTCGCGCAGCAGACGATCGACAAGCTCGGTCAAGGTCATCCACGCACCTGATCCGGCGGATCATAGCGCCAAAAATTGTTCGCGCGCCTTCTCAGTTCGGTGCGCCCGGCGAACCCGGTGGATCCTTCTGCCCAAGCACCGTGCCGGTATTGAAGGCATCTGGTGTGGGCTTGTTGATAGACTATCGGTGAAGCTTCGCCTCAAACCGACCAGCAAGAACGGACCAGGGTGCGGCGAATCTTCACGAAAAAGGCCGCTCAGCGGCCGCAGCTAAGACAGCTTCCAAGGCCGAACCGAGCACAAACGTGCTTCATCTGGCGAGATTCTGGCTTTCGAAGATGTCCAGGCCTCCGCGGTCTGATCGTTGAACGGCGTTTTCTCGAGCTGTCCGGGAAGGATTCGCGCGATGGACACGACGAAGCGATGGGGTGTTGCCCTCCGGGTCGGCCTGCTGCTTGCCGTCGTCGATCTGGGTGCCGCCGGCGGCAGCGACGTCCGACTCGCAGATGCTGTCATGCGAGCGGATGGGCAGGCTGTTCGTGCACTGCTGCAGCAGAAAATCGATGTCAACGCCGCTCAGCCCGACGGCGCCACCGCGCTGCATTGGGCCGTGCGTCACGACGACCTCGAAACGGCGGAGCGGCTGATTCGCGCAGGCGCACGGGTCGCGACCGCGACGCGGTACGGGGTCACACCGCTCTACCTGGCCAGCGTCAGCGGCAATGCCGCCATGGTCGATGCGCTGCTGCGCGCCAGCGCGGATCCGAACACCGCGAATCCGGGCGGCGAGACCGCGCTCATGACCGCCGCTCGGTCGGGCGCGATCAACGTCGTCAAGCTGCTCATCGATCGTGGCGCGGCGGTAAACGCGACGGAGAATGTTCGAGGTCAGACGGCGTTGATGTGGGCGGTCCTCGAAAAGCACCCCGACATGGTCCAGTTACTGATCGCCAGGGGCGCGGACGTCAACGCGCAGACCAAGGTCAGCGTCCCCGATGGGACGACCGGCGAGCCGCAGGCGACGTCGGGTGACATCGGCGCTCACGGTCCGGGGATTTACCGGTCGCGCGCGGTGCCGAGCCCGTCGGGCGCGATGACGGCATTGCTGTTCGCGGCGCGTGAGGGGAATCTCGAGATGGCCCGGATCCTGGTCGGCGCCAGGGCCGATGTGGAGCGCGCCTCGGCCAACGGCACGCGACCATTGGTGGTGGCGATTACCAACAATCACATCGAACTGGCGGCGTTCCTGCTCGAGTCGGGCGCCGACGTCAACGCTGGCGACCCCTTCTACAAACGCACGCCGCTGTATGCCGCCGTCGAGATGCGAAATGCGGACTACACACGCGACACGCCGCCCCCCGCGCCGGATGCGAAGGACCCGATGGACCTGATCAAGGCGCTGATCGCGCGCGGGGCCAACCCGAACGCGCGGGCGAACACGACGCCGTTCCGCGGGTTCTATCAAGTCAGCGCGAACTGGGCCAACTTCGACGGCCAGACGCCGTTTCTTCGGGCCGCACTATCGGGCGACATCACGCTGATGCGTCTGCTTCTCGAGCACGGCGCGGACCCGAATCTCGGCACCAGCGACGGGGCGACGCCTCTCATGGCGGCGGCAGGCATCAACTGGGTGGTGTCGCAAACCTACAGCCGGTCCGACGCCGAGTACCTGGAAGCCGCCAGACTCTGCCTGGAGCGGGGCGCCGACGTGAATGCGGCGAACTCGCAGGGGTTCACGGCGATGCACGGCGCGGCGAACCGGGGATTCGACGCGATGATCAGGTTGTTGGCCGATCGTGGCGCGAGGCTCGATGTCAAAGACACACAAGGCCGCACGCCGATGACTTTTGCGGAGGGTGTCTTTCTCGCGGTTCAGCCGCCGGTGAGAAAGCCGAGCACGATTGCGCTCCTCCAGCAACTGATGGGGAAGCCATGACGGGATCCGGCCGTCGTTGCGTCTCCAAGGCCCGCCGCCGATCAGGTTCGATAACGTGGGCGGTTCGTGTCCTCGTCTTCCTGACCGCCCTCGTCCTGACTCCGGGTCGTCCGATCAGCGGTCAGCAACAGGGACCGGGTGCCTCGCCGGAGGCGTCTCAGCGGGCGCTGATCAATCGGTACTGCGTGACGTGCCATAGCGACGCGCTCAAGACCGGTGGCCTGACGCTCGCCAAGGTCGACGTCGATCACCCGGCCGTCGATGCGGAAGTCTGGGAAAAAGTGTTTCGCAAGCTGCGGGCCGGCCTGATGCCGCCCGCTGGTGCGCCCCGACCGGATCGCGCCACGCTCGATACGCTTCGGCGAACGCTCGAAGCTGCCGTCGATCGCGCCGCGCTCGACCAGCCGCATCCAGGCGCGACTCCCTTGCACCGCTTGAATCGCAACGAATACGCCAATGCCGTTCGCGACCTGCTCGCGATTGACGTCGATACCGCCACGCTGATGCCGCCGGACGACTCGGCCGAGGGCTTCGACAACATCGCCGACGTCCTGGGCACGTCGCCGGCGCTGATCGAACGCTACGTCGGCGCGGCCGGGAAGATCAGCCGGTTGGCCGTCGGTAACACGGACCTCGGCGCCCTCTCGACGACGTACAAGGTGCGAGGCGATCTCTCGCAGGATCGCCACGTCGACGGTCTGCCGCTCGGCACGCGCGGCGGAATCGTGATTCGACACAACTTTCCGGTCGACGGCGAGTACCTGTTCAAGTTTGCGCTGCTCAAGGTCAACTTCGGGCCGCAGTACGGAGGGGCCGCGAAGGACGAGCAGCTCGAGATGAGCGTCAACGGCGAGCGGGTGCTGCTTCGCGACCTGCGATCCGTGCCGTATTACTACATCAGGGGCGGGGCGACCTCCGGCGGTCCGGCGGCGCCGCTCGAGGTCCGCCTGCCGATCAAAGCGGGACCGCAGACCATCATGGTCACGTTCCTCAAGAAGACGTCGGCGTACGTAGACGACCTCGTGCAGCGGTTCGACGCCACCACCGCCGATCTGCAGACCGGCGTGCAGTTCGGGTACACGACGGTGCCGCATCTGTCGGGCGTGGAAATTCTCGGCCCCTATGCGGTCGACGGCCCCGGCGACACCCCGAGCCGCGCCCGGATCTTCGTCTGCCGGCCGCCTGCCCGTGTCAACGGCACCGAGGCTGCCGCCGAACGAGAAGAATCCGCCTGCGCGAAGACCATCGTGTCGACGTTGGCGCGCCGCGCCTATCGTCGTCCCGTGTCAGCACAGGACGTCGAGCCGCTCATGACGTTCTATCGCACCGGACGCGAGGGCGGCGACTTCGAGCGGGGCATCGAAATGGCGCTCCGCCGGATTCTGTCGGATCCGAACTTCATGTTTCGGTTCGAACGCGATCCGGACAACCTGCCGGCGGGCGCCGCCTACCGCCTGTCGGACGTCGAGCTGGCGTCGCGCCTGTCGTTTTTCCTCTGGAGCAGCATTCCCGACGAGGAACTGCTGCAGGCCGCGGAGCAGGGCAGGCTCAAGGAGCCGGGCGCGCTCGAGCAGCAGGTCCGGCGGATGTTGAACGACCCGCGGTCGCGTGCCCTCATCGCCAACTTTGCCGGACAGTGGCTGTTCCTGCGCGAGCTGCGGAACAGGAATCCCGATCTTCTCGTGTATCCCGACTTCGACGACAATCTGCGCCAGGCGTTTCAGCGCGAGACCGAACTGCTGTTCGACAGCGTCGTGCGCGAGGATCGCAGCGTGTTCGATCTGCTGAATGCCGACTACACGTTTGTCAACGAACGTCTGGCCAGGCACTACGGGATTCCCCACGTGTATGGGCCCGATTTCCGCCGCCTCCCTGTCGGCAGCGAAGCCCGCAGAGGATTGCTGGGCCACGGCAGTCTCTTGACCGTGACGTCGGCGCCGAACCGGACGTCTCCGGTGACGCGCGGCGCCTGGATCCTCGAGAACCTGCTCGGCAGCCCGCCGCCGCTGCCGCCGCCGAATGTGCCGGCCTTTCCCGAGGCCAAGACCGGCCAGGGCGTCGCTGAAGAGGCCGCGTCGGTTCGCGACAAGATGATCCAGCATCGCAAGAATCAGCCTTGCGCCGGCTGCCACCAGATCATGGATCCTGTGGGCCTGGCCCTCGAGAACTTCGACGGCGTGGGCCGCTGGCGCGCGGCGGAGTCGGGCATCAAGATTGATGCATCGGGGCGTTTGGTCGACGGCACGCCGATCGACGGTGCGGAGAGCCTGCGCAAGGCGATCTCGAACTACCCGGATGCGTTCGTCCAGACGCTCGCCGAAAAACTGCTCATGTACGGCGTCGGACGGACCGCGCACTCCGACGACATGCCGGCGGTCAGGGCGATTGCTCGGGAAGCCGCGCGCAACGATTTTCGATTCTCGTCGCTCGTGATGGCCATCGTGAAGAGCGATGCATTTCAGATGAGAAGCACGATGGAACTTAAGACGAAAAGGTGAAAGAACACGTTGCAGAATTGAAATTCGGAACCACAAAGAACACAAAGAACACAAAGAACACAAAGAGTCGCTGGGTCTTCTTGGTGATCTTTGTGCCCTTCGTGGTTCATTATCCGATTTCGCAAACGTGCTCGAAGTTCTAAGTTCGAGAGGATTCATGTTCATCACCAAGAAGCATCTGTCGCGGCGAACGTTCCTGCGCGGGGCGGGCGTCACCCTGGCGTTGCCGCTGCTCGATTCGATGGTGGGGGCGCAGACGCTGTTGAAGAACACCGCCGCCAGCGGCAAGACGCGAGTGGGCTGCATTTATGTGCCCCACGGGGCGACGATGTCGAAGTGGACCCCGGCGGCCGAAGGGCGGGACTTCCAGTTCACCGAGACGCTCGCTCCCCTGGAGAAGTATCGCGACCGCACCACGGTGGTGAGCAATCTGGTGCACGCCAGCGCCACCGGCGCCGATGCCGGAGCCGAGCACGCGCGATCTGCGGCGATTTTCCTGAGCGGCGGGCGTCCCCAGAAGAATGCCGTGCGGGTCGGTGTCACGTTCGACCAGGTTGCCGCCCAGCACATTGGCCAGGACACACCGCTGCCGTCAATCGAGCTCGGCATCGAGGACGTCAGTCTGAGCTGCGGCGCGGGATACGGCTGCGCCTACTTCAACACGCTGTCCTGGCGGACGCCGACGGTGCCGCTTCCGGTCGAGAACAGCCCGCAAGCGGTCTTCGAAAAGCTCTTTGGCGATGGCGGGACCACGGCTCAGCGCCTCGCGCGGAAGCGGGAAGACCGCAGCATTCTCGATTCAGTGCTCGACCAGACGCTGACGCTTCGACGAGGCCTGCCGGCATCCGATCGCGCCCGCATGGACGGCTACCTCGACGACATCCGGGAGATCGAGCGTCGGATCCAGACGGTGCTCGATCGGAACGCGCAGTCCGCCGATCCGCTCGCCGTCCCCGACGCGCCGGTGGGCACGCCGGAGGCGTTCGAAGAGCACCTCAAGCTGATGTTCGATCTGCTGACGTTGGCTTATCAGAGCGAGACGACCCGCGTGTCCACCCTGATGTTCGCCAAGGATCTCAGCCCGGCGAGCTACCCTGCGAGCGGCAATCGCGGCGGATTCCACGGTTCCTCTCATCACGCCAACGTGAAGGAGCGGATGGACTCCTTCGCGCTGATCAACAAGTACCACGTCCAGATGCTGGCCTATTTCATCGGCAAGCTGGCCGTCACGCCGGATGGCGACGGCACGTTGCTCGACCACTCGATGATTCTCTACGGCAGCAGCATGAGCAACGGCAACCAGCACGATCACGGGCCGTTGCCACTCGTGCTGGTGGGCGGCGCGGCGGGTCGGCTGCAGGGGAACCGCCATGTCGTGGCCCCGGCGCAGACACCGATGTCGAATTTGCTGCTCAGCATGCTGGACAAGGTCGGCGTGCATCAGGAAAGCTTCGGCGACAGCACCGGGAAGCTCGAGATCTGAACGCGCGAGGGGTTCACGACGTATTAGCGCAGAGCACGCCGAAATTGCGGAGACTTCACGATGACCAAGCGCATCACGTTGCTGTCATGTCTGATGACCCTGATGATGGTTCCCGGCCTGGCCAGCGCCGGACCGGCCGGACAGCGGCCGAGGCGGCCCGACGTCCATCGTGAATGGAGCATCGCCGCTCGCGTTCGGCATCGCGCCCTCTCGGATGTGAGGCGTGTCCGAACGCTGGAGAGGTCGGGGCGGCGGTGGCTGTGGAGCGGGCAAGCAGCGATCCGCGACGGCATTCGCCGCGAATATCGCCAGGCACTCCGCGGCGCGCGGCGGGCGTCGCGCGCAGTGCTCCGACGGCTCAGTTGACTGCTAATTGCGAAACGGAATACTAGAGCAGATTTCGCACAATTGGAAAGCGCTCTAATGGCGCCTCACTACGGCGGCCCAGAATCGGATTCGCGCATGCACGAGTTTCTCGCGGCAGCCGTCGCTGAAGCCGAACAGGGCCGCGCCGAGGGCGGCATTCCGATTGGCGCCGTGCTCGTTCACGATGGCCGCATCATCGGGCGGGGCCATAACCGGCGAGTGCAGCAAGGCAGCGCCGTGCTGCATGGAGAAATGGACGCGCTCGAGCGGGCCGGCCGGCGACCGGCGTCGACCTACCGGGACAGCGTGATCTACACCACGCTCTCGCCCTGCGCGATGTGCAGCGGCGCCATCCTCCTCTACGGCATCCGCCATGTCGTCGTCGGGGAGAACCGCACCTTTCTGGGAGAAGAAGCGCTGCTGCGGGCGCGCGGCGTTCAGGTCGACGTCGTGCAGGACGAGCGCTGCATCCGGATGATGGAACAGTTCATCCGCGAATACCCGGCGCTGTGGAATGAGGACATCGGCGTCTAGTGTCCTGCGTTCGACGATTTAGTACACGGCTTCCGGCGCGCGGCGCCCGC
>JBDTVS010000090.1:0-186424 GCA_040007095.1 Acidobacteriota bacterium
CCTGCGGCCGACCTACGGCCGCGTCAGCCGCTACGGCGCGATGGCGCTCAGCTGGACGATGGACAAGATCGGCCCGATCTGTCGCAGCGTTGAAGACTGCGCGCTCGTCTTCAACGCCATCTATGGCACGGACGGCCGCGACGACACCGTGGTCGACGCGCCGTTCGTCTGGGCCCCCAACGCGGCGTTGAGAAGGCTGCGCATCGGCTATATCGCCACGGAATTTGCACCCGGCCTGCGCAATGCCAACGCCGATTCGACGCTTCTGAACGACGCGCTCGCGGTGCTGACCACGGCCGGGGCGAGGCTCGTCCCGATCGACCTACCGGACTTCCCCACCGACGCGATCAATTTCATTCTCGCCACCGAAGCGGCGGCGGCGTTCGACGACCTGACGCGAAGCAGGGGCATCGACCAGCTGACCGAGCAGGCTCCGGACGCCTGGCCCAACACCTTCCGCACGTACCGCTTCGTACCGGCGGTCGAGTACATCCGCGCCCAGCGCGCCCGGACGCTGCTCACCCGTAAGATGGCGGCGCTCATGGCGGAGGTCGACGTGTTTCTTTCGCCCGCCAGGGGAACCGCCAGCCTGCCAATGACCAACCTGACCGGTCATCCCGCGGTGTGCCTCAAGAGCGGGTTCGTCAACGGCATGCCCCAGGCGCTGATGATCACGGGGCGGCTGTACGAGGAGGCGACGATACTGCGCGTCGCCCTCGCCTATGAACGCGCGACCAACTGGCACACCATGCACCCAGATCTCGGCCGACTTGGAACTTAAACTTAAAACTCGTCTTCACTTCTCAGTTCTCAGCTTTTCGATGGCAGCCCGAACTCTCGGGAAACTGGGGCGTAGACCTCGAAAATCAAAAGGGCCGCGAATTTATCGCGGCCCTTGTCATAGTCCTTTTAAGTTCGAAGTTCTCAGTTCTCGATCGTGGCCTTCTTGATGTAATCGAGCTTGGGGTATTCCTTGGTCAGATAGGCGTTGCCTTCGGTGGTGATCCGGCCCTGATCGGGCACGTTCTGCCGCCCGTAGCCGCTATAGAGCTTGTCGACGTTCTCCATCCCCTGGACGACCTGACCGAACGGGGCGAAGCCCTGGCCGTCGAGACCGGTGTTGTCGACGAAGTTGATGAAGACCTGGGTCGACCGGGAATTGGGGGCGGACGACTTGGCGAACGTCACGTAGCCTTTTTTGTTGCTCTGCTTGACCGGGTCGTCCATGAAGTTCGAGCGGCCCCACGCCGACTGGATGCTCGGGTCGCCGTGCATCCCGAACTGGGCCATGAACCCATCGAGGACACGGAAGAACCGGATGTCGTCGTAGAACCCGTTCTTCACGAGGTTGTAGAAACGGTCGGCGCCGAGCGGGGCCCAGTCGCGGTGCACCTCGATGACGAAGATGCCGGCGCTCGTATCAAACTTTGCCTTGAACGTGTCCGGTGCCTTCTCGGTGAGCTGCGCCGGCGTGCGAAGCTTCGCTTTGTTCGGATTGGCGGCGGCGGCGGGTGCCGCGCCCCCCCGCGGCGCACTGGTCCGCGCGCCTGGGGTCTGTCCCGCAAATGCCGCGTTCGCCGTCATCACGCCTATCGCCACAGCCATCGTTGCCACCACCGTCTGACCAATCCTCATGTCACTCTCCTTTTCGGTCCCCAGTATGAAGAAATGCGACGGTCTCTGCATCAAGACGTCGTCTTTCACAGCTCTCGTGTTCCGACACTCGTTCTACGCCAGGTACAGCAACCCCTCACCCGCGAATACCGCCGTGCCACCGACGCGCACCGTCACGATCTCGCCGCGGTCGACGCCGATCGAAATGTGCACGTGACTCGGCCGGCCCATCCTGACACCCTGCAGGCTCAGCATCGCGGCCGCATGGTCAGAGGTTACCGCACCATGGCGGACAAGGTAACAGCCGAGAGGGCCGCTTGCGCCGCCGGTCGCCGGATCTTCGCCGATTCCCAAACTGGGCGCAAACATCCGGCTGTACGCCGTCGCTTTGTCGGCCCCCGGCTCGAGGGAGAAAAAGAACGCGCAATCCGGAGGGGCTGCCAACGCCGCCATGAACCGGGACCACGCGGCACGGTCCAGCACCGCTTGGTCGACTTCGCGCCGCGAGGCGATCGGCACGAACAGGCAGGGCATGCCGCACGAGGCCACCTGCACGGGCAGCCGGGCTGCGCCGACTGCGCTTTCGGGAAGGCCGAGCATCGCCGCCGCGCCGGCAAGGTCGTCGAGGAGCGGCCCGAATGTGGGACTCAACTGGGTCATCCACGCAAACGCGAGGTCGTCGCCCTTCCAGGTCAGCGACACCGGCACGGGACCGACGCCCAGACCGAACACAAACTGTTCAAGCGGTGGCTGCACCAGACCGGTCCGCACGAGCGCGAACATGCTGCCGATTGTCGGGTGACCGGCCATCGGGAGCTCGTCGCTCGGCGTGAAGATCCGCATCCGGACGTCGGTGTCCGACCGTTCCGCCGGCAGCACGAAGGTCGTCTCGGAGAAGTTCATCTCGTTGGCGATCGCCTGCATGGTTTCGGCGGACAACCCGCGTCCGTCGGGAAATACGGCGAGCTGATTCCCGCCAAACAGGCGGTCGGTGAAGACGTCGAAGTGAAGGTAGCGGTATGATTTGGCCATGCTATACGCGCATTTTACGACCAGTGAAGGAAACTTCACCGCGCGCCTGTTCGAAGAAGAGGCGCCGAAGACTACCGCAAACTTCGCGGGCCTGGCCGACGGATCGAAGGAGTGGACCGACCCCCGCTCCAACAAGAAGACCAACGCCAAGTACTACGACGGTACCGTGTTCCACCGCGTCATTGCGGATTTCATGATTCAAGGCGGCGATCCGCTCGGTCAGGGCACGGGCGGGCCCGGCTACACGTTCGCCGACGAGTTCTCGCCGCGGCTTCGGCACGACCGGCCCGGGCTGTTGTCGATGGCCAATCGTGGCCCGAACACAGGCGGCGGCCAGTTCTTCATCACCCTCGTGCCAACGCCCTGGCTGGACAACAAGCACGCGATTTTCGGCGAAATCGTGGAGGGGATGGACGTCGTCGAGGCCATCGGCCGCACACCGACGATCAAGCCGAGCGACCGCCCGGTCAAGCCGATCACCGTTCAGGCGGTGACGATCGAGCGGCGAACCGAGTGACGATGAATCGCTTGTCCCGTCATCTGGTCATCGATTGACCAATGGATAGGCATTGGACTGGCCACATCGAACAATCGGTCGTCGAATGACCAGATGACCAGACTCGTACGCACGCATCTCCTCGTCGCAGCCGCGTTGACGCTGGCCGGGCCGACGGCCTTCGCGCAGAATGCTCCCGAGCGGCCGATGCTCGGGTCGACGTTTACCGCGCCGGTTCTGGCCGACTTGCCCACCGGGACCAACCTCTATTCGGTCTTCGACGCGATCCCCGCGGAAGTCATCTCGGATCGGGTCGACACTGGCGGCCTGTATTCCGGACAAGCCGCCCGCGTCGGCAGCCACGGCAGTTCGTGGACGCAGACGCTGTTTCGGCTGGGAGAGGTTGACATCACCAACCCGGACGGCACCGGCACGCCGATGCTGGTGCCCGGTGTCTACGTGTGGGACCGCGTCGACGTGACTACCGGTCTGATGCCGATCGAGATGAACGCGCCCGGGATGGCGGTGACCCTGGTGCCTCGCCGGCCGTCGTCGATCTGGACCCGCCAAGTCGAGTTCGTCGGCGCGGGAACCGCGCTGCTCGCGAGGCAGGCGCCCACCAATCCCCCAGGCCTCGCGACCCAACACTCGTTGGCCGATGGCCATGTCCTTCTGAGCGGCCCGATCATCCCCGGTCGTCTCGGGATCGTTTTCGCCGGCGGCGCGACGACCTCGACGCGATTCGAGCGCGCCGATCCCAGGCTGATCGATTCGACCATCGCGTCGGCGTTCACGCACCTGGTGTTCACTCCGAATCTCCGGAATGAGGTCCGCGCGATCGGCTGGGTCGAGCACGCGAGCTATCCCTACGCCAACCGCGTCGCGTTCGCGCAGCCGTTGGCCGCGGAGAGCGTCGATGCCGAGCACGGACAGATCAGTTGGGAGCATAAGACGGCAACAGACGGACAGGCCGCGTTGTTCGCCAGCTTCGCGAGGCGAGCCCAGAGCCATGACTTGCAGGCTACCTCGGCGCTCGTCGCTGAACGATTGACCGCCGGCCCGATTCCGGAGCTTCTTCATCCAGCCAACGGATCCGCGCTGACGTGGTCGGTCGGCACGCGCTTCAAAATGGGCTCGCTGTCCGCAACCAGCACCGGCCATGTGCTCCGCGGAGGCGTCAGCGTGTCCGGCGCCTCCGCGACGTCGCGATCGTCATTCAACGGCCGCATTGGGGAGCTGATCGCCGGCGTCCCGGCCCGGGTGTGGGACTACACCAGCCCGACGGTCGATTCCCAATGGGGCCAGACATCCTTTGTCGCGTACGGGGCCGACACGATCACCCTGCGTCCTGGTCTGACACTCGAGGCCGGCGTGCGATTCGAAGCGCTGCGCGCATCGGCCGAGGGAAGCGCCAGCGCGATTGTCTGGCGAAACTGGCTGCCGCGCGCGAATCTGCGGTGGGAAATTGTCGACTACGCCAAGATCGCGGCGGTCGCGGGCTTCGCGCGCTACGGCAATCGGCTGCCCTTGAACGACCTCGCCGTTGGCGACCCCGCCGCACCCTTCGCGCGGGTGTACCGATGGGATACGAACGCGGCCAGCCCGCGTCTCGCGGATCTCGGACCACTGGTTGCCCGCGTCGGACCCGGCACCGGCGGCAACAATCAATTCACCGCGATCGATCCCAACATCGTGCGTCCGTACATGGACGAGTTCGTCGCCGGCTTCGAGTCACGGCCACGGGCAGGCACTCTCATTCGCCTCGCCGCGCTGGCGCGGCGCGAAAAGCAGCTGCTCGGCCTCGTGAATATCGGCGTGCCCGAGTCAGCGTATATCGCGACGGCGATTACCGATCCGGGCGACGACCACGCCGGCAAACAGCAGTTGCCGGTCTACAGTCGGCCGTCAGCCACCTTCGGACTCGACCGCTACCTGCTCACGAACCCCGCCGACAACCAGTCCACCTTCGTCGGCGTCGAGTTCACCCTGCAGACCACGCTCAAGAACGCGTTCCTCATGGCCGGGGCCACGGCCGGGCGGTCCGAAGCGATTTCCGCCAATATCGGTTTCACGCCGCTCGAAAACGACGCGGGTGTGCTCGGCGACGTCTTCATCGATCCGAACTCCCGTACCTTCGCCCAGGGTCGGGTGTTCTCGGAGCGTGGCTACACCATCAAGACAGCCGGCGTCTTCACGCTGCCGTGGGACGTGAAGCTGGGTTATGCGGCGCGATACTCCGACGGCCAGCACTTCGCACGCCTTGTCGTCGTCCAGGGCCTGAATCAGGGACCGGAAGCGGTCCGGGCGTTTCGAAACGGGGCCACTCGGTTCACGTTCACGGGAACGCTGGACGGACGCTTGCAGAAGGCCTTCGCGGTCTCTGGGCACCAGCTTGCGGTCTTCCTCGATGCGTACAACGTGCTGAACCTGGCCTACGAGATCGAGGAGTTCGACGTGACCGGTCCGACGTCGCGGCTGACCTCGGCCATCCAACCGCCACGCACGGTGCACCTGGGCGTGCGGTTGACGTTCTAGAACGCCCTTCAAATAGTCATCCCGGCGGGACGCCCAGCCAGAGCAGGTGGGGGGGCGAGAGAAGCACGCTACACGCTGTCGAAAAGCTCGGGCCTCCGGCTATGTGCGTTCCTGCGGTACGGCGAACACATCGAAATGCTTCCAGCGCCGGAAGGCGCCCGGACCGAGTTCCTCTCCCCGGTATTCGACCTCCCCTTCGCACTTGAACAGACGATAGCCGAGCCGGCGCAGGTCGCCCTCGTAGGCATCGCGCTCCGCGTTTGGCAGGTGCTTGTAGATTTCGGTCTTGATGTACGGGCGTGCGTCGGCAATCAGTTCGGCCATCGACTGCACGACGGAACGATCGAACCCTTCGGTGTCGACCTTGATGTAGCGCAGGCGCGGCAGGACGTCGGGGGCATGCCGGCGCAAGTACTCCGACAAGTTACGGCCCTCGACGCGGAGCCGATCGAAATGGCCGTGTCTCCAGCGGGCGATGCGATCGTGAAAGCCGCCGTTGCAAAAACCTGAATCCGAATACTCGAACTCGAATTGGCCGTCGGTCGGCATCGCGGCAAACATCAAGGGCGACACGCGTGCCTTCTCCGGATTCAGCGTGGCGTTCGCCGCCAGCACCTTGAACACATACGGGTTCGGCTCGAGCGCGAACACAAGACCCTTTGCGCCGACCGCCAACGCGATCGGGAGCGTCGAATCACCCGTGTGCGCGCCGATGTCAATGGCGACGTCGCCCTCATGCAGGAAGGTGCGCAGCGCGTCGACGCTCGCCTGCGTCACGACCTTCGGCGTCTCGCCGGGATGTCGCCATCGGGCGAACCGGATCTCGCCGTCGGTCGGCAGCATGAACGTCGTCACTTCGTACGGATACTCTCGCGGCACCCCCCGCCAGCCCAGCGCGCGGGGCACGTCTTTCAACTTCACTTAGTACTCCGTTTCGCAATTACGCCAACGTATCGGGCGCCGATGCATCCCGCCTCGCGGCGTTGCTCGTCGGTCAAATGCTCCCGGCATTCTTCCTCCTCGCGCCTGGCGATCCGGGCGCCTCGACGCCCGAATACGTCACCGTAATTGCGAAACGGAGTACTTAGGAGGATTGCAGAATTGCCCGATTGCAGCAAGGACAGGTGGTGGCCACGGTCGCGATCGACCGATGCCGCTCACCTTTCGTGGCGCCTGCGGCCACGAAATCACGCAAACACGAAGAATTGAACGTTGGGCCAAAGCCCAATGCGTGAACGTACAAGTCTAAAGCGAACTAACGGGTCAGGAGCCGTCCCCGTGGGATGGACGAGGGCTCGGCGCGGGGCGCCACGACATGTCCGCGCAAATACGTCCGTTCGACGCGGCCACGAAGGCGCCGGCCGTCGTACGGCGTCAGCGGATGCCGATGGTGCAACCTCCGCGCGTCGACAGTGACCTCGACATCGGGATCCCAGATCACGAGGTCGGCGTCGGCCCCGCCCTCAATAGCGCCCTTGCTGACAAGCCCCGCGAGTTGCGCTGGGGCGCGGCACATCCACTGCGCCAGCTGATTCAAGGAATAGCCTCGAGACGAAGCCTCGGTCCAGGTGGCCGCCAGCGCGACTTGCAGCGACGAGATGCCGCCCCACGCCCGCAGAAAATCGCCGGTATCGAGCCGTTTCATCGCCGGGGGCGATGGTGAATGGTCGGACGCCACCATCTGAATGGTGCCGCCCGCCAGTGCGCCCCACAGCCCTTCGCGATTGTCGCGCTCACGCACCGGAGGCGCGCACTTGAACGCGGTGGCGCCGTCCCGAATTTCCTCTGCCGCGAAGGTGAGATAGTGCGGACACGTTTCAGCAGTCAATGGCAGACCCGAGGCTCGTGCTTCGCGGATCATCGCCAGCGCCTCGGACGAAGCGAGGTGGACGATGTGAGTGCGGACCCCGTGCTGACGGCACAACGCGATCAGCAGCGCAATGGCCTCGTTCTCGGCTGCCTTGGGTCGCGTCGCCAGATACGTCGCGTACCGGCGCGGATCGCTGGTTCCGATTCGCGCCTGAGCCGTCGCGATGGGACCAGGCAACTCCGCATGCGCGAGGAGCGGCGCACCCAGTCTGGCGAGGATCGGCATCGCCGCGTGCAGGTCGCCTTCCGTGACCGACTCGAATTCGTCGACGCCGGACGGCACGAGAAAACACTTGAACCCGAGCACGCCGGCCGACCAGAGCGGCTCGAGAGCCGCGCTGTTGCCAGGCACGACGCCACCCCAGAATCCGACGTCGACGAAGCACTTGCCGTGAGCCGCGCGCCGCTTCGCCTCCAATGCCTCGACGCTGGTCGTCGCCGGAATGCTGTTCAGCGGCATATCCACGATCGTCGTCACGCCGCCCGCCGCGGCCGCGCGCGTCGCGGTCTCGAAGCCTTCCCAGTCGGTGCGGCCCGGTTCGTTGACATGGACGTGCGTGTCGACGACGCCGGGCATCACGACGAGGTCTCCGGCATCGTCGAGCCGGCAGTCGGCGGGTATGAGGTCGAACTCGAAGACGCCGACGATCGCACCGTCCCGAATGTGGATCGACGCCGGGCGAACGCCATCGGCGAACACGACGCGCCGGCTTCGAACCACCAGACCGGTCATGGAGTCGTGCCCTCGGAATCAAAGCCCAAAAGAAACGCTCGAGGGGACCTGATGTCGGTATGACCTGTCCGGATCCGATGCTCGTGAAACCGTTCGAACACCCCGTTAGTGTCGCGTCTCCCATGGTTGTTGGCAAATTGGCGGAGCGAGGCGGCGGGCGTCACGGGACAGGCAGTCCTCGAAAAACGTGGCCGATGAGCTTCGCCACGGCAAGCTCCGAGCCGGCAGTGAGCTCCGCTGAAGAATCCAGTCGGCTGAGGGGCCGGCCGCGAACTTACGCTATCCTTGCAGGACAACATTTTACGAGCACGTTGCGAAATCAGACAATGAACCACAAAGGACACAAAGATCACGAAGCAGACGGAGAGATTCTTTGTGTTCTTTGTGTCTTCGTGGTTCCGGATCTCAATTCTGCAACCCGTTCCAAGTCCTGCCAGCGATCGCGACCGTCGCCCGGGCAGCACCACGTTCAGGAGAGACCTGCATGATTGCCCTCACCGTCAACGGGAAGCGCTACGACGTGGACGTCAGCGCCGACATGCCGCTGCTCTGGGTGATTCGCGACACCATCGGCCTGACCGGCACGAAGTTCGGCTGCGGCCTTTCGCAGTGCGGGGCCTGCACCGTGCATCTGGACGGGCAGCCGACCCGATCCTGCGTCACGACGATCTCGAGCGTCGGCGCCAAAAAGGTCACCACCATCGAAGGCCTGTCGCCGACCACAAGCCACGCGCTGCAGGTGGCGTGGATTGCCGAACAGGTCCCTCAGTGCGGCTACTGCCAATCCGGGCAATTGATGTCCGCCGCGGCGCTCCTGACCAAGACGCCGAAACCGTCTGATTCCGACATCGACGCCGCCCTCTCCGGCAACATCTGCCGATGCGGCACGTATCAACGCATTCGCCGTGCGATTCATCGCGCGGCGCGAACCTAGTGTCCCGAATCAGAGATTCGTCGACATTTAGTCAACGAATTTCTGATTCGAAACACCACGAGTCTGACGTCAGAGGCTGAAACCATGGCAACCACGACAACTCTCGACAGACGAGCGTTCCTGAAAGTCAGTGCAGCCGCAGGCGGCGGGTTGATCGTGTCCGGCTACCTGCCGTGGGCGGGCGACGCCGACACGGTCGTGGAGGCCGCCGGCGTCTTCGAACCGAATGTCTGGGTGAAGATCGGCGCCGACGACAGCGTCACGATGACGCTGACCATGCTCGAGATGGGACAGGGCGTCATGACGTCGATGCCGATGCTGGTCGCCGAAGAACTGGACATCGACTGGAACAAGATCAAGACCGAATGGGCGCCTGCCGACGCGAAATACGGCAACCCCAACTTCGGCGGGCAACAGCTGACCGCCGGCAGCAACAGCGTGCGCGGGATGTGGAAAACCCTGCGCGAGTCGGGTGCCACCGCTCGCGCGATGCTGATGACGGCGGCGGCCCAGACCTGGAGCGTAGCCGAGAACACGGTCTCGACCGAGAAGGGCGACGTGGTTCATAAGGCCAGCGGCCGGCGATTGAAGTACGGCGCGCTCGTGGACAAAGCGGCGGCGCTCCCGGTGCCCAAGACGGTCGCGCTCAAAAATCCAAAAGAATTCAAGGTCCTGGGCCAATCGCTGCCGCGGCTCGACATTCCCGAGAAGGTCAACGGCAAGGCGGAGTTCGGTCTCGACGTGAAGCGTCCAGGGATGCTGATCGCGCGTGTCGTCAGATGTCCGGTGTTCGGCGGCAAAGCGGCCAGCTTCAACGCCGACAAGGCAAAGGCCGTCGCCGGCGTTCGCCACGTCGTCGCAATCAGCACCGGTGTCAGTGTGGTCGCCGACAACTATTGGGCGGCCGCCAAGGGCGCGCAGGCGCTGGAGGTCAAGTGGGACGAGGGCACGCTCGCCACGCTGAACAGCGCGGAGATCACGAAACGCTACGCGCAGCTTGCCGAGCAGCCGGGCAAGGTCGCGCGCAACGACGGCGACGCGACGGCGGCCTTCAAAGCAGCCGCGAAATCGTTCGACCGTGTGTTCGAAACCCCATTTCTCGCGCATGCCACGATGGAGCCGATGAACTGCACGGCGGACGTGCAGGCGGACCGGTGCGACGTGTGGGTGCCGACGCAGGGTCAAACCGCATCACAGCAAGCCGCCATGGCGGCCAGCGGCCTTCCCGCGAACAAGGTCCACATCTTCACCACGTATCTCGGCGGCGGATTCGGGCGCCGCGGCGAAGCCGACTTCGTCACCGACGCGGTGGAGACGTCGAAGGCGGTGGGCAAGCCGGTCAAGGTCGTGTGGACGCGTGAAGACGACATGCAGCACGACTTCTACCGCCCGGTCACCTACGTGCGGATGTCGGCGGCGGTCGACGCATCGGGCAAGCCGCTCGCGTACCAGTTGCGAATGGTTCAGCAGTCGCTGATGAAGCGCATCGGAGGGCTGCCCCCCAACGGCGTGGACTTCATCTCGGTCGACGGCGCCGCCAATCTGCCGTATGACATCCCGAATATCCGGATCGAGTACACCGAGACCGACCCCGGCATCCCGTTTGGCTTCTGGCGATCAGTCGGCGCCTCGGTCACGGGCTTCGTCGTCGAGGGGTTCAACGACGAACTGGCGGCGGTCGCCGGGGAGGATCCGTTCGAGTTCCGAAGGAAGCGTTTGAGCAAGCATCCGCGCCACAAGGCGGTGCTCGAGCTGGTCGCCGAGAAGTCGGGCTGGGGAAAGCCGCTTCCACCGGGGCATGCCCGCGGCATTGCCTTGATGGAGTGCTTCGGCAGCATCGTCGGTCAGGTCGCGGAGGTGTCGGTGACCAACGGCGCCGTGAAGATCCACAAGATGTGGTGCGCGGTCGACACCGGCTGGGTGATCAACCCGGACACGATCAAAGCCCAGATGGAAGGCGGCACCCTCTACGGCTTGAGCGCGGCGCTGAACGGGGAGATCACGATCCAGAACGGACGGGTCGTGCAGCGCCACTTCAACGACTACAAGGTGTTGCGGATGAACGAGGCGCCCGAGGTCGAGACGCATATCGTGCCGAGCGCCGAGGAGCCGGGCGGCATCGGCGAACCGAGCACGGCGCTGGCGGCCGGCGCACTGGTCAACGCGATCGCCGCGGCGACCGGCAAACGGATCTACAAGCTGCCGATCCGCGCCGAACAACTGCGGGGAAACGCCACGGCGCGGGCGTGAAGCCGGCGTTCACGTCAGTCGCTGCTCAGACGTCTAGCTGACCAAATCCTCGTGAACCTGACTTCGGATGCCCATTTCAAAAAGGTCCTGCAGCTCCTCGTACACCATCTCGAATGCCAGGCTTGTCCCACTCGGTTTCAGACGCCGAACTGTCGCAGGTGATGGTCTACATGACCATAGCCCCAGAGGAGCCACTCGTCGCGCGTCATCGCGCCAAAGCCTGGGTGCCGGGCGCATTTCGTCTCGGGCTTGACGAAACGCCGAATCAGATCCACGACCGCCTTTCGATCCCGTTCGAATTCGACCGGCCTGGTCCCCTGGAGATGCGGATTGACTTCGGGCCGCGTCGGCACGCCATGCGGCCAGGGCAGCGAGGTGTGTAACGCGATCCATTTCACGACCGTGCGCGACAACCGGGTTTCCGCCGATGACGCCGGCCGCTCTCCGAGTACGGCGAGAAAGGAATCGGCAAGGTGACAGAGCATCTCGTTGGGGGACATGGTGCCCCAGCGCCGCACACTCGTCGGTTCGAGGCGTGCCACCCGAGAAATCAGCTCGTCGACGTTAGCGGGCAGGTTGAGCGATCGATGTGGCTTCATACCTCATGAATCTTTCACACCGTCAATCTGTCGACCGCACTGCCGGCCAGGCCGCGAAGGATCTGGATGTGGTCGACGTCGATTGCTCCTCGTCACACGACGGCGGTGGCTTCAATCTCGATCATGATGTCGGGATGGAAGAGGCCGGCCACCACGAGCAGCGTGCCGGAGGGATTGCAGGCGCCCGCCCGCAGCCTGGCCTGCCGCGCCTCGCCGGCCTTTCTGAACGCGTCGAGGTCGGTGACGTAGTAATTCAACCGCACCACGTGCGCCAGCGTCAGATTCGCCTGGGCGAGGACGGTCTCGAGGTTGTCGAGAGCCTGCCCGAACTGCTTTTCCATGTCGCCGGCGTGCATCGGCACCCCGTCCGCATCCACCGACGTCTGACCAGCGCAATACAAGACGCGTTCAGCGCCTTTCACCTCGATCGCTTGAGCAAACGCCAGCTTGTCCTGCCACGTCCAGGGATTCACGGTTCTTGTCTCAGCCATGTCGTTCTCCGATTCTGCGGGTGCTACTTGGCACGACCGGCGGCCTCGGCGCGCACCAGCAGATCGCGCATGATGGGATCGGTGGGACTGATCGCCACCGCTTCGCGTGCCTGGGCTGCGGCAGCAGGGGCGTCACCCCGATCGAGGAGGGCCGTCGCGAGAACACGGCGGGCGTTGGCGTCTCGCGGATCGGCATCCACCGCTCGACGAAACCACAGAATCGCCTCGTCGATCTTCCCGGTCGAGATGACGGTGATCCCCAGATTGATCAACGCGTGCACGTTGCCAGGCGACGTCTTCAAGTATTCGAGGTACTCGGCACCCGCTTCCTCGTAGTGTTGCTGGGCGAACAAGGCGTCGGCCAGGAACATCCGCGCCTCTCGGTTTGCGGGCGCGACGGCAAGGACGAGTCGTGCCTGCTCCACGGTTCGGGACCAGCCGCCCTGCATCGACGCTGCGCGCGCCAGTACCAGGCGTGCCGTGATCACCTCTCCGAGCGGCGGTTCCAACCAATGCGGCACCAGGCGGTAGGGCAACTTCGAGGTCGCGACGAACGCGTAGAGCTGCTCCATCGCCTCGTTCAGCTTGCCGGCGTTGAAGAGCTCGATGCCGAGTAGATAGCGCGCCCTCGAATCGCCTCCGGCCACCGCTTCCCGCAAGTGATCCCTGGCTTCCTCGTGCAACCCCGCCTGCGTCAGTTGTTCGGCAAGGTAATGATGAGTCACCGCACGCGGCCGCCGCTCGACCACGGTTCGAGCGAGAGTCACCGCCGACGCGTATTCACGATTTCTGACGACCGTGGCGAACGCCAGCGAACCGGACGCGAGCACCAGCAGGAGCGCCGCGACAAGGGCTCCTGCGCGCACGCCAGGGAGATGATCTGCCTGGTCGACGGTATTCGACGATTGGGTGGTGAACCGCCGCCAGATGAGATACGCCCCGATTACCACGAACGCGATCACGGCGATCAGCGGCAGATACATTCGGCGCTCCGCGCCGACCTCGGTCGCAATCGGCACCACGCTCGACGTGGGCGCGAGCGTGATGAAGAACCAGGCGCCGAGAAATCCGAGCGACGGCGCCCGCACCAGCGCCGCAATCGTCGCGGCCAGCAGCGCCGTCAGCATCAACGCATACGGCAGGACGTCACGCAGCGTGAGCGCGACCGGCCACCCATAGAACACCACCAGTGCTCGGGGCCAGAACGTCAGACGCAGGTAGTGGGCGATCATCTGCGTCTGATTCAGCAGATAGGTCCACGGCGAAATGCCGGTCGAAAAGCCGCCGACCGCGGATCGAGGGCCCGACCACATCAACGCCACCAGCACGATCCACGTCGCCGCCAGCCCGATGTACAGACCGCGGCGGGAGCGGACGGCATCCCGCAACGAATCGAACACGAACACGCGATCGTACAGAGCGACGACGATCGGCACGGTGACCATCGACTCCTTGCATGCCATGCCGAGGCCGGCCGCCGCGATGGCGATCACGCGCCAGCCGCCGCTCGCGCGATCGCCCGCGGTCGTCCTCGACGACCGGCCGGTCGCGGCCGCACCGCCGGCGACGGCGCGGATGCTCGCGTAGAGCGTGAGCAGATAGAACAGCGCCATCAACGACTCGGTGCGTTCCGTCAAGTAGTCCACGACTTCGCTGTTCAGCGGATGGACCACCCACAGCAATGCCACGGCACCCGCCAGATGGGCGGAGCTGCCGCCGAATCGAGCGCGCATTCGCGGGAGCTCGAGCGTCCGGCGCACGACGCCGAGCACCAGCAGCCCACAGATCAGATGGATCGCGATATTGACCGCGTGATAGCCGCGAACGTCGAGGCCGCCGACGGCGTAGTTGATCGCGAAGGAGAGGTTGACGATCGGCCGGCCCGCGATCGCCGTATTGGCCTCGGGAACCAGAACACTCGACAGGCTCCACCACTCGCGGATCTGCTGGTTGTCGGCGATCGTCGACTGGTCGTCGAGAATGAACGGACCGGACAGGCTGTTGGCGTACGTCAGGATCCCGGCGATGACGATGATGGCGGCGAGCCACCAGAGTCCACGAGGCGCTGTAACCTGAGCGGCCGCCGGACGGGGCGAAGGCTTGCCTTTGGATCGGTGGGGTTTCGTAATCGGCTCCTCGGGCGCAAGACGGTCCGGCTCAAGCCGGACACTACGTACCGCCATGATCCACTCAATAGACCCGGCCCTGGTCTTCGAAATTCCTTCCGCGACTTCGCCTGCGCAAAGGAAATTGCGCCACACGCAGCGAGTTCTGCGGACACGAGAGTCGAGTCCAGGATATCCGTGGCTTACGTCACCGCGTGACCCGATGGGCGAGGCCAGCGTCGACGAGTGGGACCTGTTTCCGCCCAAACCAGTCCCGAACATCTCCGAACGGCATCCGTGATCTTCGCCCGGCTGGTCTCAGCGAACGTCGTGAACGACGCGGCCGTCAACCACGGTCAGCACCGATTTCAGCCGCTTGATGCCTTCGTCGGGCACTTTCGCGGCGTCGAAGTAATCCTCGCTGAGGACGACGACGTCGGCGAGCTTGCCGGGCTCGATCGTGCCCAACTTGTCTTCCTCGCGCAGGAACCAGCCGTTCTCCGCGGTGTAGAGCCGGAGTGCCTCGGCGCGGGTGAGCTGCTGTCCGCCGTTGATCAGCACACCCGAGGAATTCTTGCCCGTCACCATGTAGTAGATCAGCAGCCAGGGGTCGAGCGTCGAGATCTGGGCCGAGTCGGATCCGGCACCGACGTGGATGCCGCTGTCTACCAGCGTGCGCAGCGGTGGTCCGGCGCCGGGACCGCCGGCCAGATAGGTAAACGGGTGCACCGCAACGCCCGCGCCGATCGCCTTGAAGCGGGCGATCGTCGGCGCGTCGATGCGCGCCGCGTGGGCAATCGACCAGTGGAGCGGCGCGATGGGAGTCGTCTTGTTCACCGCTTCAAAGGTGTCGATGGTCAGCTTGTCTTCCGCGGGCGACAGGCTGTGCTGCTGGAAAGGCCATCCCTGCTTGGCGACCAGTTGCAGCGCGGTGGTGTAGTTGGTCGGCGCGGGCTGGCCGAAGAGAGGCCAGCTGCTGGCAAATTCTCCCACGCCGGACATGCGCATCATGTCGTCGCCGAAGCCGTTCATGTTGTTCAGCAGCCGCTGCTTCAGCATCGGCACGTCCGGCTTCGTGTCCATCGACAGGAAGAAAATACGCAGCCGCGCCGTCAGCTTGCCCTCGCGATGCAGCGCGGCGAACGCGTCATACATCCGGAACGGATCGGCGCTTGCGAGCGTGTCGGCGGCGAACGACTCCTGGATGTCGGGGAGCCCAGGTATGACGAACGCCCCCATGTCGACATTGGTCGTCACCCCGACGCTGAGCGAGTACGCCTGGGCATCGAGGGTCCCTCGTTTCTGATCGTTCAGCGTTTGCGCCGCCCGCAGCGCGTCGAGAGCCGCAATTGACGGCGCGTTCGCGGCGATGGCGCCGGCGTCGCTCACCGCCACGTTCTTCCCGGTAAAGAACGCCTTGCCGCGCGTATTCGTCGCGGCCGGACCCGTGAACGAGAGGTACACGATAGTCGGATGGTCTGGCACGGCGGCGTCGAGCTCGGCCAACGTCGGCAGACGCTTCTCCGCGAACTGCGCCGGGTTCCATCCGCCCATCGCCGTGATGAATTCGCCGGCCGGCACCGTCTTCGCCCGCGCTTTCAGCGCGGCCTGCACGTCGGCGATCGACGCCGCGGTCTCGAGCCGCGTGTCGTGACCGGGTCGAATACCAAGCAGGACGATGTGGTTGTGGTTGTCGATGAGGCCCGGCACCGCTGTCCGACCCTTCAGGTCGATGGTCTTCGTGCAAGGACTCAGCCGGCCGCCGCCCTTGCCGACGGCCACGAACACGCCGTCCTGGATCGTCACTTCGGAGACGATGGCGTTGCGCTTGTCCATGGTGACGAACTTGCCGTTCACCAGGCGGAGATCGCGCGCGCCCGCGCAGCGATCCTGGGCGGAAGCAGACGGGCACAGGCTAAGGGTGATCGCCGAGACGGCGGCCACGATGAATAGATGTGGGTGCGGTCGAGCGATCATTGGCAAAAGATCCTACTTCAGAGGTTTCAGCTCGGGCTTGACACCCGGCGGCAGCGGATAGCGGTCGACGTTCAGCAGCGCCGACACCAGTTGATAGTAGCCGGTGGCGCCGATCAGATCGACCACGCCGCGCTCGCCGAAGGCCTTGACCGCGGCCTGAAACGTCGCGTCGCTCACCTGCCTGGTGTTCAGCAGTTCGGTGCAGAAGTTGTAGACGGCTTCCTCGTCGGCCTGCATCGAGGCAGGCCTCTTTCCCTCCGCAATGGCGTCGGCGATTGCGGGCTTCAGGCCGGCCTCCAGCGCCAGCCCCTTGTGCACGTACCACTCGTACTGCGCCGTCCAGACGCGCGCGGTCATGATGATGGCCATCTCGTTCAGCCGGTGGGGCAGCGACGTCTTGAAACGGATGTGCGCGCCCAACTGCTGCGCCAGGTCGCCCATCTCGGGACTGCGAAGCAGCGCGTTGAACGGGCCGCCCATCGACTTGCGCTCGCTGTTGAGGATGTGATCGGTCAGCTGCTTCTGCTCCGGCGTCATCGTTTCGTAGGTCAGCGGCTTGAAGCGATCGCCCACGAGGTCGAGCTTGGGGGGTGTGTTTTGCGCCATGACAGTAACCATCCAGCCAGCGAGACAACCGACCAGACAACCGACGACGCCTGCGCTCGCAATCTGGACACGCATCGTTTTTCTCCTCACCACCACGAGACACTACTTCTTCTTGAAGAGCGCCAGATCGACGGCATTCGCCATGACCTGGTAGCCGGCATCGTTCAGATGCAGGTTGTCGCCGGAGTTGTATTGCGGCAGCAGTTTGGTCGGCGCGTTCGGATCGCGGGTCGCGGCATCGAAGTCGACGATGCCGTCGAAGTTCTTGTTCGTCCGAACCCACTCGTTGAATTCCCTGCGCTTGGCTTCGCCTTCGGGCGTGTAATACGCGGCGCCGTCGAACGGCAGCAACGTAGCCCCGTAAATCTTGAGCCCTCTCGCGTGCGCGCGCTCGATCAACTGCGCCTGGCCGGCGACGAGATCCCGGACCGTCGGACACGCACTGTCGCGCGCGAGCCCGATGTCGTTGATGCTTTCGAGCACGATCACGTGGCTGACACCGGCCTGGGCCAGCACGTCGCGGTCGAACCGCGCCAAAGCACTGACGCCTGCACCGTCTCCGAGCACGCGGTTTCCCGCGATGCCCTGATTGAGCACGCCGAGACTGATCTTCTGTGCCTGCAGACGCCTCGAGAGCTGGTCCGGCCATCGATTGTTGGTGTTCGGCGTGGACCGGGTTCCGTCGGTAATCGAGTCGCCGAACGTGACCACGGCGCCGGTCTGTGCCGGCGCGACCACCTCGACACGCGCCAGGAAGAACCATGCCGCTATCGTCGTCGCCCCCGGCAGGTCGGGAGCGCCTGTCTGATCGCCGGCCGCCGACACGTAGCTGGTCTGGAGCGCACCGCCGTGCGTGGTGAGCGGCGACGTCGACGCCGCGGTATCGCCCGGCAGGTACAAGTCGATGGCCAGATCCGCAGATGCCGGGACTGTGAGGACGACCGGATCGCTGACGACTGTCGACCCGGGCGGAATGTTCACCGACGGACTGCCGCCAAACGCCAACGGGCGGTCGGACTTGGGGACAGTCATGGCATCCTTCTCACGCAGCGCGACGTGGGCGGCGCCCACGGCCAAGGGGGACGTGCCGAACGCGTTGCTCAGGACCACCCTCAACCGATCGCCGCCAAGGCTCGTGTGGACGATCTGGCGCAGCGTCTGATTGTTGAAGTTGATCGGGACCGCCGGGGCACCGCCCCGTCCGCCGCCCTGGCCACGCCCAGCCCCGGCAGGCGGCGGTGGCGTCGAGGACGCTGACGTCGAAGCCGGCGGCGCCTGCCCGAAACATTGCGGCGTCACGCCGACCCCGAAACCTCCGGCTGCTGCCGCGGGACCTTGCGGCCGCGCGACCACGGCCGTCGCCCAGGTTCCCACCCAGTGCTCGGCGCGGCCGCTTTGCGCCTGAACCGCCGGCTGAGCCGTGGCCAGACCCAGTGCCACCACTGCCGAGGCGGCAACCATTCCGAAAAATCGCTTCGTGTACATGGAAACTCCTTGCGGGACGTGATTCTAGCGCGAAAACGCACGGGGCGGGCGCCGACCGAGTACCGGGGACCGACTGCTGGAGAAACGACGTGTAGATATGACGGCGTCATCGTCAAATGGGTTCTTACTGAAGAACGATCGGGCCCGGTGACTCGAGACGCGAAGGAACCGGAAGATGCTCAGAGACAACTCAGGCCCGTTTGAGCAGCAATCCGACTGCCGACGAAAGCCGGCTCCAGCTTTCGACCTCGCGCTGGAGCTGCCGTTTGCCGTCGCGCGTCAGCGCGTAAAACTTCGCGCTCCGGCCGAGCTCGGTGTCCTTCCACTCGGCCTGAATCCAGCCCTGTTGTTCGAGCCGGTGGAGGGCGGGATACAGCGAGCCCTGCTGAATCAAGAACACATCGTCGGAGAGCTGTTGGATACGCTTCGAGATGCCCCATCCGTGGATGGGCTCGCGTGCAAGCGTCTTGAGAATGAGCAGGTCGAGGGTGCCTTGCAGCAGATCTGATGGTTTCGGCATGTGGGCCTTGACAAGGATACCTAGACCATCGACAATCATCAAGCCGCGATGCCTAGACCATCAACAATCGTGATGTGGGGCCTGGTCACCTTGTCGGCCAGCGGAACGCCGGTAAAGATCCGCGACGTCGACGGCCGCTGGCTCACGCCGTTCCAGCCGGCCGCCAGGGCGAACGCGATCTTTTTTATCTCCGGCGATTGCCCGATCTCCAACACCTATGCGCCGGAAATTCAACGCCTGTGCGGTCAGTTTGCGTCGCAAGGTGTCGGCTGCTCACTGATCTACGAAGACCTGCCACCGGATGTCACCGCGGCGCGCAAGCATCTGGACGAGTACGGATATCGCGGCCGCGGCATCTCTGCCGCTGTCGACGGGGCACGGACGATCGCACGTGCCGCGCGCGCTTCGATCACGCCGCAAGCCGTCATCGTCGACGCCACCGGCGCCATTAAGTACCGCGGGCGGATCGACAACCGATACGCCGCTCTGGGGAAACCTCGGCCGCAGGCCACCACGCACGACCTGATCGATGCGCTCGACGCCACACTTTCCGGCACGCCGGTGCCGGCGCCAGAGACCCAGGCGGTGGGCTGCGCCATCGTGCCCGCAGACTTCTTCAGAAAGTGACCAGGAAGGCATAGAGAGGACGTTCTCGCTATGAAAACCAGCTCTCGTGCGTCGAATTGGACTCTTGTCATCCGCCTGACGGTTATGGTGGTGGCCGCATGGTATCCCCGTGTCGGCGTCGCGCAGGGAGCGCGCGGTCAGACCGCGGCCGCGGGACGGGTGACGTTCAGCGAAACCATTGCGCCGATCCTCTACGCCAACTGCGTCACCTGCCACCGGCCTGGCGAGGCCGCGCCCTTTTCGCTCATCTCGTACGACGATGTGAAGAAGCGCGGCGAACTGGTGGCCACGGTGACCAGGTCGAGATACATGCCGCCGTGGCATGCGGCGCACGGGTACGGAGAGTTCGCGGACGAGCGCCGGCTGACCGATACGCAGATCGACACGATCGGGACATGGGTCAAGCAGGGAATGCCGCAGGGCAATCCGGCCAGGATGCCGCCGCTGCCGCAGTTTGCGGAAGGGTGGCACCTCGGAAAGCCCGACCTCATCCTGGAGATGCCGGTCGCTTACAACGTCCCCGCCGGCGGTCCGGACATCTATCGCAACTTCGCCATCCCGACGGGCCTCGCCGAAGACAAGTGGGTCCGCGCCGTCGAGTTCCGACCCTCGGCGCGCAAGGCGGTGCATCACTCGCTGTTTGCGTACGTCCGCGGTGGCGCGATGAAAGACTTCGAGGGCAAGGATGGCAAGCCAGGCTTCGTCGGTTTGAACGGCCTTGGCCTGGGCATCGGGATCCAGCCGAACTTCCAGCCATCCGGAGGCCTCGGCGGATGGGCGGTCGGCACCACGCCGGCGTTTCTGTCTGACGGACAGGCGTGGCCACTGGCGAAAGGCACGGACCTGGTGCTCCAGATGCATTTCCATCCGACGGGGAAGCCGGAGAGCGAACGATCGATTGTCGGTTTGTACTTCGCGGACCAGGCACCCGCCAGGAGGTTTTCCAACATCGGCGTTCCGTCGCTGTTCGGCCTCGCGAGCGGCATCGATATCAAACCGGGCGACAAGGGCTTCACCATCCAGGACTCGATGACGTTGCCCGTGGATGTCCGCATCTTTTCCGCGATGGCGCACGCGCACTACCTGGGGAAAGAGATGAAGGCCACGGCGACACTGCCCGACGGCTCGGTGCAGCCCCTGATATGGATTCAGGACTGGGACTTCAACTGGCAGGACCGCTATGCCTACAAGCAGCCGCTATTGCTGCCAAAGGGCACGCGGATCGACGTCAGCATCCGCTACGACAATTCGCTGGAGAACCCGCGGAATCCGAACAGTCCGCCGAGGCGGACGCTGTGGGGCGAGCAGTCTTTCGACGAAATGGGTGGTATCCAATTCGAAATGGTCACCGTGCGCCCTGAAGACGAAGCCGCGCTGGTCGCAGGCAATCTGGCGGGAACGAGAGCGGCGATTGTCAAAGGATTGCAGAACGGCACGGTCCGACGGGTCCTGGACCATCAGCGGCGAGCAGCCGGCCCGCCGCCGCGCCTTCAGCAGATCACTCTACTGAATCGTGAGGGCAAAACCGTCGCAACGGTCGCAGAGCCTGGCGTGTACAACCAGGCGGCGCTGTCGCCTGATGGCACGAGAGTCGCAGTGATCAAGACCGACCTGGAGAGTCGCGACGCGGATGTCTGGGTGTTCGACGTCACCACCGGCAAGGGCACGCCGATCACGTCTGACGCCGCACCGAACGCGGCGCCGGTCTGGTCGCCTGACGGCCGTCAGATCGCCTATGTCTCGGTGCTTCTCGACGACAATTACAGCACGCTGTCTCGAAAGGCGGCGGACGGATCGGGAAATGAGGAAGTGCTCTACAAGTCCACCGCAGGGGCCGCCCCGGTCCTGACGGACTGGTCGGCGGACGGTGTCCTCTGTTTCTGGTCGGACAAGGTCACGTATGCGATGAGGGCCGATGGCGATCGCACGCCGGTGGCGTTGTCCGACGGCACATTCAACGTACGCGGCGGCCGATTCTCGTCGGACGGCCGTTTCCTGGCATACAGCTCGGACGAGTCGGGGCGCTTTCAGGTCTACGCGAGACCGTTCAGCCTGGCATCAAACGCGGCCGCGTCCTCCGCGACAAAGGGATCTCCCGTGTCCACGGGCGCAGCAATCGGCGGCATCTTCTGGCGGGGGGACGACAAGGAACTGTTCTTCTTGAGCTCTCCGGAACAAGCGGTGACAGCCGCGGACGTGAAGACGTCTCCTGCATTCGAAGCGGGGACGCCGCGTCAGTTGTTCAAGCCACCAAACGGCACGTTTGCCCCGGCGCAACTGAGCAACGTTGCAACCCGCGATGGCCAGCGCTTCGTGGTCCTCGTTCAGCTGCCTCCGGTGCCGACGCCGGCAAGCACGGGGGCACAGAGGTGACAGAACGCGCAGGATAGACGCGTCTTTTGCTCGCTTCGACGCCTCGAAGTACCAGGCCGATCAGACTGCGACGACACGAAATCTCGAGACACATCCAAGCCAAACGAAGCTCCTTCGTGTCTTCGTGTTTTCGTGGCCCAAGGCGCGACAAGGCACTCATTGGCGTCCGGCAGTTGATCCGCCGGCCGTCAGTCCGCCCGCCTCGGTCCACGCGCGCGACAGCACTTCGCTGAACACCTGCACCGACTGTGCGCCTGACACGCCGTAGCGGTGATCGATGACGAAGAACGGTACACCGGTCGCTCCGAGCGCCTGCGCTTCCTGAAGATCGCGGGTAACGGCCTCGGCGTAGGTGCCAGCCTTCAGCACACGCTGCACATCGTCTTCATCGAGGCCTGCATCAACCGCCAACGCGGCAAGCGACGGTCGATCGAACAAGGACCGCTGCTCGGTGAAGTAGCCGCGGAAGAAGCGCTCCACGACGACGTCTTGCATGCCACGATCAAGAGCCAGGTGGACGAGGCGATGGGCGTCGAAGGTGTTGCCGGTGAGACCGTCCGCCGACAGGTGGTATTCGAGGTCGTCCGCGGCCGCGGTCTGCTCCATCCTGGCGTCCATCTCCTCGACCTCTGCCGCCGAGCGTCCGTACTTCGACATCAACATCGCGCGGCGCCTCGACGTCTCCTGGGGAGCCGACGGGTTGAGCTGAAACGAACGGTGAATCACCACAACTTCATCGCGAGCGGCGAATCCCACGAGTGCGTGTTCAAGACGCCGTTTGCCGATATAGCACCACGGACAAACCAGGTCGGACCAGACATCGATACGCATACGCCATTCATTATCGCTGATGGCTCATGGTGGAGGGCTCAAAGTGGTAGCGCAGGCAGCGTCTCAGTTTCAAGGTCAACCACCGAGATCGCCGAGAGCACCGAGACAAATGCTGGAGCTTCTAAGTCTTGACTCTATGTTCTGAGTCTGACGACGAAGCGTCCCCGTGCGGCGCCCTTCTTCAGCGTCTCGAAGGCTTCAGGAAGATCGGCCAGGCCAATCTCCCGCACCGATGCGTTGAGATTCGCGGGCTTCATGTCGGTCGCGAGGCGGCGCCACGTCGCCAGCCGCTCGTCCATCGGACACATCACCGAGTCGATGCCGAGCAGCTTGACGCCTCGAAGAATGAACGGGATCACCGTGGTATGTACGTCGGTTCCGCCGGTCAGCCCCGATACTGCGACGACGCCTCGGTAGGCCATCGAGCGAAGGAGCCACGCCAGCGTATCGCCGCCCACCGGATCGATGGCGCCCGCCCACGTCGCCTTCTCCAACGGTCGCGTTCCGGGCTGCACGACCGATCGCGGCAGAACGTCCGCGGCGCCGATCGACCGCAGATAATCGTGCTCGCCGTCTTTTCCGGTCAGGGCCGTCACGGCGTATCCCAGTGCGGCGAGGCACTGCACCGCCATGCTGCCGACACCGCCGGTCGCCCCGGTCACGATGACCGGGCCGCGCTGCGACGTCAGGCCGTTTCGCTCCAAATCGGCGATCGACATCGCCGCCGTGAAGCCTGCGGTCCCAAGCGCCATGACCTCGCGCGCGCTCAGTCCGTGCGGGATCGGCACGATCCAATCCGCCGGCACGCGCACGTACTGCGCATAGCCGCCGTCGTGCGACACCCCGAGATCGTAGCCGGTGACCAGCACCGGATCGCCCGCACGAAATCGCGCGTCGCCGCTCGACTCGACCGTGCCGGATACGTCGATGCCGGGAATCAACGGAAACCTGCGAATGATCTTTCCGCTACCGGTCGCGGCCAGCGCATCCTTGTAGTTGACGCTCGAGTACTCCGCCGCGATCACCACGTCGCCGGCGCTCAACTCGTCGAGGGCGGCGCCCACCACCCGACCTCGCACGACGGCTTCCTCTTCGAACACCCGATAGGCCTGAAACGTGCTCATCGCGTGATTTCCGCCTTCATGCGCTGCCATGCGTGGCGCGCTTCGTCGACCGAGCCTTCGTCTTCGATCGTCGTGATGTCCCCGGGGTCGCGATCGAGGGTGACCGCCCGCAGCACGCGCCGCATGATCTTGCCGCTGCGCGTTTTTGGCAGCATGGTCACGAAATTCAGCTCGCCGATGACGGCGACCGGCCCCATCTCGCGTCTGACGGTGCTCAGAAGCTCCGCCTTCAGCTCCAGCGTTGGCGCATGGCCGTGCTTCAGCAGCACGAACGCCGAGATGATTTCTCCGCGCGTATCGTCAGGCCGGCCGATCACGCCGCACTCCGCCACCGACCTGTGCATGAGAAACGCGCTCTCGACTTCGATGGTGCCGATACGATGGCCGGCGATCTTGATGATTTCGTCGGAGCGGCCCGCGAACCAGACGTAGCCATCCTCGTCGATGTGCGCCGAATCGCCCGTGTAGTAGACGTTCGGAATCTTCTCCCAGTAGTCGCGGCCGTATCGGTCGGGCTCGCCCCACAGGCCCGCGGTCATTCCTGGAAACGGCCGCTTCAGCACCATGATGCCCTTTTCGCCTGGCGCGCAAGGCTCACCCTCCGGCGTCACCACCGCCGCGTCGATGCCCGGCAGCGGGATGGTCGCCGACCCTGGCTTGATCGGCAGCATCGCAATCCCATACGGGTTCCCGAACACCGGTCCGCCGGTCTCGGTTTGCCACATGTGATCGATGACCGGTACGCGGCCGCCGAGGATGGTGTTCTGCAGCCATTCGAGCGCCGCCGGATTGAGCACCTCGCCGGCACAGACGACGCGCTCGAGACGGGAATGATCGATCGCACGCAGCGGCTCGTCGCCGTATTTCATCAGCATGCGGATGGCGGTCGGCGACGTGAAGATCCCGGTCACGCCGAGCTCTTCGACCACCACGCGCCAGTTGGCGTCCGGCCCAGGATGGTCGAGGGCGCCCTCGAAGACGACCGTCGTGCAGCCGGTAATCAGCGGCGCATAGATCATGTAGCTGTGACCCACGATCCAGCCGATATCTGACGTCGCCCACCACACATCGTCTGGCTTCAATCCAAAACACCACCGGCCCATGGCTATGATGTGCACCTGATAGCCGCCGTGGGTGTGAATCGCCAGCTTTGGCTTGGCGGTGGTGCCAGAGGTCGCCAGGATGTAGGCCGGCTCGTTCGCCTCCATCCTGACGGCGCCGCCATCGTGGCCTGACCCGCGACGAAGAAAATCGTCCCAGGTGATATCGCGGTCGCGCCGCATGGGCGCCGGCACATCGGTCCGTTGGAGGACGACGACGTGCTCCACCGACCGCCTTCCGCCTTCGCCGCTCAGCGGCTTCGGCGGGACAGGCGCGTCGGACATCACCGACGATTCAAGCGCGTCGTCGACGATTTCCTTCAGCTGAACGTTCTTGCCTTTGCGGTATGTGACGTCGGCCGTGAACACCATCCGGGAACCGCTGGCCTGAATCCGATCGGCGAGCGCTTTCGCGCCGAATCCCGCAAACACCACTGAATGAATCGCGCCGATGCGAACCGTCGCCAGCATCAAGGCGATCGATTCGGGGCACGGCGGCATGTAGATCGTCAGCCGGTCGCCCTTGCCGATGCCGCAGCCTCTCAGGGCGGCGGAGAGTCGGTTGACCTCGTGGAGCAGCTGCGAATAGGTCTGAACCGTGCGGTCGCCCCGCTCGTTGACGTAGACCAGCGCCGCATGGCCGCCGCGACCTGCGGCCACGTGACGATCCAGTGCGTTGTAGGCGAGATTGGTCTCGGCCCCGATGAACCAGCGGAACGTCGGGAAGTTCCACTCGAAGACCCGGTCCCAGCGCCGGAACCAGTGCAGTTCACTCGCCGCGCGCTCCCAGAACGCGTCCGGATCACGTAACCCGTCCTGAATCCAACGCGCGACCACCGGCGTGACCAGCTTCACTTTTTCGCGGCGACTTTCTCTTCCTTCTCGATCGCCCGTTCGCCGCTGAGAATGTTGCTCATCGCGTAGTCGCCTTCGTGGCAGCACTTGTTGGTGAAGTTGCCGGAAACATTCCGTCTCCTAACGAGAAGGTGTTTCGTTCAAGTTCACTGGAACCTGGCCGGGCGTCGCTCCGTACACGTTGCCCACCTGACCATCCAGCCATACCGACGGCGGCAACGGCGTCCCGTTCTTTACGGCGTCGGCGACGGCCCTGTCGTACGCCCGCGCCGCGCTCAGCATGTCCTCGAGACCGCGATTGCCTTCGTGACATTCATACGGGAGGATCTGATAGCCCGGCTGCGTCGTGAGCGTCATGCCAATCTTCCACGGCCGCGTGAAGGTCTTGGGATCCTCGATGGCGGCTTCGTACTGAATCCCGGCCTCGACGCGCGTGAAGCGTTCCACGAGCTTGAGCATCTCGCTCGTCGGCGCCCCGCCACCGTTGACACCGATGCCCGTTTTGTCGTCCATGAAGTTGGTCGTCTCGACGACGAGCGTATTGCCTTCCCAGTGGCCTCGGGCGTCACCGAGGTAGGTCTTGATCTTCGAACCGACGTGCGGGCGTCCGTCCAGTGGAATCACCCGGGTATCGTGGACCATCTCGTAGTTGATGACCACCGACGTGGGCGTCTGGAAGATCTGATTGCCGTTGCCGTAGATCACGGGCAAGGTCGACCCCATGATCCCCCGGGTGATGCACCGATCGTACAAGCTGCGATCCTCCCACGACGACGGTGCGTTGCTGCGCGCCGCCTGGCGCATCGCCACGCGACGCTGGGCTTCGGGTGTGGTCGGCGGGACGCGGCCATCCGCCGGCTCGATGACGCGCGACGTCTGGCGGAAGGTTCTCGTGCCGACGTCGCCGCGGAACGCGCCCACGGCCTTCCTGTTGCGCTCGAGCGAGTCCTGATCGCGCTTTGCCCGCGCCGCGAACTCCTCGTCGGTCAACTCCGCGCGCCCAGCGAACTGCTCGGGACGCTCCATCGGGATGCTGAGCATGTCGTCGCTGGTCCATACACCCTGAAGATCCGGGTCGCCCCACGGAGTCTTCGGCATCGCAAATCCCTTCGTGCTCGCCTTCGCGGTCTGGGCGGCTTTCGGCTTTGCCGCCGAACCCTGCACGGCGGGATCCGACGTCTGGCCCGCGAGGGAAGTCGTCGCGCCGAAGGCGGCCCCAATCGCGAGGGCAGCGGCGCCGAACAACCGGAATGGTGTGCTCATGGTATGCGTCCTTTTAATTTCACTCGAGCTACTCATGAACCACAAAGGCCACAAAGGTCACGAAGCTCGAGGTCAATCACGAAAGCCTCGAGTGTCCTTTGTGCTCTTGATGATCTTCGTGGTTCAGTCCGTCTCCAATATCAACGCTGTGAATCCTATTTCTGAGCCGCTGCGTCGGCATCTGCCTTGCGCGCCGCCAGCAGCGCGTGCTCCATGCCGTAGTTGCCTTCGTGGCATGCGTACTCGAAGGGCTGCTTGTCGGCGCCACCTCTGGTGAGGTTCATCGAAAACGTCCACGGCCGGGTCCAGGTGGTCGAATCGTTGACGGTGACCGACCACTCGACCAGGTCCTTGTCCACCGGCTTGAAACGCTCCACGAGCTTGAACGCCTCGGGGTTGCCATTGCGATACGCGCTGCGCTTCGTGAAGTTCGTCGTCTCGACCACCAGCGTATCGCCCTCCCAGTGCCCGCGCGCGTCGCCGACGTCGAGGGCGATGCCTTTGCCGACGTGCTGCCGCCCGTCGAGCGGAATGATGCGCGCTTCGTGGATCATCTCGTAGCGGATGCCGACCCAGCCCGGTCCCTGCACGATCTGGTACGCGTTGCCGTAAATGGCGGGCATCATCGATCCGGGGATGCCGCGGGTAATGCACCGGTCGTAGAGACTGAAGTCCTGAATGCTGTTGAACGGGCCGCCGCCAAAGCTGCTGCCGCCGCGCACCTGCGGCCGGCTGCGCGCTTCATCGGTCAAGGGCGGCACGCGGCCATCCGCCGGTTCCGTGAGCAGCCAGGCGCGGCTGTTCTTCGCGCCGAAGTTCTCGAACCAATGGACGGGGTTGGTGCCGGGAATGCCGCCCAGATTCGGCGCGGCCGCGACCCGCTGATCTTCCCGCTGGTTGCGAAGCTGCTCGAGCTCGCCTTCAGAAACGTCCTCGAGCCGTTTGCCCTCGAACTGATTCGGCCGCTCGAGCGGGATGCCGCTCTCGTCGTTATTGGTGAACACCCCGGCAATGTCCGGATCGCCCCAGGGCGTCCGCGGCAGCGAGTAGCTTTTTACGGCCTTGGCCGGCGCCGCCTTCTTCGGTGCTGCGGCAGGCGCCTGTCCGGCCGGCGCCGGTCCAGCCGACGCCATGGTGAGCGGCGCCACGGTCATCGCCGCCGCGAGCGCGCTTACGGTCACGAATCGTCCGATCATTGTCCAGTGTCTCCCGCCCAGTTGCTCGGAATGGTTCCGCTGCTATTTCGCGCTAGCAGCTACCCGCTCTCGCCGTGGCGCACACCTCAAGTGTTCAAGCGGATTCTTGCGAGGCCTTTCTTCAACGCCTCTTCGGTGGCGCGCTCGTCAGAACGCGCCGCGCTGAGAATGTTCTGCAGCGCGAGATTGCCTTCGTGGCACTCGTCACCTGATAGCCGGGCTGCGTGGTCAACGGCAGCAGCAGCTTGAAGGGGCGCGTGAACGTTTTGGGATCGTCGATCGCCGCTTCGTCATTGAGCACGTCCGGCGCGACGCGTGAAACGCCCGACGAGGTGCAACCCGTCGCTCGTCGGCGTCCCACCGCCGTTCCCATTGACCCCGGCAACGCTTCACGTTTCCAGGGAACCGGCTCTAACGCTCCGCCCGGGGACCGTCCGGCGCGGTCGAACGGCCCGCCTTGTCGTCGGCGCGGGCGGCGCTCAGGATGTTCGCCAACCCGTAGTTGCCTTCATGACATGCGTACTCGAACGGTTCCTGCGTCGGATCTTTCGTCAAGGCCATCGCAAACGTCCACGGCCGTACCCAGGTCGCGGCGTCGTCAAAGGTGACCGACCATTCGACCTTGTTCGGGGCCACCGGTTTGAACCGCTCCACGAGACGGAGCTTCTGACTGGCGCCGCGATTCGGGTCGCGGAAATTGGTGGTCTCGACGACGAGCGTGTTGCCTTCGAAATGTCCACGGGCATCGCCCATATACGAGGGGATCTTCGAGCTCGAGTGCGCCCGGCCATCGAGCGGAATGATGCGGGTCTCGTGAATCATCTCGTAGCGGATCGCCACGAATCCCTGGCCCTGATGGATTTGATAGGAGTTGCCATAGATGGCCGGTGTCATCGAACCGGGAAGGCCGCGGGTGATGCACTGGTCGTAGAGACTCCGATCCTCGTAGGAATCGGCCGGGCCGCGGCCGACTCTCTTTGCCGCGCGGTCGGCCGCCCGCTTCTGGGCCTCGGGCGTCGTCGGTGGAATCCTGCCGTCCGAAGGATCGATGACCAGCCACGGCCGGCTGTTCTTCGCGTCGTAGTGCTCGTACCAATGGATCGGACCCGCGCCGGTCTCGGCGCCGCCAATGCCGACGGCGCGCGTCGGAGCCGCCGCATTGCGCTCGCGCACGACCTCCGCGAATTCGGAATCGGCTTCGACGTCGTCCAACGATTTGCCCGCAAACTGGCTCGGCTTCTCCATCGGGATGCCGTTCTCGTCCTTGTTGGTGTAGATCCCCGAGATATCGGGGTCACCCCATGGCGTTTTCGGCGGCGTGAACGCCTTGGCCGGCGCCTTCTTCGCGGCGGGGGCGGGCGCCTGGGCGCGGACCGAAATCGACGCACACGCAACCGCGACTGCGGCCACCAGCGGAATTGTCACAGGGAATCGCTTCATCGGACTGCTCCTCTCGGATCACAAAAAGGCTAAATATGCCCAGATGATTCTGGCAAAACCAGGCCTGGGAATCAACGCGCAACTCGAGGATCCGGTCTTGCCTCGTCACGACACTCGATTCCGAGACTCGGCGGAAAACGCGCGAAAACACCAGATAAAACAGCCTCACCAAGACTCTGAGCGCTGCGGGCCAGCCGGCTGCCCGCTGACGGTTGTCAAAATCGACCGATCAATCGTTGGCGCCATTGGTGGGATTCCCGTTTGAACGAAGAAACGCCAATCGACGTCAAACCCGGGACAGCGTCGGAGCGCGGGCACGCCGCGGACGCCGGAGCGTTGGAATCCGTCGCCCTTTCAGTCGGTCTCGACGCAAATCACGACATCGGAGAACGACATGCCGAAGTGACGACTGGGTCTTATTGTTGCGCATCATTCCGGCAAGGCGTTGATGTTGACGCTGAGCCGGTGGACCAGCGGCAATCGTTGGGATCATTGATAGACGCGGTGGCGAGGCTGGCGGCGGTACACTTTCAGTCTCGTGGTTGACGCACACCCATTCCGTGAGTCTTCTCCGCCCGCGTTCGCATGGGAGGACTGGTACGGCGCCGTCGGCGGGCGCTCGATCAATATCGACGAGGTCTCGACCTACCTCAAGAAGATCTACGACGACCAGTACCATCGCTTCGACGGACCGGTCGCCCCGGTTCGCCGCGACTTCGCGTCGGTCGAAGAGTCCACCGCGGCGCTGAAGTCGCGAGCCATCGAGTTCGGTGCCGACATCGTGGGCGCCTGCGAGATCGAGCCGAGCGACGTGTATCGCGGTCGAACGGTCACCGAAACTTATGCGGTGGCCGTCGGCCAGGCGATGCGATGGCGGGAATTTCAGGTGGTGCCATCCCGCGAGGCGGCGATCGAGTGCCTCCGGATCTACTTCACGCTTGGCGAAACGGTGATCCGTCTCGCGGCGCACATCCGCTCGCTCGGGTACGCGTGCCGCGTCGAGCACCCGATCGGCGACAGCGATCTGCTGCACATTCCAATCGGCCTGAAGGCCGGATTCGGCGAACTGGGCCGTCACGGGTCGATCATTCACCCGCGGCTCGGACCGCTCTTCCGCATGGGCAGCGTCGCGACGTCGATGCCGCTCGCGATCGATCGGCCGATTGATGCGGGCATCGCCAAGTTCTGTGACGCGTGCCGCGCCTGCCGCAAGTTCTGCCCGGCCGATGCGATTCCCGACCACCGCAGTCCGGAAGCCGGCAAGGATCACCTGGGCTACGACCGCTACATGGTCGACACCGGCCGCTGCTTTCCGTACTTCGCGCAGCATTCTTACTGCTCGATCTGCCTACCCGTGTGCGCCTACAACCACAAAGAATGGGCGCGAGACTTCGACGGGTTCGCGACGAAGATCTTCCCGACGGTCCTGATGCCGGAGGCCCCCAAGCCCGTCGATCCGCCGGCGATCCCCGTGCACTGGTACCCGAGGTTGGGGCGGAGTTGAGCCTCAACACCTGTGAACAAGACAACATTCAACGCAGAGACCGCGGAGAACGCCGAGCAAACGACGAATGCTCTGCGATCTCAGCGCGCTCTACGTTGACACGTCGTATTTCGATCAGTCACAGAGCCTGGTAGCCCGATAGCCCGGGCCCAGACCGTCGTAAGATTGCGTCATGCTCTATCCGATCAGCCGTGTCGTCGATCTCCTCGACCCCGACCTGAACCGCATCGGCAACATGGATGTCGAGGCCGCCCGCGCGCGTGTGCTCAGCGGCGATCCGGCGTCGGTCCGCGCCATCGACGGATCATTTGCGCTGGTCGCCCAGGAAGGCCGCACGGTGCGCCTCGCGCGGTCGATGGATCGGCCGATGCGGTATTTTCTCGCCAAGCGGCACGAAGGTCCCGCGCTGTACGTCGCGGATCGCATCGACCGGCTGCATCAGGCGCTCACCGACGATGGCCTCGCGGGTCAGTTCCATCCGACCTATACCCGCATGGTCCCGGCGCACTACGTGGTCGATCTGGCGCTGGTCGGCTGTCCAGACCCCGACCCGACATACACACGCTTCTTCACGCCGGAGCGAGCCACGCTGCCTCCGGATCTCGACGTCATCGGCCGACAGTACGCCGGTGCGATCGCCGACGAAATCGCGAAATGGCTGCAATCCGTCGAGTCGCGTTCAACCAGGCCGGAGCCGATCGGCGTCGCCTTCTCGGGCGGCATCGACAGCGGTTCGGTATTCCTCCTCACCTACCACGTCATGCTGCGCATGGGACTGGCGCCCGCGCGGCTGAAGGCGTTCGTGCTCGACGCCGGCGGCGCCGATCTCGATCAGGCGCGAGACTTTCTCTCCTCGCTCGGCCTGTCGCTGTTTCTCGAGGAGATCGCGGCACGGCCCGAGGATCTCGACGTCGGGGAAACGCTCCGCGTGCTCGAAGACTACAAAGCGCTCGACGTGGAATGCGGCGCGATGGGTCTACGGCTCTGCCGCGGAATCCGGGAGCGCTACCAGGACTGGACGCACCTCGCCGACGGCGACGGCGGCGACGAGAACCTCAAGGACTATCCGATCGAGGAGAACGCCGAACTGACCATTCGCAGCGTCGTGGACAATCTGATGCTGTACCAGGAAGGCTGGGGCGTGAGCCGGATTAAACACTCGCTGACCTACAGCGGAGGCCTCAGCCGCAGCTACGTGCGCACCTACGCGCCGGCGCGCCGCTACGGATTCGCTGGGTTCAGTCCGTTCACACGGCCGAATGTGATCGAGGTTGCAGAAGCGATTCCGTTCGCGGGACTGACCCGATACGACGTGCCGACTCTGTACTCTCTGAAGGGGGACATCATGAGGCGCGGCGTCAAAGCAATCACCGGGATGGATATGCCGGTGTTTCCAAAACGCCGATTTCAGCACGGCGCGATGCCCGCCGACGCGATGCGCGCGCAGATCGGGCGGGACGAAGCGACGCTCAGGCGTTCGTTCCACGCGCTCTACGCGTAGCCGACGACAGGAGTCGCGCCCAAACCGTTCGATACACCGAGGGGCACCGAGAAGAACGGCCTCTGAGGCGGCGGCTCAGGACAGCTTGGCCAGAATCTTCTTCTGGTTCTCGAGCACCTTGACCAGCTTGGACTGATTGGCCTCGATGCGCTTCTGATTGCCGAGGATCTTCTTCTGATTGGCGAGGACTTCTTTCTGATTCGCAAGGATCTGCTTCTGATTACCGACAGTGGCTTCATTTGACATCGCCTGCCTCCACGAATACTGAAACGTGAAATCCGATAGCGACACGTTGACCATGCCGTGACTGGAAGAGCCGGAAGGCTTTCGACGGCGGAGCCGCCAGGAGCGTACCACGGGCATCACGTCGCGCTCCGGGTCCGGCCGCGTCGGCGCAGCAGCAACTTGCCCCAGAGAAAACCGACGAGGAGAAACGGGGCAAGAAACACCATCATCAACGCCGGCGCCGGACGCGCGTCGTAGGTGGCATCGACATTGGTGTCGAGGTCGGCCCTGCCCAACGCACCTTCGATGGACACGTGCACGGCAAAGGGACCTTCGTGATCCATCAGGAGCACGGCATACTGCGGCGTCGTCTCGCCCTGGACCGGCCCGGTCGCGCGCGTCTGCTCGAGACCGACTCGATCGGACGGACGGATCGTGACTTCGGCCCGCGTATCGGCAGGAAGCGTGGTCGGACCGTTCGGCCGCATCACCACCCAGAACTGCCCGGCCGCCGAGCCGTCGTTCGTCACGTCGGGGTCCGACCAGACCGCGACGACGTAGGCGCCGACGATCCGTTCGGTCACGATTGGATACGGCGGTCCGCTGTGCGCGCGCAGAACGACTGTCGAGAAGCCAAGCAGCCACACTCCCCAGGCGATCGCCGCGATGGCGGCGTCCTGCACGCTGTGACCACCGGCCGCTGACGTCATCCGAGGAATCCGCCGCCTCTCATTTCCATCGGCTGAGACAGAATCCAGATCGCCACCGACGCGAGCGCGACAGTCACACACACCCAGGGCGCGGTCGGAGGGACAGGACTCTCCGGGTAGTCGCGGTCGGAGATTCGGTACGCGACCGCCAGCGATCCCATCGCGCCGAGCAGGATGCAGCCGATCTGGATCGGAAAGACCGTACCGGGCCGCATGCCGGTCCATCGCCAGAACGGCTCCCCCAGCGCCGCCCATCCCACGAGACCTGTGGCGATGTTCTGCGTGATCGGAATGACGGTGAGCAGCGCCGTCAAGAGATGAAAAGAGTAGTGCGCCGTCCACATGCCAACCCCGAAGGGGACGAGCGCGTAGGCGTAGTTCGCCGCGGTATCGCGAGGCGATCCGGTGGTCTCTCCGACGATCACGCGGGTGAGAGCCGCCGCCCCGCCGACCAGCACGAGCGGTGCCACGCCGAGCGACATCACAAACAGCAGGGCGAGCACGGGAGCCTCGGACGAGACGCCGAGCGCATGCGCGATCCACCTCTCGAGGCGATAAACCGGCGCGACCATCGCGAACGCGTTGAGCATGCCGCCGAACGCGAACAGCACCGCGAGTCCTGCGATGTCCTGACGTCTCGACAGCCAGCCGACACCGGACCGCCTGCGCGTATCGGCGAGCTCCATGCCCGGCAGGCGCGAGGTCAGCGCGATGTTGTCGTGAGGGCACGCCTGCACGCAGTCGAGACAGAACGTGCAGTCCATATTCCCGACCTTCAGCGGAAGGAACAACCCGAGCTCGCACCCGCGTTGGACGACGACCTGGGGCGCATCGGGCTGCCGGCGGCCTTTGATGCAATCGGCCGTCCGGCAAGACCGGCATGTCGACTCTTGCTTGATGTGCAGTTCGAGCGGCGACATCGTGGACGCCATGAAGTTGAACTGGCCGATCGGACAGAGATACTTGCAAAACGTCGCACCCGAGAATGCCAGGTCGACCACCAGCGCGGCGCCGAAGTACCCGAGCACCAGGTACGCGGTAGCCCGAGGCAGCGCCCAGAGGTCGAACAGCTCGTAGGTGAACAACACCAGCACGAACAAGCCCAGCGCGATCCATTTCGTGCGCAACCGCCGCGGCCATCGGAAGGCCGGCGGCAAAAACCTCCGGCCCGCGTCTCTGACCAGCACGAACGGGCAGCCCATGCAAAACAGGTTGCCGGCTGCCAGCAGCGCGATGATCAGCAGTCCGCGGTAATGGACCCAGGTGAGGACCGGCGCAAGATTGTTCGTCGGTGTTTGGGGACCGAAGAGACCGTCCACGATCACGACCGCGGCGATAGCCAGGAGCAGGAGCTGAAACGTCTTCCGTGCGTGGCGCCAGCGAAGCAGGCCGCCAATCGCCGGCCAGCGCAGCACGTCCGTGCTCACGTGACTACTAGGCGGGGCTGGAGGCGGGCTGATGCCACGCGCACGTGCACTGTGACTGCTCGGCCTGAGACGATGGAAACATGTGGTAATACATCGCGATCACCATCGGGATGAACACGATCGTGTTGTAGAAGAGATGCAGCTCGACTCTGGGAACCCAGAGCTGCACGAGACTGGTCGGCACCGGGCGGCCGAAGAAGTTGTAGCCAAGAATGATCTGCAGCTGGAGCAGGAAGTGCTCGATGTGGTGGAAGAACTGGATACCCAGCGCAATGGTCCACCACTGGCGATCCCTGGTGCCCGTAAACCCGGACCGCAACACCCAGAGGCCGGCCAGCATCACGAGCGCGTAGCTGTAATGCAGCGCCTCCGACGTAATCAGCTTGGGATAGAAGTATCCGACAAGCCCACGCGCCTCCGGGACCGGCCAGCCAAGCCCATAGATTTGATAGGCCTGCAGGAGGTGCTCGCCCCAGTGAGCGAGCACAATCACCATGAACGCCCGAAGCGCCAGCTCGTGCCGCGGCCCGTTGAGGCGCTCGACCAGTGTCATCGTGGGGACGGGCCGGCGAGCCTCGGCGTGCGTAGTGGCGTACATGGCTGATCTAAATGGCTGACGGCTGATAATTGCTGCTGATAGTCGACGGGCTGGGGACGCGGTCGGCCACAAGCCGCCAATCATCAGCCATAATCGAACGCTGACTCCCAGTATAAGGCGGGGCTCGTTACGGGCTCAATCGTAGAAAAGGATTATGCCGACGCGCCCGGTCGCCGCGGCGACGCTCTACCCGACATCGAGTGCGGCGCGAGACCGATTCGTGCTCGATCGCCGGCCCGTGCGTGTCGATCCCGATCCGTGGCGTTTTCAGGACGTCATCGTCGAGGACGAGCGCACCGCGGATGGGCGGGCGGCGCGGACCGCCACGGTCTTCCTGACTGGCCGTGAATGCCCCTGGCGCTGCGTGATGTGCGACCTCTGGCGCTACACGACCGCTGGTGACACCCCGCCGGGCGCCATACCGGCCCAGGTCGCCGCCGCCCGGAAGAGATTGCTGAGCGAGCAGCGGCCGGTCACGCACCTCAAGCTGTACAACGCCGGCAGCTTCTTCGACCCGCGGGCCGTGCCCGAGCAGGACTACGAAGCCGTGGCCGCCGAAGTCGGGAGATTCGAGCAGGTGGTCGTGGAGTCGCACCCCGCGCTCGTCGGCGAGCGCGTGGACCGGTTTCTTGACGCGCTCGATGTGCATCGGTCGAGTCGGGGTGCCGCCGCCCGGCTCGAAGTCGCCATGGGTCTCGAAACGGTCCATCCGGCTGCCCTGGAACGGCTTCATAAACGCATGACGGTCAATCAGTTCGCCGATGCGGCGAACCGCCTCATCGAACGCCGTGTCGACGTGCGAGTGTTTCTCCTGATTGCGCCTCCGTTCGTGCCGGCGGAGGAACAGGACGCGTGGCTCCAGGAATCGATCGACACCGCGTTCGGCTGCGGCGCATCCGTGGTGACGCTGATTCCCACGCGGGCCGGCAATGGGGCGATGGAGACCCTGTCGGCCGATGGATCGTTTCGATTGCCGAGCCTCGACGCCATCGAACGCAGCGTCGAGCTGTCGCACGCGCGCCTGGCAGCCCGTGGTGAAAGTCTGGCGTCGCACCGAGGCGGGCGAGGCGCCCCGCCGGCAAGGCGCGACCCCGGGGCCCCCGACGCGCGTTTCCCAGCGCGTTGGGGTGGGGGCGACCGAGAATACCGGGAGTATTTGAGCGAGGAGCAACGCAGCCAGCGGGGATGCATCGCCCGTCGAATGCAGCCAGACTCTCACCACGGGCTATCAGGCCATCGCGGACGGCTGTTCGTCGATCTGTGGAATCTCGAACAGTTCTCCGAGTGTCCGACCTGCCTGGACGCCCGCCGAGTCAGGCTCCACACCATGAACCTGGAACAGCGGATCCCTCCCCCGATTGCGTGCGCGCGACACGAACGTCGGCAATGAACGCGCACAGCCTCGACGTTGATGTCGCGATCGTCGGCTCAGGGTTCGCCGGGGCGTTGACGGCGCTCGCGCTGCGGCGGCGAGGCATGCGCGTGGCGCTGCTCGAACGCGGATGTCACCCGCGGTTCGCAATCGGCGAATCCTCCACGCCGCTCGCAAACCTCCTGATCGAGCACATCGCGGATCGCTACGATTTGCCCCGCATCCGTGCCTTTTCGAAATGGGGCACGTGGCAGCGGGAGCGGCCCGACGTCGCGGCTGGACTCAAACGTGGCTTCACGTTCTGGTTCCATCGGGCGGGCGAGCGTTTCTCGGACAATCGCGACCATTCGCGACAGCTGGTGGTCGCCGCCAGTCCTCACGACGACATCGGCGATACGCACTGGTACCGGCCGGACTTCGATCACGCGCTGGTGCGCGAGGCCGAAGCGGAGGGCGCCGTCTACCTGGACCAGACGCGGCTCGAACGGTTCCGCGACACCGGCATGGGCGTCGAGTTGAGCGGCACGCGCAGCGGCCGCGAGCTTCAGGTCTCGGCGCGTTTCGTCATCGACGCCAGCGGCCCACGCGGGTTTCTCCACAAGGCCCTGGCCCTGCACGACGCACCGATGCAATGGCTGCCGCCGACGCAAGCGCTCTACACGCATTTTGACGGTGTCGAGCAATGGGAACACGTGACCGCCCTCGGCGAGACACCGCCGTTTCCGGTGGACGCTGCGGCACTGCATCATGTGTTCGACGGCGGATGGATGTGGGTGCTGCGGTTCAACAACGGCATGACGAGCGCCGGCGTGGCACTCACCGACCGCGTCGCCGCCGGATTTCGCGCGGAGGAGGGCCCCTCCGCCTGGGACCGCGTTCTCGCGAGCCTGCCCTCAGTCCAGGATCAGTTTCGAGAAGCCCGCCCACTGCTCCCCTTCGTGCATGCCCCCCGTCTCGCGTTCCGGAGCCGGGAAGTCTGCGGACCGCGCTGGGCGCTGCTTCCCTCGGCGGCCGGGGTGATCGATCCACTGCTGTCCACCGGGTTCCCACTCACGCTGCTCGGGATCCTGCGGCTGCTCGACGTGCTGGAGACCAGCGCCGAGGGCCCCGAGCGAGAGGCGGGGCTAGGTGCGTACGCGCGGGCGACACACGACGAACTGGAGGCGGCCGAGCAACTTGTCGCCGCGCTTTACGCGAGCATGACCGATCCGCCGCTCTTCAAACGCCTGACGCTGCTCTATTTCGCGGCGGCGAGCTATGCGGAAACGGCGTGGCGACTGGGCCGGCGCGAGCTGGCGCCAGGCTTCCTGCTGCACGCCCATCCGGCGTTCGGTCCCGAGTTGCGCGCGTGCTCGGAGTCCGCACTTCGAACGATGGACGGCATCGCCCGCGAGGAACTGCTGACGAGGATCGACCGCGCCATCCTGCCATTCGACATCGCCGGGCTGCTCGATCGAAGCCGGAGGGACTGGTATCCCGTGCTCGCCGAGGATCTCGTGACGAACGCATCCAAGTTGCACGCATCGTCAGTCGAAATCGAGCGTCTATTGGAGCGATGCGGTTTCACCGCGCGCGGCCCCGCGCGGCGCGTATGACCGCAGCTCCGCACCGCCTGTGGAATCACACCGGCGAGAGCGTTCCAGTTGTGTAATGTCCGGCTTCAGCCTGGCTTCAGCCGGACCGTGATAGTCCACCTGAAGGGGTGGTGCACCAGTTCAACGTCCACCACCGAGTCCACCGAGAAAAATCTTTAATATGCGCGCACGTTTCATGCTACGGGGTGCGCCCCGCTCGTGACGACCCGGTGGTTCCATGAGACCGAGACAATGCCCCTGAAGCGAGCCCTCCGTACCAGCCGAATTTGCGCCGCCGCCCACTACGTCGGCAGGGTGTGGCCCGGACCGCTCGAGCTACGGCTGTTCCGCCGGTGGTCCAGGTACGCTTCAATCATCAGCGCCGACGGCCCCACCAGGAACAGCGCGTAGAACGGCGCGTAGACGACCTCCGACAGGCGCAGCGCCGTCTCCACGAGCGCGACCACAAAGACGACGGCGACCTGGCCCCAGAACGGCCGCACGGTGGTTTTCGGGTCGGTGACCATGAAGAAGATGAACAGCTGATACATCGGGCCGGTGATTGGCGCGACGTTGGCGAGCCACGGATTGCCGGTGATGGCGCTGCGGACGAACGAGAAGAACAGGAACGAGGCCACATACGCAGCGCTGATGTGCAGCCGGCCCACCCGCCAGACGATCACCGAGCCCAGCGTCCAGATCACCACCATCGGCCAGATGTTGTTGCCCCATTGAATGCTCAGCAACGACACGGTCGCCGGCGCCAGGAACAGCACGGCGCTGACGCCGAGGTTCGACGGATTCCAGAGATGGCGGCCGTTGACCCGCAGCACGTATTTGGAGGCAATCGAGATCAGGCTGGCCAGCACGTAAGGCCACAGAAACGGCGACCGCACCAGGATGCCCACGCTGATGCCGGTGATGTACGCGCTGGCCGGATGCGGCCAGCGGCCGTAGGTCAGCCGCGCCATCAGCAGCTCCGCCGCGATCGCCGTGACAATCGCGAGACCGGTTCGCGTATAGCTTTCGAGAACGCCGAAGGAGAGATGCGCGGCGATGAGAATGCAGGTGATGAAGATCGGCGGCACCAGCCGGTTCGCCAGCGAGAACCTGAACCGAGGCCTCGCCACGACCGCGCCGGACGACGAGAACGCCGCGCTCTCTGATGTCATGGAGCTTCCCTGATCTTGTGCAACCGGTCGATCGCCGGTTTTTCGATCGTCTGGCGCCGGCCGGATGGCCACGCGATCTCGACGCGATCGACGATGGTCGTCTGGCCGAGGCCGTAGTGCAGCCGGCGCTGATTCTGGGCGCTGAAACCGCTGCCGCCGCTGACCTCCTGGAGCTGCACCTGGCCCTTCCAATGAAGCTCGACCCGTGCGCCTATCGCACTGCGGTTGCTCGGCGCACCCTCGAGCTCGAAGTCGATCCAGTGGCGCCCCGTCTGCACGGTGTTTCGGTAAACCAGCAGCGGTCCCCGCTGGTTCGCCACGATGACGTCGATGACGCCGCGATTCGAGAGATCCGCGAACGCGACCGCCCGTCCATCGTAGACATCGGTGACGCCGACGACCGGGGCGACGTCGATGAACCGCCCGACGCCGTCGTTGACCCACACGCGCTTGCGCTGGTAGCCCGACAGGCTTCGACCTTTCATGGCCGGCCAGTTCTGCGCGTCGCCGATGATGGCGCGGTGCCCGACGGCGATCTGCGCGAAGTCGTACCAATAGCTGGTTCGCTCGCCGGCCGACACATAGCCGTTCACGAGATACAAGTCGAGCGTGCCGTCGTTATTGAGATCGCCGAACTGCGCGCCCCAGCTCCAACCGCCCAGATCCACGCCAAGGCTCGACGCGAGATCCTCGAACTCCACCATCGGCGGGACGGGTAGGGCAGGTGGGGCGGGTTGGCCTGCTGGGGCGGGTCGGGCTGGTGAGATTGGTGGGGCCGGGCCAGCCTTTTTAGGCACCCAGAGATCGTTGGCTTGCACCAGCACGCCCGGCTCCGAGATGTTGGTCTTGTAGATCGACAATCGGCCGTCGTTGAAGACGTCGCCGAACGCCGCGTTCATGCCGCTCTTCGGCGTCCGTCCGATGTTGGTCTCGGTGCTGACATCGACGAACCGCTTGCCGTTGCGGTTGGCGTAGATCTGGGACACGCCGTAGTCGTTCGCGAGGAAGAGATCCGGGAACCCCGTACCGAACAGGTCGGCGGCGCCCACGGCCAGCGTCCACCGGTGCGAATCGAGGCCCAGCGCCGCGGTGGTGTCCTCGAACGTGCCATCGCCGCGGTTGTGCAACAGATACTTGCGGCCGCCGTTGTTCGCGTACTCGAAGCTCTCGGGCATGATCCGGGTCGTCTTCAGATGCCAGAGATCGAGGTCTTCCGGCCAATACCCGGCGAGAAACAGGTCGACCTTGCCGTCGCGATCGTAGTCGAGCCAGACCGCGCTGTTGGCGTTGACCCACTGCGGCAACCCGGCGCGTTCGGTCACGCGCGTAAACGCTCGTCCCGCCTCGTTGTGAAAGAGCTCCGGCCGGCCGTACTTGTAGACGAACAGATCGTCGAATCCATCGTTGTCGTAGTCTGCCCAGATCGCGCCCATCGAGACGCCGGTGCCGATACGGTTCACCGCGGCGACACCCATGTCCGGCGCGACGTTCTTGAACGTGCCGTCGCGCTGATTCCGATACAGGCGATTCAAACCGCCTTCGGCGCTGTTGGTGACATAGAAGTCCGGCCAGCCGTCGCGGTCGAAGTCGGCGACGGCAACGGCCGCCCCGGTCGACGCCACCTGCGGCATGATGTGATCCAGTTGCGCATCGAAGGTCGGCGCAACGTGCGTGAAGTCGACGCCGCTCGGCCGCGCGACTTCCTCCAGCGCAAAGCCATAGCGAGCCAACGCGTCGGACTGATCGCGCCGCTCGTCCGATCCTTTCCCCGCGCTGGCTCGATCGAGGGCTTTCACGGCCACCAGCGACGCCGCCAGCAGCACCGCCCAGACACTCCACAGCCACCACTGTCGAGCCTGTGCGCTCATTTCACACCGCGCAGGTAGCCATCCGGCGTCACGAAACGGGTGTGATAGTTCAGCCAATCCGAAGGGTGGCGGCGATACACCGGATCGTCTTCGAGCTGTCCGTCCGGGTAGGCGTCGTAGTCCGGCCGATCGTGTCTCGGCAGCGGCTGGACAGATTTCGAAAAGGTCGTGTTGTAGTCGCCGTCTTTCTCCCAACCGTCGCCGACCAGCACGAAATCGCGGGTCGATCCCGTCGCGACCGGTGCCGGCGCTCGGAACGACAATCGGAGCTCGTCCCCAGCGTTCATGATGACGTACCGATCATCCACCTTGTCGAGAAGCTCGCGCACATCGCCGAACCGGGTGTAGTAGCCAACCAGATCGCGCCACCGCTGCGTGACGTTGGCGATCGCGCCGTACACGGGAATCTCCGGCCGCCGCCGATTGGAGTAGTCAGTCTTCGAAAAGCCCCGATAGCGCAGCTCCGCGCGGTCAGGTTGAAGCCGGGTCGTGCTGAAGGTCGGGTTGGCGATGTCGTCCGCGACGGCCAGGCGGTCCCAATACACTTCGAGGTTGGTGCGCAGCCGCACTCTACGCGCGTGCGCGACGCCGGCTGCCGTCACCTGATTGAGGTCGAGAAGAATCGTCTTGTTCTTGCCGGCGGGGAATCCCAGGTCCGGCGACACGACCACCCATCGACCCGATCCGTCCTGCGCTTCGAGCGACAGCCCGCGCGGCTGGATCCGCGTGCCCTGCCCAATCGCGACGTTGATGCTGCTGTCGGTCGGATAGATCCACCCATTGGCCACGAGCCACTGACGCGTGCCGCGGGGGATTTCATGCCCGAGATCGATTTCGACAAAATGGTCGGCGGCAATGCCCTGATACTCGCCAAGCGCGAACGTGTCGAGGTACCGGCCGTCCTGCTGCGCGACGAGCTCGGTCACCTCACGGCCCGATTCATCCCACGCGCCCGCGACCGGCCGCGGCGTCGTCATCACGTGCGTCGTCAGCGCCGGCGCCTCCCTGGCGAACCGCTCGTCCACGAAGATCTCGGTATCGACGGGATGGTCCACCACCATCAGCGACACGTGATCGATGAAATGCGTTTCCCACAGCTCGGCCGTGATCCGAACGTCGTAGGCGCCGTTTCTCGCCGCCAGCTGATCGCCTCGAATCTTCACCCAATCCTCGGTCTGCGTCGCGCCAGCGGTGTCCTGCGCGTTGATGCGAAGGCCGAGTGGCGATCGCCACAGGAAGTCGGTGACAAACCGCAACCCCGTGCCATCGTCGGCAAACACCCAGGGACACGAGCCCTTCAGGCGCTGCTCGGCCACGATGGCTTCGTCGGCGCGGCGATCGAAGTCGGCCTGCATGATGCCGTTCGGCCAGACGATCCGGGTCACTTCCACGCCGGTGCGAGTCCCCAGGCCGAAATGCACCGGGGACCCGGTGATCGCCTGTTTCTGCGTCAGCAACCCGGATCGAATCTCGATATTCCCGCCGACACCAAATGAGTTGATCCGTTGATCGCCGGCGGTCGGCTGCGCACGCGGTCGAACCACGTGCCAGTGATACGCCGCCGTGCCATGAGACAGCAGTCGGGCGGGCGTGCCGTTCTGAAGACCGACCAGGTCGAGCCGGCCATCGTTGTTCAGATCGAGGACCGCGAACACGTCGCCCTCGGGCAGCGACGCCAGCGCCCGGAACTCGCCGGCGCCGGTGGCCAGCCAGGCGCGGGACCGTCCGTTCCCGGACGCCACGAGATCCAGCGCGCCGTTGTTGTCGAGGTCAGCGAGAAACAGCCGATACGCTCCAGGCCCTCCCTGCAAGTTCTCCGGCCAGGTCGCGATCTGTCGCTGCTCCCAGACGTTGCCTTTGCCGGACACGCGCCGAATCGACCCGTCGGCGCCGAGCGTGACGATGTCGAGTGCGCCGTCGGCATTGATATCGCCGACTGCCAGGGCCACCACGGCGCCAACGTTGCCCGGCTTCGGCATCTCTCGAAACTCGCCTGCCTGACGATTCTCGAACACGTGCACAGCACCTTGCGCATCGAGGAGCGCCGCGTCAGGATCGCCGTCGCCGTCGAAGTCGCCCCACACGAATCCACGCAGTTCGACCACACCGGCAAATGGCTGCATCTGGCGCCACGACCCGTCGCCGTTGTTTCGCAGGACCAACGGCGGCGCACCACGCACGCCGACGACCAGATCGACGTCGCCGTCCATTTCGAGATCCGCCGCCCACACGCCGACGCAGTCAGCGGTCACCGCGCCACCTCCCGCAGCCGCGGCGCCCGTAACGTCCGCGAAGGTCCCGTCCGGGGCCTGCGTCAGCAGCCGCAGGCCGCCGGCGCCGGCAAGCGCGAGGTCCATGCGAAAATCCCGATTCCAATCGAGCACGGAGATTCCCTTCACCGACGGGGCGGCGATGGCTGCGGGAGCACCGCCGATGCGGCGCAGGCCGCTGCCGTTGACCGCAAACACGGTCGGCATGTCGGATCCGTTCATCGAGAACGCCACCAGCGACTCGGCGGGTGCCGGGCGATCGGCGTCCAGCGGTTCACGCGTGAAGGCGAGCGCATCGTCCGGAGGCGACGGCATTGGACTCGGCGAGGGCAATCTCAGGAATCGCCTGAACGGGTCAGCGATCAGCTCTGCCGGCGGCTTGATCTCCACCAGGCTTTCGCGAAACGCGGGCACACGGACCAGGACGTTGCGCAGAAAGGCGGTCGCACGAGAGGCGTCGGCGAAGTTGCCCGCGCCGGCACCTGCCTGGAGCGCGCGATACTGTTCCAGAACGGCTTCGGACCACGTGGAGGAGGGCGCTGACAATGCGCCGACCGATTCCTGGAGCCGCGGGCCGTCATTGCGTTTCGCGGCCAGGCGCGTTTGCTCCAGCATCACGGCAAGATTGTCCGGCCGGCGCCGATGCAGCTCGTCGAGCAATTGCTGCGCGTCGGCGTCGGCATTGGGTCCGCCCGCCTGCTCCACTTCCTGCGCGAGCGCGTAGCGGGCCCGCAAGCTGGCGGCATCGAGCTGAATCGCCCGGCGGAACCCGGCAATGCCCTGTTCGAGGCGGCCGCGCGAGGTGTCGAGCTGTCCCTGCAGGAATGCAATCTCACTGCTCGCCGACGCCAGCGCAGCCGCTCGCTGCAGAGCGGCGTCGGCCGGATCGAACTCGCCGAGCCTCAAATGGGCCAACGCGAGATTTGCCCAGGCCGCCGGCTCGACGGCCACGACTTCAGTCGCCTGCGTGAAATCCCTCTTCGCATCGTCCAGCAAGCCGACCTCGAGAGAGGCCAGGCCTCGGTAGAACTTGCGGACCAGATCTTCGTAGGCGGGGGAATCCGGCGCGGGCAGGCGACCGGTTCGCCGGCTCAGTGCGTACCCACCTGCCAACATCAGCAACAGGCCGGCTATCGCAACGGACAAGACGCGCGTTCTCAGGCTCGCCATGTACGGAACCTATCGGCTCGGTCCCGCGGTGGACAGGCTGTTGGACGCATCGGCGAACTCCCGGCGATCCGGAAAGATCCTTGCCCCTTCGCCAAGCTCCCTTCGCGCGTCGTCGAACCGCTTCAGAGCGGCGAGCGCCATGCCATAGCCGAGCCGCGCCTCGGCGAGCCGGGGATTGAGCCTGATCGTCTCTTCGTACTGCGGCAAGGATTCCTGGAAACGGCCGGATACTCGCAGCATTTCCGCCAGCTGCAGTCTGGCCTCCGAGTAGGCCGGATCGCTCTTCACCGCCGCTGAAAAGTGTTCGATGGCCTCCCGGCTTCGACCGCTCGACGCCATGACGAGCCCCAGGCTGTATTGCGCCTTCGCAAACTTCGGCCAGCGGCGTGTCACTTCCTCGAACTGCTCGACGGCGCGCGGATCGCCGCTCATGGCAAGCGCGGTGCCCAGCTTGTGCCGGAGCGACGGCTCGTTGGGCGCAAGCGCAACCCCTTTCCGGAAATACTCGGCCGCCGCGACCCAGTTCGACTCGTCGAGCGCCTGTGCGCCGCGCACTTCGTACGCCACGGCACTCTCGAGGATTGCGTCGAGCTCCTGCATCAGCGGGTCGGGCGGACGGATGTCACCCGGTCCTCGCACCCTCAAGTGCGCTTCGGCCTTCTGGAGGTCGCCCATCGCACGATAGGCCATCGCCAACGGAAAATGAATGACCACCGCCTTCGGATCGAGGGTCAGTGCCTGTTCCAGATAGTCGACGGCGCGCGCATAGTCCTGCTTGGCCAGGGCCGTGCGCCCCAATCCGAACAATACAGCGATCGATCGCGGCGAGATCGAGAACGCGGTCGCGAAGAGCGGCTCGGCTTCGGCGACGCGCCCCTGGTCCAGATAGGCGCTGCCGAGCCAGACCAGGGTCGGCAGGTCGTCGGGCTTCACCTTCAGGGCACGCTCGAACGACGCGGTCGCTCGCGTCGCGTCGCCTTTGAGCTTGTAGAGTTGAGCGAGGTAATAGGGCCAGCGTCGCTCGTTCGGCATCAGCGCTTCCGCGTTGAGGAACGCGGGCTCGGCTCCATCCCGATATTCCGCGGCCATCAGCAGCTTGCCCATCTCGCCGTAGGCAAAGCCGAGATCGACGTCGGAGGTCGCCGGGCTCTCAGTCTTCGCCACGAGCGCCTTATAACCGTCGCGCAGCTGCTGCTGCACTGGCGCATCCAACTTGGACACATCGGGGAGCGAGACCGCACGAAGGGACTTACGGTCGATCGGCGCCGGCGGCAGGATGGACGCCGGCGGCGGGGTCGTGTCCGTCCTGGTGTTCGACCCACAACCCGCCAGCACCAGTAACAGTGCGGATGTCGCGGCCACCACGGATCCGTTCACTTCCCGGTGCCTTCCTGCAACGTCGTGTATCGATCGACCGGTACGCCGGCCCACTCCTCGGATTTGCCGTCCGGCCACGTCACGCGGACCTTCACCGCCGCCGCGGAAGATCCGAGACCGACGAGCACTCTCGGGTCGTTGGCCGATGCGTAGCTGCCTTCCGCTCGAGCCCGCCGCCACACCACCGACCCATCCGCGCGCGTGATACTGACACGCGCGCCCACGGCGTCCCGCAGCGTCTGGGCGTGCGCAGCGGGCACGGCCTGCCCGCCGCCAGCCGCAGTCACGGCCCGAATACCGATCCAATGATTGCGGCTGCCGATCTCGTTGATCAACAACTGCACGGGACCGTTGTTGCTGCCGACCACCACATCGGTGTCACCATCGTTGTCGAGATCGCCGAACGCAGCGCCGCGCGCGACGCTGGCCTGCTGGAAGACCGCGCCCGCGCGAGCCGTCACGTCTTCGAACTCGCCGGTGCCCAGATTTCGCAACAGCTGCTTCCGCTGCCGCAAGGGAAACGGATCGTTCGCCTTCATCAGATCCTCGATCGACGTGACGGCGCCGCTGACCATCAGCAGATCAAGCCAGCCGTCGTTGTCGTAGTCGAACCAGGCGGCGCCAAAACCGGTGAACGGCAAGGTCGCGAAGCGAATCCGCGACCGCGCGCTTCGATCGACAAATACGCCCGAGCCATCATTGACGTAGAGATCGGCGCCCTGGCCGGTCAACTCGGCGACAAACAGATCCTCGTCGCCATCGTTGTCGAAATCGCCGGCGTCGACGCCCATGCTCGATTTCGCCTCGCCTTCGCCGCTCAACGCCGTGCCCGACAGCAGCCCCGTGTTCCTGAACGTGCCGTCGTGCTGGTTCATCCAGAGCTGATTCGGCTGGCCGTCGTTGGCGACGTAGATGTCTGGCCATCCGTCGCCGTTGAAATCGGCGGTCGAGACGCCGAGCGCCGGTCCAAATTCGCGCGACATGCCGGCCGCGACCGTCACCTCGGTGAACGTGCCATCGCGGTTGTTGTGAAACAGGTGGCTCGGCTGCGCGGAATACACATGCGGCGGACAGTAGTCCGGCTTCCCGGTCACGCTGTAGCACTGGCTGTTGGCGTCGGTGGTATAGGCCAGGTAGTGGCCCACGAACAAGTCGGGCCAACCGTCCCGGTCGTAGTCGACGAACGCCGCCGAGGTGCTCCAACCGGTGTCGTCGGTCCGGCTCTGCTTCGACACGTCGCTGAAGGTCCCGTTGCAATTATTGCGGAACAACTGATTGCGTCCGAGCGCCGTGACGTACAGATCGACGCAGCCGTCGTTGTTGTAGTCGCCGGTCGCGACGCCCATCCCGTAGCCGTTGGCGTTCAGCCCGCTGGCGTCCGTCACGTCGGTGAATCGCAGCGTGCGCGTGCCGTCGGCGTTCACCTGCAGATCGTTCCGGAACAAGCGTCCCTTCAACGGCAGCGGACGCTTCGGTGGAAACGTGGCCTGCTCGATCTTCTTGCCGGTGCCGAGCATCTGTCCCTGCGGAATGAACACATCGAGGTCGCCATCGTTGTCGTAGTCGAACAGGGCGACGCCGGGGCCCATGTGCTCGGCGTAATAGAGCGCACCAGACATTCCGTTGAAGTGGACGAAATCGAGGCCGGTCGCCGCGGCCCGGTCAACGAACCAATCCGAGCTCGCCCGATCGGATGCTGCCGGTCCTGCAGCCGCGGTCGGGCCGTTGCGAACGTCCGGCGCTGACGACCGTCCGCATGCCAGACAGAGCGTCGATGCGGCAGCCGACAATAGCGCGCCCAACAGCGCCTGGCGAGATGTCATACCAGCGATCGGCTCACGACCCCGACTCGTCGTCGTACGTCGTCTTGAGTCGAGCGACCGCGGCGGGATCCGCGAGCGTGGTCGTATCGCCGAGCGCCTTGCCTTCGGCGATATCCCGCAACAGGCGTCGCATGATCTTGCCCGAACGCGTCTTCGGGAGATCGGCCGCGAAGAGAATCTCATCGGGACGCGCGATCGGCCCGATCACGGTCACGACGTGCTGCTTGAGCTCCTGCGCGAGCTCGGGAGTGGCGTTCACGCCGTCCTTCACGGTCACGAACGCGGCAATCGCGGTGCCTTTGATTTCGTGCGGCTTGCCGACCACCGCCGCTTCGGCCACGCTGGGATGATCGACGAGCGCGCTTTCCACTTCCATCGTGCCGACGCGATGGCCTGCCACGTTCAAGACATCGTCGACGCGGCCGAGCAGCCAGAAGTAGCCGTCGGCATCCCGTCGCGCGCCGTCTCCGGTGACATACACCGCCGGCCCCCACCGGTTCCAGTACTGGCTCACGTAGCGTTGGGGGTCACCGTAGATGGTGCGGAGCATCGCCGGCCATGGACGGGTGAGAACGAGATACCCTCCGCCGGCGCCGACAATCTTCTCGCCGCGTTCGTTGACGATTTCCGCGGCGATGCCCGGGAACGGTCTCGTCGCCGAACCTGGCTTCATCGGCGTCACCGCCGGCAGCGGGGCAATGAGGATCTGGCCCGTTTCAGTCTGCCACCAGGTGTCCACAACGGGGCACTGTCCGCCGCCGATGTGCTCGTAGTACCACATCCACGCTTCGGGGTTGATTGGCTCGCCTACCGATCCGAGCAGTCGAAGCGTGCGCATGTCATGCTTTTTCGGCCACTCAGTCCCCCATCGCATGAAGCTGCGTATCGCCGTGGGCGCGGTGTAGAAGACCGTCACGCCGTGACGCTCGATGAGGTCCCAGAATCGATCTTTCTGCGGCCAGTCCGGCGATCCTTCGTACATCACGACCGTCGCGCCATTGGTCAGCGGTCCGTACACGACATAGCTGTGCCCCGTCACCCAGCCGATGTCGGCGGTGCACCAGAAGACGTCTTCCTCGCGCAGATCGAAGATCCACTTGGTCGACGCATACGTGCCGACCAGATAGCCACCCGTGGTGTGCACGATGCCTTTCGGCTTCCCGGTCGTACCTGAGGTGTACAGGATGTAGAGCAGGTCTTCCGAGTCCATCGCTTCGGGCTCGGCCCAGGCCGGCACCTCGGGCGTCATCAACTCGTGGTACCACTGGTCGCGGCCGGCCTTGAGCGCGACCGCCGCCACGCCTTCACGCTTGACGACGACGACGTGCTCGACGCTTGGCGTGCCTTCGAGCGCCTCATCCGCCATCTGCTTGAGCGGCACCGTCTGGCCGCGACGGAAGCCGCCGTCGGCGGTCACCACCACCTTGGCCTGCTGGTCGTTGATGCGGTCGCGCAGCGACTGGGCGCTGAAGCCGCCGAACACGACGCTGTGCACGGCGCCGATGCGCGCGCAGGCGAGCATGGCGATCGGCAGTTCCGGAATCATCGGCATGTAGATTGCGACGCGGTCGCCGCGGGCGACCCCAAGCCCGCGCAGCACATTCGCGAACCGGTTCACCTCGCGATACAGATCCCAGTAGGTCAGCGTCCGGCGGTCTCCGGGCTCCCCTTCCCACACGAGCGCGGCTTTGTTGCGCCGGGCGGATCGGACGTGACGATCGAGACAGTTGACGCTGGCGTTGATCTTCCCGTCGACGAACCACTTCGCGTGCGGCGGGCGCCAATCGAGCACTTGCGTCCACGGCGCCGACCACTCGAGCTCGCGCGCGAACGATTCCCAGAATGCCTCGGGATCGCGTTCCGCCTGTTCGTACACCGACGGGTCGGCCACCACCGCGCGATCTTTGAACGCGTCGGGGGCCACAATCACTCGTGCTTCATGCAGGAGCGCTTCCAAATTCACTGGATCGGTCACGACAGAATCCTTCCATTGGGGCGATGGCGTGATGGAGTCAACATCACATCATTCCTTCACGGGTTTTTCTCCACCCAGGGGGATTATGCTTTGGTGTCGGGCGCTTGACAATCCGGCGGCTGGGCTGATATCAACGCGGCTCCGTTAACATCATCCGTCTCGACGGCGGCTGCAGGCAGGAGGTTACCGTAAGAATGCTGCTTCAATTCATTCAATGGCTGGAGACGACGCCGGTGAGCGTGGCATTTCACGAGTCGATCTGGTCGTTTCCCATCGTCGAAAGCGTGCACGTGCTTGGCCTCTGTCTGTTTCTGGGCATGGCCGTGCTGACCGATCTGCGCTTGATGGGGATTATTTTCAAACGCGTGCCGCTTTCCGAAGTCATGGGCTACGTCCTGCCGTGGACGTGGGCGGGCGCCGTCATCATGGTCGTCAGCGGCATGATCCTCTTCCTGAATACACCCGTCCGGTACTACACCAACATCTTTCTGCGCGTGAAATTCTGCATGCTGTTTCTGGCCGTCGTGAACGCGTGGGTGTTCCATTCAGGCATCTATCGGAAGATCGCCAAGTGGGATCGCTCAATACCTACGCCGACCTACGCGAAAGTCGCCGGCGCAGTCTCCCTCCTGATGTGGGGCGGCGTCGTCGTGGCCGGTCGAATGATCGCGTACAACTGGTTCGACAAGAGGTAGGGAGGACGCGGCGATGTTACTGGCTTTTTTCAAATGGTGCGAAGCCTCGGCGTTGGGTAAAGGGATCAGCGGCTCGGTCTTCCTCTTCCCCGTCGTCGAAGCGGTGCATCTGCTCGCGCTTGCCGTCATCGGAGGCGCCGTACTAATCGTGGATATGCGGCTGGCTGGGCTGGGATTGAAGAAGGAGTCGGCGGCGGCGGTGGCCAGGGAGGCCGAACCGTGGTTGCTCGGGAGCCTCAGCGTGATGCTGATCTCCGGCTTCATGCTGATGTGCTCGGAGGCGATGCGCTGCTATTACAACGACGCGTTTTGGATCAAGATGTATTCGTTGTTCGGAGCGATTCTTTTCACGTTCACCATCCGACGACGTGTGGCGGCCGGCGCGACGGCACCCGGCACTTCCGCGAAGGCCATCCTGGTCGCTTTGATTTCCGTGCTGCTCTGGTCCGGAGTCGGACTCGGAGGAAGAGGAATAGGGTTCTATTGAGAAATGGGGCGATGGATTGCTCCATCGCCCCATTCACCATCGTTCGATTGCGACAGTTCGCGGTTATTCTTTCCTCTCGTCCGGCGCGCCCGTGCCCGACGATCCGACGAACAGCTTGCGGCCGTCCTGGTAGGTGATGTCGCGGCCGTTGGCGCGCATCGCACCGTCCTTGGCCTGGTAGCCTTCAACGGTGATGACCGTGCCGGGCAGCAGCGACTGCTTGTTGAAGCCGCGACGCAGCAACGCGTTCGGCGCTCCCGCTTCGACCATCCAGTTCTCGACCTTGCCGTCGGGCTTCTTCACGTCCATGTGAATCCACGCGTGCGGGTTGATCCACTCCATCGACGTGACGGTGCCGGTCATCTTGACGGCCTTGGTGGCGTCGTACTCGGCGGCGAATGAGTGGTGCGCCATCATCGGCACCGCCGCCAGCAGCAACCCCACGCCAACGGCCGCAACGGTCAATTTTGCTCGCATCGAACTTTCCTCCATTTTCGCTGTGCTTCGTGTGCTTAGTGGCTCAGCCATGCCATATCAGGACAGGTTCTAGTTATACCGCTTCCGGAGGTGGCCGTAGAGCAATTCTTCGGCGAACTCCACGCACTTGTACTCCAACAACTGCGCGTTCTTCTCGACACGGCGGTACAGCGGCAGACTGAGCTTCCAGGGTCGCGAGAACACGTTCTTGTCGGTGATGGTGGCTTCGTAGTTGATGTGGTCGGCGTCCGTCATGGTGAAGCGCTCGAGGACGACGACGTTGTCGGTGGTAAAGTCGCCGGCGCGGTCGAGCCACGCTTTGCCGTTCATGCTCTTGACTTCCACGACCAGGGAATCGCCTTCCCATTTGCCGTTCGACCAGCCCATCCAGCTGTCGACGGGCGCCTCAGTCGGCTTCTCCATGTTGACCACGCGGTTCGCGCTCGCGTACTCGTAGGCCATCAGGATGTTCTTGGGGCTCTGTACGATCTGGAACGGATACGGCATGTAGGTGGCGCGCGGGATTCCCGGCAGGTAGCACTTGATTTCGGGATCGTCCGTCAGCCGGTTCAGATAGTTCTTTTTCTTCTGCTCGAGCGCGGCGGGCAGATACGGGATGTCGCCGCCTTCGATCACCGTCTGCCCCGGTGGCACGGCCCCGATGGCACCCATCTGATACATCGGACCGGCCATCGCCGCATGATCATTCAGGTCCCAGTTCGCCGTGTTCATGGTCTGCCAGACGCCGTTCATGTTGGGTTTACCGTCCCAGGCGTTGCGCGGCACGCGACCTGTGGCTGCCCCTCTGGCCGCCGGCTGCGCTGTCCCGCGACCCGCAGGCGCTGCCGGTGCCGCCCCGCGTCCTGCCGGCGCCTGGCCCGCAGTGCCGATCGCCCCCAGCGAGAACACGCCCACCGCGGCCCCCGCCGCGATCGTCGCCGTCATCAACCCTTTGAACCGATTCCCCATGAGCACTCCTTCTGTTCCTGTTCTGCTAGGAAAATTTCAATCGTCTTTTCTCGATACGCCTTCCGGCGATCGATCCGTTTCCGATCGATCGGGCTCCGCGTCGCGGTATCGTGGGTCTCTCGTGAAGACGACCGACCCGCCAACAGCTTGAAAGTACGCACCTTGGCGAAAAAAAGCCTGATGCCGAGGTCCGAATTTCTACTAGAAGTTTAAGCCCTCTGTCAATTCTGTCCCTTGATGGAGGCGGCGACCAATTCGATCGGATGCAGGACCGGCCACTCAATCCCCTGGCGCGCGGCGGACGAGGCGATCTGGATCATACAGCCGGGGTTGCCGGTGGCCACGAAATCAGGACGGAGCGACGAAATGTGGCCGACTTTCCGAGCTCCAAGCTCAACCGCCGTGTCCGGCTGCACCAGGTTGTAGATGCCGGCGCTCCCGCAACAGACCTCGGGTTCAGCGGGGCTCACGATCTCCAGTCCGGGGATCGTGCCCAGCGCGTCGCGCGGCTGCGATCGGACTCCCTGCGCATGAGCAAGATGGCAGGCGTCGTGATAGACGACCGTGCCCCGGATCGGATGCCTCGGCGCCCTCGGCTCGCCCAACTCGGCCAGCACTTCAGAGACGTCGCGAACCCGCGCCGAAAACGCGTGCGCGCGCGCCGCCCACGCCGGATCGCCGGCGAGCAGCTCGCCATACTCCTTCATCGACGAGCCGCAGCCGGCCGCATTGACGGCGACCCGGTCGATCCCGGCCGTTTCAAACGCCTCGATCAATCGGCGTGCGCAAGCTCGCGCCTCTTCGAGACGTCCCGCGTGCAACGCCAACGCGCCGCAACACCCCTGCCGAGCCGGCGCGATCACGTCGCACCCTTCGGCGGACAGCACGTAGACCGTCGCGTCGTTGACCTTCGGGAACACCAGCCGCTGCACGCAGCCCGTGAGCAGTCCGACGACGAGCCGCCGGGGCCCGGCGGCCGGCGTACGCTCGGCGATCCGGCCGGTCAACGAGGCCCAGGTCACGCGGGGCGCGAGCGCCAGGAGCGCCCGCACGCGTGCGGGCAGCGCCCTCGACCAGCGCGAGCGGCCGAGGGCACGGACCATCGGGCCGAACATCAGCAGCGGCGCGAGGAGCACGCGCATCCGATTCGGATAGGGCACGAGGTTGAACAGGGCCGCCCGAAACAGTCGATCCGCCCACGGCCGCTCGTAGTGCCGTTCGATCTGTGCGCGGGTGCGCTCGACCAGCGGCCCGTACTGCACGCCCGACGGACACGCGGTCACACATGCCATGCATCCCAGGCACGCGTCGAAATGCTGGACGAAGGACGGCGTGATTGGCGTGCGTCCGTCGAGCGCCGCCTTCATCAGATAGATGCGGCCACGCGGCGAGTCCATCTCCTCGCCCCACAGCATGTAGGTCGGACAGCTCGGCAAACAGAATCCGCAATGCACGCACTTGTCGATCAGTGCGGTTTGCGGCGGATCGACGGAATCGAAAACGGCCTCGGCCATCACCCCATCACCCATCAGCCCATTACTCCATTGCCCCGTACCTGGCCGAACTGAAAACTCAAGAGTCAGAACTTGGAAGGACTGCGACAAGCTTCGACAATGCGCACTTCACAGTTTTGAGTTCTCACTTCTAAGTTCAGGTAGCAGGCTCTTTCAGCGACCTGCTAAACCGGTCCCCGCCCCGCATTCAGGATGCCGGCCGGATCGAACGCTCTCTTGACGGCGCCGAGCAGCGCCTCGTGATCGCTCGGCCCGCCCCACACGTCGATCTGCTGCTTCACAGCCGCCTCCGCACGCAACACCACCACATGACCGACGACCCCTGGCCGGGCGCGAAGACCCTCGATGGCGGCTGCATGCGCCGAGCTATTCCCCTCGATCCGGATGAGCCCCGCACCGACGCCGGCGCGCGCAGCGAGCTGAATCGGCTGCTCGCCCGCCATCTCGGTCAGAAGCGAGAGCACGGCCGGGAGATTCGCCGGCAGCCAGCTGGCACGAACGATCGACCCCGGCGACTCCCACATGCCCCGTGTCTGCCCGCGCCAGACGTCGGCTTCCGCGGGACCAGTCACCAGTTCGAACGAATCGGCGGTCACCAGCCAGCGCCGCAGCTCTTCGACCTGCGCATCAATCGCGGCGGGGGTCGAAGAGAACTGAATCAGGATCTTGCCCAATGCCGCCACCACGTGCAGATCGAACGCGGTCGGCTCGAGTTGACTCGCGCTGACGGCCGAGACCGCCCGCACCAGCGCGCCGGGCTCGTGAAACGCCGCGACCACGGTCGTTGACGCACCCGGCAGCGGTGCGAGCTTGAAGGTCGCGTCCACAATCGCGGCGAGGCTCCCGTGCGATCCGCTGACCAGCTTGCCCAGATCGTATCCGGCCACGTTCTTCACCACCGTGCCGCCGGCCTTCACGACGCGCCCGTCGGTCATCGCGAGGTGCACGCCAATCAGCAGGTCGCGCGGCGTGCCATGCCGATGACGCAGCGGTCCGCTGTCGTTGGTCGCAATCACGCCGCCGACCGTCGCCTCGTCGAACGGGGCATCGATCGGCAGCCACTGACCATGTCGGCGCAGCTCTTGGTTCAAGGCACGAATCGGCGTTCCGGCTTCGACCGTCGCCGTCAGGTCGCCGTAGGCGTGCGTCAGCACGCGGTTCAACCGGCGCGTGCTGATCACGAGATCCACAGGCTTGGGCTGACGGCCCCAGCCAAGCTTGGTGCCGCCGCCGCGCAGCACCACCGACGCGCCGTCGCGCGCCGCGCCGGCGAGCAGCTCTGCCAGCGCCTGCGGCGAGGCGGGCTCGGCGACGTGACCCGGCTGGACACCGTCGATGGCGTCGAGCGGTGTCCCTTCACGAAGCGCGCTGGACCGCAGGATGACCGGATCGCAGGATGGCAGGAAGGACGGCACTGAAGGCATGCCCGCTCAGAACCGTTCAGCCAGGCCCGCCGTCTCCACCGGGTGAGCGCGATACGGGCCGGGCACTTCGCCGCACAAGCGCGGCGTCGGGAAAATCTTTCTGGGATTGCACAGATTGCGTGGATCGAACGCGAGGCGCACGCGCTGCATCGCGTCGAGATCTTCGGCCGTGAACATCTGGGACATGTATTCGGCCTTGTCGGCGCCGACGCCGTGCTCGCCGGTGATCGAGCCGCCCGCCTCGACACAGTAGCGCAGAATTTCGCCGGCGACCTCGACCGCGCGATCCGACTCGCCGGGCACGCGCTCGTCGTAGCAAATCAACGGATGCAGGTTGCCGTCGCCGGCGTGAAACACATTGCCGATCCGCAACCCGGAACGGATGGACAGATCCCGCACTTTCCCGAGCACCTCCGGCAACTTCGTTCGCGGCACGACGCCGTCCTGGACGTAGTAGTTCGGCGACACGCGGCCCATGGCGGCAAACGCCGCCTTGCGGCCGCGCCAGATGCGCGCGCGCTGCTGGTCGTCCGGGGCAATCTCGATCTTCGTCGCACCCACCCGCCGGCACGTCTCTTCGACGATCTGAAACAACGAGCGGACCTCCGCAGCCGGACCGTCGAGCTCGACGATCAGGATCGTGTCGGACGGAGGAAAATTCGGGTGGACGGCGGCTTCCGCCGCTTGAATCGCGAGCGAATCCATCATCTCCACGGCGGCCGGAATGATGCCGGCGCCGATGATCGCCGACACCGCCTCGCCACCGGCGTCGATGCTGTCGAACGCGGCCAGCAGCGTCTGGACGCTCTCGGGCTTGCGGAGGATCCTGACGACAATTTTCGTGGCAATCCCGAGCGTGCCTTCCGACCCGACGAACAAGCCGAGCAAATCGGGACCTGGGGTATCGACCACCGGGCTGCCGATGTTGGCGACCTCGCCGTCTGGCAGCACGACCTCGAGCGCGAGCACATGGTGAACGGTGAAGCCGTATTTCAGACAGTGGGCGCCGCCGGAATTCTCGGCGACGTTACCGCCGATGGAGCAGACCTGCTGGCTCGACGGATCGGGCGCGTAGTAGTAGCCGTGCGGCGCCACGGCCTTCGTAATCTCGAGGTTCGTCACGCCAGGCTCCACGGTCACGCGTCGATTGGCGATGTCGACGTCGAGGATGCGATTGAGGCGCGAGAGGGCGATCACGACACCGTCCTTGGCCGGCAGCGCGCCACCAGACAGCCCCGTCCCGTGGCCGCGTGCGACAAACGGGATGCCGGCACGATGGCAGACGCGCACCACGGCCTGCACCTGGGATGCCGAAGAGGGCAGGACCACGGCCGCGGGCAGGCTGCGCAGGTGCGGCAGGGCATCGCACTCATAGGTCAGCAACTGCAGCGGCTCGTGCAGAACCGCCTCGGCTCCGCAGATGCCGGCGAGCTCGTCCAGGAGTCGTTGGTCCATAGGGTTTGTTTATCGTATATGCTTTCGGCTTCATTCTGGACTCACGCAACTTCTTCGCCATGCGACACGAGCACACGTCCGGACCGGGCGTCGTACGTCGTGATCGCGGCTGAACGACGAGCGACCCTATGTGGCAACACAACTACATGCCTGTCGGCGGAAGTCTGGGCCTATCGACGCCGGTGGCGGCGATTCCCATCGTGGTGCTGTTCGTCATGCTGGGGGTGTTCCGCAAGGCCGCCTGGATGTCGGCGGCGGCGGCCCTGATCTCGGCCCTCGTCGTCGCCCTGGCCGTGTACGGCATGCCCGTGCAACTGGCCGTCATCTCCGCGCTCTATGGCGCCGCGCAGGGCGTCTTCCCCATCGCGTGGGTGGTCTTCGGCGCCATCATGCTCTATCGTCTCGCCGTCGATACCGGCAAGTTCGAAATCATCAAGGACTCGATCGGCGGTCTCACCAGTGACCGGCGCCTGCAGGCGATGTTCATCGCCTTCTCGTTCGGCGCCTTCCTGGAAGGCGCGGCGGGGTTCGGCGCGCCGGTCGCGATCTCGGGCGCGATGCTCGCCGGCCTTGGCTTCGATCCGTTTTTCGCCGCCGGCATCTGCCTGCTTGCGAACACGGCACCCGTCGCCTATGGATCCATCGGGATCCCCGTGACCACGCTCGCGACGTTGACCGGGCTGCCCGTGATGGCCCTGAGCGGGATGATCGGACGAGCGTGCGCGATGGTCTCCGTGATCATCCCGGGCTATCTCATCGTCGTGATGACGGGATGGAAACGCGCCATGGAAGTGCTGCCGGCGATCATCGCCTGCGGCGTGTCGTTTGCCGGCATGCAGTTCTACGTGTCGAACTACATGGGGCCGGAGCTCACTGACATCCTGAGCTCCCTCTCCTGCATCCTCGTGATGGTGCTGGTCATCAAATTCTGGAAGCCCAAGACCATCCTGCGCCTGGAAGGCGACAAGCCGATCGCGGCGACACTCCCCCACCACTCGCCCGGCGAGCTGGTCATGGCCTGGGTGCCGTATCTCATGCTCGTGATCTGCGTCCTGTTTGTCGGCAATGCGGACATCAAGCTCGCGATCAACCGGTGGACTGACAGCCTGCTGCCGGCCTTCGTACCGGCATTTCCAGCTCCGAAAGCCGTGGGCCAGCTCAATCGCATCCTGATCCCTGGTCTCCACAACCTGATCACGCAGATGCCGCCGGTCACCGCGCGGCCCGCTCCGTACGGCGCCGTCTACGAGCTCAACTGGCTCAGCGCCTCCGGCACGGCCTGTCTGGTCGCCGTGCTCTCGACAGCTCTTATCCTCGGCGCCGGCTGGAAACGCGTCGTGAAGGTTTACGTGGACACCTTCAAGCAGCTGAAGCTCGCGATTCTGACGATTGCGCTGATGCTGGGGCTCGCCGCGGTGATGAACTACTCGGGCATGACGTCGACACTGGGACTGGCGATGGCGGGTACCGGCGTCATCTTCCCCTTTTTCAGCGCCACCCTCGGTTGGCTCGGCGTGTTCTTGACGGGCAGCGACACGTCGGCCAACGCGCTCTTCGGCAACCTGCAAGTCGTCACCGCGCGCGCGCTCGGGCTGAACCCCATCCTCACAGCCTCGATGAACTCGGCCGCGGGCGTCATGGGCAAGATGATTTCCGTTCAGAGCATTGCCGTCGCGGTCGCCGCGACCGGCATGTCACGCGACAACGAGAGCCGCCTCTTCCGTTTCACCTTCAAGCACAGCGTGTTGCTCATGGTTGTGATGGGCATCATCTCGATGCTGTACGCGTACGTCTTTCCCGGACTCATTCCGCAGGGCTGATTCAACTTTCCGTATCGACGGCGGAATTCCCTAAGGAATTCGCAAGAGTTCCTCAGACTGCCATTGACGACCCCTCTGGCGTTTCCTAGAATTTTGGGTGCTTGTGCAAATCAGTAGCCTTGGTGGGCTACTACAAGCGCATCCAATCGGGGATCCCCAAGGAGCACGCATGCGTCTGTTGACAAGAATACTGTTCGTCCTCTCAGGGCTGGCTATCCTGCCCGCCTCGGCGTTCGCTCAAGCGACGATCACCGGCGTCGTCAAGGATGCGTCGGGTGCCGTCCTGCCCGGCGTGACCGTCGAAGCCGCGAGCCCAGTACTGATTGAAAAAGTCCGGTCGGACGTCACCGATGGTTCCGGGGCGTACCGGATCGTCAACCTCCTGGCCGGAACATACACCGTCACGTTCACGTTGCCAGGGTTCAGCGTCGTAAAACGTGAGGATATCGAACTGACCGGTTCGTTCATCGCGACGGTCAACGCCGACATGAAAGTGGGCGGGATCAGCGAGACCGTCACCGTCAGCGGCGAAACGCCGATTGTCGACGTACAAAGCGTTCGACGACAGACGACGCTCAGCAACGAGATCCTCACGACGGTTCCGACGGCGCGGGGATGGGCGGCCACCGCTTTGCTGATTCCCGGCATCGTCATTCAGGCCGGCGCCAACGCGGACATTCAGGTAACGCCGCAGATGATCGTGTTCGGCGGGGCGGGCGGTCGCGCCAACGAAGGCCGGATGCAGGTCGACGGACTGAACACCGGCGCCGCCCTGAACGGTGGCGGCGTGTCCACCTACATCGCCGACATCTCGAACGCGGCTGAAGTGTCTTCCACGACGTCGGGGGGCATGGGTGAAGCCGAGGTCGGCGGGCCAACGCTCAGCATCGTGCCGAAGAGCGGTGGCAACACAGTCAAGGGCGCCCTGTATCTGTCGGGTGTGAGCAGTGGCATGATCAGCAGCAACTACACCGATGCGCTGAAGGCGGCCGGCCTGTCAACGCCCGGAACCGTCATCCAGCAGTGGGACTACACCGGAGGCGTGGGCGGCCCGATCAAGAAGGACCGCCTGTGGTACTACGGCACGCTGCGCGACGAGGGGCAGCATCGGTCGATTCCGGGAATCTATCCGAACCTGAACGCCGGCGATCCGACGAAATTCACCTATCTGGCGGACACCTCCAAGCAGGCGCAGGGCGCTGAAAGCTTCCAGATCGCCAGCATTCGTCTGACCGCCCAGGCCACGCCCCGCAACAAGTTCAATTTCCATCAGGACATCCAGCTGCCGTGCAACGGCGCGTCCTTTACCTCCAGCGGCGACGCGTGCCGCACGCAATCGGACTCCAGCGCGTTTGTCGGTTCGCTCGGTCTGGGTGGGTTGTCGGCGACGACATCGCCCGAGACCGCCGGCTACCTGCACACCACGGTGAAGAACACCCAGGTGACCTGGTCGTCACCGACGACCAACCGCTTGCTCCTCGAAGCCGGTTTGGGGTCGTATCGCGCGGCGTGGGGTCCATTCGAACAGCCTGGAAATCCGACCCGGGGCCTCGCGAGGATCACCGAACTGCAGGCGTTGGGCGGCGCGCTCGCGGGTACGACCTATCACTCCGCCAACTGGGCGCATGATTGGGACAACCCGAATACGTGGCGCGCGACCGCATCGTACGTGACGGGCGCCCACACGATGAAGTTCGGGTATGTCGGCGGCTACCTGGTGGAAGACATCCAGAACTTCGGCAACGATCTCAATCTGGCGTACACGTTCAACGGCGGCAGGCCCGCCTCGCTCACCGAGAGCCTCCGTGTCTTCACGCAGTCGGACCGGGTCAAATACACCGCACTCTATGCGCAGGATCAGTGGACGTCTGGGCGGCTGACGCTGCAAGGCGCACTCCGTTTCGACAATGCGTGGAGCTATTCGCCGGCGCAGACCATTGGCCCGGCTTCGATTAACGGTCAGAGCTTCCTGTCGACGCCTCTGACATTCGATGAAACGGCCGGGGTCAACTACAAGGACATCTCGCCTCGAGGCGGATTGGCCTACGACGTCTTCGGCAATGGCAAGACGTCGGTGAAGATCAACGCCGGTAAGTACATGGACCCGGCGAGCAACCTGAATAACAACTACTCCATCTCCAACCCGATCGCCCGTATCGCAACCACGGCCACGCGCACCTGGACCGACAATGGCACCGGCGGTCCTGGAACGCCCGGCTACGGCGACAACATTCCGCAATGCGACTTGACCAATAACGCCGCCAACGGCGAATGCGCGGCCTCGGGCGCGCAAACGTTTGGCACGTCAACGCGAACCACGGCCGCGATCGACCCGGCGCTTCTCAACGGGTCGGGCATCCGTCCGAGAGACTGGCAGTTCGGCGCGTCGGTTCAACAGCAACTGATGCCGCGCGTCTCGATCGAGGTTGGCTACTTCAAGCGGTGGCTGCAGAACTTCACGGCCACAGACAACACGGCCGTGACCTCCGGCGACTTCACGCCATTCAGTATTACGGCACCATCGGATCCGCGACTGCCAGGCGGTGGCAACTACACCGTCGGCACGATGTACAACGTGGTCCCAGGGAAGTTTGGCCAGACGGCCAACAACATCACTGACGCCGGCAACTTCGGCACGCAGTACTCGAGCTACAACGGCATGCTGTTCAACATCAGCGCGCGCGCCAGCAAGGGGCTGACATTCCAGGGCGGCATCAACACCGGCAAGACGGTCACGGACAACTGCGAGATCGTGGCGCAATTGCCCGAGGCGCAGCCAACCCTCGTCGGCGGCACCTTGAACCCCTACTGCCACCAGGACCCGGGGCTGATCACGAAAATCAGCGCCGTCGGCTCCTACACCATCCCGAAAGTCGACGTCCTCATCGCGGGCACCGTCAGAAGCGATCAGGGGGCCCCACTTCAAGCGAACTGGAACGCGCCAACCGCGACGGTCGTCAATCCCGCACTGGGCCGCACGATTTCCGGAGGCGCCACGACCCTCGGCATCAACCTGGTGGCTCCAGGTCAGGTGTGGGGCGATCGGGTCAACGAGATCGACCTGCGGTTCGCGAAGATTCTGAGGTTCGGCCGCGTTCGAAGTAACGTCGGAATCGACGTCTTCAACATCATGAACCGGGCGGCGGTCCTGACCTACAACCAGACGTTCAACCCAGGCGTCGCGGGGTGGCTGGCGCCTCAGTCGGTGCTGACGCCGCGTTTCGTCAAGATCAGCGCACAGATCGACTTCTAGTCCACCGGAGGTAAGAAGGCAGGTCGGGCGGGTTGGCAACACCACTCGCCCGACCTGCCCGACTTCCGGATCTGCTCACTGCCCTACCCGCCCACCGGCCCGACCTACCTGTCGCATGGGTGGCGAGAGTCTTCAAAATCTCGGAGTTTGGCGGCAGGGACCTCCGGAGTCGGGCGATTCTGGTGCTTTCCAGGATTGACTTTCTTCTGGAAGGGGCTTTAATCACACCCACAGTCAATCGTCGCGTCAATCAGCTGATTGGAGCTTCTATGCGTTTGTGCTCTCGCGCGTTGCTACTTCTGACCGCGCTGTTCGTTCTCCCCATCGCCGCTCACGCCCAGGCATCCATCGCGGGAGTCGTGAAGGATGGGTCGGGCGCGGTGTTGCCCGGCGTCACGGTGGAAGCCGCCAGCCCCGTCCTGATTGAGAAGGTCCGTTCAGCCATCACCGACGGCACGGGTCAGTACCGCATCGTCAACCTGCTGCCCGGCACCTATACCGTGACGTTCACGCTGCCTGGCTTCAGCGTCGTCAGGCGCGAAGGCATCGAGCTCACGGGCGCGTTCACCGCGGCTGTCAACGCCGACTTGAAGGTCGGGGGCGTGTCCGAGACGATCACGGTCAGCGGCGAAACGCCGATCGTCGACACCCAGAGCGTACGACGTCAGACCACGATCAGCAGTGAGGTGCTGACTTCCATCCCGACGGCGCGCTCGTGGGCAGCCACCGCCCTGTTGATTCCGGGCATCGTCACCATCGGCGGTGGTCCGACGGACATCCAGGTGACACCACAGATGACGGTGTTCGGGGGCGCGGGCGGGCGCAACAATGAAGGCCGCATGCAGGTGGACGGCCTGAACGCCGGCGCCGGACTGGGCGGCAGCGGCGTGTCGACCTATGTGGCCGACATCTCGAACGCCCAGGAAATCGTGACGACGACTTCAGGCGGCCTGGGTGAAACCGAAGTCGGAGGCCCGACGCTGAGCATCATCCCGAAAAGTGGCGGCAATACGATCCGAGGCGCCGCGTACTTGAGCGGCGTCAGCAAGGGGATGGTCGGGAGCAATTACAGCGACGACTTGCGAGTGGCCGGCCTGACCACGCCCGGACAGCTGCTCAAACAATGGGACTACACGTTGGGGATCGGTGGGCCCATCAAGAAGGACCGCTTGTGGTACTACGCGACGGCGCGGGAGGAAGGACAGCACCGTTCGATTCCGAACCTCTTCCCGAACCTCAATGCCGGCGATCCGACCAAGACACTATACGCGCCGGATCGCACCCGCGAGGTGCAAGGCGCCGAAGCCTGGCGCCTCTACGTCGTGCGTCTGACCTACCAGGCCTCACCGCGCAATAAGTTCAACCTCCACTGGGACGAGCAACATCCGTGCAACGGCTCGACGTACGGCACGACCGGCGATGGCTGCCGCAACCAGCCGGAGTCCGGCGCCGTGTACGGTCCGCTTGGATTGGGGGGCTTGAGCTCGACGACATCACCCGAGGTGGGCGGGTATCTCTACGACCACCCCCGCGTGCGGCTGCTGACGTGGTCGTCGCCATTGACGAATCAGCTGCTGTTCGAGGCGGGGTTCGGCGCCTACCAGGCGCCCTTCGGGCCCTACGAGAGCCCGGGCAACCCCACGCGCGGTCTCGCGCGGGTCACCGAACAGTGTGCCGCCGGGTGCACGGCCAACGGGGGCATCCCGAACCTGGTCTACCGCTCGGCGAACTGGGCTCACAGTTGGGACGCTCAGTACACCTGGAGAGGGTCGATGTCGTACGTGACCGGCTCCCACAACCTGAAGATCGGATACGGCGGCGTGGCCTTGGTCTCGGATCTCGAGAATCACACGAACGATCTCAACCTCGCCTACACCGTCAGCAACGGCGTGCCGATCTCGCTTACGCAGAGCCTGCTGCCGTACACCACGAGCTATCGGACCCGCAACATGTCCTATTACGTGCAGGACCAATGGAAGCTCGGACGCATGACGCTTCAGGGCGCCTTGCGCTTCGATCGGAACTGGAGCTTCTCGCCCGAACAGCAGATCCCGCAGTCGCCTTTCCTCACAACCGCCATCACATTTCCGCAAACGCCTGGCGTGACCGGTTACAAGGATCTGTCGCCGCGCGCCGGCGTGGCGTATGACGTGTTCGGAAACGGAAAAACGGCCGTCAAAGTGAACTTCGGCAAGTACCTGGAGCCGACGAGCAACAACAACAACTACATCCTGTCGAACCCGATCGGCCGCATCGCGACCACGGCCACGCGCACCTGGACCGACTCGAACAACAACTTCGTGCCGGACTGCAATCTGACCAGTCCGCTCGCCAATGGCGAGTGCGCCCAAATGAGCGCCCAGACCTTCGGCACGACGGCTCTGACGACCGCCGCGATCGACCCGAAGATCCTCGAAGGCTGGGGCGTGCGCTCAAACGACTGGCAGATTGGCGCGTCGATCCAGCAGCAGATCCTCCCACGCCTGTCGGTCGAGGCGGGCTACCTGCGCCGATGGCTGAACAACTTCACGGTCACCGACAACCTGCTCGTCGGCCCGGGAGATTTCACGCCCTACAGCATCACGGCGCCGTCCGACCCACGCCTGCCTGGCGGCGGTGGATACCCGGTCAACGGGTTGTACAACGTCGTGCAGAGCAAGTTCGGCCAGACCAGCAACAACATCACACTGGCTGGCGATTTCGGCGAGCAGTATCAGCGCTACAACGGAGTGCTGGTCAACGTCAGTGCGAGGCTGGGCGCCGGCTTGCAGTTCCAGGGCGGAATCAACACCGGCAAGACGATCAACGACAATTGCGCGGTGCGCGCGCAACTGCCTGAGCTGACGACCACCGCTGGAGTGAGCCCCGCCGTGAGCGTCGGGAATCCGTACTGCCACGCCGATCCCGGGTTGATTACGAAGGTCACCGCGCTCGGGAGCTACACCGTGCCGAAGATCGACGTGCTCTTCAGCGGGACGTTTCGCAGCGATCAGGGGGGCGTGCTGGCCGCCAACTGGAACGCTTCGTCTGTCGCCGTGGTGCAGCCGGCGCTCGGTCGGCCCGTGGCTGGCGGCGCAGCCACCACGTCAATCAACCTGGTCGCGCCCGGTCAGGTCTGGGGCGATCGCGTCAACGCCCTCGACCTGCGCTTTGCCAAGATCCTGCGTTTCGGTCGAACACGAAACACGATCGGGATTGACGTCTATAACGTCACCAACTCGGCTGCGATCCTCACGTATAACCAGAACTTCAATCCCACGGCGCTGACGGGATCGCAGGCATGGCTGGCGCCGACGTCCGTGTTGACGCCGCGGTTCGTCAAGATCGGCGTGCAGATCGACTTCTAGCAGGGTGGATAAGGCGGGTGGGGCGGGTAGGGCGGGTGGGCAACACCACTCGCCGAACCTGCCCGCCACGCCACGCGCCGCGATACCGGGCTCTTCTCCTCGGCCGCGGTCCCCACGTCCGTTTTGCCTATTCGCCTGGTCTGTGCTGGTCTGACTGACCCACTGACGTCCCCGACCTACAGACCGGACCCATCTACCCACCTGGCACTCGCCCACCCGCCCGACCTGCCCAACCGGCCCGGACGGAGCGCTGCCGACGCGCCCCAGTTGCCCAAGCTGTCCCACCTGCCCGACCCGCCCTGCTCCGATTGCGATACGATGTCGCGCATGCTGCGATTCATCGTCGCCGGGCTTCTCTTCCTCGCAACGACCCCCGCTCTTGTCGGGCAGGAGGCTGGGCCATCCGCCTTCGCCCTGCAAACACCGCCTGGTGCCTCGGCGAACAAGCCACGCTCGGTCCGGCTGTACGTCGTCGATTGCGGCACGCTCGACGTCGCGGATACCGGCCGGTTCCGCCTGAAGCGTGAGGAAGTATCGACGGACAAGCTGTCGGTGGGCTGCTATCTCGTCGCGCATCCGCGCGGAACGTTGATCTGGGACACCGGCGCCGTCCCCGACAGCATGGTCCAGGCGGGAGGAACGCCGGTACGGTACCGCATCCCCCTGCCCGGCGATCAGGAGCGGTTCGTCACGTTGACGAAAACGCTGAAGGCCCAGCTCGCCGATACGGGCTACAAGGCTGCCGACATCACGCACGTCGTGCTCTCTCACTATCATTACGACCACACCGCCAACACCAACGATTTCGCGTCCGCCACCTGGCTGGTGCGCCAGGTCGAACGCGATGCGATGTTCGCCGCCAAGCCGCCGGACCTCGTGCAGCCGAGCTCCTACTCGGCGCTTCGCGGCAGCAAGACCGTGATCATCAAAACCGACGACTACGATGTGTTCGGCGACGGCACGGTCGTGATCAAATTCACGCCAGGCCATACACCCGGACATCAGGTGCTGGCGCTGAAGCTGGCCAACACCGGCCGCGTCGTGCTGGCGGGCGATCTCTACCACTACCCAGAGGAGCGCACCCTCGGCCGTATCCCGACCTTCGACGACAACCAGGAGCAGACCGCAAAAACACGCATCTCGCTGGACGCCTTTCTGAAGAAGAACAACGCCCAGCTCTGGATTCAGCACGACTTCGCCGCCACCGCGAAATTGAAAAAGGCCCCTCAGTATTACGACTGAGACACCTGCACGGGCGGATTCTTTGTTACCTGCAGGAGGACATTCCCGCGCTGGTGCTCGCTCAAGTGCGAACCGTCAGCCTCTTCTTTGTGTTCTTTGTGGCCTTTGTGGTTCATTTGAAGTTGGGAGTGCGGCACTCGCAGCCAGGAGCGTTTCCATGAGACGTCCGTCGATAATCGCCTTACCCATCGTCGTCGCGTTCGCGTTGTCGCTGGGAATGATCGCGCCTCGCGCGGCCGGCTGCGACGCGGTCGGCAAAATTCAGTTCGTCTGCGGCCAGTCCGGCCCCGAGGATCTGGTCGCTGTCCCGGGTACGGCATTGCTCATCGCCTCGGCGTACGGGGCCGAAGGCGGCGTGAACCTGATCGACACCAAGGCGGCGACGTCCACCCGGCTGTACCCGAATGCAGCCGCGAAGGAACGCCTCGACGCAAAGACCTATGATTCGTGCCCCGGTCCGCTCGAGGGCACGGACAGAGAAAAATTCAGAACCCACGGTCTCTATCTGAAGCCGGGCCGCAACGGCGTCGACACGCTGTATGTTGTTCACCACGGCCTCCGTGAATCGATCGAGGTCTTCGAAGTGGCGGTTCGTTCCAAGGAACCGGCCGTCACTTGGGTCGGCTGCGCCGTCGCCCCCGAGCCGGTCGGTTTGAATGCTGTCGCATCCCTGCCTGACGGCGGCTTCGCCGCAACGAATTTCGACCCGCGCCAGCCCCCAGGTGGGCGCGGCGGATTTACTCCCGAGCTGCTCGAAGGCAAGAACAACGGCGAGGTCTGGGAATGGCACACCGGCGCCGGATGGAAGAAGGTGCCGGGCAGCGAAGCGGCCGGAGCGAATGGGCTCGAGATTTCAAAAGACGGGAAGTGGTACTACATCGCCGAATGGGGCAACCGGTCGTTCATGCGTCTCTCTCGCGGCCAGACGCCGGTGAAGCGCGACGAAATCCCGCTCGGATTCAGGGTGGACAACGTGCGGTGGGCGCCGGACGGGCTGCTGTGGGTGGCCGGGCAGGGCGGAGCCGATGCCGGCCGGGGGCAAGCAAGCGGACCCGGCCCCAGCTCGGTGATCGGCAAAGTGGACCCGAAGACGATGAAGTATCAGGAGATCATCAACAATCCGGGCAGCAACGAGGTCCCGTTCTCGACCGTCGCCGTTCAGGTGGGCAAGGAGCTGTGGGTCGGCTCGGCGCGCGGCGACCGCATCGCGCGCTATCCGGCCGACGGGAAGCTCGCCGTCGAGAAATAGCCGCGGGGCGGCGCTGGCGCCCGCCTCGGATGAAGGCTGTTGCCGGGGACTACGGCGTGGCCTTCGAGGCCGGGTTCGTCCCGGCGGGGCACCGACCGCCGGTTCGACGCGCGACCACGGCCGCCGATCCGAATCGCGCCAGCACATCGAAATCCTGCTGCACGTCTCTCGGCACCACCGACAAATCGGCGATGGCGAACCGCAAACCGCCTGGCGTGATCCAGCGGACGATTGCCGGGTCCAGCTCGAAGGTCTCACTGTCTCCCGTGCGCGCCGACATCCGCGGGTTCCCAAGCACGGCGAGGTGCAGCCAGTACGCCGCAGCGTCGTGGCTCATCAGGTAGTCGACGCAAGCGGGGTCCACGTGTGCACGCGCCCACTGCCCTGCGAGGTTGAGCTGTTCGGTGATCGCGGGGTGCGGTCGTGGCATTCTGACAATTGGCGGCACGATCGAGAGAGCCAGGACCACAGCAAGAGCCCACGCGACGTAGATCCCTCCACGTTGACGAAGTGACCCCAATCGATGGAGTGCCTCCCAGCCTGCTGCAAGCGCGACGGCAGCTGCGACAGCCAGCGGGTACACGGCGAGATAAACCATTTTGAGAGCCATGTATGAAGCGCCAGGACCATGCCCCTCGTTCAACTTGAACAGTGCCACCGCCTGCAACCCAATAGCGGTTATGAACGCGGCCGTCGCGCGCCCGCGACGGCGGGCGACGAGAAGTCCGAGGCCGACGACCGAAACGATCGGGAAGACCCATCCGAACTCGCTCGTCGAGGGCTGGACGACGGCGCCGCCTGCCCGTACGTATCCGACCCACCCAAGCCGTCCGGAGATGTACAGCGCGGCGACGGCGGCGATGGGACCACCGCCAAGGGCCAGATGCGCGAATCGCTCGCGCGCCGAGAGTCCTCGTCGCAACCACACGAGCCCCGGAAGAACCAGCAGCGGCGGACCGATCCACACCGGCCACGTCAGAAAGGCGGCTGCGCCCGCGATGGCGTACACCACCATGGGACCAATCATCGGCCGCTCGTCCCACACGACCAGCGCCCACCACATGGCGATGGTGAACAACTCGGCAACGACCTGCGCGAGGAACGAGTCGTGAGTGAACGAGCCAACGACGTGGGAATACGGTACGAGCAGGAACAACACGGCCGTAAGCGCCAGTGGGATCCGCGGAACGCCTTCCGGCATGAGCCGCCGCGCGATGAGAAACACGAATCCGGCCTTGAGCGCTACCGACCAGGCGACAACCGGATAGACGGCATGCAGCCCGTCGGTCCTGCTCCATGCACCGGCGAGCGCCGCGAGCAGCTGACTGCCCGGCGTGTAGTGGACCATCTCGCCAAGGTAGGACTCGATCTGTGGTTCGTGGACCAGGCGCCAATGCCGCTCGATGTAGTCGATGAGCAGCAGATGATGGGTGATGTCGACTCCGGCGCCGAGTGGAAGAAGGGCCGGCCACGCCAGCCACAACAACCACCCCATCATCAATGCGACGACCACGACCAACGACACGACGTCACCCGCCTGCCACCGCCCTCCCCGCGACAGCCAGGCCACCATCGCCGCGGCGGCACCAACCGAGAGCGCCAGAATCACAACCGGTGATATGGCGGCTCCCGAGCGCTCGAGCAGGTACGCCAGCACGATCGGCGCGGCGAGCAGGACCAGAGCGACGCTCGCCACGACCTCAGCGCCGTCCAGGCCCATCCGGGACTGCGGCGAGTCGCCGCGCGATCGCGCCGGCGTCGAGCTCGGCCGGCTGAAGAATGGCTCTTTAGAAGGCATCGCGTGTCATGGCTCGACGGTTCGTGGCTGATTGCCTGCAAGACAATAGACCACAACGGAGGCGGACTCCCAACTGACCGAGTCGTCCATCGGATCGAGGTCTAAGGCCGAGCACACCGAGTGGACCGCGGACACTAAGGACCCTGGCGTGCAGAATTGAAATTCTTCGTGATCTTTGAGCGAACCCTGTGGCCAACCGGCTGTCTGGTACGATAGATTCACCGCCGCGGAACCTGCCTGATGTTCCTGATGAGTAGAACCTCAACTCCACGCCTTCTCGCCATCGCCATCGCCATCGGTGCCACCGTCGCGTCGGCGCAAACCGGCGGCGCGTCTTGGACGACCCCAACGCTGACTGAAGTCGACGCGATCTACCCGGACATCGAAGCGTTGTACATCGACCTCCACCGCAACCCGGAGCTGGCGTACCAGGAGACGCGGACGGCGGCCACGCTGGCCTCGCACGTCAGGGCGCTTGGGTTCGATGTGACCACCGGCGTCGGCCGCACCGGCATCGTCGCCATCATGAAGAACGGATCGGGACCGACCGTCATGCTGCGCACCGAGCTCGATGCGCTGCCGGTCCAGGAGCGAACCGGGCTGCCGTTTGCGAGTACCGTCGTGATCAAGGACGCCGGCGGACAATCGATTCCGGTGATGCACGCCTGTGGACACGATCTTCACATGTCGGCGTGGGCCGGCACCGCGCGGCTGATGGCCGAGCATCGCGACCGCTGGCACGGCACGCTGATGCTGGTGGGTCAGCCGGCCGAAGAAGGGCGCGGCGGCGCGTCCGCGATGCTGAAGGACGGGCTCTTCACGCGCTTCGCGCGTCCGGACTTTGCTCTCTCTGTGCACGACGACGACACCATGCCGGCGGGAACGATCGGCTACCATCCGGGTCTCTTCCGGGCGATGTCGGACAACGTCACGATCACTGTGTACGGCCGCGGCGGACATGCGGCGATGCCGCACAACACCGTCGACCCGGTCGTTCTCGCCGCACGGATTGTCCTCGCGCTGCAGACCGTGGTGTCGCGCGAGAACAACCCGGTCGAACCGATTGTCGTGACCGTTGGTTCGATCCACGGTGGGACCCAGGGCAACGTGATTCCCGACGAAGTACGGCTGGAGCTATCGGTTCGGACCAATACGCCGGAGGTGCGGACGCGCACGCTGGCCGCGATCCGTCGCGTCGCCAACGGCGAGGCAGCCACTGCGGGCGCACCGCGCCAACCCCAAGTCGAGGTCCGGGCCGGCGGCACTCCGCCGGTCTACAACGACCCGCCGCTCACGCTGCGACTCGCGGCCGCGCTGAAAAAAGGCCTCGGCGACACCAACGTCGTCGAGATGCCGCAGAAGATGACCTCGGAAGATTTCGCGGAGTACGGTCTAGCCGGGGTGCCGTCCGCCCTGTTGCACGTTGGCGCCGTCGATCCGGTGAAGTTGGCTGCGGTGCGCGACACCGGCATCCCGCTACCGGCTCCACACTCAGCCGAGTGGGCGCCGGAACGCGTTCCGACGATCAAGGGCGCCATCCGCGCGGAAGTGACGGCCCTGCTCGAGCTATTTCGCGGGAATTAGAGCGAACACGAACATTCAACGCTGAACGTCGTCTTGCTTCGCGCCTTTCAGATCGACAACATCCCGGTGCTGTCGCCGAACTTCTCGGTGGGGATATCGAGCTTGTCGAGCATGGCCACGAGCAGATTCGACATCGTCGTTTCCGGCGTGTTCCTGATGTGACGCCCGCCCTTCAGCTTTCCCGAGGCGCCGCCCGCCAGAACGATCGGCAGCGGGTAGTGGTTGTGCTGATTGGCGTCGCCCATCGCGCTGCCATACAGCACCATTGAATGATCGAGCAGTGTGCCGTCGCCGTCCTTCGTCGTCTGCAGTTTGTTCAGCAGGTACGCGAGCAAGGTCACGTGGTAGCGGTTGAGGACGGCGAACCGATCTTGGTTCTCCCTGATGTTGGAGTGGTGCGAGAGGATGTGGAACGCGTCCTTTACGCCGCTCTTCGGATACACCGCGTTGCTCAGTTCCTTGGCGAGCAACATCGTCGTCACGCGGGTGATGTCGGCCTGCCAGGCCAGCACCTGAAGATCGAACATCAACTTGATGTGCTCTTCGACCTCTTTGGGAGCGCCGATCGGCGCGTCCGGCAGTGCGAGCTCGGACGACGCCTGCTTCGAGGCCTTCTCGATCCGTCGCTCGATCTCGCGAATGTCGCTGAGGTACTGGTCCACGCGGTTGCGATCGCCCGGCGGCAGCCTCCGCTGCAGGGTGGAGGCTTCTCCCAGGACCGAATCGAGCAGACTGACCGACTGCTGCCGGCGTGCGCGGCGCTCGGCATCGGTGCTGCCATCGCCGAACAGCCGCTCGAACACCACCTGCGGATTGTTCTGCATCGGCAGCGGCGCCGCCGGTCCCTGCCATGAAATCGTGTCGCGGTACGCGCAGCTCAGGTCGCCGCAGCTCAAGCTGGAGTCTTCGATCATCAGCTCGATCGAGGGCAGCGGGGTGTCCTGTCCGATGTGCTGTGCCGCGAACTGGTCGACGGTAACGCCCAGGTGGGCTCGTGGGCCCGCTTCCGCATGCGCCCCGCTCAGGAACGTCGCGGCCGACCGGTTGTGATTCGAGGTGGCCGAACCGCCGCCGTAGGCCTGCGGATGACTGAGATCGCTGATGACGTTGATGCGATCGCGAAAGGGTTTCAGCGGCTGGAGGATTTCCGACAATTCGAAGCCAGCGCCTTCGGTCGCGGGCGTCCACTTGTCCATCGTCGCGCCGTGGGGCACGTAGATGCAGGCGAGACGCGTGCGGCCCTTGGCCACCGTCTGCGCCAGAGGCGTCGCCGCCGGGAGCATCGACTCGAGCAACGGCAGTGCCATCGTCACGCCCATGCCGTTGAGAAAGGTGCGTCGCGACAGATGCTGTTTGGTGAGGAATGCCATGTGCTGCGTTCTCCCCTAAGCTGTGTGTCCCTATTATGGCAGATGGCCTACTGACTGATGGCCTTTTCTTGCTGCTTCTTCATGTTCATCTGGAACGGAGCGCTCTCGATCACTCCGAGAACGAGCGACGAGAATTTGTAATCGTTCTTCGCCGCGCGATGTACGACAGCCCGCACCGTCGGCATGTCGTCGAACTCCACCGGTCGGCCCATTGCGTAGGTCAGCAGCCGCTCGGTCGCCGTCGTGACGAATGCCTCCGATCGTGTGAGCAGCGCCTGGCGGAGGTCCGCGGGACCGTGCAGCGGCGTGCCGTCCACGAGCTGGCCTGACGCATCGACTGGCATCCCGCCATCGCGCTCGCGCCACGTCCCCACCAAGTCGAAAGGCTCCAGCGCGAACCCGATGGGGTCCATGATTTTGTGGCAGGACGCGCACACCGGATTCGTGCGATGCGCTTCCATCCGCTTCCGAAGCGAGATGACCTTCGCCTCGGCGGGATCTCTCTCCAGGTTGACCTCGACACCGGGCGGCGGCACCAGCGCCGGCAGGCCGAGAATGTTCTCGAGAATCCATTTCCCGCGCGACACCGGGGAGGTCCGCGTTGCGACCGACGTCACCGTCAACATGCTGCCTTGCCCGAGCAGCCCGCGCCGCGGACTGTCCGCGGGGAGCGGGATTCTGCGGAAGTAGCTGCCGTGAATGTTCGGAATGCCGTAGTGACGCGCGAGCCGCTCGTCGACGAATGTGTAGTCGGCGTTCAGCAGATCGATGATCGTGCGATCCTCCCGAACGATCGTCGAGAACAGCATCTCGGTCTCGCGGCGGAACGCTGCCCGCAAGTTGTCGTCGAAATTGGTCGCCGATGTCTGCACGTTGGCAAGTTCCCGTAGATACAGCCACTGACCGGCAAAGTTGGTCGTCAGGGCTTCCGACCTGGCGTCGGCGAGCATCCGCTTCACCTGCTGGGCGAGCACGGTCTGATCGCGCAGCCGCCCCTTGCTCGCCACATCCAGAAGCTCGTCGTCGGGAATGCTGCTCCACAAGAAGAACGACAGGCGGGAGGCCAGCTCGAGATTGCTGATGCGGTAGGTCTCGCCGGGACGGACGCTTTTGGGCTCCTCTTCGACGCGGTAGAGGAAACTGGGCGCGACCAGGATGCGCGCCACCGCCTGCTGGATGCCGGATTCGAAGTCGCCGTCGCCGCGGCCCTGCTGGTAGAACCCGAGCAGCGTCTCGACTTCATCGTCCAGCAGCGCTCGGCGATACGCGCGGTGGGCCAGCGTCGTGATGATCTTCCGCGCGCACGGCCGCTCCTCGTTCGCGGTGGCGGGATGACAAACCAGGATGCGGCGGCGACTCGGGGTGTCGCCCGCGCCCGTCGCGTTGAAGGGGCCCGTGATGGCGATGGTCCCCACGCCGCCCGCGGGAGTGAACACCGAATCGATGCGGAAGTCCGAGAACTGGTCGTCGACACCGGCGGCGCGCTGGCGATCCACGAGCGCGGCACCGATGGCGTGCGGACCGGCTGTCACCTTGATCCGGAAGCTGCGCGGGTTCTCCACGGTGATTTTCGCGCCGTCAAGCGTGACGTCCAGGGCGGGGCCGCCAGCACCACCCCGGCCTCCGGCGAAGCCGCCGCCCACGCTGAACTCGTATTCCGCGTCGAGCGGGAATGTATGCGTGATCAGCATCCCGCCGCGGGTGCCGAGAGGCAAGCCCTCGATGTGACGATCCTGCGCCAGTGCCCCCGGCGGGCTGTAGGTGATCTGCGACGGCGTCGCCCTGCGATCGCCGACCGCACGCCGGCTGATCTTCATCGCCGCAGACACATAGCCCTGGACGAGCGAAGGGGAGGTGGCCAGCGCTTCCGCGATGTTGTCGAATCCCTCGCTCGATGCATCCGATGGCAGCAGTGCCTTGACGTCGACGTCCAACGCGAGGAGATCGCGAATCGCGTTCGCGTATTCCGTCCGGTTGAGCCGATGCAGCGCCGGCGCGTGCAACGCCGCGCCAGCAGGCGCAGCCTGATCGAGCCGCGTCTCCAATTGCGACGCAAAGTCGTCGAGCACGCTTCGCTCCGGCCGGCGAGCGCCGCTCGGGGGCATCATCCCCGTCCGAATCTTCCGCACGACTTTTTCCCACGTCGCCGCGTCTGCCGCCACATGGTCGAAGTCTTTTGTATCGAGGGCCAGCCCGCCAACTTTCGCGCGCTCGTTGTGGCAGGTGACACAGTACTGCTTCAGTACTGGGGACGAAGCGGGAAGTGCGGCCGCCGGCGTCGCAGCCGGCGAAGGCGTCTGTGCATGACCTGGAGGGGTTGCGAGAATCACCATCCAGGCCGCGGCCACACCCGCCACCAGGCCACGAACACACGAACGCCTGCGTGGTTCGGTGATGGCGTGGGTCGACACCTGATCCCTCATCGCTGCGCCACAGCCTCGCCGCCCATCAGCTTCTTGATCAGCGCCATCGAGCTGGGCTTGGACTTTCCCGGATGCGTCGCAAGAAAGACACCCTCCGCCCACGTCAGCGGCGAGCGCCCTTCCTTGTCCTTGACGTCAAGCTTCGCGCCCTGCTTGACGAGGTACTGAATGATGTCGTCCGAGCCGCGATTCGCGGCGCCGTGCACGGCCGTCAGTCCCATCGAGTTCACGTCGTTCACGTCCATCCCGAGCTCGACGCACAGCGTGACGGCCTCCAGCTGCGCCTTGGGACCCTCGTCGAAGGTTTGGTCCACGACCCAGTTGATGCCGGCGGCGGCCATCAACGCGGTCGTACCGCCAAAGGTTGGAACATAAGGATCCGCACCCCAGTCGAGAAGCAGACGCATCACCGCGAGGTCTCCCGCCAGCGACGCGGTCAGGAATGGCGTTTGTCCGGTGAAGTCCACCCACGAGAGTGAGCCGGTCGTCCGCAGCATCTGCCGGCGGATCGGCGGCGTCTCCTTCATTCGCGTGTTCGGATCGGCCCCACGGTTCAGCAGCAATTTGATCAATTCGAGCGCCGCCTGGCGATCGACACCGTTTTGGAAGTTGCCGTTGTCCACGTCCATGTTGCGGGTCTCGACGGCCCCCCACAGCGGCGTCCGGCCGTACCAGTCGACGCCGTTGATCTCGGCGCCCTGCTCGACGGCGAAGCGAGCCACATCCATGTGGGTGTTCGTGATCGCCATCAGCAATGGGGTGATGCCGTTCGGGTCGGTCTCGTTCAGGTGTGCTCCCGCCTTGAGCAGCATGCGGGCGGCATCAAGCCGGCCGTCGCGGGCGGCATACAGGAGCGGCGTCAAGCCGCCGGGAATGAGATAGCGCGACCCGCGTTCGGGAAGGCCGCCGCGAACGATGCCGATGCCGTGTCCAAACCCGGGGACCGAGTTCGGAAGGACCCACACCGGCGTTCGTCCGACCCTCGTCTTGGCATTGACGTCGGCGCGGCGTTCAATCAGCAATCCGACGATGTCCGGATGATTTGCGCGGACGGCGACCATCAGCGCAGTCTGCTGAAACTCCGGATCCTTCGCGTCAACCACCGCACCGCGATCGAGCAGCAGTGTCACCGATTCGAGGTTGCCGACCTTCGTCGCGGTCATGAGCGGCGTTTCGCCGGTCGGATCGGGCGCGTTCGCATCCGCTCCCGCATCGAGGAGCACGCGGATCATCGCCGCGTTGCCGTTGCTGCATGCCAGGTAAAGCGGCGTGACGCCGGTGCGGTTCGCGGCCTTCACATCCGCGCCCGCCCGAAGCAGGAGGCGAACCGATTCCAGGTCGTCCACACGAACCAGCCAGTGCAACGCGGGCGTGCCATCTTTTGCCGGCACGTTGACGTCGACCTTTTGATCCACGAGCGCCCGGACGGCCGCTGGATCACGTCTCATCGCCGCTTCGGCAATGCGTGTGTCGCTCGGTGCCGCATTGTTCTGAGCTGCGGCGCTCGAGGCGAACAGCGGGAGCAGAACCAGCGCAAAGAGTCGGGCCTTGGGAGAAGTCATATCCACTTGCCCATTATAAGAGCGTCCGCGGCCCAATTTGGGCGATCTCGTCAAGGGCCCGCGAAAGAACCACGTTGTTCTTCGCGGCCCCTAAAAGTCGAACTGCACGCTGATCTTGACGAAGCGCGGCGTGAGCACCGAGGTCGGGGTCAGCCAGCTTCCGGTCGGGTTCGTCGCCGAGGGCAGCACGAACGCCTGGTTGTAGGTCAGGACCGGCGCGCGGTTGAAGAGGTTGTAGATGTCCAGCCCCACATTGGTCCTGGTGCGCCCAAACGTCAGGATCTTCGCGACACGCAGATCGATTTCGTTCACGCGATCGCCATACAACGTCCCCGGCTGGATCAGGTTCACCGTGGCGGTCGGTGCGTTGTTGGACAGGCTGCGGCCAAGCGACGGCGCGATCACGGCGTTGGGCGTGGCCCAGTTCGCGGCCAACGTGTCGCCCTGGTCGCTCCTCATCGTCCCGGCGATCTGAACGCCCACCCTGGGAAGCGTGTACGTCCCGAGCGCCGTGAAGCGGGTGATGAACCCCGTGTTCGTGTTGCAGTACGGGTTCGTGGGGCTTTGCGCGCCGAGGACGGTGAACTCGGGCAGCGCGGCCCGCATCGCGCAGTAGTCGCTCGAGGTCTTCGCGGTGTTGAACCCGCCCTGCAGCACCAGGCCGTTTCTCGGTCTCGCGCTGATATTGGCCGAGACTGAATCCGATTTCTGCGTCTGCCCGCCGTAGGCATCTGCCAACGTCACGAAGTTGTTGACCGCGGACGATGCCACGCTCGGGTTGACGTTGTAGAGTGGTCCGGGAATCGCGTAGCCGCCGCCATTGGGCAGCCGCGAATCAACGGGGGCGGAAATCGTGAACGGGTCGAAGTTCGTGGCCTTCAACGTCAGGTTGTCGGTGACCACGAAGTTTTCGAGCCAGCGACGGTAGTAGCCGATGTCGACGGACACCCGGGGCAGCAGCTCCTGCTGAATCGAGGCGCCGATCTGCCAATCGCCCGACCGCACACCCCAACCCGAGAGCAGCGCCGGATCCTGGGTGGTGTCGAAGACCGACTTGCCGAAGTTCGTGTTCGGCACCGCGCCGCAGAAGTCGCCGCCGCCCGCGCGCAGGTCCTGCGCGGTGTTGTTCAGGAGGTCGCAATCGGCCGTCCAGTTGCGATTGGCGTCGGTCCAGGTGCGTGTGGCGGTGGTCGAGACGCGCGAGGTCGGCCGGCTCGCGACAAACAACCCGCCATTCTGTGCGGCCTCCAGGTAGCGGCCGAAGCTGACCTTGACCGCCGTCTTTCCGTTGCCGAACACGTCGTAGGCCACGCCGGCCCGCGGCGTGAGATCGCGATACGCGTCCACGCCCTTGGTTTCAGGGAACGTCGTCACGCCGGGCAGGAACGGCACGCCGCCCATCTGCGCCTCCGGAAAGATGCTCGACGCGATATCCAGACGCAACGCGCCCTGCACGGTCATCCGGCCGAGTGTCCACGCTTCCTGCGCATAGAACGCGTCGAAACGCACGCGTTGCAACTGCGAAAAGCGGTCGATGGTCTCCGTGATCTGGTCCGGCACGCCGTTCTGGGTTCGATAGCTCAACTCCTGGCTGTTGGAAAACGGTTTACGGTTATCGACCAGGTAGCCGCCCTGATAGCCAAACTTCATGTTCTGGGCGCCGAGCACATACGACGCCGACGCACGCCAGTTGTACGAGCCCTGCCAGTTCTCACCGAAATTCGGCGAGCGGTATACCAGGTTCGCGATGTTGCCGTTGCTCGCGCAGCCGTTCGCGCACTGTTCCGTGATGCGGATCAGATCGGCCGCCGGACTGCCCGGCATCAGCACGCCGCCCCACTTGCTGCCGTACGTACTCAGGCCGGCCTCGAGGAGCAGGCGGCTGGTGACCGGCGATTGCCACGTCGCCTGCCGCACTTTATTGCCGACGTCACGATACGCGCCGGTTTCCGGCGAGGCGGTCGCGCTCACCGACGGCGTCGGCGAGGCGCCGCCGGCGATGATCTCACCGGCCTCCGATCGCCGGCAGGCCTTGATGCTGTCGGGCGCGCCCTGGAACGCGGCGCCCTCACACGGTAACTGTTCGTCCCAGAACAAACCGAACTTGTTGCGCGTGTTCGCCTGGATCGTCAGACGCAGCGAAATCGGACGGAACGATTGGGCGGCCGCGGCCGGCCGCGAGGGATCCGCAACGTAGGTCCACTTGGTCGGATCACCGGCGTTGAGGTTGGCGAACATGCCCGGCACCGTGCGATGACTCCCCTCGTCGCGCAGCGTTCCGAAGTACCACATCCGATCGCGCACGATGGGCCCGCCGACGCCGAGGTTGAAATCCCAAATCTTCGTGTTGGTGCCAGGGGTCGTGAGACCGCGGTCCTTCAAGTCCTGCGTGTAATTGCTGCCGATCATCCCCTTCGTGACTCCGGACGCATAGAAGGCGCCTTTGATGCTGTTGCCTCCGGTCTTCGGCACGATGTTCAACGCCGGTCCGCCAACCTCGGCCTCGCCGAGGCCGCCAGAGGTCGTCATCGTGATCTCCTGGGCGTTGCCGACGTCGGGGATGTACGAGGAGACGCCGGCGCCGTTGAACGCGGAGCCCACGCTCAAGCCATCCACTTGAAGCCGGCCTTCGTTGCCGCGGCCGCCGGCGCTTCCGAAGACCACCATTCCGGGTACGACTTGCACGTCCGACGCCGCGCCGCCGGCCACGACCGTGTTCGGCATCAGCGTCATCAGACCCGCGTACGCGCGCGCCGCGGGAATCGAGGTAATCAGCTCGTTGCTGATCACGGTTTGCCGCCGGGTGCTCTGCGTGTCGACGACCGGCGTTTCACCAGACACGGTGATCGTTTCGGTGACCGCCCCGATCTTGAGGTCGGCATTCAGGGTTGCGGCGAAGGAGCCCTGCAGCTCGATGCCGTCGCGCCTCACGCCGCTGAACCCGGTCAGCGTGAACGTCACAACATAGGTGCCAGCGCGCAGGTCGACGATCCGGTACTGGCCGCTGCCGTCGGTCACGGCGGACCGTACTTTCTCAATCAGCACCGGACTGGCGGCTTCAACGGTGACGCCTGGCAGCACGGCACCCGAGGAGTCCTTCACCACGCCGGCAATCGACGCCTGGGCGAATGCCGAGACCGGCAACGCCAGCAACCACGAAAGCACAACCACGATGCGTTTCGACCCGCCCATCTGATGACTCCTTTAAGGGTGACTCGCGTGATCTTCAGAACACCGCGGTGCCCGATATCCCGCGTAGGCGTCATCCTCTGTCGAATTCCGCCGACCCGGGAGCAAAAAAACGTCAAATATGTGGGCGCTCGGTCGCTGGGTGCGGCAAGAATCAACCCATTGGATCCGCGCCTCGCACCTGAAGATCCAAGGCATGCAGACCCGGCGCGAGCCCATTGGCAAACCTGCTGACGAGCCGCGCGTACCGTGGATCGGACCGGAAACCATCCATCTTCGGATCGACCTCGAGCGCAAACAGCCCCGCGGAGTTTTCCTCGACCGCGCGCTCGAGCTCCACGAACGCCTCCTCGTGCTGGCCGAGCGCCCGGCGAAGCACTGCCATGCCGTATGCGTCGACGTATTCGGTGGCGCGCAGCCGATTGAGCGTCTCGAGTGTCGCCCAACCTTCTTCGATGCGACCGCTCTTCACGAGGCAGGCGCCGTGCAAAGCGCGGAGCCAGGACAGCTCCGGCGACATGACCGTGCCGATGTGATATTGCGCCAGCGCTTCCTCGAGCCGGCCCGAGAACTCCAACGCCTGCGCGTAGAAGGCCCGCCCGAGCTGCAGGAATGGGTGCAATGCGACCGCCTTTGCTCCGATTGCGGTCGCCTCGTCGAATTCCCGGCGCCAGAATCGCACGAACACATCGGTCGCCGGCAGCAGCGGGAGTAGAGGACTGACGGCGTAGGCTCGACGGACCGTATCCAGCGCATCGTCCAGCCGCCCAAGCGTGGCATAGAGCATCGTCAGACGCACGTAGGCAGGCCCGTGCGTCGGGTCTTCATCCAGCACCTGGCGAAACTGATCGAGCGCTTCCGGCAGCCGACGCTCGAACATGTGCCAGCCGTGGGCTCGGTTACAACGCATTTCCGGTGTCAGGCCGACGAGCGCTTCGGCGCGGCCGTGCGCCGACAGGAACCGTGGGTACATGTCGCAGGGCGCGCGCATTCCCTGCGAGAGCAGCATCAGATAGCAGACCGACTGGCCCTCGAACGCACGGAAGTCGCACTCATCGTCGGCGGCTGCCTGGGTGAAGCACTCGAGCGCGCTCTCGAGCCCTTCGCGCGTTCGCAGGTTGCAGAACAGCTGCCCGCGCCTGATGTGCTCGTCCGATCGCGGCACGGCGAGGCAGTAACCCACTTTCGGGCGCTGCCTGATCCACGAGCCGTATTCACGCAGAGTTCGGCGGACCTCGCCGATGGTCACGTCCACGGTGTGGCGCGACACGAGGTTGCCGTCCCACGCCTCGGCGATCATGCGATCGTGGCCGACATACTCTCCGCGATGGTTGGCGAGCACGGCGAGCGCCTTCATCGCCTGGGGTCTGAGCTTCACGTCCAGGTCGTCGCGCATCAAACGCGACGCTGACGACTCGAAGGCAAACGGGCCGAAGGTAATCGTTGGCATAGCCGACCGACCGTCCGGTAGATCTTTACGGTTTCGCGGCGTCGGGTCAAGCACGTTTCGCGCTCGGCGCGACGGGCCATGCAAGGCGGCCGAAACGCCTCAACCTCTCAGAACGAATCGCATCCACTTCGTCAAGGAATCGAGAATACCCGGAGTATTCGGTCCGGACTAAGAGCGCATTACGCGCCGCTGGCGTGCTGCCGGCGCGTGCAGCAATCCAATCATCGCGATATTCGCAACTTCTTCGGCCACCTGGTGTTCCGTGAGACGGCGTCCCGGTCGAAACCAGCGGGGGATCCACAAAATCATGCCGAGCACGCTGAACGCGGCGACCGTCACGTCGACATCGCGCAACCGCCCCAGGCCTTTGAGTTCGGTGAGCGTGTTGCGCATGAGGTCGAAGGACACGCGCATCCGCTCCTCGATCCGCCGCCGCTCGTGCGGGGGCAGGGCGCGCGTCTCGTCGACGAGGCTGGCGATCGCCCCGTGCGCCCGCAGCGTGACGCGGGCATGGCGCACGATGAACTCGCGCAGCCGCGCCTCGGGATCCACAATCGCCCGCGCCGGCTCAGTGACCTCGTCGCGCACCTGGTCGAGGCCGAACGAGATGGTCTCGAAGAGCAGCGCCTCCTTGCCGGTAAAGTAGTGATACAGGCCGGCCTTCGTCATCTTGAGCGCGCGGGCCACTTCGCCGACAGACGTGCCGTCGAACCCGCGATCGCGAAACACCCGCGCGGCGGTTCGGCAGATTTCAGCACGTCGAGCGTTGGGGGGCGGGTCCGGCCGGCGTTTGGCAGCCACTGGGGGTATTACACCATGGGCGAACAGAGGACGCGAAGGCGCTCGGGGCCAGTGCCGTTGGTGAGCGACACCGGACCTGAGTACAATCGGTCCGGAGCGACGCGAGGTTGCGACGGAGAGAGACGCGTCGAACAGAACCTGATGGATTCGCGCCACGTTCTTGCGTCGGTCGCCAGGTTGTTCGTCGCCCTTCTGGCGGTGGGCGGTGCCACCCGTCTCATGCCCTCGCTCGCCGCGCAGCGCGGCGCGGCCGCGCCTTCCGCGAATGTCCCGCCGGTCTCGATGACCTGTCCGATGCATCCGGATGTGGTCGAGTCGTCGCCCGGCGACTGCCCGATTTGCAAGATGAAGCTGGTGGCGGTGCGGCTCGAGACCGTCTGGACGTGTCCCATTCATCTCCAGGTAGCCCAGCCCAGCGCCGGCAAGTGTCCGATTGATCATCGCGATCTCATTCAGATGACCGTCGCGCTCGCGTGGACGTGCGCGGGGCACGCCGAAATCGATCGCGTCGATCGCGGCACCTGTCCCGACGGCACGCAGATGATTGCGAAGCGGACGCTGCGGCCGCACGGCAATCACAACCCGCAGCACGGCGGTCAGTTCTTCATGGCCCCCGACAACTTCCATCATCTCGAAGGCGCCTACCCGCGCGCAGGCGTATTCCGCCTTTATCTGTACGACGATTACGCGCGGCCGTTGCCGCCGGACCAGACCAAGCGTGTCAAAGCTCGCGCCGTCACCAGCGAATCGCGCGATGCGACGACGCAGGTGACCAGGGAGATCGCCGTCTTCCCGCTCGCCGGCCGCGGCCGCTATCTCGAAGCGCGAATCGACAGCGCGGCGCCGGCGGCCCAGGTGACCGCGAAAGTCAGGTTCAAAGACGATGGGCCGGAATACCGGTTCGACTTCACGTTTCAGACGTATACCAAGGAGCCGATCGCTCCCGCGGCCGCGACGCGAACGGCGAGCCCGGGCGGCGCGTCGACTGCCCCGGCCGCGACGGCCCGGTCATCGTCCGTCTCTACTCCGGAGGCCGCACCAGACGCGGGTGCGGCGCCGGTGGTCGATCCGAGCCTGGTGGCGTTGCCGATTCCCGGTACGGTGAACGAGATGATCGCGCAGCTCGAAACGCGTCGCGATCAGGTCGGCGAGTTGATTCGCCGCGGCGATTTCACGGCGGTGTACGTGCCCGCCTTCCAGGCCAAGGATCTGGCGATTGCACTCGAGGCACGGCTCGGGGATCTCACGCAGGCCAACCGCCGCACGGCGGAGCCTGCCATTCAGCGTCTGGTGCGCACCGCCTGGCTGCTCGATGCGTTCGGCGATCTCGGCAACCGGCAGCAGATTACCGACGCCGACGCGATCTTCGTCGCCGCGGTGGCCGATGTCGTGTCGGCGTTCAAGTAAGCCGGGATGCCTCGTCCTGCTCTTCTCATCACGTTGACCGCGCTGGTCGCCGCCTTCAGCTCCATCGCGGGCGAAGCGCACAAGCCGATCACGTCGCCGTACACCTATAACAATGATGTCTTCCCGATTCTTCGCGATCAATGTGGACGCTGCCACGCGCCGGGCGGCGTCGCGCCGATGTCGTTGATGACCTACAAGGAGGCGTTTCCCTGGGGCGAATCGATCCGCACCGAGCTGATTGCCGGACACATGCCGCCGGGGGCCACGGATCAGGCCGCCGGCACGTTCCGAAGCACGCGTGAGCTGAGCGCGCGCGAGCTGAACATCCTTCTCGTCTGGCTGACGGGCGGCACTCCGATGGGAAATGCCGAGCACTCGCCTCCGACCGTCGCGCTGCCACAGAGCTGGCCGCTCGGCGTCCCCGATCTGGTGATACCGATGCCGTCGACATTTTCGATCGCCGGCGAGGCGACCGAAGACAGGCAGGAGATCGTGCTGCAGACTCACATCGCGGAGCCGCGATGGCTGCGGGCGGTCGATCTTCTGCCGGGGACGCCGGCAATCGTGCGAAGCGCCACCGTCAGCGTGAAGCCGGCCGCGCCGGTCGGCGGATCTGAGCCGGGACGCGCGACGAATCTTGCCCGGCGAGACACAGACGAACTGATTGCCGCAGAGCGCATGTTGGCCGTCTGGTCGCCCGGCGACACCCCTGTTGCCCTCGACGGCGGACCAGCTTTCCAGCTGCCGGCGAATGCCGAGCTCGTCCTGCGCGTGCACTACAAGAAGACGTGGGAGAACGAACGCCTCGCGATGACCGACCGCTCGAGCGTGGGACTCTATTTCGCAGCGGCGCCGGCCACCGCGCTACGCGCTCTGACCGTCGCTCCGTCCGACGAAGTCGTTCGAGCCTTCGGTTCGTCGCGGGCCTCCGTCCCGCCGGAAAACGGGAGCCAATCAGCGAGCCTGTCCTTCGATCGAATCGTGGACGAAGACCTGGAAGCGGTTGCCCTGTATTTCGACGGCGCGCTGGCGAATGTGCACCTGGCCGTGCAAGCGGAGCGGCCCGACGGCACCCGGGTTGACTTGATCAGGTTCCGCCCGCAGGCCGACTGGGCGAAACGCTATTGGCTGGCCACGCCCGTGTCGCTTCCGCGAGGCACCCGCATTACGGTGACCGCCATGCTTGCCGACGTCCTGCTCCCCCCGGGGGCGGCGCCCCTGGCCTCGAAGCGTCCCGACGCGTCCGCGCTCCGGCTGACGGTCAACGTCGTCGGAAAAAACGACTGACCCACGAGCCCTGTCGAGCGGCGCGACGGGTCTCGAGAGTGCCCCTCGCTATTTCAGGCTCGCGAGAAACGAGCGCGCCTGCCGCTTGAACTCCTGGTTTTCCGGCTCCCATTCGGGATCAGCCGGGGCATCGAGGACCAGTTGCGCCTCCGCGCGCGCCTCGTCCCGGCGCCCTTCGTCGAGGAGCAGCTCGGCGAGGAAGAAATGAGACGCGGTGCTATGTGGGTCGTACTGCAGCGAGGCGCGGAGATGTTGGTCGGCGCTCTTCTTGTTGCCTCCGAGGAGCCGTGGCACCCTGAAGTACCAGCGGCCCAGCGCACGGTCGGCCGACCCCTGGAGGAACGCAGGATCGATGCGCAGCACCGTCTCCAGTTCTTCCTTGATCGCTTTGCGGTACTTGAGTCCGGCCCGCGAAGACAATTCGCCGGCGGCGCCCATGTTCGCGGCCATCCAGAAGCGACCCTCGGGCCGGTTCGGCGCCAGTGACGCCGCCAGCCGTCCACGCGCGACACCGTCCTCCAGGATTGACATGCGATCCTTTTCGGCGACGTGCCGGCCGAGCCAGTAGTTGGCCCGCGCGATCTTCCACAGCGCCTCGTAGTCGGCCGGATCGCGGCGCAGCGCCGCCGACCACAGCTCCACCGCGCGTTTCGCGCTCGCAAGGTCGGTTCGATTCGCATACAGCCGATCGGGATCGTCTCCGCCTGCTGTCTGCGAGGCCATCGCGGATGCCGTCATGAAGACGACGAACAGACACCTACCCATCGACACTCCGAAATCGTACAGGTATTTCGCCACGGCCGCCGGCGAGAGTCACGAACATTTGGAACGCGTGGCAGAAATGGAAATCCGGAACCACAAAGACACGAAGAACACCAAGAATCCTGCAACGTGCTTCCGGGGCCCGCGAAAGAACCACGTAGAGGAATGCGGGCGTCGAGGCGCCCGCGCCCTTCAAGGCGCGAGGAGCGTGGCCTACGGGACGCTGGCGGCGCGGCACAAGATCCGCGTCTGTGGACCGCACGTGCACACCGACGAATACGTGACGCGCAGCAGTCGGCTCGCGTCCAGCGCTCGAATCCGGATGGTAGAACGTGCTAACTTCATCACGTTGCGATTCCCTAAGGGAGCCTGAACGCTCGGGATTGGGTGGACTCAAATTCAGTGGCCTGTACCGCTGAACCAGTGCCACTTGGCCCCGTTGTTGAACGCGATTCTCCGGCTGCGGCAACGCAGCGGCCGGCAGTAGTTCCGAGGAGCGGTCCACCAGATGTCTGCTGTCCTCTCCATGGAGGTCGCCGCCATGTGTCCACGTTCGCTCCGCCCAATCCAAAGCCAGCGATCCGGTCATCAACCACACCGTCTGGTCCACGGCATCGGTGCGACCGGCTTCGTGCTTGCGTTGGTCTTTCTCGGCGCCAGCCCCGCTGGCGCGCAGAGCATCGGCAGCGGCGATGGATTCCTGTTCCGCCCCCCGGCCGGGACCGTTGCCGTTCGGGGTGGTTTCGATCTCGCGCGCGCCGGAAGCGACGTGTTCACGTTTGTCACCAGCGAACTGACGGTCAACCGGCGCGACTTCAGCGCACCCGCGGTCGTCTTCGAGGTGACCCACAAGGTCTCGCCGCGTATGGACCTGGTGTTCGGCGTGGGCACCTCGCGTTCATCCACCCAGTCCGAATACCGTCCAACCCCCGAAGCGCCTCGTGGCTACGCGGACAATAACAACCTTCCGATTGAGCAGACGACCTCGTTTCAACGTGTGCCGCTGACCGCGTCGCTCAAGATGTATCTCGGCGATCCGGGCCGCTCCATCGGCCGCTTCGCCTGGATCCCGAAGCGCTATGCGCCGTACGTGGGCGCGGGCGGCGGCGCCATGTGGTACCGGCTGCGCCAGGAAGGCGACTTCATCGATTTCGGCACACTGCGGGTCTTCCCCGATACGTTCGATTCGGAGGGCTGGGCGCCGACCGTGCAGGCGTTCGCGGGCACCGACGTGTCCCTGAGCGCGCGCTTCGCGGTGTCCATCGAAGGACGCTATCAGTGGGCCCGCGCGACGCTGAGCCGCGATTTTTCCGGATTCGATCGCATCGATCTTGCGGGGTTCTCGGTGAGTTCCGGCATTACGATTCGTTATTGAGGAGGCGCCATGGCTCGAACGGACGCTGACCGACAGTTTGTGGAACCCGCTTGCGGATCCGTACGCGTTCGACGGCGCCACGTCCTGTTGGCCCGACCGGGCGCTTTCGCTTGCCTCATTTTTGCCACGGTGCTCGCGTCCAGCCTGGCACACGCGCAGACGCCGCAAGGCGACCGCCGTTGGGATGCCTGGCTCGGCTGCTGGTCCACGACCCAGAACGGCCTGACTTCGGCCGCGGCGCACGTGTGCGTCGTCCCGGGATCCGGCGCATCGGCCGTCGACATCGTGACGTTCGCGAGCGGCCGTATCACATCGCGCGAGCACATCGAGGCGAACGGTGAGCGACGGGCCAGCCAGCGCGACGGCTGCAGCGGATGGGAAACGGCGCGCTGGTCGGCCGACGGCCGGCGCGTCTACGTGAAGTCCGAGCATCAGTGCGCCGCCGGTGCCACGCGAACGTCGGACGGGCTCATCGCGATCACGCCGCAAGGCGACTGGCTCGACGTGATCAGCGTGACCATGGCCGCCAACACCGGCGTACGTGCCCTGCGCCATCGCCCCACGGTAGAGCCCACAGATCTGCCGGCCGAACTGGCATCGACGCTGCGGCCCGTGGCGCCGACCAGAATCGGGAACGCTCGCACCACTGCGGTCGCCTCAATCAACACCGCCGATATTGTGGAGGCGTCCAAGCAGGTCAGCGCCGGGGTTGTCGCGGCGTGGCTGAACGATATCCGCCAGGAATTCGCGATCGATAAGAGGAGGCTCATCGAGCTGGCGGACGCCAAGGTGCCCGACCGGGTCATCGACATGCTGGTGGCCCTGGCCTATCCGGATGCGTTTGCGGTACCGCCGTCGCCGACAACGAGTGGCGCCCTGGCCAGCAGGGAATCGGCCGGAGGTGGCGGTTTCGGGGGCATCGACGCGTTCGATACCCTCCAGTGCGAGAACGACTTTTCGCTCTTCGGCTTCGGGGGCTGTTCGCCGTTTGCCTACTCCCGGTTCGGGTATTCGCCGTTCGGCTACATGTCGTATGGATATCTTCCGTACTCGTACTCCCAGTTCGGGTACGGGCCCTATGGCGGATTGGGTTCCTACGGCGGATGGTACGCAACCTCGCCGACGGTCGTCGTCATCCGGCCGAACGAGGGCGCGCACGGCCAGGTCGTCAATGGCCGAGGCTATGTGGCGGGCGGCTCGGGCTCGACGGCGGCCACAAGCGGAAGCTCAGGCAACTCCAGTTCCGGCAGCAGCAGTGCCGGCTCATCGGGCGGTTCCAGCGCCAGCACGCCGAGCGCCGGAGGTGGGGGCGGAGGAGGCGGGGGCGGCGATCGAACCGCACACCCGCGCTAGTCCAACGATCAGCCGGTGTAGATCAGGAACTCGAGCAGATTGCCGTCTGGGTCGCGAGTGTAGACGCTCGACCCTGCGCGGCGGCGGCCGCCCTGACGGGCCACCGGCCCTTCTTCGATGTTCGCACCGGCGCGGTCAAGCAATGACCGCAGCGCGTCGGGCGTGCCATCCCACACAAAACAGAGATCGCCGCAGGGCGGTTTGGCGGCCGGGGCGCGAAGCGTGAACGACCCGCGCTGCCAGAGCACCGGCCGGTGGAAATTGATCATCTGATCGCCGATGTAGACCGAGCACGCCTGCGCGTTCTCGACCACCTGCAGACCCAGCGCGCGGTAGAAAGCGAGCATGGCGTCGGTCCGCTCCATCGGCAGGGCCACGTGGTCGAAGCCCATGATGCCGCCGCCTGTCGGCCCCTGCGCACGCGCCGGCCCAGCGAGAGGCTCGGCAGCCACCACGCCGGCCGCCACTGCACCCAGAAGCTGTCGCCGAGAAACCATCGATTCCTCCATCAGGAAATCATGACCTCACGTCATTCCGATGCAATCACCACACCTTCGAACTCGATCGTGACGTCGGCCGACCGGCGGAGCGTATTCGTCACCGCGCACGCGCGCGCCGCCATCGCGATGAACTTGCGGACCAGCTCGGAGTCGCGATGCACGGCCGTCACCGACATGGTGAACGAGGTGAAGCGATCCGGGGCGCCGTCGATGATGCCTGTGAGACTGACGGTCACGCGCGACACCTCCGCCTCCCGGGCCCGGATCACCGCGAGAAGGTTGCTCAAGAAACATCCGCCCAGCGCGACCAGCAGATACTCGCCGCCGAGAGGTCCGCGATCCTCGCCCCCTTTGGCGACCGGACGATCGACCAAGACGGTGTGGACGCGGGCCTGTGCGGTCGCCGTCGACGGTCCGGTCTGTTCCACGCGAACGCTCAGAGTCTGGCTCATGCGCGCTATAATAATCGGTCACCGTTTCATTGAGGGAACCAACCATGAGCACTGTCTCCGCCGCCAGCGTTTGCGCTCAAGAGCCCGCGACCACGTCGGACAATCAGGTTCAAGACCTCGTCGCCAGGGCCCGCCTCGCCCAGGCGGTCTTCGAATCATTTTCGCAGGATCAGGTGGACGCCATCGTCAAGGGCATCGGCAAGTACGTGTACGACAACGCCGAGATGCTCGCGCGGATGGCCGTCGATGAAACCGGCATCGGCGTCTACGAAGACAAGATTCTCAAGAACAGAGGCAAAGCCCGCGTCATCTGGAACAGCCTGAAGGGCAAGAAGTCCCGGGGCATCATCGGCGAGGATGCCGAAACCAACATGATCTTCGTGGCAAAGCCCATGGGTGTGGTCGGCGCCGTGACGCCCGTCACCAATCCGATCGTCACGCCGATGTGCAACGCGATGTTCGCGCTGAAGACCGGCAACGCCGTCATCTTCGCGCCACACCCGAAAGCCGAGCAGAGCACGATCCTCCTCACCGAGGCCTTCATGGACGTCGTCAAGAGCCAGGGCGGGCCCGACAATCTCGTCCAGACCATCAGGAACGGCTCGATCGAGACGACACAGGAACTGATGAAGGTCGTGGACGTGGTGGTGGCGACCGGCGGCGGCGCGATGGTGAAGTCGGCGTACTCTTCGGGCCGGCCATCGTTCGGCGTCGGCGCAGGTAACGTCCCGGTCATCTTCGATCGCGACGTGAACATCAAGGAAGCCGCCGAGAAGGTCGTCACGGGTGCGTCGTTCGACAACGGCATCATCTGCTCGCACGAGCAGTTCGTCCTCACCCCCGAAGAGCACTACCGGGAGACGGTGGGTGCATTCGAGGCGACCGGCAAAGTCTGGTTTACCGACGACGAGACACAGGTTCAGCGACTGCGCGACGTGGTGTTTCCGGGCGGTCGCCTGAACAAAGATGTCGTCGGCCGATCGCCGAGCGAGATTGGCAGGATGGCCGGCCTTGACGTGCCCTCGAGCGCGCGCATCATCCTGCTGCCCGCCAGGGGCGCAGGCACGGCCGACGTGCTCGCCAAGGAGAAACTGTGCCCCGTCGTCGCCATCCTTCCGTACACGACGTTCACGGAAGCGGTCGCGCATGCAAAGGCGAACCTCCTCGTCGAAGGCGCGGGGCACTCGGCCGCCGTGCACTCCCACAACGAAGCGCACATCCGTGAAGCCGGCGTGGAACTGCCGGTCAGCCGTCTGGTCGTGAACCAGCCGAGCGCCCTGACCGCGGGCGGGTCACTCACCAACGGCTTCGCCGCGACGACGACCCTCGGGTGCGGGTCGTGGGGCGGCAACTCGATTTCCGAGAACCTCGACTACAAGCATCTGATGAACGTCTCGCGGATCGGCAAGGTGATCGCGAACAAGCCGGTGCCGACCGACGCCGAAATCTGGGCGTAGCTTCAAGGGCTGGACATCGCGAGCTTTGGAACCACAAAGAGCACGAAGACCGTTGTTTCAACCTCTGGAGAACGGCGTTGTGGCCTTTGTGCCCTTTGTGGTTCGGTAGCATCCGATGCGGCCTCGTGTGAAGCTGCACACCAAGCTCCTCATCGCGCTCCTCCTCGGCATCGCCTTCGGCACACTGCTGCACTCCAGGCCTGAGCCGTGGCTGGTCGCCACGAACACACATCTGCTGCAGCCGATCGGGCAGATCTTTCTTCGGCTGATCTTCATGATCGTCGTGCCGATGGTGTTCTCGGCGCTCGCGCTGGGTGTCTTCGAGCTCGGCCGCAATCACGGGCTCGGTGCCGTCGCCGGAAGGACGCTCTTCTACACCGTGGTCGCCAGCACGCTGTCGGTCGCGATCGGCCTCGTGCTCGTCAACGTGATCGGTCCGGGCCGGGGGTTGAACATCAGCGCTGCGCTGGCGGCACAGCAGTCCGCAGCCGTTCAAGGCATCGCGTCGACGGCCGCGGAGGCCAAGCCAATCAGCCAGATCGTCGTGGAGTTGGTGCCGCGCAATCCGCTCGATTCGGCGGTGAGGGCGCTCGACGGCGAGATGCTGCCCTTCATGGTTTTCGCGCTGCTGTTTGGCTTCGGCTTGAGCCTCGTCGCCCGAGGACGCGACGGCGACAGCCCGCTCGTCGGCGTCCTCGAACAAGTGTTCGCGGTCTGCATGAAGATCGTCGACCTCGCGATGACCCTCGCGCCATTCGCGGTGTTCGCGATCATTTTCAACACCGCATTCCGGTTTGGGTACGAAATCTTTCAATCGCTGTTCTTCTACGTCGCGACCGTCGTGCTCGGGCTCATGATTCAGCAATTCATCGTCTACGGCATTCTGGTCAAGGTGATCGCGCGCCGGTCCCCGCTCGAATTCTTCGCCGCCTGCCGCGACGTCTACCTCTATGCATTCTCGACGGCTTCGTCCAATGCGACGCTCCCCCTGGCCCTCGAGACGGCCGAACAGAAACTGAAGTTGCCGTCGAACATCTCCCGGTTCGTGCTGACCGTCGGGGCGACCGCCAACCAGAACGGCACCGCCATCTTCGAAGGCGTGACGGTTCTTTTCCTCGCGCAGGTCTACGGCATCGAGCTGACCGCTGCGCAGCAACTGCGCGTGATGGTGATGTCGATTGTCGCCGGCATCGGCACGGCGGGCGTACCCGGCGGTTCGCTGCCGATGGTGATGATTGTCATGCAGTCGGTTGGGATTCCGGTCGAGGGCATGGGCCTGATTCTCGGCGTCGACCGCTTCCTCGACATGTGCCGGACGATGGTCAATGTCAGCGGCGATCTGGTGATTGCCGCGCTCGTCAGCGGGCGGCGGCCACAGACACGGTGAGATGTGGAGGCCTGGACGAGGGCTGGGTCAGGTTGACAGTTAGGACCACCGACTTCACCGGGCACGAGCGAGAATACCGGACGCATTTCAGCGAAGAGCCACGCAGCCGGCGAGGATGAATCGCCCGTCGAATGCAGCCACGCGTCCACCGCGGGCTGCCAAGCCACTCGGGCGAAACCGACCGACGATCATGGACGAGAAAGTTCGATGCGGCCCGCTCACGCGATCTATGCTTGTCCTTCGCTGACAGGGCACGACGGTAAAGACGAGCCGACTCAGGTCGGGGTACCAGATCGTGACGCGGCCTTCGAGTACGACGGATGGAGGAAGACATATGAAACGAATGAACCTGATCGCCAGCGCTGCGTTGGTTGTGTGCGGCAGCATCAGCGCCTTTGCGCAGCAGGGCGCCGCTCCGGCGCCCGGTGCGCGAGGGGGCGCGGCTGCGGCACCGGCCCGTGCCGGACGGCCACCGCTTTTCCTTCGCGAGGAATGGAAGCAGACGCCAGCGGGCGGCGAGCATCCCGTCACACCGGAGTCACTCGCCAACCCGAATCTCGAGCTCAAGCTGTACGGCACGACGAGCAAGGAGGTGCAGCTCACCGGTAGCCCCACCGACGAGAACAACCCCACGCATGTCTGGACCGGACTGTGCTCGACGCCCTGCGCCGTCGCCTTCAGAGACAAGAACAATCAGGCTGATCTGACCGGCCTGGCACGGATTCGCTGGGTGACAAAGATGTCCGGCTTCCACCAGGTCCGGCCGATCGTGAAGCTGGCCGACGGCACCTGGCTCGTTGGCGACCGCGCGGATGGATCGACCGCAGACTGGCTGTCGAGCGAAATCGCTCTCGCTGAGGTCCGGTGGCTTCGGCTCGACATCAACAACGTCGTCACCAAGGGCAACTTCGTCGAGAAGCCGGATCTCTCGAGAGTCGATGAGATCGGTTTCGCAGATCTGACGCCCGGCAGCGGTCACGGAGCCGGCGGGTGGGCCGACGTGGCGACGGTTGAAGTCTTCGCCAAGCAGGTCAAGCGTTGATTCATCCCGAGCAGCCAGTGGCCTGGACTCTAAAAGCAACCACGAAAATACGAACTAGAAATGACGACTCTCTCCACTAGCCCAGCAGGTCCGACGAGATTGAAACTTGTCGGTTATTTACGTGAGAAGATACTCCGCTTAACGCCCTTGTTTTCTTCGGAGGAGCTGACATGAAGCGAGTGATCACGATAGCGCTGGCGGCCCTGGCGTTGGCGGGCGGCATCGCTGTCCGGGCCCAGCAGCCTGCGCGCAGGTTCGTGCCGGTTACCGACGCGATGCTGGTGAAGCCCGATCCAGCGGACTGGCTCATGTGGCGGCGAACGCTCGACGGGTGGGGCTACAGCCCGCTCACCCAGATCAACCGAAACAACGTCTCGCAACTGCGGATGGTCTGGGCGCACGGCCTCGGGCCCGGCAACCAGGAAGGGACGCCGATCGTCCACGACGGCGTGATTTATGTGCCGGATCCCGGCGACCACATCATGGCGATGGACGTGAAGACCGGTGACGTGATTTGGGACTACCGGCGCAAGCTGCCTGAAGGCGTCGGCAACAAGACCGACCGCGCGATCGCGATGTGGGGCAACTTCATCATCAACTCGAGCGCCGACAATTTCATCTACGCGCTCGACGCGCGGACCGGCAAGCTGGCCTGGGAAACGCCGGTGCTCGATCCGAAGAAGCGCGCGCGGACCAGCGGTGGCCCAATCGTCGCCAACGGCAAGGTGATCACCGGCCGGCAGTGCCAGCCCGACGCCGGCCGCGATTCGTGCGTCGTCACGGCGCACGACGCCAGGACCGGCAAGGAGTTGTGGCGTTTCCACACGATCCCCGGTCCGGGCGAGCCGGGCGACGAGTCGTGGGGCAACGTCCCGATGAACGAGCGGTGGCACGTCGGGACGTGGATGGTGCCGAGCTACGACCCGGAGCTGAACCTCGTGATCATCGGCACATCGGTGACGATTCCGGCGCCAAAATTCACATTGGCCGGCAACGACAAGCAGCACCTCTTTCACAACTGCACGATCGCGATCAACGCCGACACCGGCAAGATGGTGTGGTACTACCAGCACGTCGTCGACCACTGGGATCTCGATCATCCATTCGAGCGGATCCTCGTGGACACAGCGGTCGCGCCGAATCCGCGCGACGTGATGTGGATCAACCCGAAAGTGAAGGCGGGTGAGCGGCGCAAGGTCGTCACCGGCATTCCCGGCAAGACGGGCGTCGTCTACACGCTCGACCGGACGACCGGCGAGTTCCTCTGGGCGCGCCCGACCGTGGCGCAGAACGTCATCAGCACCATCGAGGGGAATGGCAATGTCATCGTCAACCGCGAGGCGCTGTTTACGAAGATCAACGAGGAGAAAGTCATCTGCCCGAGCGCCAGCAGCGGCGGCAAGAACTGGCCGGCGGGCGCCTACAGCCCCCTGACGAACACGATGTATATGCCGCTGCAGAACGTGTGCATGACCGCCACCACCACCACGGACACGCGCGACCCGTCGAAGGTCTACGGCCTCCGGATGGTGCCGCAGTTGGCGCCCGGCACGAAGATGGTCGGGACCGTGTGGGCCATCTCCGCGGAAACCGGCATGACGACGTGGAAGGTCGAGCAGCCGGCGGGCGCGTTATCGCTTGCCGTGACGGCGGGCGGGCTGGTCTTCGGCGGCGACGCGAACGGTCACTTCAGGGCCTTCGACGACCGCAACGGCAAGGTGCTGTGGGACATGAACCTCGGGTCGTCGGTCAGCGGCTACCCGATCAGCTTCGCCGCAGACGGCAAGCAGTACGTCGCCGTCATCACCGGGCCGTCACTTGTGGCCAACTCCGAAGGGCGCGTCGCGGAGCTGACGCAGGGCAACGCGCCAAACGTGTTCGTCTTCGCATTGCCGTGAGCCCGACCTGTTAACGCAGAGTTCGCAGAGAATTCCTTGTTTCTCTCTGCGGCCTCTGCGCTCCGGACGTCGAAGGTCGTGCCTTGGCAAGGCGTCTGGGAAGTGACCAGCGGATCGCCGTCCTGCCAAGTTCCAGGTTCTAAGTTTTGAGTTTCTTGAAGGAGATATCTTGGCGGAGTGCGACTGGGCCGTGTTTTGCGACTACGCGTTCGAAGACAACAGGGGCAAGCTCTGTTTGATTGGACTCTTTCATTACATCCATGCGGCGTCGTTTCCGGCCAATCATCCGACGCTGTTCTTCGTCGTCCATCTGGCCGGAGCGCCCCACGAGCGGACGGATGTCACGGTCGACGTGACCGGTCCCACCGGCGCGACCCTCACGACCCTCATCGAGAACGCCAACATCGGTCTCACCGCGGACGGCACCGCCAACATCCTGTTGAACGTGGCCGGCCAACCGTTGCCGGATCCGGGTCACTACACGTTTACCGTTCGTACTGGCGGCAAGGTGCTGCGAACGACAATGCTCACCGCCACCAAGCTCCAGAACAGCGGTCCCCACGAACAAATCCACTGACAGGCTGCTGAACACTGCAGCACGAAGTAGATACTCAAGAGTCACTGCGCAGACGAGGACGACACTCCCAGGTAATTCGTGCCTTCTCAAACGGCCGCGGATTTTTGAACCACGAAGGACACAAAGAACACGAAGGCTGTCGTTTCCCGCCCTGGAGAGAGATGAAAGCTCACTGTGTGGGTTCGATTTTCAGGAGCGCCCCGTTCTGCTCCTCGGTCAGCACGTACACCAGACCGTCTGGCCCCTGCCGTACGTCGCGAATCCGCTGGTGCAGATCCACCAGCAGCGGCTCGCGCTGAACCGGTTGACCCTTGGCACTGAGCACGATGCGCTGCACCTGCCCGGTGCCGCGGGTCCGCCCCTGGAACATCCCGCCCACGAACACATTGTCTTTCCACGCGGGGAACTTGTCGCCGGTGTAGAACATCAAACCGGAGATCGCGATCGATGGCACCCAGTACGCGAACGGCGGCTCGAGGTCTGCCCGCGGGAACGGCTCGCCATGTTTTTCGCCGTCGTAGTCGATGCCGAATGTGGCGAGCGGCCAGCCGTAGTTCTTCCCCGCCCGAATGATGTTCAGCTCGTCACCGCCTTGCTGGCCGTGCTCGTTCTCCCACATCAGCCCGGTCGAGGGCTGCATGGCCAGCCCTTGCGGGCTGCGGTGTCCGAACGAAAAAATCTCCGGCAGATAACCGGCTTTCCCGACAAACGGGTTATCCGGAGGAACGGTTCCATCGTCGCGAAGGCGGAGAACCTTGCCGCCGTGGTCGCCGGTGTTTTGCGCTCGCTCCTCCTCCTGTCGCTCGCCGACCGTGAGATACAGCATCCCGTCGCGATCGAACGCCACCCGTCCGCCGTAGTTGGTGTTTGACTTGCTCCAGCTGTTCGCCAGGAAGATATCCTTCACGTCGACGAGCGCGGCGCCGTCGAACCGACCGCGAGCCAGCGCGGTTGTCGTCAGTCCGTCTTCACGCGCCTTCGAGTATGAAAGATAGAGCAGGTGATTCTCGGCGAATTTCGGATGGAGCACGACGTCGAGCAGGCCGCTCAGCGCCAGGGCCTTCACGGCGGGCACGCCCGCGATCGGCTTGGGGTCGAGCACACCGTTCTTGATGAGGCGGAGCCTTCCGGGACGCTCGGTGACCAGCATGCTCCCATCGGGCAGGAACGCGAGGCTCCATGGGTTCACGAGATCCTTCGTCACCAGGCTCACGCGAATGCGGTACGCGGTCGTCTCGAAGGTCATGGGCAGTGCGGGCAGGGGGGGCGAGTTCCGACCGCGGCCTCCGCCGCCTCCGGCCGCCGGCGCTTCCGCACCTCGACCTCGTTGTTGCGCTGCGTGAATCACCGTTCTTTGGGAAGCCCAGCAAGCGAGCGCGAGTGCGGCACCCGCCAGCGCAATCGCCGATCGCCCATGCCACGTTCTCGACACCATCCGTTCATCTCCTCTAGCAGCCAGCGTGATCGCGAATGCACGCGGTCGAACCGGAGGGCATGTTAACTCTTACGATTCGGACACAGCAAACACGAGCGCCGATGCATTCACAAGACAAGAGGTTTTGAAGAACGCGCCTGGGGCGAACAGGGTGTGAGGCCCGGCAAAGAGTCGACCAAGCGTCAGATCATTCTCGATCGAATCTCCGGCGGCGGTATCTCGCAGGCCTCCGACGAACCGGCAAGACGATGGCGGATGGTGGCGACGATGCGGTAGATGCCGTCGCGCAGCGGTCGGGGCACGAGCAGACACGCTCGCAAGAGCGACCACGGGAAGTTCATCCGCGCCGCGATGCGCAGCGCCGCCGTTGAACGCAGATAGACGCGGCCGTCTTCGATCAGGATGAGACTGCGCGCCGTCTCGCGCGTGAGGCCGTAGGTGGTGAGCAGGCCCGCCGCCTGCGGCGACTGTGAGGCACCGAAGCGAAAGTGACCGCCCGGGTCCCGGCGTGCGATGAATTTCACCGATCCCTCGCAGAAGGCGCACGTCCCGTCAAACAGCACGATGCCGGTCGCCTCGAACGGAACGGGTACATCAACGCTCCGCGTCATCAGGCTGCGTCACTCCTGCCCGGCGGCAGCACACACGGCGTTCACCGCGCTTTCCAGTTGGGGCGTCGTGAACGGTTTGGCCAGCACCGGCGCGCCGATCTCGCGAACGCGCTGATGGGCTTCCGGAACGGCCGTGTAGCCGGAGATGAAAATCACCGGCAGACCGGGTCGCTGCTCGCGTGCGGCGTTGGCCAGATCAATCCCGTCCATGCCCGTTGCCAGGATGATGTCGGTCACGAGCAGATCGGGCGCGAAGGGCCCCGTGAGCAGAAGCAGCGCCTCGGTGGCGGCCTGGGCGACTGTCACCCGGTGCCCGAGGCTCTCGAGTTGCCGCCGCACGACGTATCGGACGTCGGGCTGGTCTTCGACGACAAGGACGGTGCGGGCTGAAGCAGGCGGGGCGACCGCTGGGGTGCCAGCAGCGGCCGCCTGGGGTTGGCTTTCAGCCAGCGGAAGAAACAGCTTGATGGTCGTGCCGTTCCCGGGCTTCGAGTCGATGGTCACGACGCCGCCCGATTGCCTCGCAAAGCCATAGACCATGCTCAGCCCGAGACCGGTGCCCTGGCCCGCCTTGGTGGTGAAGAACGGCTCGAAGGCGCGGGCGACAACCTCCGGCGTCATGCCGATCCCTGTATCCTCGAGCGCGAGCACGGCATACACGCCGGGTTTGGGATCTTCGTCCGTCGCCGGCGACGCGGTCACCTCCGCCCGGAAGGTCCGGATCGTCAGAGAGCCCCCCTCTGGCATCGCATCGCGGGCGTTGAGGGCCAGATTCAGCACGGCGGCTTCGAGGGCGGACGGATCGACAAACGCCACCCCGGCGTCGCCGCGCAACGCCGTGGCGATCTGAATCGTCTTGCCCAACGTCGGGCCCAACAAGCGAACGATGTCCGCGACCACACCATCGACATCGACCGGTTGGGGGCTGAGCAGGCGGCGCTGCGAAAACGCCAGCAGATGACCGGTCAGGTCCCGGCCGTGCAGCGTCGTCCGGATCACGGTGTCGAAGAACTCATCGGTCAACGGCGTGCCAGGCACGTGCATCTGGAGCAACTCGACGTTGCCGAGGATCACGGTCAGGATGTTGTTGAAGTCGTGGGCGATCCCCCCGGTCAGCTGCCCGACGGCTTCCAGTTTCTGCGACTGGAAGAGCGCCTCGCGGGTGTCGTCCAACGTCGCTCGCGCCTGCCGCAATTCGGTGATGTCGTGCGAGATGCCGTAGAGGCCGAGCGTGCGTCCCTCGGCGTCGCGATAGACGCCCTTGGTGACGAGATACGCCTGGGTGCCGGCTAAGCCCGTCGCGATGCCTTCGAAGGCTCGCGGTTCGCCGGTGGCCAATACCTGCTGGTCTGCTTCGATGAACTGGCGCGCCGTCTCCGCTGAATACAGCTCGAGATCGTGTTTCCCGAGAATCTCGCTCACCGACAGGCCGATGAACCGCGCCGCAGCCCGGTTGACCAGGACGTAGCGGCCGTCGAGATCCTTGGCGAAGATCGCGTCGGGGGTCGCTTCAATGACCGCGTGCAGAATATCCGAGCTATTGGGAATCGGCATCGATACCTGAGACATTAACGGAAGGCGCCAACAGCGCGATGACGTCCGGGAACATGATCTCGATGAGCGGTTGTCGCGTCCTGTCGCCAGGGTCGAAACCGGTCGCGCGCTCGTACTTCTCCACGACTGCAAGGGCCCCCTCGAGAGAGTCCTTGCGCGTGGCCTCGAACTCGACGCAGCGCGCCGAACGCCGGTCGGTCGACGCCTGATAGTACACGACCTCACAATCGGGGAAGTCCCACACTTCCAGATCCTTATGAAGAGTGCCCTTCCACTCGACGCCCAGCTGGTCGAGAAACGCGTCGACCTGCGCCTGCTGGTCGCCGGCGTGATGTCCGAGATCGAGATTGACCTCGACGCGGGCTTCCGTGTCGGGCTGGAGCGTCTTCACGGTCAACTGGTGCAGCTCGCGGTCGTAGCGGTGCCGGATCAGGAAACGGCGGGCACGGCCAATCTCGGTCAGGAAATAACGGTCCCGCACGCGAATCGAGAAAGTCCTGGCCGGACGAAGCGTCGCGACGAGGTCGCGAAAGCGCTGAAGGTCGAACCGCTCGTCGACCAGGTACTTGTGCTCGATTTCCTTGAACCGGAGATCCTCGGCCGTCATCTGCCCCCGCCTCGATCGGAACGTTGTTCGCCAGGCTGTCGCGCTGCTCTCAAGCAACCGCGCGTTTGGGAACCACAAAGGACACGAAGAGCACGAAGGCTGTTGTTTTCAGCTCCGAAAACGGCTTTGCGGCCTTCGTGCTCTTTGTGGTTCGAACCAACCCCGCACACCGTGGCTGACAGCGGTGTCGAATGCACGATAGACACTTCGCAGTTCCCGTCAGCTGCCAGGTTCACATCCATCGCTTGAATCGACCCAGCATCGCGCGTTTCATTTTCACTCGCGACGGCAGGCTGGCGAGTCCCTTCGCCGTTGCCAGCGCGTTGTCCGGATGTCTGCTCAAGAGATCGAAGATCGACGACGCCGGTCCGACGACGCGCGCGTCGCGACTGGCCAACATCGCCTCCGCCAGCCGGTCGTGCGCGGCGTCCTCGAAGTTGTAGCTGCCGAACGCGACCCAGTTCCGGTCGATCAGCATGATCTTGGAGTGCTCGCCGTGCCGGTTCTCGTAGATTCGCACACCAGCCTTCCATAACCGATCGTAGTTCGCCGCGGCCGCGATCCACGCCAGGTCGGTCGTCGGGAGCGCGTCGCGATGCGAGTGGTAAACGTCCACCTGCACACCCCGGCGCGCGGCGCGCACGACGGCGGCCAGGAGCGGCTCGACCGGCTTGAAGTAAAAGCTGGTGATTTGCAGCGACACCCGGGCGGCGTCGACCATCTCGATCAGGCGGTCGGTCACGATATTCTGCCCGCGCCAGCCGAGCGGGCCAAATCCAGCCTGCAGCGCGTTCGGATTGCAGAGCCAGTATTCGAGCTTTAGATCCGCCGTCGTGTCGCTGTGGAGCTCGCGCAACCTCTGCAGATGCGACCCCGCGACCGTGCCACCGATCCGTCGATAGCTTTCGAGCAGTTCCGGCACGACCGGCCCGCGCACCGACACGGAGTACTCGTTCCAGCGTTCGAAGGACGTGGCCGTGATGTTGCTGCTGCCGAAGATTGCTTCGCCCGCGTCCGACACCTGGATCTTCACGTGCTGGCCGCCGCCGAGCAGACGCTGCAGATAACGCCCGGGACGATAGACCGTGACCACCGCACCCGCCGCGCGCAACGCATCCAACCGCGAGGCCAACGCGGCCTTGCTCTGGGCCGACATCAGCACGCCGCCCAGGAGCTGGCCGAATCCATCGATCAGCAGATTCACGGCCACGCCGCGCTGCTGGGCCGAGAGCAAAGCGGCCAGAAGCTCGATGCCGTAGGCGTCGTACTCCACGTAGTACGTGGACAGGTAGAGAAATGACGTCGCCCCGTGAATCATCTCGAGGCGACGCTTCCATTCGGCCGCGCGGTCCCACAGCGGCAGCAAAGAAGACGCGCAGGCCACTAGAGACGGTAGCCGCCCGAGACGTCGATGTTGACTCCGGTGACGTACGAGGCGTCCAGCAGATAGTCCACCGCCTGCGCGATGTCGTCGAGGCCGCCGGCGCGTCCGAGCGGAATGATCCGTTCAACCTTGCCCGGGGGCGGGAGATCGATGGAGTTGTCGAGCTGACCGGGCGAGACCATATTGACTCGGATATTCTGCTTGGCATATGCGACCGCCAGGGCGCGGGTCAGCACCAGCAGACCGGTCTTGCTCACATAGTAGTCGGTCCCGTTGACGTTGGCGCGGATCCCTTCGAGGCCGGCCATGCCGATGTTGATGATGTTGCCGCCGTGAGTCATCAGGGGAATGGCGTGGTAGCAGCAATAGTAGGCCCCGGACAGATTGGTGGCGAGCGTGGCGTCCCAGACCGTGGGGTCGAGCTTGGTAACGTGCTGCGGGTTGTAGTTGCCCACGTTGTTGACGAGCAGGTCCACGCGGCCTTCGTCTCTGCCAATCTCTTCGAAGACGGCCGCCACCTGGCTGTTCACCCCCACATCTACGGCCATCGCGCGCGCGCGTCGGCCGCCCTCGGCGATCTCGCGTTCGAGCGACCGCGCGTCGGCCTCGGACTCACGGTACAGAATCACGACGTCGTAGCCGCGCGCCGCCAGACCCTTGCAGAGATGCCGACCCAGTCGCCGGGGACCGCCGGTGACGACCGCTACCGGATTGGTGCTCGTCGAGCTCATACGCGCTTGCGCTCCACCCGCACGAAGGAGCAGGCGGCCGCCGGCACCGCCTCCGGCTTGCGAATTTCCAGGCGAACCGCCAGGACCGGAGGGAGCCGTTCGAGCAGCATGCCGGCCGTCTCCTCCGCCAGGGTTTCGATCAGCTGAAATCCACGCCGCTCGGCCAACTCCGTAACTGAAGCAGCCACCCCGTCGTAGTCGACCGCGTCGCCAATCGCATCGGAGGCCGCGGCTGCCGCAAAGTCGTAGTCGAGCTCGATATCCACGACGATCGTCTGTCGCTTCTGGCGCTCGTGCCCGTAGACGCCGATGACGCACTCGATGCGAAGCCCTTTGAGTCCAGCGGTTCCAACCATCCCCTCGTCTCTCCCTGCCCCGTCCTGGGCACAGCACGCACGCAGCAGCCCGACCGCCGGAATTTCTCCGGCGTTCTCAGCGGGTGCGGCGGTGGTCGCTGCTTTCTCGATGGATCATCATCGCGGCTTGCCCGCGATCCACACCTGCTCGCGAGCCGTGTTCGCGATGAACGGAGTCCGCTCGAAGTCACCGAAGCACGCTTTGACCACAAACCCGGCCTCCTCGAGCAGACGTCTGACCTGGGACGGCTCGAGCCAGCTGAGGCTCAAACGGCGATAACGCCGGCGCGCCAGCATCTCATCCGCACCGATCTCGTCTTCCCAGGTGACGACCGAGATTGTCTGGGCGGTCTCATTCACCAGCGACGTCACCCACAACAGAACGTCCAGACCTGCGGCTGTCTGATACGAGGCGCGAAGCTGCACCTGGCGCATCGACGACATCAAAGCCGGGGTCATCAGGAAGTCGTCGAAGATGAAGCGGCCGCCGGGACGGAGCTGCGAGAAGATGTGACCGAGGGCGTCACGCTTGTCCGACAGCTCCACCAGATGGCCAAGGCTGTGATACGGCAGGCTGATGAGATCGGCCGGGCTCTCGAGAGCGAAGGTTCGAAAATCTGCCTGGAGCAAGGTGAGGCGATCCAGTACGGCCGCGTGCGCGGCCCGCCGGCGGCAGCGCTCGAGCATCGCCGACGAGAGATCGACGCCGACGAGCGTGCAACCTCGCACCGCGGCGTCGACCGCGATACGGCCATCTCCGACACCCAGTTCTACGACGGGACCGTCCGCGGCCAGGTAGGCGTCGACATAAAACGCCAGGTTGGCCCGGGCCGAGGCGGCCGTATCGGTCCACACCGAATAGATGTCGGCAAAGCTGTCGTACTCGTTGCGAGCGGCGGGTCTCGAGGGGACCGTCATCGACCCCCTATTCTCCATCATCGACCGCTTGGGGATCGTGCCTTCGAGAGGGCGGTCGTGTCCTAGTTGATCACCGAGAAACAGTCTGCCTCGGTGCGCTCGGTGGTGAACATCAGCCGGATACCGGGCGAGAGGGTGATTGAGGGCGAACCGCGGGTGGGAGCGCTGATCGCGCTGGTCTGAGCGTCGAGGACGTCGGAACTAGGCGGAGGCCGCCCCTGCGTATTCGGCGTCGACGAGGTCCCCGGCCGCGTACTCGAGGGGGAGTGCGATGTTGTGGCCGTCGGCGCGGCCGCCGCGCAGCGTGCGCGCCGACTTGTCGCGGTACATCCGCCGATCGGCGACGTCGAGGAGCGCCTCGCAGGTGTGACCGTCCTGCGGAAACACGGACATGCCGACGCTGGCGCCAAGCCGGAGACGCACGTCGGGCCGCACGCCGATTTCGATGGCACTGAGGCATTGCTGCAGCTCGTCGCGTCGGTCGGCCGCCGCTTCTCGCGAGCAGTCAGGCAGCACGACGACGAACTCGTCGCCTGCCTGCCGCGCACACACATCGTAGGAGCGGCAGACGCCCAGGAGCGCCTCCGCCACGGCGCGCAGCGCCTGGTCCCCCACGTCGTGCCCGTAGGAGTCGTTGATCGTCTTGAAGTCGTCGATATCGATGGAGATGACGGCGACCTCGTTCGACGGTCGATCAGCGCGCGACAGCTCCTGAGGCAGGTATCGGCTCAGCCAGCGGCGGTTTGGCAGACCGGTCAGCTGATCGGTGAGCGCGTCCTCGCTCGTCCGTTCGAACACCAGAGAATTGTGCAGTGCGGTCCCGGTCTGCTCGGCAACGCGTTCGAACAGGCGTCGGTGATCCTCGGTATACGTGCCCGCCTCGACGTCGTAGACGGAAAACACGCCGACGAACCTGTCGGCGAAGTACAGCGGACACGCCATGGCAGACCTGGGCTCGGTCCGTCCGTCCACATGCGATCCTTCGAAGGTGCTCCGCGGATCGACGTTCACCAGCGTTCGCCGGTGGCCGTTGACCCAGTCGGCCAGGCCTAAATCGTTCGAAATCGTGCGGTTGACCAGCTGCGGTGCGTCCAGGCCCACGCCGAACGCACAGCTGAGCGATCCGAGCGCCTCATCGTACAGGAACAGCGAACAGCCGGACCACGGCACGATCTTCGTCAGCTTCGACGAGATCAGCGCCATCGTGTCGGCGACCCCGAGGCTGGTGCTCATCGATTGCGCGATCTCGTAGAGGGCGTAGACTTCGCGGTGAGCCAGCGCGATGTTTTCGAACACACTCTCCGGCCAATCCGGCACGGGATCCACCTGTTGCGAGGACACCGGGCCGGCGCCGATTCCGGCGACGCTGGACGTGTTCTGCTCCTGCGCGGCGCTCTCCGCCAGCAGCGAGGGCAGCAGCGCGACGAATGTCTCAACCAGCCGCGGGTCGAGTGCCGCGCCGCTTTCACGCACCATCAACTCGACCGCCTCGGCGTGAGCGATCGCTTTGTGGTACGGGCGCTCCGACGTGGCGGAGTCGAAACAGTCGACGATCGACAGGATCCGCGCACCGAGAGGAATTGCCTCGCCCTGCAGTTGGTGCGGGTAGCCGCCACCATCCCAGCGCTCGTGATGGCTCAAGATGGCCGCAGCGACCGGATAGGGAAAGGCGACGCCCGAGATGATCTCGGCGCCGACGAGCGAGTGAATGCGAACCTTCTCGAATTCCTCGGGGGTCAGCGGTCCCGGTTTCGAGAGGATGTGTTCCGGCACGGCGAGCTTGCCGATGTCATGAAGCAGCGCCGCCGTCTTGATGCCCTGAATTTCCGCCGCGCCGAGACCCAGTGCCTCCGCAAGCCGGGCGGCATAGAGCTGGACCCGCCAAACGTGGTTGTGGGAGAGCTGCTCCTTCGCATCGATCGCCCGGGCCAGTGCTTCAATGGTCGCCAGGTGCAGCTCGGCCGTTTGCTTCCCCTGCCGCTGCTCGTCTCCGATCCGTCCCATGTAGACCTGGTAGGTCTGGTACATCAAATAGAGCGGCACCAACACGAACAGCGCGGCGAAGATGCCCCCTCGAGGGAACTGCTGCTGCGACAGGAACAAGGCGGTCAGGACTGCGCCGCACAACAGGATCGCTGTGCCGAACGAACGCCCGCCGATCGCAGCGTGTTTCAGGCCGCCGGCCGGAGCGATCGGCTGCGCCAAGGAGTACGACGAAACGGTGGGTAACATCAATTACACAGTCATGGCTGTACCGAGCTCCTGACGAGCTTCGGATTCCCATGCGCGTGGCACACTTCACAGCAATTTGATTGCCGCCAGATTGAGTGCGCGAATTTCTGGTTCTTTGGGGCGGCACCGGGCTGAAAAGGCCGGATAGTTTCAAGAAAGGACCAACTCCTAGCCCAAGTGTCATGTCTTGTGCTGTAGCTTATAGAACGTCTATGTCATATATTGAGCTACGTTAAGTCAGCCAAAAGAGGTATATCTTCCGACATCGGATACATTTGCGAGTCTCAACGACGAGATCCAACGAGGTGCTTTCAGGCTGAAAGCCAGGACACCTTCCGAGGCCTCGCAGTCACCCTGAAGCGATGAACCTCATGAGCACAGACTACGATGCCGTCATCGTCGGTGGCGGTTTGGCTGGAGCGACGCTGGCGCGGCAATTGAAGCTGGAGAGGCCGTCGCTTCGCGTCATGGTGGTCGAGAAGCGTAAGCATCCCGTACGGGAGGCCGCCTTCAAGGTCGGGGAGTCGAGCGTCGAGATCGGCGCGCACTACTTTCAGAAAATTCTCGGCCTCGAGCCGCACCTGCGCAGCGCTCACCTCGAGAAACTGGGTCTCCGCTACTTCTTCCCGAATGAAGGCAATGCCGACATCGCGACGCGGGTCGAGCTTGGCCCGGCGACATTCCCGCCGGTGCCATCCTTCCAGCTCGATCGGGGTCGTCTCGAGAACATGCTCCTGCGCACGGTCGCCGAATCGGGAACCACGGTGTTCGACGATGCCCGCGTGCTGGCCATCACGCTGGGAGACGAGAGCCACAGGATTTCACTGTCGACGACGGCGGGTCGGCACGAGTGCACGACGCGTTGGGTGATCGACGCGAGCGGCAGAGCCGGCCTGCTCAAGAGGCAGCTGGGGCTGGCCCGCCCGAGCAGTCACACCGCCAATGCGGCCTGGTTCCGCATCAACACGCGCGTGCGTCTCGACGACTGGTCGGACGATCCCGCGTGGCGGGGCCGCGTACCCTCCGGGCAGCGATGGCTCAGCACGAATCACCTGATGGGTGCCGGCTACTGGGTCTGGCTGATCCCGCTCGGCTCCGGCAGCACCAGCTTCGGTATCGTCGCCGATGCGAACCTGCATCCATTCAACCGCCTCAATCGATTCGAGCGGGCCATGGACTGGCTGAACGAGTTCGAGCCGCAGTGCGCGAAGGCCGTGGAGGCGCATGCGGACGGCCTCGAGGACTTTCTCGCGTTGCAGCACTTTGCGCACGCCTGCGGGAGGGTGTTTTCGCCCGAGCGATGGGCGATGGTCGGAGAAGCCGGTGTCTTCACGGATCCGTTTTACTCACCGGGATCGGATTTCATCGCGATGGGCAACGACGCGGTGACCGACCTCGTGCTGCGCGACGTCGGCGGCGAGGACATCGCGGCCCGCGCCGAGGCGTTCAACACCACCTATCTACGCCTGTTCGACGCGTTCATCCGCCTCTACGACGGCCAGTACCGCATGATGGGCAACGCGCAGGTGATGACGGCGAAGGTGAGCTGGGACAACGCCTGCTACTGGGGCATCACGGCCCTGCTCTTCTTTCAGCGGCGGTACCGACAGCCTGAGTTCATCGCCTCGATCGAGCCGCTGATGCGGCGGTTTCTCGTCCTGCACGCGCGGATGCAGAGTTTGTTCAATGCCTGGGACCGCGCCGACGCGACCCCGTACGCCGGCGCCGCGGTGAATGTGATGGACGTGGCCTTCCTGCGGCGCTTGCAGAACAGCCTCGCGGGACCGCGCATGGAGGACGACGACCTCCGCGCACGCCTCGAGACGAACTTCGCGCTCCTCGAGGCCTTCGCACGAACCTGGCAAGCCGTCGCTGCCGAACGCCATGCCGCGCTCGCCCGGTTCGTGTCCCCGTCGACCAACGACGACAGCGCGGTGGAGCGCGACATGGCCGCCCTTCGCCTGACGCCGGCGCGCGTACCGGTGTGAACGAATCTCTCTAGGATTTCGGCGCGCGGCTCTGGCGCACATAGTGCGGGCTGTACGGCACGCCGTACGAGGTCGTGACCTCGACGGCCGACTTCTGGCGGGAAAATTCCTCCTGCGACTGCCGGAGCTCCGCCACTTCGTCTTCGCTGCAGTCGCGCAACGTGACCTCCTCGCGCGGCACGAAAAACACCTGTCCGATCGGCATCGTGCGCGACGCGGAAATTCCCTCTCCCGGCTGAAGCACGTATCGGAACTCGGTCTCGTGCGCGTACCAGTCGGTCTCGACCCGGACGATCAGCATCGCGGGAATCGGCCGCTCGACCAGGTTGAAGATCGGGGTGTAGACGGTGTCCCACCCCGGCGGCGTGTGAAAATTCGTGGCGCCCCGCAGTGAGATCGCGCCCGGCGGCGTGCCGAAGTCCTCGGGCACGATGAATTTCCGCATCACGATCAGTGCGTCTTCTCGCGAGGTGGGCAGGTCTTCGTTCAGCGACTCGACTTCCTCCATCACCATGCCGATGCTGCCGACCGGAAGCGCGGCCCGCACGGTGAAGACCGGCGCCCATTCACCTTTGGGTGTTCGGAAGTAATAGACGAACTGGTAGCGGCCTTCTCCGTAGAACCCGACATAAAACGACTCGAACGGCTCGAGCGGCGGGTACACCATGAACCCCAGCGCGCTGCCGGCCTCGAGCACCGGGCAATGCCGGGCGTGCTGCGGCAGCAAAGGCCGCTGACTCTCGCGACGAGGTTTCAGACCGACGCCGGGACGAGCCGAGTTGGGAAACAGCCGGACTTCCATGGTGTTGTGAACCCCAATCAGAGCAGGCCGCCGTCCACGCCGATCACCTGGCCCGTGATGTAGCTGGCCGCGTCGGACGCCAGAAACGCGACCAGCGACGCGACTTCTCTCGGCGTGCCGGCGCGGCCGATGGCGACCGCTTTGAGGTGCGCGGCTCGAGCGGCCGGGGGCATCGCCTGCAACATTTCGGTGTCGATCAGGCCGGGCGAGACGGCGTTCACGAGCACGCCCTTGCTCGCGAGGTCACGGGAGAGTGCGCGCGTGAAGCCCTCGACGCCGGCCTTTGACGCCGCATAGCTCGCCTGCCCCGGAAGCGGCATCCGTGCGCTCGGCGACGAAATGTTGATGATCCGCCCCCAGCGCCGCAACAGCATGCCTCGGACGACCGCACGGACACAGTGGTAGGCCGCGTGCAGGTTGACGTTGACGACATCGTGCCAGCGCGCGCTGTCGAGGAACAGGATGTGCGCGTCGCTCGTGATCCCGGCGTTGTTGACGAGGATGTCGACCGGACCGAGCGTGGCCGAGACCTGCTCGATGAAGGCAGCGACCGACGCTTCGTCGCCGACGTCGCACGCTCCCGCCCAGGCGCGGCCGCCGGCGGCATGCACCGACGCCTCCAGTTCCCGTGCGGGCGCCTCGCGCGTGCGGAACGCGACACCGACCGCGGCGCCTCTCTCGGCCAGCAGCTCCGCGATACCACGGCCGATGCCCCTGGACCCGCCGGTGATCACCGCGACCCGGCCGGCCAGGCTCAGCTCATCGCGCAATTCGGCCATGCGTGTTGTGTCCTGGCTGCCGCAAGGGAGCGCCGATGATAGCATCAACCGCAGACGGTGGATTCCTTCGTTTCCTCAATCGTCAGCTGGACCCATCGCCGACGCGCCGTGGTCGTCGCTGGCGTGCTCTGCGCGACGCTGGTCTCGCTCGTTGGCCTGCAGCGCCTGTCCTTCGACACCGACGTACTGTCCCTGCTGCCGCCGGATGGGCGCGTCCTCCAATCATTTCGATCGTTCCTGGCGCGGTTCGGCAACCTCGATCAGCTGTACATCGTCTTCACGGCGGCGGAAGGTCATGCCGTGTCCGAGTATGTCGACGAGATCGACGCCTGGACGGAGAAGCTGAGAGCCTCGCCCGAGATCAGTCGCGTCGATACGGGCGTCGTCGACCGCACACGCGATTTCGGCTGGCTTGCCGATCATCAGCTGTTGCTGTTCCAGAACGGCCGGCTGGACGAGGCGCTGCGGCGCCTTCAACCCGAAGGCATGCTGGGCGCCGTGACGAGGCGCCGCGAGCTGCTGACGGTGCCGTCCGCCGACGTGACCGAACTCGTCAGGCAGGATCCCGTCGGCCTGTACGATCTGCTGCGCGACGCCTTCGGCGGCACACAGAGCGGCCTGAACCTGGGGATCAGCGCGGCCGGATACGTGACCGCCGACGGCCGCAGCCGTCTCGTGATCGCCCGGCCCCGCCGTCCGCCCTACGACGTGGCCTTCTCGCACGCGCTCAATGACCGGCTGCGCGAGATCGAGAAATCAATGCACGATCGCGCCGTCCCGGCTCGCGACGGCGCGGACGAAGAGCCGCCCCCCCCGCTACGAGTCGAGTTCGCCGGCGGACACCGCATCGCGGTCGAGACCGAAGCCGTCGTCCGCAAGGAGGCCATCCTCAATACCGTCGGCTCGCTCGCCCTGATCCTGCCCCTCCTCTACCTCGCGTTCAGGAGCGCGTGGCTGGTGGCGGTCGGATCGCTCCCCTCGGCGTTGTCGCTCGTCCTCACGCTCGGGGGGCTGGGCTTTGCGCACCAGCAGCTGTCGGCCGCCGCGGCAGGTTCGGCGGCCATGTTGTTCGGCCTCGGCATCGACGGCGTGGTCCTGCTGTACGTGGCACATCGCCACGCCCTTGCCGAGAACGCCGCCGATCCGGTAGCCGCCATCGCCGGACCCTCCGCCAGCATGCTGCTCGGCATGTGGACCACCGCGGCGACCTTCTACGGGCTGATGTTCGTCAACTTTCCGAGCCTGCAGCAGCTCGGGGCGCTCATCGGCCACAGCATGGTGGCTTGCGGCATCCTCACGCTGATCCTGGTGCCGGCGCTCCTGCCGCGGCGGCGGCCGCGGCACATCCGCGCGTTGATGATGCCTCGCCTCGCGGCGTGGATCGCACGCCGGCGCCACTTCGTGCTCGCCGGAGCGGCAGGGGTGACCTGCCTGCTCGGCTTCGCCGCGGTCCACGTCCGCGTAAATCCGACCCTCGAGCGTCTTCGATCAGTCACCGACGCCGCGAGCCTCGAAGCAAAAATCGCGTCGACCTTCGGTCTCCCGAGCGACGTCTACATCGTGCTCGCTGAGGGACCGGAGCTCGAACCGCTGCTGCAGACCAACGAACGGCTCGCCGATCGCATCGCGAAGGAAATTCCCGCGCTCGCATTTCAGCCGCCGACGCGGCTTCTGCCATCGGCGGCCGCACAAGCAAGCCGGGCGGCGCAGATTGCCGCCTCGCACATCACGCCGGCCACTGTGGGAACGGCGCTCGAGCACGCCCGGGTGGTCGCCGGCTTCAAACCCGGCGCGTTCGATCCGTTCACGGCCCGGTTGCCCGCGTTGCTCGCGCCGCCGGCACGTCTCAGCTACGAGGGATACCTCTCACACGGCCTGGCCGACCTCGTCGAGCGGTTTGTGATTCGGTACGAGAATCGGTGGATGCTCGCGACCTATCTGTTTCCGTCGGAAAGTGGACAGACCTCGCGCGTCCAGGCGATTGTCGACGAGGTGGATGGGACCCAGAGTCTGACGGGGTTGGCACTGGTCAACGGTGAGCTGGCACGGAGGTTTCTGCCGCAGTTCCTGCGAGGGCTGGCGATTGGCAGCGCGATCGTCGCGCTGCTCGTGGTGGCGGCATTCCGCGACTGGTGGCTGTCGCTGCTCGCCCTGCTGCCCACGGCCGTTGGTCTGGTGTGGGCGGCGGGAATCCTGGCACTGGCCGGCGTCGAGCTCGATCTCTTCGCGGTCTTCGCGGTCGTGACATTCGTCGGGATAGGCGTGGACTATGGCGTGCATCTGGTGCACCGCCATCAGGAGCGGCGCGACGCCGTGCAGGCGACGGCCGAGCTCGCGCCGGTGATACTCGTCGCCGCGGCGATCACGTTGCTCGGTTACGGAACGCTCGTCTCCTCGTCGTATCCACCGCTCCGGTCGATGGGTCTGGTCTCGATCGTCAGCACCATCACGCTCGCGGCCGCGTCGGTTCTCCTGCTTCCGGCGCTGCTGCTCGTCCGAAAACCACGATGACCATCTTGGCGGTCGCCGTCATTGCGGCGTTCAACGAAGCGGCAACGATTGCCGACGTCGTCGGCGGCATCGGCCGGTCGGTGGCGCACGTGATCGTCGTGAACGACGGATCGACCGATGCCACCTCGGATCGAGCGCGCGAGGCCGGCGCTGAAGTGGTCGAGCACGCCACCAACCTCGGCAAGGGGCATGCGATTCGGACCGGCGTCGCGCGGGCGCTGGCTGGCGGCTTCACGCACGTGCTGCTCCTCGATGCCGACATGCAGCACCTGCCCCACGAGGCAGCGCGGCTGTTGGAAGCCGCCGCCGACACCGGTGCCGACGTGGTCCTCGGCGAACGGCAGTTCTCCCGCGCCGAGATGCCGGCCTCCCGATATCACGCCAATCGGATCGGCAGCCGGGCGCTCTCGTGGTTCGTCGGCGCAGCATTGCAGGACACGCAGTGCGGCTTCCGGGTGTTCCGTCTCGATGCGCTCAGGACGTTGCCGCTGCACGCCTCAGGCTACGAAATCGAAACCGAGATGCTGGTCAAAGTCCGCCGCCGCGGCGGCCGCGTCGTGGCCGTTCCGGTCACGGCGGTGTACGCGGGGGCCCGGAGTAAGCTGCGGCCGGTGCGCGACACGACACGCACTTGCTTCCTGGCGGTGTACTATCGTTTTCTTGAACGTCTCTAAGGGAAATCTCGTGACACGTGGGGAGTCGCAGGCCGACGCCATCACCGCCGAGCGCGGTGTCCAGCCGGCTCCCCGATGGACGCTGCACGGCCTCAACAACGGCGTCATCTTTGGGATCATGTGCAGCATCGTGGGCGCGATGCCCCGACGGGTAACCTATGCCATTGGTCACGTCAGCATGTGGCTCGCATGGCGCCTGATGGGCCAGACGCGCGCGGCGATTGCGGACAACCTGCAGGCGATCTTCCCGGACGAGCCGGCGGCGGCACGAGAGCGTCGAGCGCTGGATACGTTGCGCGCCTACGCACACGACGTCGTGGATTTTGTCCGCGCCATCAGGGCGACCGACGACGCCCGCCGGCAGTTGTTCGATTTCACGCCCGAGCGTGCACGCCTGTTCGAGACGCTGCTCGCGCAGGGGCAGGGCATCATTCTCGTCAGCGGTCACTACGGCAACTGGGAGATCGGCAGCGTGCTGATGCGCGTCTTCAATCTCCCGTTGACGATCGTGGCGATGGCGGAAGCGAACCCGGAAGTCAACCGGCGGCGGCGCGAACTGCGAGAGCACCTCGGCGCGGACACCATCGAAGTCAGAAAATCGATTGACACCGCGCTCCAGATTCGCCGGCGGCTGGGCGACAACCGCATCGTCGCGATGTTGATGGACCGGCACTTTGGCCGCGATCGCGTCGAAGTGACGCTGGCCGGGCGCCGCGCCTGGTTCCTCAAGACGCCGGTGCTGATGGGGCTGCTGAGCGGCGCGCCGCTGGTCCCGTGCTTCATCGAACGAACCGGGCCCGAACGCTTCAGCGCGATCCCTGGTGAGCCGATCATCGTCGCCAGGAACCTTCCTCGCGAGGAAGCGATACAGCAGGCGGCGCAGCAGTTCGCCGATCAGCTGAACCAGCGCCTTCACCTGCATCCCAACTACTGGTACCACTTCTACCGCTACTGGGACTCTCAGCGGGAGGGCTCCGACCATCCCGGGTAGACCTTGTCTCCAGTTACAATCGGCCCGTCGTGGCCCACCCGGAGCACGTCTGGGGTGAGAGAACTTCAAGCATGATGAGCACCGGCAACGTGTCGACCATCGAGGCAGCGGGATCGTCCGTGGCGGCGCCGCACGCGCGGCGGGCATGGATTGGCTGGAGCAATGTCGTGGTCGCCGCGGTCATCATGCTCGCGACACTGCCGGGACGAACGCAGGGGCTCGGGCTCATCACCGAGCCGATGCTGCGCGATTTCCAACTCGACCGCGTGGCCTACGCCAATATCAATCTATGGGCGACGCTGCTTGGCGCCGTGATCTGTCTGCCGATCGGCCGGTTGTTCGATCGCGTGGGTCTGCGCGGCGCAACGTTCGCGCTGACTGTGCTGCTGGGCGGCGTCGTGTGGAGCATGAGCCGTCTTGCCGGCGGCGCAATCGCGCTGTTCCTGCTGGTGCTGGCCACGCGCGCCATCGGACAGAGCGCGCTCTCTGTCGCCAGTATCACGGCGGTCGGAAAATCCTTCGACCGGCGTGTCGGCGTCGCGATGGGCGTCTACTCCGTGCTGCTGAGCGTCTTCTTCGCGGCGGCGTTCGTCGCGGTCGGATACAGCGTCCGTGTCGCCGGGTGGCGCACGGCGTGGGCGCAGGTGGCGTTCGGTCTGGTGCTGTTCGCCGCGCCGGTCGTGCTGCTGCTGCGCGAGCGGGCCGGATTGGATGCGACCGACACCGGCGACGGCGTCGGCGAGGGACTGCCTCTTTCGACGGCGCTTCGTACGCCGGCCTTCTGGATCTTCGGTGGCGCCACATCGCTCTTCGGCCTCGTCTCGTCCGGACTGGGTCTCTTCAACGAAGCGGTGCTCGCAGAACGCGGCTTCGATCAGCAGACCTACGTGACGTTTCTGGCCGCCACGTCCATCATCGCTCTGGCCGGACAGCTCGGGTGCGGCTGGCTCACGCTGCGATGGTCGATGCAGCGCCTCCTGGGCGTGGCGATGTTCATCTATGCGGCGGCGCTCGCGATCCTGCCGTTTCTCGCGACCCTGCCGCAACTGTGGATCTTTGCCGCGTTGATCGGGCTGTCGGGCGGCATGATCACCGTGATCTTCTTCGCCGTGTGGAGGCAGGCGTTTGGCGCGGCACACCTGGGTCGCATTCAGGGCGCCGCACAAATGCTGACGGTGGTCGCTTCGGCGATTGGCCCGCTGATTTTCGCAAAGTCCGCGGAGCTCACCGGGTCGTATACGCCGGTCCTTTGGACCCTGGCGCCCGGCGTACTGCTGTTGAGCTTTGCCGCGTTTCGGGTGTCACTGCCCCGCCCGAGCGCGGTGCCGTGAGACCAACCCGTCTGAGGCGGACGCTGAGAGGAGAAACGTAATGGCGCTCGTGCGACGCATTCTCGGGACGACGGCGGTCGTGGTGGTGCTGCTGGCGATCTTTGCGGGCGGCTGGCTCGTCGGCAGACTGGGGATCGGCGCGGCCGTCAATCCGGCATCGCTGACCGATCTGGAGCGGCAGTTCGCCGAGCGGATGCGAGACGTGAGCCTGGTCGGCTCGTTCACCGTCGACGGCCGGGAGGGCCGGACGCCCCGGGAGGATCGCTACGACATCAAGAGCGTCGAAAAGGTCGGCGACAACTTGTGGCGGTTCGACGCCGGCATGAAATGCTGCGGCATCGACGGCAGTATTCCGATCGTCGTCCCCATGCGGTGGAACGGCGACACGCCGATGATCATGATGACCGAGACCAGCCTGCCGCGGCTGGGGACATTTACCGTCCGCGTGTTTTTTTACGGCGACCGCTATAACGGCACGTGGCAGCACGGCGCCGTCGGCGGTCACATGTTCGGCCGCATCGAGAAACGTAACAATCCGTAAGACCTCTGGCCTGTCGGCCCGCCAACCCGTGTCCCGAGTCCGAAGTTCGTTACCAGATTCCCTGGCGGGGCATCCCGCCTCGCGGCGTTGCCCCTCGCTGACATATGCCCAATATGCGCGGCCGTCGCGCCTTGCGATCCGGGCGCCGTGCCCGGACTTTGGCAACGAACTTCGGACTCCGGACACTAGAATCAGGAAGGAGCCCGAATGTACACGGACCTCGTTCCTGATATTCAACGTTTGATCCGATCCACCGATTTCGCTCAGCTGCGCGAACGCCTGGTCGGCTTCCGGCCCGTCGAAATCGCGTCGGTACTGTCAGGCCTCCACGCCGACGATCAGGTGCTCGCGTTCAGAGTGCTGCCCAGAACATTCGCGGCGCAGGTCTTCGAGTACCTCAATCCGGCTGCCCAACGCATGCTCGTCAAGACGATGGGCCAGGAGGATGTCGCGGCGCTCCTGAACGACATGGCGCCCGACGACCGGACGCTGCTCTTCGGAGAGCTGCCGGCCAACGTCACCAAGCACTTGCTGTCGCTGCTGACCGACGAAGAGCGGTCGGAGGCCGTGACGCTGCTCGGCTACGAGCCCGGCACGATCGGCCGTCTGATGACGCCACACTACATCGCGGTGCGGGAAGACTGGTCCGTGCAGCAGGTCATGGACTTCGTCCGCGAGCACGGCCAGGACCGCGAGACCTTGAACGTCATCTACGTGGTCGACGACAAGGGCCTCCTCATCGACGACATCCGCATGCGGGAATTCCTCGTGGTCCCGCTGACCAGACACGTATCCGATCTGATGGATCGCCGGTATGTGTCCCTGAAGGCCACCGACTCCGAAGAAGGGGCGATCGCCGTGTTCAGGCGCGAGGATCGCACGGCGCTCCCGGTCACGGACACAGCGGGCATCCTGATCGGCATCGTCACCGTCGACGACGTACTGGATATCGCCGAGCGGGCGGCCACGCGCGACATGCAGCAGGTCGGCGGCTCCGAGGCCCTCGACGAGCCGTATATGGATATCTCGCTGGCGCGCATGATAAAAAAGCGCGCCGGCTGGCTCATCGTCCTCTTCCTCGGCGAAATGCTGACCGCGACCGCGATGGGATTCTTCGAACGGGAAATCGAGCGCGCCGTCGTGCTCGCGCTGTTTGTCCCGCTCATCATCTCGAGCGGCGGCAATTCGGGATCCCAGGCTTCGACGTTGGTGATCCGTGCGATGGCTGTCGGCGAGCTGCGGTTGAAGGATTGGTGGCGGGTGGTCCGCCGCGAAGCGGTGTCGGGCGTGATGCTGGGGGCCATTCTCGGATTCATCGGATTCCTGCGGATCAGCATCTGGTCGCTCTTCTCCACTCTGTATGGACCCCATTGGGCCCTGGTGGCCACCACCGTCGGCTTGGCGCTGGTGGCCATCGTGTTGTGGGGGACGCTCGTCGGCTCGATGCTGCCGCTCATTCTGCGGCGTTTGGGCTTCGACCCGGCCACTTCGTCGGCGCCTTTCGTCGCCACCCTGGTCGACGTCACGGGTCTGATAATTTATTTCTCGGTCGGACTCGTGGTCCTCAGGGGTACGCTCTTGTAAGGGCCCGCGGCAGAATAAGGTGTGCATTGTGGGCGGCGAGGCGCCCGCCCGGCAAGGCGCGAGGAGCGCGCATACCGGGCGTATGCAAGTGACGAGCAACGCAGTGAGGCGGGATGCATCGGCGGCCAGAATGATGCACTTATTTCCTGACAGGCCGTAAGGGGACGGTTCGGCTGACCGGCCTCCGCTGGACCGGCGAAACGGCGTGATACGTCGACGTCCGTAGTGTCCGCCTTCAGGCGGACCGTTCGTGGTCCGGCTAAAGCCGGACACTACGCACAAGTCGAAACGCTGTAGCCGGACCGTCTAACCTGTTCGGGACCGGGAGGGGGCGGATTCGATCGGCGACATGGCACACGACCACCACCAACACGCGCACGGGTCATCCGGCCACAGCCACTCGCACGTGCCCACGAACGTCTCGAACCGGACGATGGGCATCGCGGTGACGCTGACGCTCGTCTTCGTGCTCGTCGAGGCCGTGTGCGGTTGGCTCGCGCACAGTCTCGCGCTTCTTTCCGATGCCCTCCACAATCTGACTGACGCCGCCGCGCTCGGATTCAGCTGGTACGCATTGTGGATGTCCGGCAAACCATCTCACCAGGGGATGACCTTCGGATACCACCGCGTCGGCGTCCTTGCGGCGCTCTGCAATGCCGTCTCGCTCCTGGTGATTGCCGTCGTCATCGGCTGGGAGGCGGTTGCCAGAATCCGTCATCCTGAAGCGGCTAACGGCGTCGTGATGATTGGGGTCGCCGCGTCAGCGGTCGTCCTGAATCTCCTGATTGGCCTCTGGCTGCACCGCGGCGCGAAGGACGACCTCAACATCCGCAGTGCGTATTTGCACATGCTGGGCGATGCGATCTCGGCCTTTGGGGTGGTACTCGCCGGCGTACTCGTGACGGTGACGAACGTGGCGTGGGCGGATCCGGTCGTGTCCCTGCTCATCGCCGCCCTGATTCTGTACAGCAGCTTCGGCGTACTGCGTGAGAGCGCGACCGTGCTGCTCGAGGGCACGCCGGTCGGGATGGACATGCCGGCGGTCATCGCCGCGATCAAAGCGGTGGCCGGAGTGCTCGACGTGCACGACCTGCATGTGTGGATGGTCGGCCCCGGCGTCGTCGCGTGCAGCTGCCACATCGTGGTCGCCGAGCAGAGCATCCTCGAAGGACAGCAGGTGCTCCGGGCCGTGGTGCAGGATATCCACCATCGGTTTCACATCAATCACACGACCGTCCAGGTGGAGGCGGAAGGGTGCGACGCCAACGACATGTACTGCGTCGGACAGCGTCTGCGGACCACGTCAGGCGCGAACCGCCCAGCGACGATCTCGACGACGAGGTGACGCGAAACAGCGAACAGCGAAGGGCTGGAGGCTGCGGTGAAGGCTGGTACGCGTCGCGCCTTCATCCGGGCGCCACGCTCCGGGATCCATGCAACGAGCTACGGGAACGCGACACTGGGAACATCTTTGCGTAGGGAGTGTCCGCCTTCAGTGTCGACCATCGTGATCCGGCTAGAGCTAGAAGCTTTCCATTTCTACGTAGTGTTCGGCTTTAGCTCCACCTACTAGAGTTTACGCAGCGGCCATCATCGGCCCGGCGGCGTGTCCGGCGATTGTCAGGGATCTGGCCTCGGCCCAGTTTCGGACAACTCGGAAGTCTTACGTTTTCATTATGTTGGCCGCCTGTCCCGAGATGTATAGTGCCTGCTTCCGACTCTTTTACTTCGCTGTCTGTCTTCTGGCGCAGCCTTCCGTCTTGCGGGCGGCCGATCATGCGACCGACGAAGCGGCCATTCGGGCGCTGATCGCCCAGCTCGATGCCGGCAAACAGTGACGCGAACCAGCGAGCGCGTTTTCTGGTCCGGCGCTTATGAGAAGCCCGTAATCGGCGATGAAAAAGGGACTCCGCGCAAGGGTGAGGGAGGTATCGAGGACCGGGTGCCTGGTTCCCAGCGGCTTCAGACGACGACCCGCAAATTGGTTATCTCCGACGCTGGCGACATGGCGTACGACTACAGCGACGCGACACTGACGTTTGATTTGAAGAATGGTCAGAAATTTTCACTCAAGATCTCGAGTGTGCGCGTGTGGAAGAAGGAAGGCGGGCAGTGGAAGGTCGCGGTACAGTTCAGCGCACCGCAGGATAGCAACCGACTTTTCATACTGCGAACCCCCGCCGGACAGGGACATGCTCCATTTTCCAGCGCGAGTTCTCGTGTGCATGGCGAAATCCTAACTCTCGAACGTTTTTGAGGATTTCGCGATCTTATCGGATTGAGCCGGTGCGCGATGCTGGTCGCCTGCGGCGACTATGTGGCCGGCCCTTAGCCTGCGACGCTTGAGGGTGCGGTACGCGGCGGCATTGAAGCCATCTTCCTTCTGGAGACCTGATGAATCGCATTCTGAAAGCAATAGCGCTCGCCTTGGCTGGCCTGCTCGCCGTGGGTGTGGCCGGTGGTGCCTGGTGGCTGCACAGCAAGCAGCCTCAGCGCGACGGCAGCGTCATGATGGCCGGGCTGCAGGACACGGTGAGCGTGCGCTTCGACGAACGGGGCGTGCCGCACATTGACGCCAGGAACGAGGCCGACATGTACCGAGCTTTAGGCTATGTGCATGCACAGGACCGGCTGTTCCAGATGGAAATGGTACGCCGCTTGGCACGGGGGCAGCTGGCCGAAGTGCTGGGGCCCGATTCGGTGGAGGGGGACCGGCTGTTTCGCACACTGGGCATTGACGCCCATGCACGCCAGACTGCCGCCAAAATGGACCCCAGCACTCCGGCGGCCCGGGCGCTGACCGCGTATCTGGCGGGTGTCAATGCCTACCAGGACACGCACCCCAGGCCCATGGAGTTCGACATCATCGGCATCCCCAAGCGCCCGTTCACCCCCGAAGACGTGTTTGCAGTGTCGGGCTACGGGGCCTACGGCTTTTCTCCAGCGTTCAAGGTCGAGCCGCTGATGACCTATATGCGCGACAAGCTGGGTGCCGCGTACCTCAAGGACTTTGACCTGCAATGGCACGCCAAGGGCGTGCTGCCTGCCCAACTGGCCGCCACGGACTGGAGTGACCTGAACCGCCTTGGGTCTTTGAGCCAGCGCGCCATGCAAGTCAGCTCCACACCGCAGTTCCTGGGCAGCAACGGCTGGGCGGTTGCCGGCACGCACACGGCCAGTGGCCAGCCGCTGCTGGCCGGTGACCCGCACATCGGTTTCTCGACGCCGTCGATCTGGTACGAAGCGCATCTGCGCTCCCCCGGCTTCGAGCTGTACGGTCACCACCAGACGCTGACCCCCTTTGCGATGCTGGGCCACAACATGCAATCGGGCTGGACCCTGACCATGTTCGAGAACGACGACATCGACCTGATTGCCGAGAAGGTGAACCCAGCCAACCCGAATCAGGTCTGGGCCGGCGGCCAATGGGTGGACATGACCTCGCAGGAGGAAACCATCGCCGTGAAAGGCGCCGAGCCGGTGCACATGACGCGGCGCCACTCGCCGCATGGCCCGATCATCAACGACGCGCTGGGCGCCACGGCCGGCAAGACGCCAATTGCCATGTGGTGGGCGTTTCTGGAAACACCGAACGCCGTTCTGGATGCCTTTTACGCCCTGCCCCATGCCGACACGCTGGCCAAGGCACGCACTGCAGCCAGCATGATTGATGCGCCAGGCTTCAACCTGATCTGGGCCAATGCCACTGGCGACATTGGCTGGTGGGCTGCTGCGCGCATTCCGAAGCGCCCTGCCGGCGTGAACCCGCGCTTCATCCTGGACGGCGGTCTGCCCGAGTCGGACAAGAATGGCTTCTACCCCTTCGCCGATAATCCGCACGAAGAAAATCCGGCACGCGGCTATGTGGTGTCGGCCAACCACCAGTCCGTGTCGCCCACCGGCATTGAAATCCCCGGCTACTATCTGCCACCCGACCGCGTACAGCGGCTGGACGCGCTGCTCAACCAGCCGGCCCAAAAATGGGACACCCAGAACAGCCAGGCGCTGCAACTGGATGTGCACAACAGCTACCCGCCGCGCCTGATACAGAGCCTGCTGCCTGCGCTGCGCGAAGCAGCAGCTGGCACGCCCGATGCGGCCCTGATCGAGCAGTTGGCCGCCTGGAAGGGTGACTATGTGCCAGACGCGGTGGAACCCACGCTGTACTTCCAGTTCGTCTACGAGCTGGCCCGCGCCGCCATGGCGGATGAACTGGGCGAGGACCGCTTCCAGATCCTGCTGCAAACCTACGAGCTCGACACGGCACTGGAGCACATCGCTGCCGACCCGCAGTCCGCCTGGTGGGACAACCACAGCACACCCGCGGTGGAAACCCGCACCGAGACCGTTCGTGTGGCCTGGAACGCAACGATGGCCCATCTGCGTGCCACCTTTGGCAACACCAGCAACCAATGGACCTGGGGCCGCGCCCACACGCTGACCCACGACCATCCGCTGAGCATACGAAGGCCGCTGGACAAGATCTTCAACGTCGGCCCGTTCGTCGCGCCCGGCGGGCACGAGACACCGAACAACCTGAACACCAATATCGGCCCGGCGCCCTGGGCCGTGATCAATGGCCCGTCCACCCGGCGCCTGATTGACTTTGCCAACCCGGCCGCTGCGCTGGGTATCAACCCGGTGGGCCAGAGCGGCGTGTGGGGCGATGCACACTACGCTGATCAGGCCGAGCCCTACGTGCAGGGTAAGTATGTTCCACAACACATGGCTGAAGCCGATGTGGCCCGGGCCACGCGCAGCACGCTGACGCTGCAGCCGTTGCGTTGAGGAGACCGCACCATACCGTGGCGCCTCGTCCCACGGAAATGCTTCGCGCAACTGCTGGACCGGTCCGCGAACTGGGTGGGTCCGACAGAGCGGCAGCCATCGTGTGTTGCGGCACCCGACCAAGCCGGGGGGTTGGTCGTCCCCGTGCACGAGGGGAAAGACGTTGCGACGGGGACACTCCAGAGCATTTTGAAAAAGGCGGGCCAACATGAGCGACGCGCGACACTGCGCCATCGTGATCGAACGCGCGGAGGCCAACTACTCCGCGTACGTGCCGGACCTGCCGGGGTGTATCGCGGTGGGCGACACCATCGCCGACACCAGACAACTCGACTTGCGTGCCACGGGCCGACTGTTTTCAAGCAAGAATTGGGGAAATTGATGGCCTCGGTGATGTTTTGGACAGTTCGACGTACAAGTCAAGAACGCGTGAGCTGACGGCGCCGCAAGACCACCGCGAACAGTCCCGTGCCGACCAGCACGAACGTGGCCGGCTCAGGCACTGCCGACGGGTCCGAGGCCTGTGCCGTCACAAACACCTCGAATGACTGTGCAGAGTCGGGAAGAACACCGCTCGCGTCGCGCAGCAGATATTCGCCGAACACCCTGCCGATCACGATGCCGCCAGGCGATAGCAAGGGAGAGAGTGTCAGCTCGACGAGGCCAAGGCCAAGCGCCGAGTCGTAGTCCCGCTGCAGGGTGGCGCCGGCAGACACCGATGGAAAATCGAACGCACTGACGGAGACCGTCCCACTACCCGAGAAGATGTCGGCGCCGATCCCCGTGAAGGAGAGCAGGTCGAAAGCCGGGTCTGCGATGATCTCGTAGCCCCAACCAATTGTCGCGCCTGGCAACCCGAACTGGATCTGGTCGGGCCTGGCCACAATCGTCGCCGCGTCCGCCCGCGCACAGGGCCAGGCGATGGCAGCCACGACAGCCACGATTTGTGTCGTTCGCTTCAACATGGCAAATCTCCCGATTCGTTCATCAACCGACGGCAGAGAGTCATTCGTATCCTGAGCCGACCCGAGCAAACTTGCTTCATCTTGCGAGACTCTGTCTTTAGAAGATGTCTAGTCGTTCAATTCAATCGCTGCGACTCGTCACCGCCAGCCCCATCGAGAAGCGGTAGCCCGTTGCGCCCGAGTCGGCATACGATCCGTTTTGCGTAACCGAGAACCGGACGACACCGTCGGGAACGTTCAATGTCAACGCGACATCGACAGATTGCCCGGCGGCGATCTCGCCGATCGGAATCGGCGCGGGCGTCGCCAACGTGACGGCGCCAATCCCGTTCAGCGTCTTCAGCAGGATCTGGTCCACGACGATGCCGCCCGCGTTGCCACCCCCGAGGTTGGCAATCCGCAGCGTCAGCGTCGTCTGACCGCTCGCGGATCGCGATGTTTGGCTCAAGAGACGGGCCGACAGCGTTGGCGTTCCGATTGCCAGATAGGTGACGGACGCGTCGTGATCGGAGAGCCGTTCCGGGCGGGTCCCGTCGTTTCTCGCGGTATCCGGGAAGTCCGCATTGCTGCGGGTGTAGCCGAAGCGGCTGATCCACGGCAACATCGCGGCGTTGACCAGCGCGTGATCGAGCACCTGCGCATTGCCGTCGAACACGTACGAATATCGCTGTTGCGCCGGCAGCCAGCTCGCGAGGTTGGTGAGATTCGGATTCACGAGATCCGGACTCGCCAGAGCCACCTCGGTGGCGGGGGCCGGTGCACCTTCGATCGTGCCGATGCTGTCGACGTACCCGTCGCTTACATCGAACGCATTGAAGTCGCCGATCGCCACGATCCGGTCCGCCGGATCCGCCGCCTGCAGGCTCTGTATCAGCGAGGCCAGATAGTCGGCCTGCGCCCGCCGCTTCGCCCGGACCCGAGGTCCATCGACCGCATCGTCGACACCGCTGAGCGACCGAAGGTGATTGATCACCACCGTGAAATCAAATGAAGAGCCGTTCGGTCGAACAGCGCGAGCATCGAGGACAAGCGGCGGCCGGTCGTTCAACAAATCCACCGAGCCGTCGGTTGGATCGAGGAACGTCGCGTCCCTGCCCTCCTGCCGGACGTTCAAGACGGTGACGCGGTTGGACTTCACCAGAAAGCCAACGTCGATCCCACCGATGTCATTTCCTTCGACCAGGTATGCCGTGTAGCCCGGGTTCGCGCCACCACCCGCCATCACATCGGCGTTGATGCGGCTGGCGACCGTCTGAAGCGTCGACAGGTTCTCCATTTCGGTGACGCCGACCACATCAGGGAGCCGGAGTACGTTACGAAAGGTGAGCGACGCTTTGCTCAGCCGCCGCTCGAACGCCGCCGCCGTCAGCGCCACGTCGTCGACCGCCGGATCGTTCACCGTGTCGAAGAAGCGCTCCATGTTGAATCCGGCCACGACAATCTCGTTCGGGCCGGCGGCCGCCGCCGGTGTGAAGACGGCATTGGGTGTGGTGACCAGCACCGATCCCGGGTCCGGCAGAATGGTGTAGGTGCGGAAGGTGTAGTCGAGCGGGCCAACGATACCCGTCACCGTGACACCCGACGTCAGATCGAGCGGAATCGTGCCCGGCTGTGCATCGCTGTCGACTCGAAGCCGTTCGGGGTTGCCGTCGAATCGCGGGATACAGCAAGGCGAGCCGGGCGGCAGCTGGTCGTTGACCTCGATACCGGCTTCGCGGAACGGGCGCGCCACGCCGGTGACGACGCCGTAGAACACGCCGCTCGTGGTGGAGGTGGCGGCGGCTTCGTTGGATGTGCCCGCGAGCGTTGGGCCCACGACGGTGAGCGAGGGCACGAGCACCCTCATCCCCTCGAGCGACTCCAGCAACTGGACAGCATTGGGCGCCGTTGTCATCGCAGCCGTGATCTCGACCGGTGTCGGCAGCGGATTCCCGGACGAGAGTACCGCGATCGCCGGACGGTCGAGCTCTGTCACGGGCGGCTGGTATGGATCGGCTGCGGGAATGAATTCCGATACCGTCGCCGACACCTGCACGTAATCGCCGGGACTGACCGTCGGCGTCGCGCTCGTGAATACGAATACGCCTTCTGACGTGGCGGGGTCGCCATCCGTCGTGTCGTCCGGCTCCTGGATGTAGAAGCCGTTGCTCTTCCCGGCGGTCACGATACCGCGCGTGGTGACGGCAACGCCGACGAGCGGAGACGTCCTGCCGGGGCCTTGAATCGAGGCGATCGGGGCAAGCAGGACGTCGTTGTCGGTGATCGACACGGTGACGGTCCCGACGGGCGAGAGAACGTCGGAATAGGCCGGATCGCCGCTGGCGACGATCGCATGCGTGATCGATACCGTCATCGGTCCCTCGACGACCGCGTCGTCAATCGCCCTGACGAAGACGGTGGCGGGCGACGCGTCGCTCAAGACGAGCGTGGCCGTCGGTCCGAACGTACTGTTGTCGATGCTCACCTCGGTTTGAGGTCCGCTGGCCGCCTGAATTTCGACGGGACCTGACGGAATCGTGCTGAGCTGAATCGTGTAGCGGTCCGAGCCGCCACCCTCGACGACGGTGGTGGAACCAGCGCTTTCTGTCAACGTGATGTGGGGAACGGTCGAGTCGATTCGCAGGCTGCTGAGATCCTGACCGGGGTTCGGATCGCCAGGCGTCGTGGTGCCGGCGATCGGCGCACCGTCGTAGCGCACCCAGTTCGCGGCGAGGTCGTTTCCCGCCGCGGTGTGGCCGACGTAGTAGGCGTTGTCTGCGACGCTCGGGAGATCGAGGCTCGCCAGCCCGGGTGGTCCGATGGCGCCGCCTTCCCAGCTGATGAAGTCGAGATAGACGTTGTCGGAACCAGCGCTGGTGCCGTCGGGGCCAGCCAGGTAAAGGTAGAGCGCGTCTCCGCCCGACGCCAGACCAACGCTGAGACTCCCGCCGAGGCCGTCCGTGCTGGCCGTGACCCCCGTGCCTGGGGCCAGCACCATCTTCCAGTCGCCGGCCGAGGGATTTACGACCGTGTCGGTGACGACTCCGGCGGCCTGGGTCCAGATCGCGATGAGCGTGCCGATCGGCAGATCGCTCAGGTAGTCGTCGGCGCCAAACACGAACACCGATTCGTTGCTGTTGAGAACGCCGCCGACCAGCTCGTTGTCGGTCACGCGCACTCCCCGGAGATCGACGTGGTCCCGCAAGACCAGCAGCTCGAAGAAGTCGTTGCCGGTGGCATCGTTGTCCGATGCGTATTCATTGAAGATGACGTCCCCCGCGGCAGGCGGTGTTCCCGCAGCAAGCGCGACCCGGCTCGCGGCCGAGGCGAGGATCGTCCCCAGAACGCAGATGCTGACGGCGATTGAGCGCCATCGGCCGGCTCGACGCACGATCGGAGGCATGAACGACATATCCAGGATGGCGCGAAGTGCGGGCACGGAAGACTCCTGACCCCTATCAGCGATCGAACGCGTTCACCGGTCCACGCGTGCTCGCGACGTGGACGTGCGAACAGGGTCCGCGTCAGAACATACCATCGCGAGTTGTGCGGTGAGACGTCCTTACGAGAAGTTTGTGCGCAGCGGACAAGACCATGACGACTCTCGGCTCCTGGAGCATCGCCACCGATCGATCGACCGTTTTGTGTCCGACCGATCGGGGCGCCCGTTCGATCTGTATAACGTCGGCAAGGCTCGGAATGAATTCTTTGTATCTGACTCAAGAAAAAGATCCGCGCTCAACGCGCGGCCCTGTCCGCCCTGGAGCGGGTCCGCCTGCTCGCGGAGGCTCTCCGGAGCGGGAGCTGCTCGGACAGCACATCAGCATCGTGCGAGGACGATCGACACCAACAGCGTGATCGTGGGTCACCTCGACTCGGCGGCTGCCTCTCTTTGGCTCGGTGCGCTCGGCGAACTCGGTCGTTACACCCAACTGATCCGGCCCCAAAAGGCCCGGCTCGTTTCAGACCGAACCTCACTATCATGTAGCCTGATGCCTTCGTCGGCCGTGGTGCAGTTCGACGTCGCCGCCTTCGGCTACCCGAAACGCCTGCCCGTGCTCAGCGGCTTGACGCTCTCGGTCGAGCCAGGTGAAATCGTCGTGCTGGTCGGACGCAGCGGCGCCGGAAAGAGCACCATCCTCAAGTTGGTGAATCGCCTGATCCTGCCGACATCGGGCGCGGTGCGCGTCGAAGGCAGAGACACGCGAGAGTGGGACGCGATTCGTCTCCGACGTCGGATCGGCTACGTGCTCCAGGACGTCGGGCTGTTTCCCCACATGAGCGTCGAGGAAAACGTCGGGCTCGTGCCGCGCCTCGAACGGTGGGCAGTGGAGCGGACGCGGGAACGTGCGCACGCGCTGCTCGAACTGGTCGACCTGCCACCCGCCACCTTCGCGGCCCGCCGCCCTTCGGAGCTCTCCGGCGGCCAACGCCAACGCGTCGGCGTGGCCAGGGCGCTCGCCGTCGGCCCGCCGATCCTCTTGATGGATGAGCCATTCGGCGCGCTGGATCCGGTGACGCGCGTGGAGCTCCAGCGCGAATTCCTTCGCATCCAACGCCAGCTCGGGACGAGCGTCATCCTCGTGACCCACGACATGTCCGAAGCGTTCGCGCTGGCGGGGCGCATCGGCGTGCTCGACGCCGGCGGGCTGGTCATCTGCGAGACCCCGCAACAGGTGGCCGCATCGCACGATCCGCGCGTGAGGGTGCTGCTCGACACCATGAGCCGCCCGCCCGAAAGCAGCACATCGTGACCGCGCTTCTGCATTTCCTGTTGACGCACCGAGCCGAGCTCCTCCGATTGGTCGAGCAACATGTCGCACTGGTGCTGCTTTCGACCGGCGTCGCGGCGGTTCTTGGCATTCCCGCGGGTATCCTGGCATTCCGGCGGCCGCAACTGGGTGGCCCGCTGCTGTTCGTGGCCAACGTCGCGCAGACGATTCCCAGCCTGGCGTTATTCGGTTTTCTGCTTCCGCTCCCGTTTATCGGCGGAGTCGGGCCCCGCACCGCCCTCGTCACGCTCACGCTCTACGCGCTCCTGCCGATCGTGCGCACGACGGTCGGGGGCTTGAAGAGTCTCGATCCGGCGGTCGTCGAGGCGGGCCTCGCCATGGGGATGACACCGAGGCAGCTGCTGCTGATGGTCGAGCTCCCCCTCGCATTGCCATCGATTGTGGCCGGCCTCCGTGTCGCAACGGTGATCGGCGTGGGCACGGCGACGATTGCCGCCGCGATCGGTGCGGGCGGGCTCGGAGAGTACATCTTTCGCGGCCTGTCCATGGTCGACAGCACGACAATCCTCGCCGGAGCCATTCCGGCGGCGGTGCTGGCGCTTGCCGCCGACGGCGGTCTGGCGTGGTTCGAGCATCGGCTGCGATCGAGGCGCGCATCCTCCTTCCGCGTCCCGGCGCTCGCCCTTGCCGTCACGATCGCGCTCGGCGCCGTACTGGCGTGGTCGATGTCCAGAGGCTCGGCCGGGACCAACGTGGTCGTCGGGTCGAAGAACTTCACCGAGCAAGTGGTCCTCGGAGAGCTGATGGCGCAGGCGATCGAGGCCGAAGGCCTTCCGGTCGTGCGCAAACTGAATCTCGGCGGCACTTTCATCTGCGATCGCGCGCTGCGCTCCGGCGACATCGACCTGTATGTCGAGTACACCGGCACGGCCGCCACGGCGGTGTTTCACCAGGATGTGCTCCACGATCCGCGTCAGGCATTCGAGCAGGTGCGCGAGCTCTACGCGCGCGCCGGGTTGACGGCGCTCGAGCCGCTCGGGTTCAACAACACCTTCGCCATCCTGGTGAGGACGGGCGACGCACGGCGGCTGGGGCTGCGAACGATCGACGATCTACGCGCGGTGGCCGGTGAGTGGACACCTGGATTCGGCTACGAGTTCATCCAGCGTGCCGATGGATATCCTGGTCTCAGCAAGACCTATGGTCTGTCGTTTCGCACTGCACCGCGGGCGATGGATCTCTCGCTGATGTATCGGGCGCTCGGGGATGGCCAGGTGGACGTCGTCGCGGGTGATGCCACCAGCGCGCAGATCGACGCGCTCGACCTCACCGCGCTCGACGACAACCAGCGATACTTCCCGCCCTATGACGCGGTGCCCATCATCCGGACGTCGGCGCTGCTGCGACACCCGGGAATCGGACGGGCCATGGCGCGGCTGGTGGGACACGTGACCGAGCGGGAAATGCGGGCCATGAACCGCGCGGTCGATCTCGAGCACCGCGATCCCGCCGAGGTCGCCCGTCAGTTTCTCGCGGGAATCAAGTAGCACCGTCCAACGAGTGAACCACCGAGGGCACCGGGGAACTTCCTCGGTGGTTTCGCCTATTGCTGCTTAGGGCCTGTCAATGAACAAGGTGTGCAGTGTAGGCGTCGAGGCGCCCGCCCGGCAAGGCGCGAGAAGCGCGCATACCGGGCGTATGCAAGCGACGAGCAACGAAGCCCGGCGGGATGCCTCGGCGGCCACACTGTATACCTTGTTCATTGACAGTCCCTTACTTCGCTTCGACGAGCGTGAGCGCGAAGTGCGCCGTGGGGTCGACCCATTGCCTCCGCAGCGCGAAGCCATTCCGCTCGAGCATCGCCACAACCTGGCTGGGGCGGTACTTGTAAGAGCTCTCCGTCCAGATTGAGTCGCCTTCATTCATGGTCAGCTCGACCTGGGCATCGGCCACGCGAATGTGCTGGTTCCTGGTGCTGACCAGATGCATCTCAATCCGGGAGGCTTCCTCGTTCCAGACGGCGCGGTGGACGAAGCTGTTCAGGTCGAAATTGCCGCCCAATTCGCGGTTGATCCGCACGAGCAGATTCCGGTTGAAGGCCGCCGTGACCCCAAGCGGATCGTCGTACGCCAGCAGAAGGTCCGGCTGAGGCTTGACCAGGTCGGCGCCAATGAGAAAGCCGTCGCTCGGTGACTGCGCGCCCCGGATCCGGCGCACGATTTCGTCGGCCCCCGGCGGGTCGAAGTTACCGATATTCGATCCAAGAAACAGGACCAGCGAGCGGCCGCCAGGGAACGGCTCGCGGCTCAAGTCGTCCAGGCCGACCTCGTAGGGCGCCTGATGAGTCACCACACGCACGCCTTCGAACGCAGTGAGCGCGCGCGATGCGGTTTCGAGCGCCAGCGTCGAAATATCAACCAGGTGCAGACGGGACGGTAATGCGTGGCGGGGCGCACCGGTGAGCAGCGTCACCAGCTTTTCGCCGCTGCCTGAACCCAATTCGACGATGCGCGAGAGCGGCGCGAGCGCGGAAAAGATTTCGGCGGCGTGCGTGGTGAGCAGCCCGGTTTCGGCGCGGGTGAGCCGGTACCACGGCAGCTGGCAAATGGCGTCGAACAAGGCCGATCCGAGGCCGTCGTACAGATAACGCGACGGAAGCTGACGGGGCGACAGGCTGAGGTAGTACCGGACGTCCTCGCCGAACTGCGCCGTCGACGTCTCGATCGCCGGCTCTCGAACCGAGATGCGCGCGTTGACGCTGCTCACGCGATGCCGCCTCGCCCGCTATCGCGCGCACAGCGGAAGGTCGCATAGACGTAGGGATATCGCGGGCGGAACCAGTTGCGAAACGTGGGGCGCACCAGCTCTCGAGCGGTCGCAGGGGAAGCGCCCTTCATCACGAAGTGCTCACCATCGAAGAAATCGGCCGAGTACTCGGGATACGACGGGATGGCCATAAAGCGGATAAACGGTGCAAAGACGGTGCCCGTCCATTCCCATCCGTTGCCGACCAGATCGTCGATGCCCCAGGCACTGCGGCCGGCGGGATGGACCCCGGCCGGTTGCGGGTCCCAGCTCGAAAAATCGAGCACGCCGTGCGCGTCCGTCGGCGGCTCGTCGCCCCATGGATGTTGCCGATCGCCGCTCGACGGCGTGCCGTAGGCCGCTCGCTGAAACTCGGCCTCGGTCGGCAGGCGCGCGCCGCGCCACCGTGCGTAGGCCGAGGCCTCGGCCTGGCTGACGTAGACGGGCCACGAAAGTGGAAGCGGCAGTACGTCGAACATCCCACGCCAGTGCCACAAACCATCGTGCTTTTCCCAGAACAACGGATGTCGAATGGCCTCGGACTGCATCCAGGCCCAGTCCTCTGGCCGCCACCATCGGCTGTCGGTGTAGCCGCCCGCCTCGACGAACTCGAGGAACGCCGCATTGGTGACATCGTGGCGCTCGATGCGGAAGGCGGCAACCTCCGCCGTCGCCGCGGGCCGCTCGTTGTCCCAGCTGAACTGGAGTTGTTCGCGATCCAAGCCGAGCGTGGCGCGGCCAGGCGGAACCTCCATCCATTCCTGCCGCGCCGGCGGTCCGTCCACCAGAGCCACGTACCCTGGGGGTCGCCGCTTCTCATTGAGAGGCAGGCGATGCCACATGTACAACAGAGTCTCCTGGTGCATCGCTTCGTGCTCGAGGATGGCGAACGCGGCTTCCGCACGATCGAGGAGGGGGTGACCAGGCTGATCGAGGTCTGCGCGCGCCAACGCGTCGAGCACTCGCCGGTCGGCTTCCGCGGCAAACTGCTGCAGGACGTCGCGCGCAGGCCATCCGCCGCGAGCGTCCTGACGTGGCTCAGTGGTGTGTCCCCGCGATTCGTGTGGATCGATGCCGCGAGCAAACAGTGTTTCGAGCCGGGCGTCGATACCCGGCTCGCCGAGCCCACGCTTCACCAGGGTGTTGAAGCTGAATGCGGGAAGATGACCCTCGTAGAAGACAATCGGATGCCGCAGCTCGATCGGACGCCGGTAATAGGCCTCTTCGCTGACCAGATCGAAGAGCGCCTTCGACCGCGCGCGGTTGCGCAGATACCAGTCGATCAGGGTCTGGCGAACGACGGCCGACGTCGGCGATTTCGTACTCGTTTCCATGGCGCCAGGAGGGCTCTATCCTATCTTCCTTCGCCGACGCCTGCCAGACAAGACCGAAGGGTACTCGTGAGCATCAACCGCGACGTTATACCGCCGTCTTCACAAAGCCTGGTGTGCCTCGGTTCTCGGGGTGTCATCCAAAATGAAACAGTACAGACAGCGCACAGTGTCAGACGGTCGCAAGAAAGTGCGATGATCACGAAAGCGTCGAGATGAATAGTGGACTTGTCGCGTGGCTGTTCACCGTGTCCTTCGGTGCCAGCGCCCTGGGAGGAATGCTTGGCATGGCCGGCGGCATTTTTATCGTGCCGATCCTCGCACTGTTCGGTCACCTCAGCATCCGCACTGCCATCGGCGCGAGCATCGTGTCAGTGATCGCCTGCTCGTGCGGCAGCGCGGCGCCGCTCCTGCGGGCCCGTCTCACAAATATTCGACTCGCCATCGTGCTGGAGACTGCGACCACGATAGGGGCGCTGAGCGGCGTGCTGGTGTCGAACGTCATCCCGACGTCGTATCTCTTCTTCTTGTTCGCCGTGGTCTTGTGGCTATCGGCGCAGCAGATGGCTGCCAGGCGCGGCGATCCAGCCGTTGCGTCCCCGGCCCCTGCCGGGCGATGGGCCGCTGCGCTGCGCGTCGATTCGAGCTATCCGGATCGGGCGATGGGGCACGACCTCCCCTATCGCGTGCAGCGGCTGCCCCTGGGGATGTTACTCATGTATGGCGCCGGATTCATTTCCGCGCTCCTGGGCATCGGCAGCGGCGTCCTCAAGATTCCCGCCATGGACACCGCGCTCCGTCTGCCGATCAAGGTCTCGTCGGCCACGTCCAATTTCATGATCGGCGTGACGGCGGCCGCCAGCGCGGGCGCGTATTTCATGCGCGGCGACATCGTGCCGGCGGTCGCCGGGCCGGTGGCTCTTGGCTCGGTCGCCGGCGCCGTGGTGGGCGCCCGAATCCTGATGCGCCTCTCGAATGAAGGCCTGCGCATCCTGTTCATCGTCGTGCTCGTGGTCCTCGGAGCTCAAATGTTTCTGCAGGCGCTTGGCGTTCAATCGTTGAGGCCGCTGTGACGCGCGCCCCGCGGACTCCCACTGCGCTGGACTCGCTCCTGGCGGGCACGCTGCACTACGGAACCGTCATGGCATCGGCGATTATTGGTCTTGGCGTCGCCATGGGATTGACCGGGTCGGGATCCGGCGGCCGTCAACTGGCGAACCTGCGTGCGGAGGACATCGTCACCGCCGGCATCGCCCTGTTCATCCTGCTGCCGGTGCTCCGGGTTGTCCTGATGCTCATCAGCTTCCTGCGCGAGCGCGATTATCTGCTGAGCGTCATTGCGGGCGTGGTGCTGACGATTATTCTTCTGGGCTTCGCGGTCGGCTCGCGGATGGCATCGGCGATCGCCGGGTAGCCACGCGATCCTCCACGGCTGAGCGTCGCCAGTTGGAACGTCCCGATTTCAGCTTGATGCCGGTCGGAAATTCACGTGCGAGCATGACCAGAAAATGCGGCGCTCTGCGAACAGCTCGACGCCGGGGCCCCCGGCGCGGCAGCCGCGCTGGGGTGGGGCACCGCGGGAAACCGCTTCTCCGGGTCACCTCTACAAAGGCGCAGCTCCGCGAGCTGCGCCGGACTCGGCCCTGCGGACGCGGTTTCCCGTCTGCCGTGTGCGTCGCGGCGCTCGCAACGTTCGCTGCCGCGACACATTTTCCGATCATTTCGTCGGTGCAGCGAATTTCCGGAGGGCATCACGCGTCAGCTTCGCGCCAAGGCCCTCCTCAAGCCGACGCTCACGACAGTTCTGAGAGCTCCTTGAACTGGCCGGTGCTGTCGCCGAGCGTCGCTGCCGGGACGCCGATCTTGTTGAGCAGCGTCAGCTGCAGGTTGGTCAACGGCGTGTCGTCCGGGTAGACGAGGTGACGGCCGCCCTTGAGCGTCCCCGCCCCTCCGCCCAGCAGCAGCGTCGGCAGCGGACCATGCGTATGGCGATCGCTGTTGCTGATGCCCGACCCATACAGCAGTATCACGTGGTCGAGCAGCGAGCCGTCGCCGTCGGGCGTCGCGCGCAGCTTCGTGAGATAGTCCACGAACAACTTCACGTGATACGTCTGGATCTTGGCGCACTTCATCATCTTCGCCGGATCATTCTGATGGTGCGTCAGCGAGTGGTGGGGCTCGGGAATCCCGATCTGCGGATACGGTCGACCCGTCTGCTCGCGACCATACATGAAGGTGATGACCCGTGTCAGATCGGACTGGTAAGCCAGCAACTGCAGGTCATACAGCAGCTGCACGTGCGGTTCGAAGCCGTCCGGCACACCCGCAGGCTGCACCACCTCTGGACCCTCTTTGGCGCTCTGCTCTTCGGCCTTCTGAATTCGCCGCTCCACGTCACGGAGCGATTCGAGATAGTCGTTCACCTTCGTGCCGTCGGTCGGGCCGAGCTTCCGCTGAAGCTGCCTGACGCGGGCCGTCACCGAATCGAGAATGCTCCGGTCTTGACGAAGGCGGGACGCGCGCACCCGCGGATCCGTGCTGTCGCTCGAGCCGAACAACCGTTCGAAGACCACGCGCGGGTTGTTTTCCGCCATCAGCGGCAGGGTCGGCGTGAGCCACGACAGCGTGCTGCTGTACGCGCAGCTGTAGCCGACATCGCAGGACCCCACCAGACTGTTGTCGTCCACCGTCAGCTGCAGCGAGGACAACTGCGTGTCGCGTTCGTAGAACTTCGCCGCGACCTGGTCCATCGAGACGCTGTTTCCGACGACGCTGTCGGACTTTCTGACGTGTACGCCGGTCAGATACGTTCCCGTGGCGCGGGAGTGATCGCCGCCGCCGTCGCCGAGCGCCTCCGCCTGATGACTGGACAGACCCGTGATGACCAGCAACTGATCGCGGAAGGGCGCCAGCGGCGCGAGAGTCGGCGAGAGCTCGAACTCCTGGCCGACACCCTTGGGAAGCCAGTTCTCATAGATGACGCCGTTGGGATGGTAGACGACCCCCAGGCGGGGCACGACGTTGGCCGGGGTCTGCGCGAGGGCCGTCAGCGCCGGCACCATGGCGTCGAGCAGCGGCAACGCGACCACCGTGCCCATTCCGCGAAGCACGGTCCGACGCGACATCGCTTTCCTGGTGACGATCATGATCGCGATCTCCTCATCTGAAACGGTTGGCTCTTCACAATCGCCAACAGTGCCGCCGACCAACGATAGCCGTCGGGCGCAGCCGCGCGCACGATCGAGCGGATCGCGGGAGCATCGTAGTACGCCATCTCCCTGCCGATGGCGTAGGTCAGCAGCTTGCCCGTCACCGTCCGCACGAACTGCTCCTGCTGAGCCACCAACGCTCGCCGCAGCGCCGCCGGACCATCCACGCGGGTGCCATCGAGCAGCACGCCCGTCGCGTTGATCGGCGTGCCCCCGTCCAGCGTACGCCACTGGCCGAGCGCATCGAAATTCTCGAGGCTGAACCCCAGCGGATCCATGCGTGCATGACAGCTCGCGCAGGCCGGATTCGCGCGATGCCGCTCGAGCATGTCCCGCACCGACTCGGCTTTGCCGGTCTTGTCCTCCTCGAGATTGGTGTTCACATTCGGCGGTGGAGGCGGCACGGGCGCGGCCAGGATGTTCTCCAGAAGCCATTTGCCGCGGATCGTCGGCGAGGTGCGGTTGGGATACGCCGTCACCGCCAGAACGCTCGCCTTGCCCAATAGACCCCAGCGGTTCTCGTCCGTGAGCGCGACCCGCCGGAAGTGGCTTCCGTACACACCCGGCACGCCGTAGTGCCAGGCCAGCTGCTCGTTCAGAAACGTGTAGTCGGCCGTCAGCAGATCGACGATGCCGTGGTCCGCCTTGAGCTGATCGTCGAGGAACAGCTCCGTTTCCCGGACGAAAGCCGCTCGCAGGTTGTCGTCGAACCAGGGATATTTCCGGTTCGCATCCGGCGTCAGCAGCCAGACGTTGCGCGTCTGCAGCCACTGGGCGAAGAAGTTGTTGACCAGCGCGACGCGCGCGCGCGGATCGGCGAGCATGCGGCGCGCCTGTTGCTCGAGGGTCTGGGGATCCTGCAGTCTGCCGCGAATCGCCAGGTCCAACAGCTCGTCGTCGGGGATGCTGCTCCAGAGGAAGAACGACAGGCGTGAGGCCAGTTCGACGTCGGAGATACGATAGGCCGCGCCGCGGGCGACCTTGTCGGGATCCGCCTCAATCCGAAACAGAAAATCGGGACTGACCAGCACCCGCTCGAGCGCTGCGCGGATGCCGGCATCGAAGTCGCCGTCGCCGCGCGCCTGCTGATAGAAACCGAGCAGCGTCTGAATGTCCTCATCGGTCGGCTGGCGGCGATACGCCCGTCGAGCGAGCGTCGACAAGATCGTGGTCGCGCAGGCCGACTCGTCGTTCCGGCTGGCCGGTTGGCACGAGAAGATTCGACGTCGGCTGGACGAGTCTTGCGACACCCGGCCGTTGTACGGTCCGCCAATCAGCAGCGACGAGATGAAGACCGGCACGGTCGGCACGTCGTATTCACGAGTCCAGATCGGAATGCGATCGGGCCCCAGCCCCTCCGGCTTGATCCGATCGGCCTTGACGATGGTGGCGACCACCTGACGGAGACCGGCCTTCAGCGGAACACGGACCTGCAACCCCTCGTCCGCGTCGTTCAGCGGGTTCTTGACGCCCAGGGGGTCCTGGGCCGCTGGAGCCGCAGCCGCGCTGACCTCGGGACCGCCGCCACCCAGTTTGAACGTTCCGACTCGGGTACCGTCCACACGGATCTCGATCTCGTTCGGCACGTTGAGACCACGGACCAGGTCGGCGTAGGTTCTCGCCAGGCGAACCTTGAAGACGTACTCACCATCGAGCGGGAAATAGTGACGCGTGGCAATCCCGCCCCGCGAGCCCAACGGAAAATCCTCGCCCAGCCTGTCCGTCTGCCACAGCCAGGTCTGCTCGTTCGAATTGCCTTTGACGGCCGTGTAGCGCTCAAACGTCGGGCGGATGGAGGGGTCGCCGATGGCGAGGCGGGCGATTCTCGCCGCGGCGGTCAGATACCGATCCAACAGCGCCGGCTCGATCGCGAGTGCGTCGGCGTTGTTGTCGAAGCCGTAGGCTTGTGTGTCGGGCGGCAGCAGCGCGTTGGGATCGATCTCGACGCCAAGCAGATCTCGAACCGCATTGCCGTACTCGGTGCGGTTGAGCCGATGAAGGTCAGCCGGCCGGCCGGGATTCGGATGGGACAGAGCCTCGCGGTCCAGCTCGGTCTCGAGCCATCCAGCCACAGCTTCATACGTGGCGTTGTCCGGCCGGCGACTGCCCGGGGGAGGCATCGCGCGGCCTCGCAGCTTCACAACGACCTTCTCCCACGTCTCTGCCGAGTTGAAGACGTGATCGGCGTCAGCCTTGTCCAGCGAAAGGTTCCCGGTCCTGAGTCTGTCGTTGTGACAGCTGACACAGTATCGCATGACGAGATCGCGCGGCGGAGTTGCGGACGCGGCATCAGCCGGGGCGGCAATCTGCGGGAAGGCAGCCGGCGCTAAGACCGCGTGAGCGGCGCGCGCCAGGCCGCTGTGGGAATCGGGCAGACCTTCACCGTGGGCCGTGAGAGCCTCGAGCCCGATCGCAGCGGCCCACGCGAGACAGATGCACGTGGTCACTGTTCCCTGCTTCATCGAGACCCTGGAGCGCGCGGCCCAGGTGAACGGCCGAACCACACCGCACGCCAGCCATCCAAGAGACCGCCGGGGTTCTTCACGAACGTCGTGACCGTTGTGGCTCATGATCGGCAAGGCTTCGCACGTGTTCCCGCAGGGCGATGGTCAACGGCACTTGTTCTGGGCCTGACATGGTTTTCCGAGCTTCGGATTGGCTCCGTGTTTGAGGAGCAGATCCGCACCTTCTCTGTTGTAGAGCACGCCGCCCAGCCGGTCGCCAAATCCCGACGCGGCGAGCCACGGCGTGAGCCCGGCCTTGCTCAGGGCGTTCACATCCGCCCCTTTCTCGATCAGCAATGCGAGGAGGGTGTTCCATCCGCGGTAACCAGCGCCGAACAGCGCGTTTTCGCCGTTGGTGGTGGCGCCTCTGGCGTCCGCCCCCAGCTCGATCAAGTACCTGACGGTCGCAAGTGCCTGCTCTTCGGTGATGGGACTCTCGCCGATTCCTCGATTGAGGCCAGACGCCGCCATCACCGGCGTGGTTTTCGTGTCCGTGACCTGGGTCGGATCGGCCCCCGCGGCCACGAGGAGCCGCATCATCTCGACGTCGGCGGTAGCGCTGGCCAACAGAAACGGCGTCGCTCCCGCCGCGTCCTCGTACCCGCCCGCAAATCCCGGCGGCCGCTGCGTCATGCGCCCGTTGGGTTTCGCACCATGAGCCAGCAGCGCCTTCACGAGCTGCAACTTGGCTTCGCGCGCCGGAATACCGCTCATCGGATCGCTGAAACCATACACGGGGTTCGACGGCCCACTCTCCCACGTGCCGGCCGCCCAGTGCAGCGGGGTAAAGCCGGCATCGCCGATATTGGGATCCGCTCCCTGATCCAGCAGGAAGAGCGCAAGCGGTACTTGGCCGCGCACTGTGGCCACAAGCAACGGGGTGCTGCCTGCCGAGAGCGTCGACTGGTAAGCCGGCCCCCTGGCGGTGCCGCTTCCCGCCGTCCGCCCCGCCTTGGGAGTTTCTCCCTTGGCCTGCCCCGCATCCGAAGGCTCCGGCTGCGAACGAATGTTCACGTTGACCCCGGCGCCGAGCAGCAGCCGGGTGGTCTCCAGATCGCCCTCCCGCGCCGCGAAGTGCAGGGCGGTGAATCCCTTCCTGGTGTGGGCTTGAAGATCCGCGCCAGCTCCAATCAACGCGCGAACCACGTTCGAGTGGTGCTCCGCGGCGGCCCACATCAGCGCCGTTTGATGCTCTGAAGGCTCCTTCGCGTTCACGTCGGCACCGCGGGCGATCAGCATTCGAACGGCGTCGGCGTTGCCGGTGCCCGCGCACGTCATGACCGGCGTCTCACCGGTGGCAATCACCGTACGAGGATTGGCGCCCCCCTTCAGGAGCAGCTCGACAAGCGGTGCGCTGGCGTTGGTACATGCCAGGGAGAGCGGTGTGATGCGGAAATCGTTCGCCGCGTTCGCATCGGCGCCGGCGTGGATCAACAGCTCCGCGGTCGCGAGATCGTTCCAGTGCGCGGCCCATAGGAGCGCCGTCGAGCCGTCATCGGATCGAACATTCACATCGGCGTGTTGAGTCAGCAGCGTGCGGACCATCTGCTGATCCTGGCCCTTGGCCGCATCGACGAGCCGGTGATCGCCGCCGGCCGCCGCGGCCGGCGAGACCGTCAACAGCGTGATCAATAACGCGAGAGGCGAGCCGCTCTTCTTGTGTAGGTCGCGCATGCCGTTCCCTCGCTGGCTCGAGAACCGCCGTCCGCACGGTTGATGCCAGCGCAACTTATAGCATGAGGAGCCACCTGGTTTTCCCATGTTATCGCCCCTCTCGCGCGAAAACCTGGCGCACTTCTGCCTAGGGAACAGGTGGAAGCGATCCAGCTCCAGGAAGGGGAATGGGGTGTGTCGGGTTGACAACACCTCCGACGGATCCAAGAATGTTTTGACAGCATGACCCACGACAACGGCGACCGTCGACTGATGATGCGAGGGACCGAGACCGGCTCATCCGCCTTCCGCCGCGGCCCACGGCAGGGCACTGGCAGCGTGGAAGGATCAAGGCTCCGCGCGCCAGGCGAATTCAATCTCAACGTCGCGAGGCGTACAATCGCAGGGGCTTCCGATGTCTAGGCCCACGCTACTCGACACCCAATGGCAGCAACTGATGGCGCTTTGCGAGAGCGAGGCCAGCTTCCGCAGTAAAGGCGGTTACTACCGGCTCCTCAAGCTCCTTGCGGCAGATATCGAACGACTGGCCACCGAGATGGGCTTCAGCTCGAGAAGGATCGCCAGCCGCGACTTCCGATCAAGACGCGAGGGGGATCACATTGTCGGGATTGTTGTGGACTGACCGGCTGGTAATTCCACCGCCAGCCTGTACGCACACACCGACGTGGTGAACGGCGTGACGTTCCCCACGAGTGCGAGACCACCGAGGAAAAACACCTTAGGGACCCTGGCGGGAATTAAGCTGTCAGCTTGGGCGTCGAGGCGCCCGCCCGGCAAGGCGTGAGGAGCGCGCATACCGGGAGTATGCAAGCGACGAGCAACGCAGCCCGGCGGGATGCATCGACGGCGAAGGTGGCAGCCTAATTTCCGCCAGGGTCCTAAGCGGCCATACCGCTCGGCTACGGATGAAACACCCGCTTGGCGGCGTCATAAAACAGTTCAAGGCTTGTTCTGACCCGTAACTCAGCGCCCGTGGTAGGCCGAGACGTCGCAACAAGGCCCTACGACGATACGACTGGGACTTCGGGCTGCCGCACCGGGATCGGGTGTGACAAGCCTTGCCTACAGTTGCACGGCCGGGCGGTGCGCTGGGTAGTGGGCTGCTGCTTCACAGACGGCCGCGAATACACGTTCACACGGGCCGCGCTACTTCCCTTCTGGACGAAGAGTGACCTGCACGTAGCGGCGCGGATTCAAGTAATCCCGCGCCGCGTCGCGCAGGGCAGCGGTCGTCAGCTGATCGTAGAGCGGCCGCGGGTTGAAGACATCGGCAATGTCCTCGCCGTACTCGACCTTGCTCGTGAGTTCGTTGAGCAATTCGTCATTCCGCTGGAAGCCGACTTCGAGTTCGCGATCGAGCGCGCGCCGCGCGCCCGCCAGCTGATCGTTCGACGGGCCTTGTTGCGAGAAATCTTGAATCACCTTCCACGTCGCGGCGGTGAGAGCGACCACCCGCGCCGGGTCGCAGCTGAAACCGACGGAAATCTGGTATTGCGAGGTCGGATACTTGGAGAACTGCGGCTCGACCGACACACCGTAGGTCCCGCCCAGATCCTCGCGCAGCAGGCGCTGCAGGTTCCCGCCGAGCATCTGGCTCATGGTCTTGAGCAGCAGGCGATGCATCGGGTCGTTCTGGAACGCTCCGCTGAACACGATCGCGACCTGGCTGCGGGGGTCCACGCCTCTGACCACCTGCCGTTCCACGACGCCGTCCGGCGGCCGGACGCCGCGGTCGACCGCGGCTTCGACGCGATGCAGCGCGGGCAGACTGGCCAGGTAGCGCTCGACCAGCGGCTTCATGGTCTGCAGATCGAAGTTGCCCACGAACACGAACGTGAAGTCGCTGGCATCGGCGAATCGGCTTTTATAGAACGCCATCGATCGCTCGAGGCTCATCTGGTCGATGGAGGCTGGCGTCAGCGGACGCGCTCTCGGATTGTCTTGAGTCAGCGCCGAGACCAGCGCATCGCGAAACGCCGCTTCCGGCCGCGCCTGCTGGTTGGCCAGCATCGGTCGAAGGCGGGCCTTCAGCGACTCGAACTGCGCCGGGTCGGACCGCGGCGCCGTGAACGTGAGATAGATCAGTTGGAACATCTTCTCAACGTCTTTTCGTGCCGCACCTCCGCGCATCCCCTCCTCGTTTTCGTCGATGTCCGCCTGGACGGCGGTCGAGAAGCCCGCCAGCACCTTGTTCAGGTCGAGCGTCGAGAACGGGCCCAGCCCACCTTCAGAGACGACCCGCTTCGCCGTTTGAGCCGCCACCAGATCCTGATCGCTGGCGAGCGACGTCCCACCCGGGCTGACCGCGCGAAACAGAATCTCGTCTTCCTTGTAGGACGTCGGCTTGAGGATGACCCGCAGTCCATTGGATAGCTGCCATTCGGTCACGCCAATGGCGTCTCGCGTGGCAGTGCGTACTACCGTGCCCGGGGTGGGCAGCGGTTCGAGCAGCGGCTGGGCGTTGACGCGATCGACATACGCCGACAACGCCGTCTTGTGGGCGTTGGCGATCGCCGTCGCCAGCCTCGCTGGCGTGGGCAACGCGAGGCCCGCACGTTCGGGTGCGCTGACCGACACGACTCGATTGCCCTCGGGGATCCACGAGCGCGCCAGGGCGTTGATTTCGGCGAGGGTAATTTCCGGCAGGAACCGCTGCGACATGGCCTGTTCGTAGACGATGCCGGGCACCGGTTCGTCCTGAACCACGTGGCGCACCAGTTCGTCGGCGAGCGAGTCCGATGGCGTCTTGTCTTTCTCGAACAGCGCTTCATCGAGGTAGCGCTGGCTGTCGAGCTTTTCGCGATCGATCTCGGTCGACGTGAAGCCGTGCCGGACCACCCGCTCGGCCTCGGTGAACAGCGCCTCGAGTCCACGCTCCGCGCCGCCATCCGGGACCAGAGCCGCCAGCGTGGTCACCACCGCGGAGCGCACGAACAGTCCGCGGCTCGTCTGCGCGGCAATGAACGGCGCGTCCGGCCGGTGCGCGACTTCCTCGAGCCTGGCCGAAAACAGGCGGGCAAACAGCCGTTCGACCATCTGCTGACGGTAGGTCCCGACGGTGCGCTGATCGCCGGCGGGCGAGATGCTCGAGACGTTCACCGTGGTGGCGGTAGTCTCTCGATCCGCGTTCAGCGCATAGAGCGTGTCCGGGTGCGGTGGCACTGTGAAGATCGTGCGCGGCCGGGGCGCCGCGGCCGCAGGCATCGGCGTGAAGTGCGCGATGATCATCGCCTCGATGGCCGCGGGATTGAAGTCGCCGACGGCAATCACCGCCATCAGATCCGGCCGGTACCAGTCGCTGTAGAACTGCCTCAATCGAGCGGGACTGACGTTCTGAATGATCTCCGGGCGGCCGATTGGCGAGCGGTCGGCATACCGTGCGCCCTTCAACAGCACCGGCATCTGTCGGTCGCGGATGCGTGATTCGGCGCCGAGACCGAGCCGCCACTCTTCGAGGACCACGCCGCGCTCCTTTTCGATCTCGGCGGGGTCGAACGTCACGTTGCGGGCAAAGTCCTCCAGAATCAGCAACGAACGATCGACGACCGCGCGGCTGTCGGTGGGAATCTGGAGCTGATAGACGGTCTCGTCGTAGCTGGTGTGCGCATTCACGTGCGCGCCGAAGCGCATGCCGAGCGCCTGGATGAAGGCGGCGACGTCCTGCCCCGGAAAATGCTGGGTCCCGTTGAACGCCATGTGCTCGACGAAATGCGCGAGCCCGCGCTGGTCGTCGTCCTCGAGCACCGAGCCGGCCTGGACGACGAGTCGCAGCTCGGCGCGGCCCTGCGGCTGCGCGTTCGCCCGAACGAAGTACTGCAAGCCGTTGGGCAGCCGACCACCGCGGACCTGCGGGTCGACCGCGATCACCTGGGTCAGCGCGTCCTGCGCCGCGGCGCGGGCCGAATCCGTCTGGCCAGCCGCCATCCTGGCGGAGATCGCCAGAGCCGTGATCGTAAGGAGCAGGCAACGCGTGCGTGTAGGCATGTGATCAGCCTACACCGCTTGTCTGTCCTTTTGGAGATTCGGTGACGTGATAGCAGCCCGTGGTGAAAGTCCGTTGTCGCACCGAGGCGGACGGGGCGCCCGGATCGCCAGGCGTGAAACGCGAGAATACCGGGAGTATTTGAGCGGTGAGCAACGCCGCGAGGCGGGATGCAGCGTTCGCCGAATGCAGACGGATTTTTGCCACCGGCTGCCAAGGTTGACACCTCAACCGGCGTCGACGGATAGTGTGTCGCCTCCTGGTGTAACCGGCTGGCAAGGAAGGCGATCCATGCGTAGAGCTTGTGCGACGGTCGTGCATGCGGCCGTGCTGTGGACGATCGGCCTGGCGACTGTGCTGGCGCAGGCCCAGGCCCCGCTGCACGACAGCCAGTATTCCGATGCCGATATCGCCTACGGGGCAGCGTTGTACGCGTCGAAGTGCGTCACCTGTCATGGCAGCCAGGGCGACGGGATCGGCGGGGTCAACCTGCGTAGCGGGACGTTCAGAAACGCCGCCATCGATCGGGACCTCGAGCGGTTCATCAGAGCCGGCTCGCCGGCCGGCATGCCCCCTTTTGCGCTCGACAACGCCGACATGGCAGGGATCATCGCCTACCTTCGCAACATGAACTATTTCGACACGGCGGCAGTGAAGACTGGCGACGCCGCCCGTGGCCGCGCCCTCTTCAACGGCAAGGGCGCCTGCACGGGCTGTCACCGCATTGGCGTCGCCGGATCGCGCGTGGCCCCCAACTTGAGCGACATCGGCGTGCTTCGCAGCGCCGGGTCCCTGCAGCGCTCGCTGCTCGACCCGACCAGCCAGATGATGCCGATCAACCGCCCGGTCCACGTGGTCACCAAGGGCGGCACGGTCATCAACGGCCGACGGCTCAACGAGGACACCTACAGTCTTCAAATCATCGACGAGCGCGAGCGTCTGCACTCGCTGGTGAAGGCCGACCTTCGCGAATACACCATCGCCAAGACCTCGCCGATGCCGTCATACAAGACCACGCTCTCGGATGACGAGATCGCCGATGTGGTCGCCTATCTGCTTTCCCTGAAAGGACAATTGCCATGACCAGGACACGACGGCTGTTCGGCTGGTGCTTCCTGTCCGTGATCTGCCTGGCGTCGTTCCGCGTCCATGGACAGGTGACGTCGCAGCGTCTGGCCGCCGCAGCGAGTGAGCCGCAGAACTGGTTGACCTACTCCGGCAACTATTCCAGTACGCGCTACAGCCCGCTGAATCAGATCACGCCGGCCAACGTGAAGAATCTGAAGCTCCAATGGGTCTACCAGTCGCCGGTTGCCGGGAACTGGCAGACCACGCCGCTGGTCGTTGACGGCACGATGTATATCACCCAGCGTCAGAACGACGTCGTCGCGCTCGACGCGGCAACCGGCCGTGCGTTCTGGATCTATCGCTACACCCCGGCCCAGGATCGCATCGTCTGCTGCGGCGCCAATAACCGCGGACTCGCGATTCTCGGCGACACGCTGTTCATGGGAACGCTCGACGCGCAACTGATCGCCATCGACGCGAAGACCGGGCGCGCACTGTGGAAGACCGCCGTTGCGACCACCACCTCCGGGTACTCGATCACGCACGCGCCGCTGGTCATCAAGGACAAGGTCATCGTCGGCGTCGGCGGCGGCGAGTACGGCATCCGCGGCTTCATCGCCGCCTATGACGCGGCGACCGGACGGGAGGCGTGGCGCTTCTACACCATTCCGGCCCCGGGTGAGCCCGGTTCCGAAACGTGGGAACGCTGTCCTCCTCAGACGACGACGTTCTGTGATCCCGAGGCGTGGAAGCATGGCGGCGGATCGATCTGGCTGACCGGCTCCTACGATCCACAACTCAACCTGACCTATTGGGGCGTCGGGAACGTCGGTCCTGATTACAACGGGGCGCAGCGGCCCGGCGACAATCTCTACACCGCCTCGATCGTGGCGCTCGATGGGGACACCGGCAAACTGAAGTGGCATTACCAGTTCACGCCCCACGATGTCTACGACTACGATTCGGTGCAAATCCCCGTCCTCGTCGACAACTGGGCCGGCAGCCGCGTCAACGTCGTCACCTGGGCCAATCGTAACGGCAATTTCTACGCGCTCGATCGGGAGACGGGACGCTTCCTGCGCGGGCGCCCGTTCGTGAAGGTCAACTGGATGAGCGAGTTCGACGAGCGCGGCCGTCCCAAGCAGACGCCGCAGCCCGATGGCCAGCCGACCTATCCGGGCAATCAGGGCGGTACGAATTGGTACTCGCCGTCGTTCAGTCCGCGCACCGGGCTCTTCTACGTCTCCGCCTGGGAAGACTACGCGAGCATCTACGCCCCGGCGCCGGCGGAATACAAAGAAGGATCGAATTTCGGCGGCGGCGGTCCGCGGAATCTGTCGGCGGTGCCTGGAGCGCCAGGTCTGGGCCGGTCCCCCATCAATACGTGGACCGAGGCGGCCGGTCACGGTGCAGTCATCGCCCTCGATCCTGCAACCGGCCGGGAGAAGTGGAAGTTCAACATGACCGATGTGACCGACAGCGGGATCCTGACAACCGGGTCGGACCTGCTGTTCACGGGCGGACGGGAAGGCTACTTCCAGGCGCTGGACGCACGTACCGGTTCGCTGTTGTGGAAGGCGAATCTGGGCGCGGCCATCAACAGCGGGCCGATCAGCTATCGGGTCGGCAATCGGCAGTACGTATCGATCGTCTCGGGGCTGTCGCTGTTCGTGTTCGGGCTCGACGAATAGCGGGAGGGACGTGGTCGGCTTGTGGACTGTCCGACTTCAGCGCTGCCGTGGCCGCTGCGGCCGACGCTGCCTCGTTACCGCCCGCGTCCTCCTCCGCGCTCCTCATTCGAGACCGGCTGGTTGTTGTCCTTGCACGTCAGACCGGGAGCCGCTCCCGGTAGGCCTTGCCGCTCGATCCACCCGCAACAGTATCGGCCGCACGATGCGGGTGGCGTGTACAGGTTCTTCAGAATCTTGCGGTACTCGGGATACAGCGTGTAGGCAGACCCCAGGGCTGCGTCCCTGGGAATGTTGTACGCGCGAACCATGTAGTCCTCGTCCGGGTTCTGTCCCGGGAGGTAATGCGGCACCTTGCCGGTATCCTCGAGCGGCGGAATTTCGTTGCCGGTGTTGCAGCTGCTTCGAGCGTTGTTGTCCTGGGCGGCGTTCGGGTCGAATTCCCAGACCCGACTCACCACATGAGGCTCAGTGAGATAGATCGGGTCTTCCTGAACGGTCGTGATCGTGAGCAGGTTGTCGTGCCGCGTGATCATGACGGTGAACTCAGACCGGTCGCTGCCGGGAATGCCAACGCCTCGCCGGATCCACGCGGTCTTCACATGCGTGGTACGTGCCATCAGCGTATCGCCCTCCCAATGTCCGGTCGTGAACCCCGACGGCGGATGCCACGCGTTCGCGGACGGGTGCGGCCGTCCATCCATCCAGATCCTGATGGTGTCGCGAAGATAGTCGCCGGCCAACACCCAGGCGATCACGCGGCCGTTATCGACCTCGCTCCAGATTCGCAGATTGAGCGGGCGGTACTGTCCTACCCATGGAGACTGCGCGAGGCACTGGCGTTCGATGGTGGAAGGAAGGCTCGAGGTGTACAACAGCGCCTTGGCGCGCCCCTCGTCACTCATCGGCATGCCGGTGAAGTCGCCCAGATAAGACCCGGGGCCTCGTTCGATGTAGTCCTCGTACATCCGGACCGAGTACGAGCCACCGAGCTCGACCTGCGCAGATGCTGGCCTGCTCATCACCGTGAGCGCGGTCAGCAGCACCAGCGTCCGCAAGAGCCTCGTTCCGTTCATCGGCCGCCCTCCAATCCGTTCACATCAGAACCGCGCGTCGCAGGGGGTCGGATCCCACCGACTGGCGTCGCGTTCCAGCTTGTAGTGGATGGCTGTCTGAAATGGCGACTGCAGGTAGACGGGGTCGTCCACCACGTTCGTGTCGACCAGCAATCGGTCGCCGTTCGGCAGCACGTGCACGTCCCAGTACTCGGTGAACACCGCCCGCTCGCTGTAGGGAACACCGTTCTTTCGCAGGTAACCAGGCCGCAGGTTCGTGGTGACGGTCTTGAGCGTGCCGAACGTCGTCATGCCACGGCCGCCATCGCCACGCACAATCCATTCCGCGGCGGTCGCGCCCTGCCAGCTGCGCGCGCCGGGTGGAGCCGCGGCGCGCTCGAAGCGGAGTACACGCGTCTGCACGCCGTAGTCTGTCTGGACCTGCAATGTATTGTCGTCGAGCCAGGAAATGCGCATGCGGATTGGTCCGCGCATCAAGCCTGGCGCTCCATATGCCTTGCACTGCTCGCCGGCGGCCTCGTCCTTGGCCGGATCCCAGGCCTCGGCCACGTGCTGCCCCTGCAGATTCAACGGAATGCTGACGATGTCGCCCTTCGGCGGAGTAATCATCCGCCAGCGCCAGTCCTCTGAAATGACCGCCACCCATTGACCGGCGAGATCGATGGGCGCCGTCGCGCGCGGCGAACGAGGGGGCGCGGCCGCACCGGCGCGTGCTTGTGCGCCGCTGTCGTTCGGTAGAACCAGCGGCAGCACCAGCGCCCATAGCCACGTTAGCAGCCCGTGGTAAAAGTCCGTCTGCATTCGGCGAACACTGCGGTGCGACGACGGACTTTCACCACGGGCTGTTTGCCGCGTCACGGCCGGGAGCCCCTCAGGCTCGAGTAAACGGCTTCAACGAACAGCTCCGTTGTCCACGCGCCTGTATCGTGGCCATATCGGCCGCGATATCCCCGCGTGGGATTCGCCGCCTTCACCTGATCGAGCGTCATGCCTTTCGCGACCAGACTCTCGATGATGTCGGTGATTGTTGTCAGCATGTCTCGGTATTCCACGATCTCTCCGTAGTCGGACACGTAGCCGTGACCGGGAACGACCAGGGTGCCGCCGGCTTTGAGGACCTGCGGAGTATTCGGCAGGACAAACTCGGTGAGCAGACGATTGAGCGCTTCCAACTCGCGCTGGATACTGCCGCCTCGCGCCCGATCGATGACCGGGAACTGCCCCAGATCGACGATGTCGCCGGTGACGACGACGTCGGCCTTGCGGAAGAGCACCATGAGGTCCCCGTCGGAGCGTGCGCCCGTTTCGCGGATAACCTGCACGGCATCGTCATTGAGGTACATCGACCGAAACCGGGAGGTGAAGGTCTCGGTCGGCCACAGGCTTTGTGGAAACGGCGATTGGCGCCCCGTCGGCGCGCTCATGCGCAGGAGCACGTTCTCGTGGGCGAGCACCGTCGCGTGATCCTCGCGGGCGAATGGGTCAGGGTTCACGCCGACGCCGGCGCCGCCGAGCACGCCGTTGCCGCCAACATGATCCGCGTCCGCGCCGGTGTTGATGATGAGCCGGATGGGGCGGGGCGAGATGGACCTGACGGCCGTCAGGAGAGCGGCCGCCGTTTCGCTCGAACCGCTGTCCACCAGGATCACGCCGTCGTCGCCAACGTGGACTGTGACGTTGGCGCCTGCGCCGAAAATGACGTACACGTTTGGCCGAATCTGGATCGTTTCGAGACCTGACCGGATAGTCGAGGGGTGCTGCTGCGCACGCAAGACTCGTGTGCCCCGATTCCCGCACAGAAGGAGACTCAGGACCAGGAGCCAGAGACAGCGGCGGACGATCCGGCGGACGATCCGGCGGACGCACGAACGCATGGGACTGATGGAGTACGGCACCGGCTTCGCCCTCAATTGCTCGCGCACGGTCTGGCGGGAGCATACAGCAACTCGCCCGTTCGATAATGCGCGCGAGATCGGCCTGCCGTTCAAGCGCCGCTTCTGGGAAGACGATGACGGCAGCTACAGCGGGATCAGCCGCACCGACCTCGACATCACGCAGATCTCGGAAGCGATCCACGACCGCGCCACGTTGGCCGGCACCCACGCCGCGTCGCATCGCGATGCCCCGCCCGGGAGTTATGCGACGCATCACGCTTCCCGGGGAATGGCTGCGTTTCGCGTCGCACCTGCACTGAAACTACTGACCCGTGCACACCATTTTGCGACCGCAGTCGTCGATAGATCGAGCATCGGCAGTCGCGATTCCACTCACCCCACCCAGATATCAGCGCGATCGGCAAAAGCCAACGGCGACTTCCCTGGTCGCTGCTCGACCTTGCGTGTTCAAAAGGGGACACCGCACACGCATCCTGATTATGGACGATGAACTGCTCAGCGGTCAGTTGATGGTCGCGGCGCTCGCGCCGCAAGGCGTTCTCTCAGCGGACGCGCTGTGGTTGGCGCGAGAGCGTTCGAACGTGGCGATTGCCTGAACAAACGGACGCACCATGAGAGGACAGGTAGGGTCGCATTGAAGACTCGCCAGGTTGTCGGCGCCCAATGGGACACGACCATCTTTGGCATTTCCGTCGCCATCATGCTGATGGCGGCCGTCGTGCTCGTGGGCTGGCACGCCCACATCCCCGCCGCTGTTCAGATCTTCCCCGGTCTGAATCACATGCAATACAACACCGCATTGTGCTTCGTGGCGCTGGGAGCCGCGGGTATCGGTCTGTCGTCCGGACGCCGGCTGTTGATGCTGTGCGCGGGCAGCCTGGTCGCGCTGATGGGGACGGCGGTGATTCTGGAAGACGGCACCGGCCTCTCGTTCGGGATCGATACCCTGTTCTTCCACCCGTGGGTGACGCTGGTTGAATTCCCTGGACGAATGTCGCCGACCACGGCCGTCAATTTCTTCTTCAGCGGCGTCTCACTCGTCATCCTTTCGGCGCGTCCGACCGCACTCGGCAGCTTCTGGATACTGAACTCCATTCCACTGAGTCTGGCGCTGACTGCGCTCATCGGGTATGTCTACGGGATCGCCTACTTGCTTCCCTTCGGCCTCGGTTTGCAGATGGCCTTGCATACCGCCTCGGCGTTTGCGGCCTACGGCGTCGCGATGCTCGGGTATGCGTGGACGCACGCGGAGCGCGGGCCGGATGGGTTGCCGACGTGGACGCCCGGAATCGGCGTCGCTTTCCTGCCCGTACTGTTGGGCGGGGCGAGCGGGCTGTTTCCACAGCAGTCGTGGCGGGTGCTGTCGGTCGAGGCACTCGCGTCGCTCGCGGGGGTCGGCTTGGCGGCCCTCGCCATCCGCAAGCTCACCGCCGTGAAAGTGGCCAGCAAGGGCCTCCTGATGACGGGTATCCCGCTGCTCCTGCTGCTGACATTCGTCGGCCTGGTCGTCTACTTGCAGGCACAGAGCGAGTCGGCTCAGGAATCGGCGCTGCATTCCACGGAAGTCATCGGCGTCTCGCAGGCGCTGCTGGCTCGCATCGGCGAAACCGAGAGCGCCGCTCGTGGCTACGTCATCACGGCCGACGAAAAGTTCATCCCGTGGTACGAGGAGGCATTGGCGCAGGCGACGTTCACGTCCACGCAACTACAAACACTGGTCGCCGACGATCCTCCACAAGAGGCCAGAATCAAACGGATCAGGCAACTCACGGCGTTGCGCGCGGGCCGTCTGGCCGAGACGATTCGATTGGTCCACAGCGGCCAGCAACAGGCCGCCGCAGATCGCGTCAAGGAGGGAACCGGGACCGCGCTGATGAGACAAGTCCGCGCGGAGATGGCGGCATTCTCTCAGGAGGAACTGCGGCTGGGCAACGAGCGCCGACGCGCCCTGGACGCACTCCGGCAGCGGGTCAACTGGCTGCTGATAGCGGGAACAGCCGCCGCGATTCTGCTGGCGAGCATCCTGACGCTGTCCTTCGGCGCAGGCGTCAGCCGGCGCTTGCAGCAACTCCGGGACAACGCGCACGGCCTGGCCGCGGGCCGGGATCTTGCGCCGCCGCTTTCGGGCGACGATGAGATTGCCGAATTGGACCGGGCCTTCCATCACATGGCCGACTCGCTCCACGAGGTCACCAGCCGCGAGAAGGCGGTGATCGAGGGAACCAGCGATGCGATCTTCGTCAAGAACCTCGAACATCGCTACCTGATGATGAATTCGGCCGGCGCCGCGGCGATTGGCCTGCCGGTCACCGACATCATCGGCGCGTCCAACGAGGACCTGATCGAGCCGGAATTGGCCCGGCAGATTCGCCGGCGTGACGAAGAGGTTATCGCCAGCGGCGATACGATCACCTTTGAATACGACTCGTCGGACAAAGCCGGCGTGCGGCGGACCTACTTGTCGAACCGGGGGCCGTTTCGTGACCGCCGCGGCACCATCGTCGGCACCTTCGGGATCAACCGCGATATCACCGACCAGAAACGCGCCGAGGCGGCATTGATAGAGAGCGAACGCCGTCTCGCGAAGAGCGAGCGCCGAACCAGGCTCGCCCTGGATGCGGCAGAGATGGGCAGCTTCGAGCTGGACCTCGCCACGGCTGCGTTCGAGCGTTCGATCAAGCACGACCAGCTCTTCGGCTACACCACACTCCAACGCGAATGGAGTACGACGGATCTGTTTGCGTGCGTCGTGCCCGAGGATCTGACCGCCGTCCATCGTGCGTTCGAGGCTGCCTACACGACCGACGCCTTCAACATGGAGTGTCGAATCCGCTGGCCCGACAACTCTGTGCACTGGATTAGCGGGAATGGCCGGGTCGACCGGGACGGCGACGGCCAGCCGATGAAGATCCTGGGCGTCGTGCGAGATACGACGGATCGTAATCGTTCGGACGCCGAACTGCGCACGGCGAAGGACGCGGCCGAGTCGGCCAACCGGGCCAAGAGCGAGTTCCTGGCCAACATGAGCCACGAGATCCGGACGCCGATGAACGGGGTCATCGGCATGACCGAGCTCGTGCTCGACACCGAGCTCACCTCCGGCCAGCGCGAGAATCTGGTCGTCGTCAGGTCGTCGGCCGAAGCGCTCCTGATCGTGATCAACGATATCCTGGACTTTTCCAGAATCGAGGCGGGCAAACTCGAGCTCTATCCCATCGACTTCAACCCCCGCGATGCCATCGGCGAGACAGCGAATGCGCTGGCCTGGAAGGCGCACCAGGCCGGGCTCGAGCTGATCGTGGATGTCGAGGCGGCGATCCCGAATACGCTGAGAGGCGACCCGGGACGTCTGCGTCAGATTCTCATCAATCTGATCGGCAACGCCATCAAGTTTACGCACCACGGCGAGGTCGTGGTGCGGGTGATCAGGGAGGCGGCCACGCCGCCGGATATCGCGTTGCACTTCGCGGTCAGCGACACCGGCATCGGCATCGCGGCTGACCGTCAACAGAGCGTCTTCGAGGCGTTCACGCAGGCGGACAGCTCGACCACCCGCGCGTATGGCGGCACGGGGTTGGGGCTGACCATCTCGTCCAAGCTCGTTCATCTGATGGGCGGGCGTGTCTGGGTGGAGAGCGAGGCCGGCAAGGGCAGTACCTTCCACTTCACCGCACATTTCGCAGCGGCGAGCGTGGCCCCCAAGGTGACCGCAGTTCCCGATCCAGTCGACCTGAGAGACCGGCGGGTTCTGGTCGTCGACGACAACGCGACCAGTCGGCGACTGCTCGAAGAGATGCTTTTGGGATGGCAGATGGCGCCCTCGCTAGTGGCCAATGCGCGCGACGCGCTCGACGCGCTGCGCGCGGCGCACCAATCGGGACAGCCCTTCCCGCTGGTGGTGACGGACTTTCAGATGCCCGGTGCGGATGGATTCACCCTGACGGCGGCGATCAAGCAGGACAAGGCGATCGCGAACGCCACAATCATCATGCTCACGTCGGTCGGTCAGGCGGGCGATGGCGCCAAGTGTCGGGAGGTGGGCGTCGCGGCCTACCTTCCCAAGCCGATCAGGCGATCGGACCTGCGCAGCGCCATTCTGTGGGCGTTGAGCGATCGGTCTGCCGAATCGAGCGAGCCGGTGCTCGTGACACGCCATACCCTGCGGGAGGCGCGCCATAAAGGGCGAATCCTTCTGGTCGAGGACAACAGCGTCAACCAATTGGTGGCCAAGCGTCTGCTCGAGAAACGAGGGCACACCGTGGTCGTCTCGAGCAACGGACGGGAGGCGCTCGCCATCCTGGAGCAGGCGTCCTCGACCGATTTCGGCTGCGTGCTGATGGATGTCCAGATGCCCGAGATGGACGGCTTCGAGTGCACCGCCATCATTCGAGGTCGAGAGCGAGTGACGGGGGCTCGGCTTCCCATCGTCGCGATGACCGCGCGTACGATGGAAGGCGACAAGGTCCGCTGCCTCGAGGCCGGGATGGATGCGTATCTCTCGAAGCCGGTCCAACCCAGCGAACTATTCGACATCGTTGAGCGGTACCTCGAGGTCCCAGACGCCCAGGGGCCTCGGACAACGTTGCTGCTCGCAACCGATGGCGGTCAACCCCACTCCGACCGAGACCCGGCGTCCTGAGGAGCAGCGCTTGTGCGCGTCGCGCATGCGACATCGCCGAGGCGCTGGCTCCGCGGATTTCCGGAGCGGGGCATACGAAGACGTCTACGTGAGAACACCCGACGGGTGGCGCTTCAAGATCCGCACGCACTCGCGCGCACCCAATGGTCAGAAGGTGGCGCCGCCTGCGGCGACGAAGTAACCTCGGCACTCCGTGCCAGACATCGTAGAGGCCGCTCACACACGCGGCCCGACCTGAACACTCAAAAGTCAGAACTCAGAAGGCCTGCGGGGCGGCGATTCAGCGTCGTGGACCTGCCGCCTTGAGATCCGTTTCAAGGGTGTTTCGCTGGGAGTGGACGCAAGCCCCGGAACCCACGGTCTTCCCCTCGACTCTCGGTTTACCGCTCCCCCGAAAGCCAGAACTTCCGCGCTGCCAGTGTCCTGGCATTCGAATACTCATCCACGCACAGCTTTCAGACATAGGTCTCCGCGGCGGGCGACTTATTGGGCTTGGACACGACTGAGACCGGACGCAGGAACCCTCGTATCGTATTCCGCCGCTTGAGCTTAGAACAATAGATGACAATAACGGAATGCACGTTGCTATAGCTAATGACGTCTATGTAATTCTAACGGACTTAGACAAACTATATACGTCTCTAGTCATGGAGGCTTGAAATCATGGTAATTGGAATCGGCTCCCGGCATCTCCCAATCGCAGCGTTCATCGCAGCGTCCTTGTTCCTGACCACCGCGTGCGGTGAGGTGCCTACGGCGCCGAGCGCAACGGCAGCCGCCAGCGCGACATCCCTGGGGGCGGTCTCCAATCGCGGCTCGGTCTCCAAGGCCTCGACGACGGCTCGAATCTGCACCGTCGCGGACGCGCCGCAAATTCAGCGCTCGTTCGAGGTCGGCCGGTTGACTGTGACCAACGGCGCGGACTGCACGCTCTACGCGGGCTTTGGCGCCTACTACATCCCGAACATCCACGATCCGGACCTGTTGCAGGAACTGTGGCTGGCCCAGACCTCGAGCGAAATCGCGCCGCACAGCTCAGGCGTGCTGACGGTTGGCTGGACCGAGCACTGCGGCGATTGGGTACAAGAGGACTTCTGGATTCTGCCGCGTCTCGTCACGTCGAATCCGCCACGCGACGAAAACGGCGTGGTCCGAAGCGGTCCCGAGACGCTGCTGCCTGGCCGCAACGAGCCGAGGGAGATCGACGGCAAGCGGTTCCTGACGACCGCCGGGGATTGCGTCGTGCGTCCGCCGTCGCCACCTGTGACGCCGCCGACGCCGCCGACGCCCCCGGTGCCTCCCGTGTGCAGCGGTTCGTCCACATTGCGATTCCCCCAGGGGTCCTACATCGCGACCTTCCCGGTGGGATACCCGGATCCGTGGTATCCGAGCCAGCTCGGGCCATTCTCATTCTCCATTCCGGCTGGTTCGTGGAGTTTCACATCCACGACGGGCGACGAACACATCGAGCATGCCGGCGAGTATCCTCCCGGCCAGGACCCGCAACAACACGAGAGCGTGAAGTATGAGTTCTATGCCGGGGCGGAACTGCTCGCCACCTCCGGTGCTACCACCGATATTCCGACCGACGTTGACGTGATGTTCACCAACCTGGGCGTCCTGACATTCGCGAAACCGGTGACCGCGATCCGGGTGATCCACGCTGGCCCAATCTCGGAATTTCCGAATGACAGCCTCTACCCGGTCACGCTGACCTACTCCTGCCCTCAGTAGATTCTCCCTGGCGGAAGGCTGCTGGCGGCGATGCGCCAGCAGCCCTTCGCAGTGCCCTGTTCTGCTGGTTTGCAAACTCCAAATGCAACCACGAAACCGCGAAAGCACGAAGAACACTTCCTAAGTCCACACCGAACACGAGAAGTAACGTTGCCCGGCCGAGCGGCGACAACATCGGGGCCGGCGGCATGCGTGCTGATGTAGACTCCACCCAGGAGTTCGCATGAAGCAGGCCTTCCTCGCGTTCGCGTGCCTGGCCCTGGCGGCGACGCCAGCCCTTGACGCCCAATCGCCCGGCTGCGCCCCATCAAACGGATTGGGCTTCATCTGCGACCTGCAGAAGCCCGAAGACCTGGTCCTCCTCCCCGACACGCGCTGGCTGATCGCCAGCGGCATGGAGGCGGGCTCAGGACTGCACCTGATCGACACGCGCGCGAAACGGGCGCAGACGCTCTGGACGAGTGGCGCGCCCGCGCGCCCAGACAAGAATCGCTTCGCCAACTGCCCGGACCCGCTCGATCCGCAGCAGGCGGTCTTGCACGGCCTGAGCCTGCGTTCCGCACCAGCCGGCCATTTCACGCTGTACTCGACGAACCACGGCGGCCGCGAGTCCATCGAAGTGTTCGATATCGACGGGCGGGGCGCCACACCGTCGGCCACCTGGGTGGGCTGCGTGCTGATGCCCGACAAGCTCGCGGCCAACAGCGTCGCGGCATTCGGCGACGGCGCGCTCCTGGCCACTGTCGTCTCCCTGCCCGGGAAGACCTCCCCGGACGGCCGGAACACCGGCGCGGTCTTCATGTGGACGCCCGGCGACAGCGTGTTCCATCGGCTGGACGGCACGGAGCTCCCGGTCAACAACGGCATCGAGACCTCCGCCGACGGTCGCGAGTTCTTCGTCGTGTCGATGGGACTGAGACAGATTGTCGCGTTCTCGCGCGCCGATCCCTCCAAGCCGATCGGCTTCGCGCAGCTCTCCGGTTTCACCCCCGACAACGTCCGCATGGTCGGCACGCGTCTGGTCGCGGCCGGCATGGCCGTGGCCGACCCATCGTGTGTCGCCGGCACGCCCTGTCCCCGAGGGTTTGCGGCCCAAGCCATCGACCCGAAGACGCTGGTCGTGAGCGACCTCGGACGTTGGCCCGCGACCCCGCCGTACGGCGGTACCGCCACGGCCATCCCCATCGATGGTGAGATCTGGCTCAGTTCCTATAACGGCGACCGCGTCGCCTACGGCCCGCTCTCCCGTTAGACATGCCGCGCGTGCCGGAAGGCGGTCTGTCGCAGGTGCGCGGCGCGACCGACGTCGCGCTGAGCGATTCGACCGCACATTCACTACTGGCCACCGCCGCACGCCGTTGGCCCGAGCGCGACGCGGTGGTGTTTGTCGATCAGCGCGTGCGCTTCACCTGGCAGCAATTACTGGATGAAGTCGAGGTGGTGGCCGCCGGCATGTGGGCGCTTGGCGTGCGGCGCGGCGACCGCGTCGGCATCTGGTCGCCGAACCGCGCCGAATGGCTGCTGACGCAGTTCGCCACCGCGCGCATCGGCGCCCTCCTCGTCAACATCAATCCAGCGTACCGACTCCTGGAGCTGGAATACTCGTTGAATCAGTCGGGCGTCATGCTGCTGATCACGGCAACCGGCTTCAAGTCCAGCCACTACCTCGGACTGCTGCAGAGCCTCGGCGTCGGGCGCGACCCGGACGCTTCGAAGCTGCCGCTGCTGCGCTCGGTGGTGCGGATGGGCGACGAGGCGACGCCGGGCATGAAGAACTGGCCGCAGATGGTGGCGCTCGGCCGCACCCAGACGGCCATGCTGCCGAACGAACACGAGCTGCGGTGTCAGGATCCGATCAACATCCAGTTCACCAGCGGCACCACCGGCGCGCCCAAGGGCGCGACGCTGACGCACCACAACATCGTCAACAACGCGATCGCGGCCGCGCACTGCATGGAGCTGTCCGAAGCCGACGCACTGTGCATCCCGGTGCCGCTGTACCACTGCTTCGGCATGGTGCTGGGGGTGCTTGCCTGCGTGGCCACAGGGGCGACGATGGTGTTCCCAGGCGAAGGGTTCGAGCCGCGCGCCACGCTGGCGGCGGTCGCAGCCGAACGCTGCACCGCGCTGCACGGCGTGCCGACGATGTTCATCGCCGAGCTCGATCACCCCGAGTTCGCGCGCTTCGACCTGACGACGCTGCGCACCGGCATCATGGCGGGCGCGCCCTGCCCGGTCGAGGTGATGAAACGCGTGCAGCATCAGATGCACATGCACGAGGTGACCATCGCATACGGCATGACCGAGACCTCGCCGGTGTCGTTCCAAAGCGCCACCGACGACCCGCTCGACAAGCGCGTCGGCACCGTCGGCCGCATCCTGCCGCACCTGGAGGTGAAGATCGTCGGCGCCGACGGCCGCGTCGTGCCGGTGGGCGAGGTGGGCGAGCTGTGCACCAGCGGTTACTCGGTGATGCAGGGGTATTGGAACGACCCCGAGCGCACTGCCGACGCGGTGCGCGACGGCTGGATGCATACGGGCGACCTGGCGACCCTGGACGAGCAGGGCTATTGCAACATCGTCGGCCGCGTGAAGGACCTGGTGATCCGCGGCGGTGAGAACGTCTACCCGCGCGAGGTCGAGGAGTTCTTGTTTCGTCATCCCAAGGTGGCCGAGGTGCAGGTGTTCGGCGTGCCGGACCCGCGCTACGGCGAAGAGCTGGCGTCCTGGATCATCACCAAGCCTGGCCAGGTCTGCACCGAAGATGAGATCCGCGACTTCTGTCGCGACCAGATCGCCTGCTACAAGGTGCCGCGCTACATCCGCTTCGTCGACGAGCTGCCGATCACCGTGACCGGCAAGCCGCAGAAGTTCGTCATGCGCGCGGCGATGATGCGCGAGCTGGGGCTGACGGCGGCGGCGACGGCGTGAACGTCGCATGACGCTGCGGTCGCGAGGGGCCGGACGCCGCGCAGACGGCCGTCGAGCGCATCTTCCACACGCGCTCGGGTTTCCATGTCGACGCGTTGTCGGATGGCGATCGACGTTCAGGCATGGGCCGGGGACATCAAGAAAGCATGATGCCCCTGGCGCCAGATCTTCGAGTGCTGGATCACGGCATTTCGCAATGCCCGCGACAAGTCATTAGTAGTAAGATGCATCGGCTTCGACCAATGTCTTGCTCCGAGCGACGCATCGCGCGTCGACTGTCGCCAAGACGTATACTGAAACGCTTTCACTGACTCGTCCATGGGTGTTCTGGCCTGGCTTGAATCGATTCCGCTCGCGATCTGGGTGCATGAGTCGCCCTCGGTGTGGGCTCAGCCGACGGTGTTGACGCTTCACACCATGGGAATGGGCGTGCTGGTCGGCGCGAGCTGGATGCTCGACTTGCGCCTGCTCGGCATCATCCGAAACGTTCCGCTGTCGGCCTTTCGCTGGGTCTTCCGTGTCGTCGCGGTCGGCTTGATCGTCAATGTCGCAACCGGCGTCCTGCTGTTCGCGCAGCGCGCGACCAGCCTGGGAACGGCGATGCCGTTTCTCATCAAGATGGGCCTGGTCATCGCCAGCGTCGCCACGCTGGTGCCGCTCCGCTCGTACGTGTACCGCGTCGACGCGGACCAACGCGAGGTCGACGGCAGCGCTCGTCTCCTGGCGATCGCTTCGATCCTCGCATGGTCCGGTGCCATCACGGCGGGCCGCCTGCTCGCCTATCTGGTTCCCTGAGCAGGTTCATGCCTTCGATCACCGCCTTCAACGTCGCCCATCTGCATCTGCTTCTGAACCACATCCCTACCGTTGGCTCGGTCGTTGGATTGGGCCTCCTGATCCTGGCCCTCGTGCGGCGCAGCGAGCACTTGACCAACGCGGGGTTGGAAGTGCTGTTCGCGATCGCGGTCCTGACGCTGCCGGCATATATGAGCGGCGCCGCCGCCTATCAGACGCTGCGGGACCAGCCTGGGATCTCCGACACCGCCATGCGAGTCCACCAGGACGCGGCGCTCAGCGGATTCACCGTGCTGGAGTTCGCCGGCTTCGTCGCGTGGATCGCCTTGTGGCAGACGAGGCGCCGCGGACGTGCAGCACCAGGGCTGGTGCCTGCCGTGTTGCTGCTGTCGATCGTGGCGCTCGCTCTGATGGCGCAAGCGGCGACGCTCGGCGGCGACATTCGTCATCCGGAGCTCGGGACCGCCGCCGCGAGCGTGATCGATCCGGCGGAATTCGTCGCGTCGAAGATCAGCTCGGTCATGGTGAACAGTACCTGGGTCTGGCCGGCCTCCGAGACCATACATTTCCTCGGTCTGTCCCTGTCGTTTGGGGTGTTGCTCGCCGTCAACCTGCGGATACTCGGGGCGATGAGGGGGGTGCCGTTTGCAGAAGTGCACCGTCTGTTGCCATGGGGCATGTTGGGCTTCGGCGCCAACCTCATCACCGGAATGCTGTTCTTTGTTGGTCAGCCGAAGCAATACATCGACAGCGCGCCGTTCTACTGGAAGGTCGTCTTCTTGATGATCGCCGGGATGAACTTTCTGTATCTGACGGTATTTCAGAAGTCCTGGGTCGACGATCGAGAGGGCTGGGACGCAAACCTCGCCGACAAGGCCATGGCCGTCTTGTCCCTGTTCTCGTGGCTTGTCGTACTGTACGGGGGACGGATGCTGCCCTTCATCGGCCACGCCTTCTGAAGGCTGACGGAGACACCAGTGGCGGTCACGGTATATGCGACAGTCGTTGTCTTCCTGGTGGTGATCGCCGCCCTTGGCTACGTGCTCGATCGCACCGGCTGAAGGATAGAGAGTCGGTGCCGGAGCTGGGAGCTGATGGCTTCAGCTCGTGCGCCTCGCAGTTGCCTCGCTCCGGTAGAAGTCCTGCCTCGGCATTCGGGATGAGCCGCATCATTCGCGGCATCATCACCCACGGTTCCACGAAATTTCCGGGATCCTTGACCGTGACTTCGTGCAGGATTTCATTGCCCTGGCGCGTGAATTTCTCTCCGAGCCGCAACAAAACCGGCACTTGGCGCAGCAGGGTAGCATCGCGAGCGCGCCGGTTCAAATAAAGATCTGATTGTCAGAAGGGGCGTTTGGTCTTCGACGATGCCTCGCGGACAGGGCGCGATACCGCCTCGGTCCGCGCGTTTCCCAGCACCTTGTTGATCGTCGTGATCGTGTTCCAGTTGCGCGTGGTGACCGGAACTCCAAAGAGCCGATCGAGCGTGCCGAGGTAGCTGATGGCCTGTGGGTCGGAACGTCCTGTGACCGCCGACGTTGACTCCTCTCAGAAGAACCACGAAGGCCATGCGTTTGCGCTGCTCGAGACGTTCGGCGGCCGACTACGATGGAGCACGTTTGCTCGGAGTCTCAATCGATCTTCACGCGTCTCCGGAACTGCTGGTTCTCGTTGCAGACGAACTCGATAATCTCATCGTCGGGCGAGATCTGCTGATTGATGCGGACCGTAAATGGTTTCGTATAGGCCTTCGGATCGTCGACCGTGACGTCAATTTCCAGTTTGCCGTAGGTTGGCCGGCGAAAGCGCTCGATGAACTTGGCCCCCTCGCTGTATGGGCTGCCGCGCACGTCGAGCCATCCGTCGGAAGGGCCGGTCTCCGCGCCCCGCAAATTGTTTACCTCCACCACGAGCGTTTCGCCTTCCCACCGTCCCACGGAGTAGCCATACCAGAACGGCGACACACTGCCCTGCTTCGGCAGCGCGCGTCCATCGGTGTAGATGTAGCGAAGACCGTAGTTCGCCTCGTACATGATGGCGATCAGGCCGGAGTTCTGCATGACCTTGCGTGGTTGGCCGTGGGTGTGGAACTGCGTCACGCCCATCGGCAGACAGTTCGCATCGGGGTTGTCTCTGTCGTTCACGGCCATCCGCTGCTTCTTCAGCTCCATGGCCCATGGAGTGAGAGGCAGGCCGTTGGGGACGTTCGCGCCGAGCTCCCAGAAAGCGGCGATCGGCGGCGAGTTGGGATCCACACTCGGCGCGGGCGTCTGGGCGGCAGCCGCCTGGTTGCGAGTGAGGCCGCCGAGCTCCGGCGGAGCGAACGCGCCTTCGCCTCTGAACCGGACCCAGTTGCCAGACAAATCAGGCTTCCCATCCGGCGTGCGGGGCGTTGGAGCGTCCATCCGGACGCGGCCATCTGCGTCGCGCGGAACGCCAGGAGCCAGATGCTTCGGCCACTGTGCGGCAATCGACACCGAACAAATCGTGATGATGATGGCTGCCCCGGCGATCGCGCTTCTCATATCGATCTCCTGGTTCTTACCGGCTTCTCGTACCAGATACCGGCGCGATGTTACTCCAAAACCCGCCTCGTCCTGGGGAGACTTCGATATTCCCGCCGCGCCTTATGCATGCCAGGATGCTCAGCTGGTTCATCGAAGCCAGGCCTCTGAGAAAATTCTCCTCGTTGACCCGCGATCGGACCTTGCAAATCTCACCGAGACTAGAGCAGTAGGCCGATGTGAGAGAAGCACCACGACATGCATGCCAGAGACGCTGTGGCTCAGGGTTCTGGTAGACTTCGTCACTCGCCGGGAAGCTTCCAGCCGACCTTCGTCGCGAACGAGAGAGGAGATCCGCCGTGATCCGCCGAATCCCCCGAGCAATCACGTTCGTCCGTACCGCCGCCCTCGTCTACGCCTGCGCGCTGCTCCCCCTGATCGTACGGGAGCTCGGCGCGCAGGCGGCGCTGACTGTCCCCGCGGGACTTCCCGACTGGGCATTCAACATTCCCGACAAGATTCAGCCGACCGCCGTGCGGCCGGAGGGTATCGTTCGAGCGCCCGGCAGCGCGAAGGAGTACGACGCCGCGAAGATCGCCGGGAACGCGAATCCGCCGGACTGGTTCCCCGCTGAACACCCTGCTGCGCCGCGATCGGTGAGAGGCGATACAGGGATCACGATGGCGTGCGGTTCGTGCCATCTGATGTCCGGTCAGGGACATCCGGAGTCCGCGGACCTCGCCGGCATGCCCGCCGAGTATCTGATCCGGCAGATGGCGTATTACAAAGCGGGCACGCGCAAGGACGACGCGCGGATGGGGCCCATCGCGCAGGCTGCGTCGGAGGACGACGTTCGCCAGGCCGCCGAATATTTCGCCGCCTTGAAGCCCACCGTCTGGGTAAAGGTCATCGAGACCGCGACGCCGCCCAAGACGTTCATCGCCACCGCGGGCCGCCATCGTCAACTCCATCCCGACGGCGGCACCGAGCCGATCGGACGTCGTATCCTTGAAATCCCAGCCGATCCGTTCCGCACGGAAATCCGGGACCCGCATTCCGCGTTCATCGCCTACGTGCCACCCGGCAGCATCGCAAGAGGCGAAGTGCTGGTCAAAGGCGGACCGTCGACGAAGACGGTGCAATGTGCCATCTGTCACGGCGAGGGGTTGAAAGGCCTGGGCGAAGTCCCGCGGCTCGCGGGGCTGCAGCCGCTGTATGTCGCGCGGCAGCTCTTCGACATGCGATATGGCTCGAGCGCGGGAAAGATGGCCGCGTTGATGAAGGCGGCCGTCGCACATCTGACCGAAGACGACATCATCGCGATTTCCGCGTATGTCGCGTCGCTGCCTCCGCAGTGATCCGAACACGCCCACCCCGCAACAGCGGGGTCGAACCCGTTCTATGTGCCGCAGAACGTACGGTAGGGCCGCTCGTCGGAGTGTGACGCGCTGAACGTCGGCAGGTCCCGTTCGTAGTCGTACGGTGTCGCCAACACCTCGAGCAGCCGCTCCATCACGGAAAAGTCGCCGCTGCCGGCTGCGGCCATCAGCGCCTCCTCCACCTTGTGATTGCGCGGGATGAACGCCGGGTTGTGCCGCTGCATCAGGGCTTCGGCCTCGGCGGCCGACTGCGGCTGCCGCCCGCGGCGCCCTTCCAACCGGTGGTGCCAGGCCGCCAATTCGGGATCGGCGTTCGTAGAACGACCGACCAGGTGCCCGCTGGTCAACCACCGGAAGGTGTTCGTGTAGTCGGCAGACCGCCGCTGCATCCAGGCGAGCAGGTCGTTGATCAGCAACCGATCGTCATCTTCTCGCGTAAACAGACCGAGCTTCGCTCGCATACCGTCCAGCCATAGCCGCTCGAACAGCTCCGGGAAGCGATCGAGCGCCGCCGCGGCCCGCTCCACGGCTTTGTCGGTGTCCCGATCGAACAACGGCAACATCGCCTCGGCAAGGCGTGCGAGGTTCCACTGCGCGATCGGGGGCTGGTTGCGGTACGCATATCGCCCCCCCGCGTCGATCGAGCTGAACACCGTGGCGGGATCGTAACCGTCCATGAACGCGCACGGGCCGTAGTCGATCGTTTCACCGGAGAGGGCCATATTGTCGGTGTTCATCACGCCGTGGATGAAGCCGACCAACTGCCAGCGGGCAATCAGGGAAGCTTGTCGTACGAGGATCGCGTCGAGCAGCGCGATGTACGGCTCCGGCGACTCGGCGAGCTCCGGATAGTGTCGCGCAAGCGTGTGGTCAGCGATCGCTCGCGTGGCCGCCTCGTCCTCGTGCGCCGCTGCCCATTGCATGGTGCCGACGCGAATGTGGCTCGCGGCAACACGCGTCAGCACTGCGCCCTGGAGCACGGTGTCGCGATATACAGGCTCGCCGGTCGTCACCACGGCGAGGCTCCGGGTGGTCGGAATCCCGAGCGCGTGCATCGCCTCGCTGATGATGTACTCCCGCAACATGGGGCCGAGCGCTGCGCGCCCGTCACCCCGACGGGAGAACCGCGTCTGTCCTGCTCCTTTCAGTTGAATGTCCAAGCGAGCGCCGGACGGCGTGATCTGCTCACCGAGCAGGATGGCACGGCCGTCGCCGAGGACCGTGAAATGCCCGAACTGGTGACCGGCGTACGCTTGCGCGATCGGTCGGCCGCCTTCGGGCAGGGCATTGCCGGCAAAAATTGCGGCGCCTTCGGGACGATCGAGCGTCTCCGGCTCGAGTCCGAGCATTGTCGCGAGCGGCCGGTTGAACGCGACCAGCCGCGGCTCGCGGACTGCGGTTGGTGCCGCAGGCGCATGGAAGATCTGCGGCAGCTCCGCATAGGTGTGCTCGAGGTGCCAGCCCGCCATTGTGCCCATCATCAGCGTACCAATAATCGACGTGCCCTAGTGTCCCGAGTCAGAGATTCGTCGACATTTTCCGGGCGGGGCATCCGTCTGGCTGCGTTGCTCGCCGCTCAAATATTCCCGATATTCTCGCGCCTCACGCCTTGCCAGCCGGGCGCCGCGCTCCGGAAAATTAGTCAACGGATCTCTGACTCGGGACACTAGCCCGTGGTAAAAGTCCGTCTGCATTCGGCGAGCGCTGCATCCCGCCTAGCGGCGTTGCTCACCGCTCAAATACTCTCGGTATTCTCGCGTTTCGCGCCTGGCGATCCGGGCGCATCGCCCGCCTCGGTGCGACGACGGACTTTCGGCGCACACCACGGGCTGCTAGACATCCTCTAAAGCCAGAGTCTCGCAAGATGAAGCAAGTTGTGCTCGGTTCGGCGTTGGAAGCTGTCTTAGCTGCGGCCGCTGAGCCGCCGCCTCGTGAAGATTCGCCGCACCCTGGCCCGTTCTTGCTGGTCGGTTCGAGGCGACGCTTCACTGACAGCCCGTGGTGGAATTCTGGCGTCGCACCGAGACGGGCGTGGGCCGCTGGCAAGGCGCGACGACCGAAAATACCAGGAGTATTTGACGGAGGATCAACGCTACAAGCGAGGATGCACGCCCATCGAATGCGGCCAGACTTTCACCACGGGCTGCCAGGCCCCGCGCCGCGGACCGAAAGGCGGACACTATGGGGAGGAGCGCACCGGCGAGGCGATCAGAAGCGTCGCCCCAACCGGTACAGGATAGTTCGAATCACTTCGGGCCGGCAGCAACGTCGCTCTGACCGACAGCATCGCGGAGCAACGCCGCGGCACTCTCGCGCACGACACCGCCGCGCCCGCCGCGGCCGCCGGCCCCCATGGCGATGTCGATCGGCGTGAGCCCGGCGTTGTTCTTGACGACTTTCGCACCGCGGGCGAGCAGCAGCTTGACGACGGAGTCGCCGCGCGATACCGAGCCGTGCAGCGCCGTGTTGCCCGCCTTGTTCGTCGTGTTGATCGGCACACCGCGATCGAGCAGCAGCGTGACCGCGTCGACGGCGCCTGCCTCGGTCGGAACGCGGATGCGCGGGCCGTCGCCCCGCGGTGGCCCAAGCCCCTGGCCGGCGGCAATCATCAGCACGGTCGTGCCGTCGGGCAGCGTCACGTTCGGGTCGGCGCCAGCATCGAGCAGCAGACGCATGACCGCGACATCGTTGGTCTTTGCCGCACGCATCAACGGCGTTGCGCCCGCGCCGAAGTTCAGGGTGGCGCCCGGATCGAGAGAAATCTTCGGAGGCGCCAATTTCAGCTTCGCGTTCGGGTTGGCGCCGTGCGCGAGCAGCACCTTCACCAGACCGGCGCCGTCGAGCGTATCGCGCCAGATCGGCGCGGGCCGGCTCTGCACCCACTGCAGCGTGTTCCACTCGACCGCCGCATAGAGCGCTGCCATGCCGGTGTGATCGGCGATGTTCGGGTCCGCGCCGTGCTCCGCCAGCATCGCCGCGAGATCGAAATGCGCGTTGATGATCGCGTAGACCAGCGCCGTGGTGCCAATGTGTTTGTCGATGCCCTGCCGGATCTCGTCGGTGAAATTCACGTCGGTGGTCTGCGGCAGCGCGACGAGATTCACGTCCGCTTTCAGGTCGACCAGAGCCCTCGCCGAATCGATGGCGCCTTCGCGCGCCGCGTACATGAGCGCGGTCCAGCCGCCACGGGCAAACGGCATGTTCGGCCCGCCGCTCTTCGGGAACTCCAATTCAGGCGCTTCGACGACGTTCGAGCGCGTGTTGATCTCGGCCCCGAGCCGCGCCAGCGTGCGAACCATTTCGCCGTGGTTCTCGACGGCCGCCCACATCAGCGCCGTCTCACCGAACCAACTCTCCCGGGCGTTGACCTTGGCCCCCCGCGACGCCAGCAGGGTCGTCGTGTCGATGCTGCCGGCCCGAGCCGCGGTCATCAGCGCGGTCTCGCCCTCCGGGTTGGCGGTGTCGGCCTCGGCGCCGGCGTCGAGCAGCATGCGGACGATCTCGGCGTTGCCGTTGGTGGCCGCCAGACCGAGCGGGGTCACATCATACCGATTGACCGCGGTGGCCTTTGCGCCTTGCTTCAGCAGGAAGGCCACTGTCTCCCGGTCGCCCGCACGTACGGCCCAATGGAGCGCCGTAGTGCCGTCCGTCTCGGACGCGTTCACATCCGCCTTGCTTCCGATCAGGCGACGCACGCCGGCGCGATCGCCCGCCTTGACGGCCTCGATGAGCGGCATGCTCCTGTCCGCTGCCCTCACCGCGACGAGCGCCGCACTGGTGACCAGCAGGATCGCCACCAGCCGAGCGGGCAGCGCAAGCTGGCGCCTCGCGCCAACGGACCCTGTCATGTTGGCAATCACAGCGCGAAGCGCCCGGAGCTGACACCAAACCGATCGACCTCTGCGCCGAACTTCTGCGCCAGATCGAGCATCGCGTTGGCAAGTTGCGTCCCCTTCGGCGCGGCGAGGTGACGATTTCCGGTCATCCGGCCGCCGGCCTTGCCCGCGAGCAGCAACGGCACGTCCAGGGCCGAGTGCGAATTGCTGTCGCTCATGCCACTGCCATAAAGGATCAAGGAATGGTCCAGCAGCGAACCGTCGCCGTCCGGCGTCTTCGCCAGTCGATCGAGGAAGCGGCCGAACAGCTCGATTTGATACGTGTTGATCTTGACCAGCGCGGCGAGCTTCTCGGGCTCGTTGCCATGGTGCGAGGTGTGGTGCCACGGCTCGTTGACCCCGAGATTCGGGAACACCACCTGGCTCGCCTCGCGGTTCATCATGAACGTGAAGACGCGCGAGATGTCGGCCTCATACGCGACCGCCATCAACTCGAACATGACGCCGACGTGCTCTTCGAACGACGCTGGGATCCCGACCGGCGCGTCCGGCACGGTGAGCTGTTCGGTCGCCTGTTTCTCGGCGCGCTGGATCCGCTGTTCGACCTCGCGCACGTGGTCGAGATACTCGTTCAACCGCGTGCGATCGCGCGGCCCGAGCCCGCGCTCGAGCGACGCCACGTCGTGGCGCACCGAGTCGAGAATGCTCTGATCGGCCTTCATCCGGGCGGCGCGATCCGCCGGGGTGCCCGGACGACCAAACATCCGCTCGAAGACGACGCGGGGATTGATTTCCATCGGCAGCGGCGTGGTCGGGCCCTGCCACGCGATCGTGCTCATATACGCGCAGCTGTAGCCCACGTCGCACGCGCCGATATAGCCCGCCTGGTCCTCCGTGGCGATTTCGAGCGAAGGGAACACCGTGTCCTTGCCGATGAGGCCGGCGGCCAGCTGATCGAGCGAGATGCCGGCGTAGAAGTCCTCCGCCTCGGTCCGCTTCGGCGCCGATCCGGTGAGCCACGTCGATGTGCTGACCGCGTGCGTACCGCCTGGCGGCCGATCCAGGTTCGAGACGATGACCAGGCTGTCGCGGAATCTCTCGATCGGCTTCAGGATGGGCGTGAATTCGAATCCGGATCCCGTGGTCGCCGGCGTCCAGTAACCGGGCCGCTCGCCCATCGGCACGAACACGGCGCCGAACCGGAGCGACGGCTGCGCGGCGGTCTTCGCCAGGGCCGTCGCCGCGGGAACCATCGCATCGAGGAACGGGAGGGTCAGAGTGGCACCCATTCCCTTGAGAACCGCCCGACGCGACAACGACCGTTTGGTGATGAACATGTACGCTCCCTCTCCCGATCTTGACGAATCCGTCAACGCCCCGAGACGGCCGGCAGTGACGCAATTTGCTTCCCGACTTCCTTCCCGACGACTTCGTTCGCCGGGTCTGCCGCCGTGCGCATCTGGAATGGCACGCTGCGGACGATGCCCAGTATCAGCGACGAGAACCGGTAGTTCTCGGGGCGCGCGTCGCGAACCGTCGCACGCACCACCGGCATGTCGGACGCCGTCAGGCCGCGACCGACCGCATAGGTCAGCAACTTCTCGGTCATCGTGCGCACGAACGTCTCCGGCTCGCGGATCAGGGCGTTCCGCAGCGCCACGACGCCGTCCACTTTGGTGCCGTCGGCAAGCTGCCCCGACGCGTCGATCGAATCGCCGAGGGTCCCGCCGTCCTTCACGCGCCACGCGCCCACCGCGTCGAAGTTCTCGAGCGCGAATCCGATCGGATCCATGACCCGGTGGCACGTTGCACAGGTCGGGTTGGCGCGATGCTGCTCGAGCGCCTCTCGTCCGGAGCGCGGCTTCTCGGGCTTCTCGTCGTCGCTCAGCGCCGGCACGTTGTCTGGCGGCGGCGCCGGCGACACGCCGATGACGTTCTCGAGCACCCACTTGCCGCGCAGTACCGGCGACGTGCGGTGCGCGTGCGAGGTGGCCAGCAGGATGGCGCCCTTGCCCAACAAGCCGCGACGCGCATCATCGGGCAGCGTGACGCGACGGAACTGGCTGCCGTAGATCCCCGGGATGTTGTAGTGCCGCGCGAGCCGCTCGTTGACGAAGCTGTAGTCGGCGGTCATCAGGTCGAGGACGTTGTGGTCCTCGTGGACGATGCTGTCGAAAAACAGCTCGACCTCGCCGATCATCGCGCGCCGCAGGTCGTCGTCGAAGTCAGGGAACTGGAACGAATTGGGCTGCTTGTTGCGAAGGTTGCGGAGGTACAGCCACTGGCCGGCGAAATTCTCGACGAGTGCATGCGCCTTCGGATCCGCGAGCATGCGTCGGACCTGCCGATCCAGTTCTGCCGGCTTCTTCAGATCGTTTTTGGCCGCTGCGTTGAGCAGGTCGTCGTCCGGAATGCTGCTCCACAGGAAGAACGACAGCCGGGACGCGAGCGCGAGATCCGACAGCCGGTACGCGGCGCCGGGGGCGACGCCCGCCGGGTCGGGCTCGACCCTCAGCAGGAACTTCGGACTCGCGAGGATACGGCGAAGCGCCATGTCGATGCCGCCATCGAACGTGCCGGCCTCCTTGCGCCCCCGGTTGAAGAAGTCGAGCAACACCTGCTGGTCGGCGGCACCCGTGTCGCCGCGGTAGGCGCGCCGCGCAAGCGGCAGGAGAATCTTCCGCGCACACGCCGTTTCGTCGGCGATGCTCGCCGGGCGGCACGTGAAAATCGCCCGACGGCTGGGCGTCTCGCCGGGACCCGTCGGACGAAACGGGCCGGTCATGATGAATTGATCGATGTGCGGATAACCGGAGAAGTCGATGGTGTCGGCCGAGCTCCGGATGAAGGACTGCAGGCGCCTGGTGTTATAGCCGTGCGTCTTCTCGATGAAGGCCACGGCAATCTTACGCGGGCCGGCCTTGAGCGGCACGCGGACCGAGAAGCGATTATCGATATCGTCGCCCGTGGTGGTCGGGTTGTCGCTCGAGGCGCGGACGTCGCGATCACCGCCAAACCCCGCGAGGTGCACCCGCTGGCCGTCGACGCTGATCTCGAGCTGATGCGGAAACTCGAGCCCGCGCATCGTCCCGAGGTTGGTGCGGAACAGCTTGACCTGGAACTCGTATTCGCCGTCGAGCGGGACGTTGCGCTGGATCTCGAAGCCGCCCACCGTGCCGAGTGGCAGTCCCTCGACGTGCCGCGACTGCGACGCGTCCTGCCGCACGCGATAGACCTCGCCCATCGGCGGCGTCTTCGGGTCCCCGATCGCCAGCGCGCTGATGCGACCAGCCGCCGAGAGATAGCTCTCGAGCAGCACGGGAGAAAGACCCAGCACGTCGGCGATGTTGTCGAAGCCGGCGCTGGAATCGTCGACCGGCAGCAGTGACGCCGCGTCGATCTCGAGGGCAAGCAGGTCGCGGATGGCGTTGGCGTACTCGGCGCGGTTCAGACGATGGACGAGCGGGCGACCCGGTTGCGGCGAGGCCAGGGACGCGCGATCGAGCTGCGACGCGAGCGAGGTAAGCAGCGCCTGTTTGTCCGCGTCCGGCGGGGCCGGCATGCCGGGCGGCGGCATCATGCCGGCGCGCACCTTGCGCACGACCTTCTCCCAGATGTCGTTGTGAGCCCCGACATCGGACAGGTCGATCTTCTCGAGGACCAGCCCGCCGGTTTTCGCGCGCGCGCTGTGACAGGTTACGCAGTAACGGTCCAGCACGGCGCGCTGCGCGGGTCCCAACGCGGGGGCATCGGCGGGCCTGGCCGGATTCTGGCCGGCAGCCTCAGGAGCACTGAGCGCCGACACGGCCAGCCAGAGTGCGGCGGCCACTCTCAGGGAAGTGCGTGTGTTCATCGTCTCCTGGCGTTAAGTCTAACTGTACTTAAGCATAACCAATTTCCCACCGCGATTGGGATTACTTTGTGGTCCGGCGCTTGGCGCCACCGCCTCACCGACGTTCGAGTTTAGCAGCTCAAGCGCTCGGCCGGCGCCGCGGGCCGACGCGAACGTTACAATACCGGATTCAATTCAAATTGGGGGCTGGCATGTCGGAACGACGCCTGACTCGTCGCGAAGCGCTGGAACTGCTCGGACTGACTGCCGCCGCGGCGGCGCTGCCGCAGGCGGGCGGAGCGCAAACCGCGGCCCCGCCGACGTGGCCCAGGGGCGCGGTGATTCGAACCGTGCTGAAAGACTACGCGCCGGACGAACTGGCAGGCGGCGCGACGCTGTTCCACGAGCACTTTCAGCTCGCGTCGGACTTCGGCGCGAAGTTCGCCGCAGCCACGGCGGCGGCTCGTGCGGCGAACGGCCTGCCGCCGGCCCCCGCGAGAGGCGGCGGTGCCGGCCGAGGCGCCGCCGCAGCGCCGCCGCCCGACATCATGCACGACGTCGACCTGATGACGGCAGAAGTGAAGAAGGCCGCAGCCGAAGGCAACATCGCCTGCATCGTCGAAGCCGGGCACGCCGAGATGGGGCGCGACGTCAACTTCGTCCGCCAGGTCGCGATGAAGTCCGGCGTGCCGATCGTCATTGGCGGCGGTTTCTACTCGCAGCCGTGGTATCCGAAGGAGATCACGACGCTGCGCGAGGATCAGATCGTCAACGCGCTCATCAAGCAGGCGGACGACGATGTGGTCGGTGCGTTTGGCGAGATCGGATCGTGGGATGAGATTTCGAAGGATGAGCGGAAAGTGTTCCGCGCCGTGGGACGCGCGCACGTTGCCACGAACATCCCGATCTTCACCCATACCGGCATTCCCGGAAAGTCGGCGCTCGAGCAGCTCGACATCTTCGAGGACGCCGGCGTCGATCCGACGCATGTCGTGATCGGCCATCTGGGAAATCTCGTCGATCCGAGCGTCTCCGTGCACAAGCAGATCTGCCGGCGTGGCGCCTTCGTCGGCTTCGATCGCCAGGGCGGGAACAACGACGCGCAGCAGGTGCCGTTGGTGATGGCGCTCATCGAAGCCGGGTTTGCCGATCACCTGATGTTTTCCGCCGACGCGTCGAGCGGCTACGCGAAGACCGTCACGGTGTTTCTGCCGAGGCTCAAAGCCGCGGGCGCGACCGACGAGGTGCTGCACAAGATCATGTACGACAATCCGCGCCGGTTTCTGGCGTTCGTGCCGAAGCGGCCGCGGAAGCACTGACGGTCGCCGGCGAGACGTGCTTCAGGCGATTGCCGTGTCCGACCTCTGATGTCGGCGACCACCAAGCCAGGGCTGCTCTGTGGGCGAAGCCGCTCGCGCGCTTCTGAAGACAGGGCAATATCGATGCTTCAGGTCGACTCGTGGACCACCTTCCCGTCGACCACCGTCAGTACCGAGCGGATCTTCTTGATCTCCACGTCGGGCACCGAGAAGTAGTCGCGATCCAGCACGACCAGATCAGCCAGCCTGCCGGGTTCGATCGCGCCGAGCCTGTCTTCCATCCCCAGATGCCAGCTGCTCTCGCGCGTGCGAAGACTGAGCGCCTCCGCTCGCGTGAGATGTTCACCGGGGTTGACCTGCTGACCGAACGAGTTCACGCCGGTGACGATGTAGTAGAGGTGCAGCCATGGGTTCAGCGGTGAGATATGTGTGGCGTTGCTGAAGAGGCTCTTGTGGATCGGGTGTTGATTGATCGTCTTGTACGCATGCCCGACCACGACATTGGGGTCGATCGAGTTGACCCAGTTGTTCGCGGACAGCTGGATGCTGCAGCCGAGCGCCTGGAGACGATCCAGCAAGCCGGCGGTCACCCAGCCGACGCCCGTACCCAGGAGGTTAACGTTCCACCGCAGACCGGCAATGCCCACATCCTTGTTGACGTCTTCGAGCTGCTCGACCAGTTGCGTCAGCCCTCTCAGGTTCGACGCATCGTTATCGCAACGCCAGCCTGCCTGCGCGACGAGCCGCTGCGCCGCGCGCGTCTGCTCGACGGCGGCCGCGGGCGCCGGCCATTCTCCGATGCCGCCGGTTCGCAGCATGTCGTCGCCGAAGTACGGCAACGCGTTCCTGAGGTATTCCTTCAGCATCGCGTTGTCATCGAGCTCGGCGAAGGCCGTGAAGTCCATCTGCACGCGCATCGACATCCGGCCGTCGGTGTGGACCGCATTCCACGCGTCACGGGACTTGTAGGGGTCGACGTTCGCCGAGCCCTGACGGGGATGCAGCGGTCCCAGCGCATAGATGGTCGATTTGTCGAGCCACGCGGTCACACCGACGCTCGTGGAATACGCCATCGTGCGGAGGGCATTCCGCTTCTTGTCGTCGAATTTCTGAAGGCGGCGCAGCAGGTAGAGCGCGTTCGTGGACGGGCCGCCGGTCGCACCGGCAGATGCGCCGATCGCGCCGGGCTCGGAGACATGCACGCCCTTGTAATCCGGATGGAGCGGCGGCGCCGCATCGGCGGCGTCGAAGAACTTCTTGCCCAGCGTATTGGTCGCGGCCGCGCCGTTGAAGCCCTGGTACAGGAGCACCGGCCGGTCGGGCACTGCATCGTCCAACTCTTTCAGTGTCGGGAAACGATGCTCGATCCACAAGTTCGGGTGCGCCGCGCCGATCGCCGTAATCCACTGGCCAGCTGGGACAGTCTTTCTGTGCGCGGCCAGGACGTCCTGCACTTCGCGAATCGAGGTGGCGCTCTCTACGTCCAGCGCGTGATAGCCGGGGCGGTCCGCCGTATCGAGGCCGTGGAGGTGGGTGTCGATGAGTCCCGGCACGACCGTGCGCCCGCGAAGGTCAATCACCCGCGTGGTCGAAGGAGCTGCCCCTCGCGGCGCCGCATTGCCGACCGCCGCAACGCGCCCGTTACGGATGCTTACCGTGGTCGCGACGGTATTTCGGGCGTCCATCGTGTGGATGCGTCCGTTGACGAGCATCAGGTCGGGCGCGCGTCCGTCGGCGGGAAGGGCGACCCGCGGAGCCTGCGCGGCCAGCCTCGCGACCGCCAGGCCCGCCCCCGCCGCCGTACCGAGAAACGTGCGACGCGAGATCATGTCTTGCGATCCACCAACGCCTGACCTCGCGCAGGGGTGCAACCCTCCCTTTGAGCGCGCTCACGACCAGCGCCGGGAGCACGCGTCGAGCGAATTTCAATCGCCATCATCAGTCCGCGGAGATCATTCGGTCGTCCGTCCGGTCACTTCTTCGCTTTGTCCTCATCAGGCGCGCCAGTGCCCGACGAGCCGAGGAACAGGGTCTGACCGTTGGGCAGCGTGAGATCGCGGCCGTTCGCTCTGAGCGACCCGTCCTTGGATTGATACCCGTCAACGGTGATTTGCGTGCCCGCTTTCAATGCCTCCTTCGTGAGCCCGCGACGGAGCAGCGTGTTGGGCGTGCCGGTCTCGATCATCCACTCTTCGACGCTGCCATCCGGTTTCTTCACGTCCACGTAGATCCACGCGTGCGGATTCACCCAGAGCATCTTGGTGACCGTGCCCTGGAACTTGATGGGTTTGGTGGCGTCGAACTCGGCGTTGAAGGCGTGATGGGCGAGCGCCGGTGCCACTGACGCGGCCAGCAGGACCACCGCGGCTACGACAAGGACTATCTTCGTTCGCATCGCGTCACCTTTCTCCGGCCGGAGCGGTGCCCGTCGGCCGTGGAACAGCAGTTTCGCCGCGCTTCTCTCTCGCGCGCGCGCCGGTCAGGAAATGGACGATGTCGAAGTTGTCTTCGTGGCACCCGTACTCGTACATCTGCTCGCCCGGATCGATTTTGGTCCACGGAATCCGGGCGGTCCACGGCCTCGTCCACGTCGCCGGATCCTCGATCGTGAACTCGTAGGTCAGCGTGTCGGCGTCCACGCGAGTAAACCGCTCCGTGATCTTGTACGTCGCCGGGTTTCCGCCTTGAAAGACGACGCCGTCGTCGCTCCTGAAGTTCGTCGTCTCGACCACGAGCGTGTTGCCGTCGAACCGGCCGCGGGTGTCTCCCAGCCACTGGTTCAGGTTCTTTCGCAGGTGCGGGCGTCCGTCGAGCGGGATGATGCGGGCGGAGTGAATCATCTCGGGGGCGATCGCCACGTAGCCGGGACTCTGGAAGATGTGAAAGTCGTTGTTGTAGATCGTCGGCAGGTACGGCGGCGAGTCGGTGCGGATGATGCACCGCACTGGCAGCGACATGTCGAGGTGGTCTTTCGGCAGGCCGGCGGCAAACCGGGCGTTCGCTTCGGCGCGCGCAGCCCTCACCTGTTGGCGCTCCGGCGACAAGGGAACGAGGGACGGGATCCTGCCGTCGGCGGGATCGACGATCAGCGACGTCCGGTGATCCGAGGTAATCTTCAGACGCCGCGCGTCCATCCAGTGGTCGTTGTAGGCGCGGTTCACGTCGGCGGCGTTGCCGCCGTCGCGACGATCGCGCGTCAGGTCGAACACCGTCTGTTCCTGGAACGCGGCCGCCTCCTCATCGTTCAACACATCCTTGCCTGCCAGGCCATTCGGCCGCTGGAGCGGCGTGCCGGTGGCGTCGTTCCACACGCCCTGCAGATCGGGGTCGCCCCACGACGTTCGGCCCGGCCCGGCCCTCTTCGCCGTCGCCTTGGCGGGAGCGGCCTTGGCGCCGGGGGTTTGCCCGGTGATCGAGATGGGTACCAGCACCAGGCCGGCGACGACCGCGAGAAACGGCGCCAACGTCCACAGTCGATGCTTCATTTGACGTCTCCGTTTGGTTGACGGAATTTCCCGTACAGCAATTCCTCGGTGAACGGCACACACTTGAACTCGAGAAGCTGAACGTTCTTCTCCATGCGGCGATACAGAGGGAAACTGATCTTCCACGGGCGCGTGTACACCTTCGGGTCTTCGATCGTCGCCTCGTACAGGAGATGGTAGGGACTGGCGGGCGTGTATCGCTCGACGACATGAAACGCGTCGGAGTGAAAGTCGCCGGCGCGGTCCAGCCACGTCTCCTCACGCTGACCAGTGACATCCACGACCAGCGAATCGCCTTCCCACCGCCCGCGCGACCAGCCCATCCACGCATCGGTGGGCGCCTCGCCCTTCCAGTTCATCCGAATCGTCCGCGTCGCGCTCGTGAACTGATACGCCATCAGGATGTAGGGGCTGGATCCCTGAACGATCTGAAACGGAAACGGCATGTAGGTCGCACGCGGCACACCGGGCATGTAGCACTTCAGCTCCGGGTCGCCGACCGCATGCCACGTCTTGTCGTTGCTCACATCGACGGTCGCCCGTTTTTCGAAGTTCTCCTTCTTCTTCGCAAGCGCCCAGGCCTGGTACGGGATGTCACCGCCCTCGACGATGCTCTGCCCCGGCGGCTCGCCGCCATAGGCGCCAACGATCTCAGGATGAGGACCCGGCCGTGCCTCATGATCCTGGACGTCGATGTTCGCGGTGACGAACGCCTGCCAGAGGCCGTTCAAATCCGGATGGCCGTCGGCCATGCGCGCCGCCCGGTAGGGGGGAAACTGTGGGGACGCGGCCTGCTGGCCGACGACGGGCGGCGCGGCCATCGAGAGGCACGCGAAGACTACGGTCGTGCTGACTAAAGTTGTGACGAGGCGCATGGAACGACCTCCCCGCGGTAGATACTACGCGAAATCGTGCGTCGTCATCCGGTCCACGATCGCCTGACACCCTGAACGCCGACTCCTGGCGGCACTGCACTCCTTGTTCGTCGCGGCCCGGCCGCTCCGCGGACTCGTCTGGTAAGCTCAACCACGCAATGCTGTTCCTGTACGATCTGCCCGAGTGGCTCCTCGGTATCTGCGTCGTCGGGCACGGTCGTAGGATTGTCATTCGCCTCGTACTTCACCTTCCACCGGCTCTGCCGGCCGACGTTCTCCGACGATGACAAGTTCGTCGTCTTGACGACGCTCGGGGTGGTCGCCACCATCCATTCGCTGCTGCTCGCGTTCTTGGCCGTCTCGGTGTGGGAAGCCTTCGGCTCTGCCGAGACCGCCGTCGTGCAGGAAGCCAACACCATCGGCGAGCTCGGACGCGACCTGGCGGTCTTCGACACCGACGAGGTGCGCCACGCGCGCCGACTGCTGCGGGATTACACCGACAAGGTGGTGAAGGTGGGATGGGTCGAGATGTCGCGTGGAGGCAGCCGTGAGGTCTGGAATGAGTTCGACCGCATGTTCCTGAGCATCGGCCGCCTCGCGCCGGACACACCGCGACGGATCGCGCTTCTGCCGGAAATCTGGGCGCGAACCGACGAGCTGCTGAAGCAGCGGCGCTACACGACCCAGGCGGCGGTGCCCAGCGCGTTATGGGCGGTGGTGGTGATTGGATCGGTGCTGACGATTGCGATGGCGTTCGCTCTGATGCCAACGCGTCTCAACCTGACGATGGTGTTCTCGCTGGCGCTGTCGATCGGCCTCGTGTTCTTCGTGATCATCGCGATGGATCGCCCGTTCGCGGGACGGAAAGCATCAGCCCCGAGCCGTACCGGCAGGCGATCGACAACCTGCAGCGCTGGGACACCGAGATCGCGCCGACTTCACCGGATGACGGGGACGGGGCCTCGGCGGCGCACCACAGCACGAGCGGATCGGGTCGCTGAGTCGCGATCCATTGTGACGAGCGACTCGCAACGAACCATGTTCCGACTTCAGCTGACGAGAAGTCCGTGGCAGTCCACGAGCACTTCGAACATCCTGCTCCAAAGATCTGACGCTGACCGACGAACAGCGTGCGGCCAGGTCTCCTCCGCCCCGCATACTCCGGTCATGCCGGCGAATTAAGCAATAATGAGGCGTCGGCTAGGAATGGAGGCTGTCAATGAACCGTATCGGCTGTTTTTCGGTTCTCGTGTTTTTGCTGATCGTCTACGTGATCGCGTACGTCGCCGGATGCGGCTTCGCCCACGGCCGAGGGTTCTGAACTCCCCTCACCTTTTCCGGCTGTCGGCGAAACATCAAACCGTCCGGCCGGCCTTCTTTCGGACTTCATCATCATGGAATTTCGACGACTCGGTCACACCGGCCTTTCGGTGTCTCGCATCTGTCTCGGGTGCATGAGCTATGGCAATCCAGACGTCGTCGTGCCCGGCTCGACGCTGCGCTGGGAGTGGGCGCTCCGCGAGGACGAATCGCGACCGTTTTTCAAGCGGGCGCTTGAACTGGGCATCAATTTCTTCGATACGGCCAATGTCTACTCGGTCGGGGCCAGCGAAGAGATCACCGGTCGTGCCCTGCGCGAGTTCGCCCGTCGCGAAGACGTCGTCATCGCCACGAAGGTGTGGGGCGCCATGCGCGCTGGTCCCAATGGCAGCGGTCTGTCCCGCACAGCGATTCTCCACGAAATCGACGCGAGCCTGAAGCGGCTCGGCACCGACTACGTCGACCTCTATCAGATTCATCGCTGGGACCCGAACACGCCCATCGAAGAGACCATGGAGGCCCTTCACGATGTCGTTCGGATGGGCAAGGCGCGGTACATTGGCGCATCGTCGATGCACGCCTGGCAGTTCGCCAAAGCTCAACATCTGGCCGCGACGCGCGGCTGGACGCGCTTCGTCTCGATGCAGAATCACTATAACCTGCTCTATCGCGAGGAAGAGCGCGACATGATCCCTCTCTGTCGCGACCAGGGCGTCGGGTTGATCCCGTGGAGTCCTCTGGCGCGCGGCCGCCTGGCGCGCGCGCCCGACGAGAAGGCGACGAAGCGATCGGAGACGGACCGATTCAGCAGCGCGCTCTATGCATCGATGGCCGAGGCGGATCAGCGAGTGCTGTCCGCGGTGGACGCCTTGGCGAAGGCGCGGGCGCTCTCACACGCGCACATTGCCCTCGCATGGCTGCTGGACAAGGATCCGGTGACCTCTCCCATTGTCGGCGCGACGAAGATCGCGCACCTCGAGACGGCGGTCAGCGCCCTTGACGTCAAATTGTCCCCGGCGGACGTCGCGGCCCTGGAAGCCGCCTACCTGCCGCATCCCATCGCGGGCCATGGCTAGTCCCGGATCACAAGGAGCAGGACAACACATGACACAGACGGTTCGAGGGCGGCGGGTCGCGGTCACCGGAGCCGCGAGCGGCATCGGTGCCGCGGCCGCGCGCAAGCTGATGGCGGACGGCTGGCGGGTGGCCTGCCTGGATCGCAACATCGAGGGCGCCAGGACGACCGCGGGCGACGACGCCCTTGCTATCTCGATCGACGTCGCAGACGAGGCGTCGACAGCCACGGCCTTCGCCACGGTGCGCGACGCGTTCGGCGGACTCGACGCGCTGATCACCGCTGCCGGTGTGATCGAGACGACGCCGTTCCTCGACACCACCGTGGAGCAGTTCCGGCGCTTGTTCGACATCAACGTGATCGGCTCGTTCCTCAGCGTGCGCGAAGGCGCGAAACTGATGCAGCCGGGCGGCCGCATCTGCATGGTGGCCAGTATCTCAAGCTACACGGGCGGCGGCTACGTGGCCACCGGAGCCTACGCGACCAGCAAGGGTGCCGTGCTGACGATGATGAAGAGCTGCGCGCGAGCGCTTGGCGACAAGGGCATCGCCGTGAACGCCGTCGCCCCAGGCTTCATCGACACGCCGTTCGTCGGGTCGGCCATGAGCGACCCGGCGCGGCGCGCGCAGGTCGTGGCGGCGGTTGGCAAGGTGGGCACAGCCGAACAGATTGCCGAAGCGGCGGCCTGGCTGATCTCGCCCAACGCCGAGTTCGTGCACGGCGCCACGCTGATCGCTGACGGCGGCATCCTCATGCACTGATATGCTTCATCGACGCAAGACCAGGACATCGCCAGTTTCGAGGGTCACCGACCCACAGCACCTCAAACGAACTCGTAGGGCCCGGCGCGTCGCAGCGTCTTTCCCGTCAACGCAAAGATCTTTCGGCTCGCCTTCAGGTCAAAAGAGAGCGATCGGGAACGCGCACGCACGTCGAACGGCGCCGGCCTTCCCGACAACCTCGGTACCAACAGACCATTCACGCTGATAGAGTCGAATGAGGTCGCGAAGGGTGCATGGTAGGCGCGCGCGGGGATGGTGATTCCGTCGCCTGGTCCAAGTTCGACAATGTGGTACGGAAGGTGTTCGAGATAGCGATTGTGCTTGACGGCGTCTTGGCTGAGTGGACGCAAGGAATCGAACGACCGGGGATAGTGTCGGCCATCCACGACGTCGGTCAACCGAACATCGAAAAGAAGCACGACCTTGGTTCCCTTGATCTGGAACAAGGTATTATCGAAGCCGTCGTAGTGGAGCCCACCCGACGACGCCCCAAACCACACGAAGTTGAACACCTCCGCCCATGCCTCTCCCCACGGCATGCGAAACTCGAATTTCGGCAGCCTCTTCGTGTTGACGGCGCCGTAGAGTTCCATCCGCTCCAGCACGGAAATCGCCGGAGTGTCGTCCCACCAGGGGGGGATGAGAACCGTACCTGTCGTCGAGAACTCGCGCAGTCGTGTTATGAGGTCTGTGAGCGAAACCGGCGCATTCTGAAATATCTCGGCGGCGTTTTCGGGCAGGGTTCGCGTCTGCCAGATTTTGGGGTGCAGACGGTGGACCTGGATCGTGGTGCTGCCGTAGCGTCGCTCCCAGTCGTCGAGACTCCAATTGATGATGTCGTCGTTCCCTGGCGGAATCCGCAGCTTGGCTATTTGACCGCCGGCGAAAATATCTTGAATTTCGTCGATTCCTCTCGACGGCACCTGGAATTGCCGCGGAGGATTGGCTGAACAGGGATGATCGGCGGCAGCAGCAGTAGAATCGCTCGGCCAGGACATGGATTGGCGGGATTGTACGGACCGGCCCCCATGGTGTCAACGCGGTGCTCCGATCGTGGTGCTCCGATCGTATCGGGAGTACGCGATTCGACCGCTTCACAACCGGCTGGGGTACGAGAGGGTCGAGGAGACTTCATGGTGTCGTCTTGAGTCAAGCGACGGAGCAAGAGACAATTCTCCTCCGAAGCAGGGCTGCCTCAGGCAACCTCGTCTCTGCGCCGCGATCCCTCTTGACACTCTCTGTGCGCCGCCAGGATGCAACGATGAACATAGCACCAGACTTTTCCGCGTCTTATCATGCCGAGCAGGCCAACGCTCTCGGTTATACCTTGATCAAGCAGGTGTATGACGCGGCCGATATCGACCGGATCGCCCACACCTTTGACGACTACTTTGTGGACAAGCTCAGACAGCACAAGGTGCAATCAAGGGACTATAAGCGTTTCACCTGTAAGTTGCCGATCAGCGAAGACTACCGCGCCATTCTCGACAATGTCCTGGTCCATCAGGTCCTGACGCAACTGCTGGGCGAGAATTATGTGCTGTTCAATTTCAACTCTCACAGTGCCCTGCCCGGTTCTTCCAGCCAGGCGATGCATGTGGATTCGGTGAACCCTTACAATAGCCAGACCTATGTCAGCGGCCAGGCGAATGTGGCGTTCCTGCACATTCCCATGCTGGATACCGAGATCGAGCATGGCGCCACCGAAATGTGGCCGGCCATTTTTTATCAGAGGAGCAATGCGATCGCTGACGCCAAGTGGGTACGCGATCACCTGCCGAAATCGCCGGCACACCTGCAGCGTGGTGATGTCGTCATCAAGCTGGATAACTGTCTGCATGCCGGTGGCAAGAATCAGAGTCATCAGCGTCGGCACATGATCACCATGATTTTTGCGCGCCAGCATTTCTATCTGACCGGCAACAGCGGCATGGTGCCCTGTGATAGCTATCGGATCGATGTGCCCTTCCGCGTGGCGTCGCAGTGCGCGCGGGTACCGGCCGATCTGCAGGCGGCCTACACAGCTGACAAACAGAAGCCGGGCTATTCCGCGGCGGGTCTGCAGGGGCAGTTGAAGTTTCAGCAGTATGGGCATCTATCTGGCGCGTTGCCGGCCGCCTGGATCGAGGCGCTGCAGCAACAGCCCCAGGCCTTTATTGATGATGCCAGCCGGGTGTTCAACCTGGTGGATTTCTGCCTGCCGGCGCTGCAGGCGGCATTTGGTAGGCGCGCGTTTCAGCTACACAGCGTGAACCTGTCGAATGACGCCAGAGAGCCAGGTTGTGACGACCCGACCTTCGTCCAGGGGAGCGCCTCAAAGCTGTTCAACAATGCCGACAGTATGATCTCTGTGCACATTCCCTTGCAGCAGGCTGAGCGATGGTTGGCGTATTTTCCTGGCAACAAAACTCTGTCTGCACAGCTGCTGGCAGGGTCCAGGCAGTTTCAGGAGCAGCGCCGATCGATGGCCGCGGCGCCCGGCGATCTGGTGCTCACCACTGGCAGCCTGGTGTATGGCTATCAGGCGGATGTGCCGGTCTTGCGGCTGACCTTTGTGGCCGCCAACCTGATTCCTTCCTATGACGACAGATACTGGGTGACGGATCGTTTCGCCCTGAGTCTGCCGGACCGGCTGGGGAAATTGCTGAGGTACGACAGTATCTACCTGACCGATGGGAAGTACAAAGATTTCGTCTTCAAGCCCGTGTTCTATGCGATCTCTGTGGTACTGAACTATCTGGACATCATCCGCACCGATCGGCGTGTGATGGGTAGCCTGTTATTTGCGCTGGCCGGTGTACTGTTCCTGCCGGCGTTTGTTTATTACGGCACGCAAAAGCGGGTGCCCGGACTGTTGTCCACATCCTGATGTGAAATGCCGCTGTCCTCGCCTCCACGGCCGCTAAGCCCCAGAGCCGGTCACCTTGTAAGTCGCCCGCTGCGACGTCAGCCACATTGAATTATCGCCCGTGAGGCGGATCATGAACGATCCCTTCGCTGGGCAGCTCGGGCTTGAACGCCTTATGGCAGCTTTCACATGATTCCACGAGCTGGCCGTTGGCCTTCACGGGCTATCGTCCTGGTGCCCACACCGCTGACGCAGACGCTGGTCTTGACTCTACCGGTCACCGGCTTCAGGAGCTTCGACGCGGTCACGGCGATCGCCTCGGTGGCGAATTCCGAATCGTTGGAAGCGGCGGCAGCAAGATATGGGTGAATGTCGTCGTCTTGTTCCAGGTGCCGATGGCAGGAGTGTTTCACGAGAGTGGATCAATCCCGACGCAGCGCCCGCTCGACAGCGTCAACATTTGCCGACGAGGCCGCGTCCCGCTATGCGCAGCGACGCGCGGAGTTGTTCGGCCCGATTTGGCTGACCCTCAGCGGGCCTTCCGGTACTGTCGATATGCTGAAGGCCTTTTCACATGATCGCCAACCTACTCGCGTTCGCCGTTGCCGCCACGCTCGAAATCGCTGGTTGCTTCGCGTTCTGGCGATGGCTTCGAGATGGATGGTCGCCACTGGTCGCGCTCGCTGGCGTGGTCAGCTTGATCGGATTCGCGGCAGCACCAGCTCCACGCGACGAGCCGCATTCCAATCGCCGGCAATGGCGGCGACCACCGAGCGCGCCTGCTCGTATCCCGTCAGCATCAAGAATGTCGGCGCACGTCCGTAGCTCTTCATGCCGATCACGAAGAGGTTGCCGTCCGGCTGCTTCAGCTCTTCCGCGCCGTGCGGCCGAACGGTGCCACAGCTGTGAAGGTTCGGGTCGATCAAGGGCGCCAGCGCTCTGGGACTCTGGACCGCCGGATCGAGATCCATCCGCACCTCCGACAGGATCGACCAGTCGGGCCTGAACCCCGTGGCCTCGATGACCTCGTCGACCGGACCGATGGATTTGGCACCGCTGCTGGCCACGATCCCGGCGGCTGTCGTTGACAGCCGGTCCAGACGGAAGCTGGTCATCAGCTCGATTCGGCCCTCGTCCAGGAGGCGCTGGACGCGCGACCCGAGCTGTCCACGCTCCTCGAGTTGATCGCTGCGCGCGCCGCCAGGCAATTGGCCCAGAGTGGGACGCCGAATCGCCCACATAATCATCGTGTTCGCATCGGTGTCGACGAGCCGGGCAAGATCGAGCAACGCGTTCAAAGCGGAGTGTCCGCTCCCCACGACCAGCACGCGACGACCCACGTACCTTTGCCGCAACGTGCCGAGCACATCGGGAATGCCGTAGAAGATGTGTTCAGCCGCCGAATGCCCGCCGAGGGCGGGAAGACCGGACGCGCCGAGCGCACCGGGCGTCTCCATGGTGCCGGAGGCGTCAATCACCGCCTGCGCGAGCACGTCGTGTTCACCGTCTGGCCCGACCGCGGAGCGCATGGCGAGCGACGGCTCCTACGACGCGATCGTGCTGGACATCCTACTCCCCTGAATCGACGGCTTCACCCTCTGCCGGCGCCTGCGGGGCGACGGCGTGGATACGCCCGTGCTGATGCTGACCGCCCGCGACGCCGTGCCCGATCGCGTACAGGGCCTGAACGCCGGCGCGGACGACTATCTCGTCAAGCCGTTCGCGTTTGACGAGCTGCTCGCGCGACTCCGTGCGCTCATGAGGCGGGGGCGCACGCGCCAGCTCGACACGTCGCTTTCCTACGGTCCCCTGGTGATGGACACCGCGACCCATCTGGTGAACGCCGCAGGTCAGCCGCTGAGTGCCACCGAGTATCGGCTGCTGGAGTACCTCCTGCGGCACGCAGAAGCCATCGTCTCGCGCGACCAGCTCGCCGAGCACGTGTGGGGTGGCGACTCCGATCCGTTCTCGAACGTCGCAGACGTCTACGTCGGCTACCTCCGCCGGAAGCTGCGGGCCGCCGGCATCGCGGAGCCGCTCATCCACACCGTCCGCGGCATGGGCTATATGTTGAAGACGCGCCGGCCCGGTGGAGACGCCGCATGACGCTCTCCTTCAGGTCGCGGCTGACCATCCACTGGCTGCTCGCCTTCGTCCTGGTGCTGGCCCGGGCGGACCTTACCGTGTACTTCGGGGCGAGCGCGTTCCTGCGGTCGGGACCTGGACGCGCAGCTGCGCACGCTCGGCGGCACCGAGCTCGCGTCGGCCGTGGACGAGCCGGGGCAAGGCGTGCACCTACACGAGTTCGCCATCGACGCGGCCAGCGCCGGGGAGTACGCCGACAAGTTCGTGCAGCTCGTCCGCGCGGACGGACGGGTGTTGATGCAGTCTCCCCAACTGGGCGCGTCAGCGTCGCTCGTCGCGGGCGCGAGCCTGACCGAAGCCCTCTCGGACGCCGCGCCGCATGTGGACATCCGCGTCAACGGCCGGCCAGGCCGGATAATCGGGCTCGTGACCGCAGGCCACGAGCGCTACGTCGTCGCCGTAGGCCTCTTCACAGACAAGCTCGTCGGCACCTTGAGTCAACTGGCGAGCCTTCTTCTCGGCGTGTGGGTCGGCGCTCTTGGCCTGACCGCGGTGGTCGGATTCTCGCTGGCTTCACGCGCGCTCGCGCCGATCCGGCGGATCACCCCGTGCGCTACGTCGATTGCCGATGGGCAGTTCGGCACCCGCCTCGATCCGCCGAAGTTGGACGACGAGATCGGGCAGATGACGGGGCTGCTGAACCGGATGCTGGATCGGCTTCACGGCGCGCTCGAAGCGAATCGGCGCTTCGCTGCCGACGCGTCCCACGAACTGCGCGGGCCCCTGACTGCCATGTTTGGCGAGATCGACGTCACGCTGAAACGAGAGCGCCCGGCTGCGGAGTATCGCGAGGTGCTCGCCCTGCTCCACGAGCGGCTCCGGGTCATGAGCGGGCTGACCGAGGATCTGATGCTGCTCGTCAGGGCCCAGGAGCACCACGCTCCCGTCGTCGGCGAGGTACGGGTGGCCAACCTTATCAAGCGGGTGGCGGCCCGCAACGCGGACGCAGCGGCGGCGAGCCGGGTCACCATCGAGATCGATGCCGATCCGGACGTCGTCGTTTACGGCGACGCGGGTCTTCTCGAACGCGTGTTCGACAACCTGGTCCGCAACGGCATTCAGTACAACCATGACGAGGGCACGGTGACTGTCGCCGCGCGAGTACGGCCCGGCACCGGTGAGTGGGTCACTGACCAGGTCGTGACCAGCGTGACGAACTCGGGGGCGACCATTCCCCCCGGCGAGCGGGAGCGGGTGTTCGAGCGCTTCTACCGTGCGGACCGTTCTGGAATGGCGGAGAAAGTGGGATTGGCATCACTGTTGAGCACGCGAACGCGCGCCTCGCGTTCCGCAGGCGACCATCACGCGCGCTCGACCAGCGGTTCGGGCCCGAGGCGTCACGACGATCTCGACGTCGTTCCCCAGCAGCACGAGAAACCGAACCAGCCGATCGAGCGAGAACCCAGCAAGGCGGCCTCGAGTCAGCGCCGAGACTTTCGGCTGGTCAACTTCGAGCAACGTGGCGGCGGCAGACTGCGTCAGACCGCGCCGCTCGATGATCGTCCCAATCTTCAGGGCCAGCTCGGCCTTGGCCAGTGCTTCCGCCAGCCTCGGGTGTCCCAGGTCACCCAAGACGTTGCCGCTGCCAACGACGTATGCCTTTTTCGCCATCGTTTTATTCCAATCCTTCGCTGACGTCCTATGCCAACTTCAGACGCGGCTGGATCAGGTCGACTTCGGCCTGCGGCGTCGCGATCCCACGCGTGCGACTTCTTCTGAAACGCGTGCGACACGTAGCGACGGTCGGACAAGCGCACGATGTAGACCGCCCGGACCGTGTCGCCGCGATGATCCGAGACGACCTCCAACATGCCCGGGCCCAAGCGCATTGCCCATCCACACGAGTGGCTTAAGGTTCCACTCGGGCACCTGTCGTTAGTATGCCATATCTAGCATGACTGGCCGGGGCATGGGTTCTTCCGCGAGTAGCAGTTCAATGCTCCTCGACAGTAACCGCGGCCGGCACGCG